>NZ_CP140155.1:3943636-4624772 GCF_034479375.1 Rhodopseudomonas palustris | reverse complement strand
TCGTGACGCGGAAAGCCGTCAAAGATCGACGCTGCGCAGCAACATGCCGCGCGGTCCCCCGACGCGCGGCATCGAAGCCTTAGCGCATCGGGCAAAAGCCAAACATCCCTACGATGGGACCAAAGCCGCCCGCCGCATCCAGTGCAGCAGGACGACGCTGCCGGCGACCGAGCCGGCGATCAGCGTCAGCGCCATGAGAAACGCGAACGGACCCGTGAAGGCCTCGGCCAGCGCGAAGTAGATCGAGCCGATCGCCGCGATGCCGGCGGCCGACGAGATCTGCGTGGTGGTGCCGTAGAGACCGGAGCCGGAGCCGGCGCTGGCCGCCTGCACCGTCGACAGCACAGCGCCCGACAGCGGCGCCATCACCAGGCCCTGGCCATAGCCGGTCACGATCAGCACCAGCGCCAACAGGAACGGCGTCGGCGCCGCGATCGTGGCGGCCGTCAGCGCGACCAGCGCGAGGCCGGCGATCTGCAGCAGGCAGCCCTCGATCAGCACCAGCGTCCCGCGCCGCTTCGCGCGCGCGCCCGAATGCCGCGACGCGATGACGAAGGCCAATGCGAGCGGCAGAAACACCAGGCCGGCTTGCAGTGGAGGGATCTTCAGCACCATCTGCATGTACAGCGTCACCACCAGATAGAACGACTGATTGGCGAAGAAGAAGCAAAACACCGCGCCGAGCCCGCGCATGAAGGCCGGATCGGCGAGCAGCGTGAGATCAATTAGCGGCATCCCGCCGCGCGCCGCGAGCGCGCGCTCGTAGCGCACGAACAACAGCACGATGCCGACGCCTCCGGCCATCACCGCCCAGACCCACCACGCCCAGCCGACCTCGCGGCCGAAAAGCAGCGGGCCGATCACGCACAACAGGCCGGTGAACAAAATCGCCGCGCCCGGCAGGTCGAGCCTGGTGCCCGGCCGCCGCGGCGCCTGCGGCACCACCCACGCTGCGGCAGCCAGAATGATGAGCCCGACCGGAACGTTGACGAAGAAGATCGCACGCCAGCCGTAGCCGCCGAGATCGAGCGTCACCAAGAGGCCGCCGAGCGCGAAGCCGGCCGCGCCGGCGAGGCCGAGCACGATGCCGTAGATCGCGAACGCCTTGGCCCGAGCGGCGTCCGGAAACAGCACATGCAGAGTCGCAAGCACCTGCGGCACCATCAGCGCCGCGGTGGTGCCCTGCGCCAGCCGCGCCAGGATCAGTTCGGTGCCGGATTGCGCCAGCCCGCACCATAGCGATGTCAGGGTAAAGCCGACAACGCCGGCGAGAAACACCGTCCTGGTGCCGTAGATGTCGCCGAGCCGACCGCCGGTGACGATCAGCGTCGCATAGCCGATCAGATAGATCGCAATCACCGCCTCGAGCTGCGACGACGAGGCGTTCAGCTCGGCCGAGATCGTCGGGATCGCGACGTTGACGATGAAGGAGTCGACGCCGAACATGAACTGTGCGGAGACCACGATCGCCAGCACGCGCCAGCGGCGCGATGAATCCGTGGTGACGGCGAGGGTTTGATGCATGGCGACGATCCTGGGCAATCGGCTGCGGAAGCAGGAGCGTCGCAGCCCGTCGTCATCGGGTCGATTACCTCGCAGGTAACCGGAATGAATTGGGACATCGTCGCCATCGGGCGGCGACCGAAAATGCAAACAGGCTCGAAAACAGGTGTCACGAAACGGCCCGTGGGTCGCTCCGCACAATTATCGGCACCAATCTGAAGAAGCAGGCGGTCACCTGTCAACGACCTTTCCCCGTCATTGCGAGCGAAGCGAAGCAATCCAGCGCTTCGGTGTTCGGCGCTGCTGGATTGCTTCGTCGCTCAGCTCCTCGATGAGGGGGTGGAACAATGGTCAGCAAAAAGGCCCCGGTGTGATCCGGGGCCTTCGCTCTCTCAATGCTGCGCTGCGGTCAGTGGCGACGCATCAACCCCACGGGCCGCGGGCACGGGGCTGGCCGCTGCCGCGCGGCGCACCGGTCCACGGGCCGCGCGGCGACGGGCTACTCGGCCGGCCGAAGCTCGCACCGCCGCCGCCGATCTCGCCGGCGAGACGCTGCAGCGCCGCAACGCGATTCTCGGTCGAGGGATGGGTCGCGAAAAGATTGTCCATCCCCTGGCCCGACAGCGGGTTGATGATGAACATATGCGCGGTCGCCGGCGCCCGCTCGGCCTCGTAATTCGGCACCTGATGCGCGGCGTTCTCGATCCGGCCGAGCGCCGAGGCGAGCCACATCGGCTGGCCGCAGATCCGCGCGCCCATTTCGTCGGCGGCGTATTCGCGGGTCCGGCTGATCGCCATCTGCACCAGCATGGCGCCGAGCGGCGCGAGAATCATCAGCGCGATCGAGCCGATCAGGCCCGGGCCGCTGTTGTTCTCGCGGTTGCCGCCGAAGAACATGCCGAACTGCGCCACCATCGAGATCGCACCGGCGATCGTCGCCGTGATGGTCATCAGCAGCGTGTCGTGGTTCTTGATGTGCGCGAGCTCATGCGCCACCACGCCGGCGAGTTCCTCGCGGCTGAGCGACTGCATCAGGCCGGTGGTGACGGCGACCGCGGCGTTCTCCGGATTGCGGCCGGTGGCGAACGCGTTCGGCTGCGGGTTGTCCATGATGAACACCCGCGGCATCGGCAGGCCGGCGAGGCCGGCCAGCTCCGCCACCATCCGGTGCAGGTCCGGCGCGGTGCGCGCGTCGACCTCCTGGGCGCCGTACATCGACAGCACCATCCGGTCGGAATTCCAGTAGGTGAAGATGTTCATCGCCGCGGCGACGACCAACGCGATCATCGCGCCGCTGGCGCCGCCGATCAGATAGCCGACGCCCATGAACAGCGCGGTCATACCGGCGAGCAACATCGCGGTTTTAAAGTAACTCATGGTCCTCCTCCTGCGTCCCGTCCGATGGACGGCTCACGCATCCGTGAGATGGTAACTCTTTGCTTTCGAACAAGATCGGCCTCTGCGGCAGCGCGTCGCGGCTTGCCGCGGCAAAGCGATCGCCGGCGGCGTTGGGAGACCGATCGCTTTGGTGCCGAGCGACATTCTCACCCGCAAGCAGCGGCATCATGACGGCGAACGTCACCGAGTTAGCGCTTGCCAAGCCGATCACGCGCCTCCTATTTTCAACTGCAACTGGCCACAAGACGGAGGCTCAGCTCCGCGAAGGCTGTCAGGAAACGTCGAGGGAACTCCATGTCGATCCAGGCCGCGGACTCGTCGCTCATTGCAACACTGCCGCCGCCACGCAGTGCGCTCGCCCATATTCCCGGGGACGAAGGCTGGCCGATCATCGGTCGCACCCTGCACGTGCTCGCGGACCCGAAGGGCCAGGTCGAGATGATGGGCCGGCTGTACGGCCCGGTGTATCGCAGCCGGGTGCTCGGCGAGACCAGCATCACGCTGCTGGGGCCGGAGGCCAACGAGCTGGTGCTGTTCGACAATACCAAGCTGTTCTCCTCGACCCACGGCTGGGGATCGATTCTCGGGCTGCTGTTTCCGCGTGGGTTGATGATGCTCGATTTCGACGAGCACCGGCTGCACCGCAAGGCGCTGTCGGTGGCGTTCAAGGCCGGGCCGATGCAGTCCTATCTCGCCGAGCTCAACTCGGGCATCGCGCGACGCGTGGCGCAGTGGCGGGCGCAACCCGGAGAGATGCTGTGCTATCCGGCGATGAAGCAGCTCACGCTCGACCTCGCCGCGACTTCGTTCCTCGGCACCGCGATCGGTGCGGAAACCGCAGAGGTCAACGCCGCCTTCGTCGACATGGTGGCGGCCTCAGTCGCGCCGATCCGCAAGCCGTGGCCCGGCACGGCGATGGCGCGCGGTGTCCGCGGCCGCAAGCGCATCGTGGCTTACTTCTCCGAACAGATCCCGATCCGCCGCGCCAAGGGCGGCGACGACCTGTTCTCGCATTTGTGCCGCGCCACCCATGAGGACGGCGCACTATTGTCGACGCAGGACATCGTCGACCATATGAGCTTCCTGATGATGGCGGCGCACGACACGCTGACCTCGTCGCTGACCTCGTTCGTCGCCGCACTAGCCGCCGATCCGCACTGGCAGCAGCGGTTGCGGGAGGAAATCGCCGGCCTCGGGCTGAAGCCGGGTGAAGCGATGACGTTCGAACAGCTCGATGCGTTACCGTTGACCGAGATGGCGTTCAAGGAAGCGATGCGGCTGCGGCCGCCGGTGCCGTCGCTGCCGCGTCGCGCCACCCGGGAATTCACCTTCAAGGGCTACACAATTCCGGCCGGCACCATGGTGGCGATCAATCCGCTCTACACCCACCACATGCCGGAGATCTGGCCCGACCCGGACAGATTCGATCCGCTCCGCTTCACCGACGAGGCGCAGCGTGGCCGCCACCGCTTCGCCTGGGTCGCCTATGGGGGCGGCGCGCATATGTGCCTCGGGCTGAACTTCGCCTACATGCAGGCGAAGTGCTTCGCGGTGCACCTGCTGCAGAACCTCAGCCTGGGCCTGCCGCCGAACTATCAATCGTCGTGGCAGATGTGGCCGATCCCGAAGCCGAAAGACGGCCTGCGGGTCAACATGGCGCCAGTGAAGTAGTTAGCAGAACAACGTCTCTCGTCATTGCGAGCGGAGCGAAGCAATCCAGAGCTCAGCGCCCCGAGCCCTGGATTGCTTCGTCGCTTCGCCCCTCGCAATGACAGCAAGCGTGTTGCTCAGCCCTCGCCGTGATCGAACGCCTTGCGCAGCGCGACGTAGCCCTGCTGCTGCTGCGTCCAGTTGCGGCCGCCGGTAATGCCGCCGTCGATCACCAGATCGTGGCCGTTGATGAAGCCCGACTCGTCGCTGGCGAGAAACACCGCGGCGTGCGCGATGTCTTCGGGTAGTCCCGCGCGCTGGATCGGCTGCGCAGTCTTGTAGATTTCGCGCATCGTCGCCGAGGTTTTCTCCGCGGCCTCGGTGGTCAGGCCGAGCGCCTTGCCGAAGATGCCGGTCGCGATCGCGCCGGGCGAGATCGAATTGACCCGGACGCCGGACTCGCCGAGCTCCATCGCGACGCATTTGGTGAGATGGATCACCGCCGCCTTGGCGGCGCCGTACACCAGCGACGACGAGAAGCCGGCGAGCCGGCCGGCGATGCTTCCGTTGTTGATGATCGAGCCCGAGCCCTGTTTCTTCATGTGCGGCGCGGCATGCTTCATGCCGAGCATCACGCTGCGCACCAGCGTCGCCATCGCAGCATCGAACCGGTCGACTTCGAGACCCTCGATGCCGCCCGTCTGCGCCGGACCGCCGGCATTGTTGAACAGGCAGTCGATCCGTCCGAAAGAATCGATCGCCTGCGCGATCAGAGCTTTCATCTGATCCTCTTCGGTGACGTCGGTCTGCCTGAAGACGCAGGACGGCCCGAGCTTTGCCGCCAGCGCTTCACCCTCGGGCGCACGGCGGCCGGCAATCACGATTTGGGCGCCCTCGGCGATGAATACTTCGGCCGTGCGCAGACCAATCCCGCTGGTCGCGCCGGTGATCACCGCAACCTTGCCGTTCAGCCGTCCCATCGTCTCGTCTCCCCTGTTGCGGCGCAGTCTTCCCTGCGCTCGGCTTGTCGATTTGACGTTTTGTTAACGACAAATTGCCGCGTCGCAGTTCCGAATCGATTAGTGCGCGGATTGCGACGACCTTTCCGCGCGGAACTTAACATTTATTACAACCAAACTTGCCATGCTTCGCTGCGATGTCCAGTGCAGCCTCCTCGGAAATTTACGGCGATCCGATCCAATCGGAGACCAGCGCCGCGGCAACGCGCACGCCCGGTGGCGGCCTGCCGGCGACCGCCGACGGCATCGATTTTCAGACCCTGAAAGAAATCGTCCGCAGGCTCCCCTCGGCGGTGACTGTACAGGACGACCAGGGCGAGTTTCTCGTCGTCAACGATGCCGCCGCGGCGCACTTCGACCTGCCGGCCGGTCCGACGACGACCGCCACGCCTTCCCTCGCAATCGAACAGCGCCGCGCCGTCGGCATGGCGCTGCGCGCCGGCCAAAGCGCGATCCGCGAGGAACGCGCCGGGGAAGGCGCGGCGGCGCGCACCTTCCTGACCGCGCATCGGCCGATCGAGATCAGGGGGCGGCGGCTGCTGCTGTCGAGTTCTCTCGACATGACCGAACAGAAGGCGATCGAGGACGACCTGTTCCGCCGCGCCTATTTCGACGAACTGACGGGGCTTCCGAACCGCAGCATCATCGAAAGCCAAGCCAACGCCTTGTTGAGCGTCGACGGCCCACCGAACCGGTTCGCGCTCGCGTTTCTCGACATCGACAATTTCAAGCACATCAATGACTACTACGGCCACGCGGTCGGCGACGCGCTCCTTGTCGGGGTGGCCAAACGGCTCGGCCTCGATCTGCGCGAGACCGACATGCTGTCGCGCATCAGCGGCGACGAATTTCTGCTGCTGCTCAACCCGATCGAGAGCCTGACCGAGGTCGCCGACTACATCGATTTCCTGCTGCAGCGGCTGAAGGCGCCGTTCTATATCGACGGGTCGGAGCTGTTCGCTTCGGCGTCGACGGGCGTCAGCCTGTATCCCGAGCACGGCAACAGTTTCGAGGCGCTGCGCCAGAACGCCGACATCGCGATGTACCGCGTCAAGAGCGCGACCAAGGGTGCCGCGGCGATCTTCGACGTCGCGATGGAGCGCGAGGCGCTGGAACGGATGGCTGTCGAGCAGTCGCTGCGCCAGGCGATTCTCGACAGGCGATTCTGCTGCGCATTCCAGCCCAAGGTCGATATCCGCACCCGCGAGATCAAAGGCATCGAGGCGCTGGTGCGGCTGCGCGACGACGACGGCGTGATTCAGGCGCCCGGAACCTTCGTCGATCTGGCCGTCGAACTCGGGCTGATCGACGAACTCACCCATCTGGTCCTCGCCGAGATCGTGAAGTCGATCGACCTGATCAACGACGCCTTCGGCTCTGAAACGAGTATCAGCATCAATGTCGCGGCCAAGCAGGCCGGCAACTTCCATTTCATGCAATCGTTCTCCGCGGCTCTGGCCGCGACCGAATGTCCGTCGCGCTTCATCATCGAAGTGACGGAAGACGCCTTCGTCACGAAAAGCCACTTCCAGAGTGAAATTCTCCCGATGCTGCGCCAGATCGGCGTCGGTATCTCGATCGACGATTTCGGCGTCGGCTACTCGTCGTTGTCGGCGCTGGCGGACATCACCGCGGACGAGATCAAGATCGATCGGTCGTTCATCACGGACATTCACAGGCGGCCGCGCAGCCAGGGCATTCTCAGGGCGATCGAATCGCTGAGTGAGGCGCTGGGCATGACGGTGATCGCCGAAGGCATCGAGACGTTCGAAGAACTCGCCTATCTGCAGACCATGACCAGGATCCGCTATGCGCAGGGCTACTACTTCTCGAAGCCGGTCTTCCTCGAAGAGCTGAAGCCCTCGGTGCAGGGCTTCAGCAGCGGCCGCCCGAGCGCGTCGGGCCGTCAGGTCGAGCAGGCGCGGACGGTGGTTTCGCGCGTCAATGTCGGGCGCGGCTAGCGGCGCAGAGCTATCTGCGCTGAACGCAGAGCTGACGCCGCACCTACCTCGTGTTTCCCCCAAGCTCTTGATTACCAAAGATCTTCACGCGTGCCTGCGACGTTATTTGGAGTTGCTCGGCTTGATCTGGCGCAATGTGACCCACCTGATCATCGGCGATGGTCGCGTCATCCCCGACAAATCTGGAGGGCGCCATGCCTGCTCATTCTCGCCCCTATCCCTTCGTCGATCGGCTGATCGAGACCTTCGCCGAGTGGCTCAAGCACCGGCGCGACGTGTCCGAGATGTGCCAGTTCGACGCCGCTGAATTCAGCCGCATCGCTCACGACCTCGGCGTCACCTCGACTGACCTCGACGAACTGGTTCGCCAGGGCCCGCACAAGGTCGAGGAGCTTCCGCAGCTTCTGAAAGCGCTCGGCATCAGCGAGGAGGCCATTGCGCGAACCCAGCCGCTGGTGATGCGCGACCTCGAACGCGTTTGCGCGCTGTGCCGCCACAAGAGCGAATGCGACCACGACATCGCCGACGGTTCGCTTGCCGAGCATTACCAGGCCTATTGCGCCAACAAGGTGACGCTCGACGCGCTGGCGGAAGAGCTCCAGAGCACTCCGCCTCTGTCCGCCCGTCACTGACTGCGGTGATGTCGCACGGCTGGATCCGTCTGCTGGCGACTGTCTTTCTGATCGTAGCGGTGCTGCTGGCGGTCCGGCTGCACCGCGCCGAGGGCGCGACGCTGCCGGAAGCCGTCACCGCCGGGCACCGGCTGGCGGTGAACTGGTGCAAGGAATGCCACGCCGTCGAGCGCAACGAGGTGCTCAGCGGCAAGGGGCCGGCGTTCGTGCGCATCGCCAACATGCCGTCGACCACCGAATTGTCGCTCAAGGTGTTCCTGCGGTCCAACCACACCGACATGCCGAATCTCATCATCGCACCCGCCGATGCCGACGAGATCGTGCGCTACATTCTCAGCCTCAAGCGCGACTGATGCGCCACGCGAGGCGCTGCAGATTTCGTCCGCCATCCGCCCGCCGCGTCGCGGCCTACCCCTGTTGAGGGCCGCACCATGGATTTCGACGACAGCGACAAGGTCGTGCGGCTACGGGCGCAGCTCTCCGACTTCATGCGCTTTCACGTGGAGCCGGCGAATGTCGCCTGGCATCGCGACGCCGACGCCGGGCGCTATCCGCTGGCGCTGATCGAGCGGCTGAAGTCGCGCGCCTTCTCCGAGGATTTGTGGAATCTGTTTCTGCCGAGCCTCGGCGACGACGATCCCGGACAGCGCCTGACCAATCTCGAATACGCGCCGCTCGCCGAGATCATGGGCCGGATTCACTGGGCGTCGGAAGTGTTCAACTGCAATGCGCCCGACACCGGCAATATGGAGCTGTTGCAGCTCGCCGCGACGCCGGACCAGCGCAGTAAATGGCTGGAGCCGCTGCTGATCGGCGAGATCCGCTCGTGCTTCGCGATGAGCGAACCCGACGCCGCCTCGTCCGACGCCCGCAATATCCGCACCACCATCACCCGCGACGGCGACGACTACGTCGTCAACGGCCGCAAATGGTTCATCACCGGCGCGGCGCACCCGAACTGCAAGCTGGCGATCGTGATGGGCGTCACAGGCGCGGATCTCGATCCGAATTCCACCGAGCGGCATTCGATGCTGCTGGTGCCGATGGACACGCCCGGGCTGAGCATCGTCCGCAACATTCCGGTGATGCACTATCACTCGCCCGAGGGCCATTGCGAACTGCTGTTCCGTAACGTCCGCGTACCCGCGTCCAACTTGCTCGGCGAAGAGGGCAAGGGCTTCCGCCTGGCGCAGGACCGCCTCGGCCCCGGCCGGGTGCATCACTGCATGCGCACCATCGGCCAGTGCGAAGTCGCGCTGGAATTGATGTGCGAGCGCGCGCTGGAACGTCGGGCGTTCGGCAGGCATCTGGCCGACTACGCCAACATCCAGGACTGGATCGCAGAGTCGCGTCTGGAAATCGACCAGGCGCGCCTGCTGGTGATGAAAGCGGCGCATCGCATGGATCGCGAAGGCAATGCGGCGGCCCGCGTCGACGTCTCGGCGATCAAGCTGGTCGCCGCACGGCTGCAGACGCGGATCGTCGACCGGGCGATGCAGGTGTTCGGCGCGATGGGCCTGACGCCGGATACGCCGTTGTCGTATCTGTGGACGTGGGGCCGGGCGATGCGGTTTCTCGACGGCCCGGACGAGGTGCATTTGCGGGTCGTCGCGCGGGCCGAACTGGCGTCGGCCAAAGCTCAGGCCGGCCGCAATGCCCACTACTTCATTCCGCCCGAAGCCCTGATCGGCGGCTGATCAGGCGCGAGGCTGCTTCTCGATCACGGTCACGATCCAGCGCGGCGTCTCGCCGCTGGTATCCTCCTTGACCGCGCGAACGACGCCGGTGATCGAGGAGCCACCGACCTTGAGTGTCGCCGCGCGCCCGCTGAACTGGGCGATACGCGAGCGTCGGGCTTCCTTCACATCGGTTGTTTCGAGCGTTTGCATCATCATGGTGCTGATCTCCATGACGGGGACTATTCGGGGATCGTCGTTACGCAGAGATTAAATTGAGGGCTCGTACGAATACCGACCGCCGGATCGCCCTGCCGCGCGGGCTGATCATCAGCCGGATCCCTCCCCAATCGAGGACGGGCTGATGCCCGCTCCTGAGACCACCCGATTCGATCGCGATGATCCCTGGGCGCTCCCGTCCGCGGGGGAACCGAACCGACGTCGGCGAATGACTTTCGTCCAACGGACGCTGTCAGCAATTCGCCTGACTGGCGACCGTTCCTCATTTGTTTTAATCGAACAGAGCCGGCATCGGGACGCGCGTTCGCTTCGCGTACGAGATCGTGGACGCAGTCCCGGATGACGACCTCTGGTATCGCGTTCGCGTGCTTGGCGTCCTTTCCCTCCACTCGCGGTCATGCGTGCGTGGACGAACCCGAAAAGGCACCCGAGAACCGGGTGAACATAGGTACATCACATGCAATTCTGGCTCGCTGCATTTGCGGTCGCTCTTGTGGTCGTGATCGGCTACGCGGGTGGTCCGCCCGGGGCGATCGTCGCCCTGCTCGCTTTCGTGATCGCGCTGTTCCTGCTGTGGGCGCGCGAGCTCGGCTTCAGGGGCGCGTGGGAGAAATTCGGATTGCAGTCGCTGTCGCCACCCTTGTGGAAGCAGGACAACATCGACCGGTTCAAGGCGCTTTTCGCCGACGAGCAGAAGCTGGTCAAAGCCTGCACCATTTCGGTGGCGCTGATCGCGGCGTCGATGCTGCTGCCGCGCAACCTGATCGTGTTCATTTTCCTCGCCGCGATCGCGCTTGGAGTATTCGAAGTATACCGTAATACCAGTTCGACGGCGACCCGGCCCGATACCCGGATCAACTGATCGGCGGCGCGACAATTCGCGCATCTCATTCGCCCGTTCGCACGATCGAAAGGGCCGGCGGCGTCAGCCGTCGGCCCTTTTCGTTTTCGGAACGCCAGACCGGCGACTACCCCGGCGGCCGCCGGCTCGATCGCCGCCCGATCCGGAACAATCGTTTAAGGTTTGATTACCGTGATTGCTAACTTAGTTTCCATCACTGGCAGTTATTCCTGTGGCAATGAGGACCAGTTCGCACAGCGATACCGGAGACACCGATCCGTCGGCCCTATCCGAGCGCATCACCATCAGCAACATGCTGAACCACCGCCCCGTGGCGCTGCTGATGGGATGCGGGCTGCTGTTGATCACCGCGATCGCGGTCGTGACGACGATGATCGTCGGCGATTTTCGTACCAAGGCCCTGCAGAACAGCGAGCGCGAACTGGCCAACACGGCTATGCTGCTGGCGCATCACTACAATCGCGAGTTGGAGGATTTTCTCACCATCCAGGCCGAGGTGGTCGCGCTGGTGAGGCAAGCCCAGATCGACTCCGCGGATGCCTTCAGCGGCCAGATGGCCACGATCAAGGCGCACGAAATGCTGCGCGCCAAGGCCGGGGCCACCGCGGAGATCTCGGGGCTCGCGATCTTCAATGATCGCGGCACCCTGATCAACAACTCGTCGCATTGGCCGGTGCCCGAATTGTCGATCGCCGAGCACTCCTACTTCAAGGCCCACAAGGCCGGCATTGCGCCGCGAACCACCGTCGAATTGGTCCAGAACACCCTCGCCGGCGGCTGGACCATCGTGCTTGCGCAGCGGCTCAACAACGCCCGCGGCGAATTTGTCGGCGTCGTCAGCCGATCGCTGACGCCGGCGCATTTCGAGTATTTCCTGGCGTCGGTGTCGCTCGGCGGCGATTCCGCGATCTCGATTCATCACAGCAACGGCATGCTGATGGCGCGCTATCCGCATGCCGACGACAGCATCGGGCGCAATCTGCGGTCGGGAAAGATGGCCCGGCTGGGACTGTTCGAATCCAACATCACCACACAAGTGACGAGCCCGGTCGACGGTCGCGAGCGGCTGGTGTCGTCGTATGCACTGGCGACCCTCCCGATCGTGGTCGTCACCGCCACCACCACGGACGAGGCGCTGGCGGCGTGGCGCAAGCAGACCAGGCTTCTGATATCCGCCGCCACGGTCTCGGCGCTGGTGGTGACCATCATTCTGCTGCTGATCACCCGGCAGCTCGGCAAACAGCATCACGCGACGCAGGCGCGACTGGCGCTGGACAAGCAGCGGCTCAACACTGCGATCAACAACATGTCCCAAGGGCTGCTGCTGTTCGATGCCTCGCAGCGCCTGGTCGTCTGCAATCAGCGCTACATCAAGATGTACGGGCTGTCACCGGAGATCGTGAAGCCGGGCTGCAGCTTCCGCGACATCGTCGCTCACCGGAAGGCGCTGGGATCGTTCAACGGCGATGTCGATGAATATTGCAACAGCATCGTTCAGGCCGTGATGGTCGAAAAGACCTCGGCGGTGCACGGCTCCCACGACCGTTCGATCCAGATATCGAGCGTTCCGGTTCCGGGCGGAGGCTGGGTCGCGACGCACGAAGACATCACGGAGCGAATCCGCGACAGTGAGAAGATCGCCTATCTCGCGCACTACGACAGCCTGACCGATCTGCCGAACCGCAGCCTGTTCCGGCAGCGGCTGGAGCGCGAACTGCAACGCAGCCAGGGCGGCGCGGCGTGCGCGCTGCTTTATATCGACATCGACGAATTCAAGAGCATCAACGATACGCTCGGCCATCCCACCGGGGACGAATTGCTGAAGCAGGTTGCGGTTCGGCTGCGGGAATGCGTCGGCGCCAGCGACTTCGTCGCCCGGCTCGGAGGCGACGAATTCGCGGTCATCGCGGCCAGCGCCGCCGACAGCGACCAAGCCACCCTGCTGGCCGAGCGGATCCTCCAGACGATCCGCGCGCCGTACCAATGCCTCGGCCATCATCTGTCGACCGACGCCTCGATCGGGATCGCGATCGCGCCAGGGGACGGCGCCGATATCGACCAGCTCATCAAGAACGCCGACCTGGCGATGTACAGCGCCAAGGCGGGGGGCCGGCGGACCTTCCGGTTCTTCGAGCCGGCGATGGACGCGATTGCGCGCGCCCGCCGCGAACTCGAATTCGACCTGCGCAGCGCGATCGCCGACGGCGGCTTCGAAATACACTACCAGCCGCTGGTCGATCTACGCAGTGACGCGATCACCGGCTGCGAGGCATTGCTGCGCTGGCGGCATCCGACCCGCGGCATGATCTCACCGGGGGAATTCATCCCGATCGCCGAAGACACCGGCCTGATCAACGAGATCGGCGGCTGGACGCTGGCGACCGCCTGCGCCGAAGCGGTGCAGTGGGACGAGGACATCACGCTGGCCGTCAACATTTCGCCGGTCCAGTTCCGACAGCCGACGCTGGCGCTGCTGGTGGCGTCGGTGCTCGGGTCGACCGGATTGCCCGCGCGACGCTTGGAACTCGAAGTGACGGAAGCGGTGCTGATCCACGACGACGACGCCGCCTTGACGACGCTGAACCTGCTCCGCGCGCTCGGGGTGCGGATCTCGCTCGACGATTTCGGCACCGGCTATTCGTCGCTGAGCTATCTGCAGCGGTTCCCGTTCGACAAGATCAAGATCGACCGCGCCTTCGTCGAGAACATCGACACCACCGAAGGATCGACGGCGATCGTCGAGGCCGTGGTCAATATCGCGGCCTCGCGCCGCATGACGACCACGGCGGAAGGCGTCGAGACCGCACGGCAGCGCGACATTCTGCGCGCGCTCGGCTGCAGCCAGATGCAGGGCTGGCTGTTCAGCCCAGCCGTGCCCGCGGCCAAATTCCGCATGCTGCTCGCAGAACACCGCGGCACCCGCGCGGCCTGACCGCGGCGAAATCGGCACGTCGTTTTCGCGCGGGCCTTTATGCCGCCCTTATGCCGCCGCCGGCGATTCCGCATCGCTTCCTTATACCGCTCAGCCTAGCTGAATCGAAGCCCGACCTTCAGGAGGCTTCGATGTTCGATTTTCTCATGCTCCTCACCGGCTTCGGCCTGTTCGCCGTCACCATCGGCTACGCCTTCGCGTGCGAACGGATTTGAGGAGCACCACCATGACGTTCGACTATCTGTTCGCCGCGTCGGTCAGCGCGCTGCTGCTGATCTATCTCGTCTATGCGCTGTTGCGCCCTGAACGGTTCTAGGAGCGCGCGATGACACTGATCGGATGGACCCAGATCGCGCTGTTCTGCGCAATCATCGTGGCGCTGACGCCTTTGCTCGGCGCCTACCTCACCCGCGTCTTCAACGGCCGGACCACGCCGCTGTCGTTCGTGCTGCGGCCGGTCGAAGCCGGGCTGTATCGCCTCGCCGGCGTCGATCCGCACCGCGAGCAGCACTGGCTGACCTACACGCTGGCGATGCTGCTGTTTCACGCCGCCGGCTTCGTGCTGCTGTACCTCTTACTGCGGCTGCAGCCGTTGCTGCCGCTGAATCCGGCAGGACAAGGCACGGTGGCGCCGGATCTCGCGCTCAATACCGCGATATCGTTCCTCACCAATACCAACTGGCAGAACTACGGCGGCGAGAGCACGCTGTCGTATCTGACCCAGATGTTCGGCCTGACGGTGCAGAACTTCCTCTCCGCCGCTACCGGCATCGTACTGGCGATGGCGCTGATCCGCGGTTTCGCCCGCGCCTCGGCGAAGACGATCGGCAATTTCTGGGTCGATATCACCCGCTGCACGCTCTACGTGCTGCTGCCGATCTGCATCGTCTTCACGCTGGTGCTGGTGTGGCAGGGGATGCCGCAGACGCTCGGACCGTCTGTCGATGCGACCACGCTCGAAGGCGGCAAGCAGACGATCGCGCTCGGCCCGGTCGCCTCGCAGGTCGCGATCAAGATGCTCGGCACCAATGGCGGCGGCTTCTTCAATACCAACGCCTCGCACCCGTTCGAGAACCCGACCGCGCTGTCGAATTTCCTGCAGATGCTGTCGATCTTCGCGCTCGGCGCGGCGCTCACCAACGTGTTCGGCCGGATGGTCGGCGATCAGCGCCAGGGCTGGGCGATCCTCGCCGCGATGGGCACGCTGTTCATCGCCGGCGTGGTGGTCTGCTACTGGGCCGAGGCCAACGGCACGCAGATCCTGCAATCGCTTGGGCTCAGCGGCGGCAACATGGAGGGCAAGGAGGTCCGCTTCGGCATCGCCGCCTCGGCGCTGTTCGCAGTGATTACCACCGCGGCCTCGTGCGGCGCGGTCAATGCGATGCACGACTCGTTCACCGCGCTCGGCGGCATGATCCCGATCATCAACATGGAGCTCGGTGAGATCGTGATCGGCGGCGTCGGCGCCGGCCTCTACGGCATGCTGCTGTTCGTCATCATCACCATCTTCCTCGCCGGACTGATGGTCGGCCGCACGCCGGAATATGTCGGCAAGAAGATCGAGGCGCGCGAGGTCAAGATGGCGATGCTCGCGATCCTGATCCTGCCGCTGCTGATGCTGGGCTTCACCGCGATCGCCGTTGTTTATCCGCCGGCGGTGGCGTCGATGGCCAATGCCGGCCCGCACGGCTTCAGCGAAGTCCTCTACGCCTTCACCTCGCAGGCGGCCAACAACGGTTCGGCATTCGGCGGCCTCTCCGGTAACACGCCTTTCTACAATCTCGCCGGCGCGGTCGCGATGTTCCTGGGAAGGTTCTGGGTGATCATCCCGGCGATGGCGATCGCCGGCTCGCTCGCCGGCAAGAAGAAGATCGCCGCGACCGCCGGCACCTTCCCGACCAACGGCCCGCTGTTCGTCGGCCTCCTTGTCGGCGTCATCTTGATCGTCGGCGGCCTCACCTTCTTTCCGGCGCTCGCCGTCGGCCCGATCGTCGAGCATCTCGCGATGCTGAACGACGCCGCCTACTAATCCGGAGAACAACCATGCACACCTCCAAACTCCGCAAGCGGGCGCCGGCGCCGACCATTCTCGATCCGGCAATCCTGCTCCCCGCGATCGGCCACGCCTTCGTCAAGCTCGATCCGCGCACGCTGATCAAGAATCCGGTGATGTTCGTTCTCGAAATCGTCACTGCGCTGACCACGATCCTGACGATCCGCAACCTGGTCGCGGGCGACGGCACGCTCGGCTTCGACCTGCAGATCACGATCTGGCTGTGGTTCACCATCCTGTTCGCCAATTTCGCCGAAGCGGTCGCCGAAGGCCGCGGCAAGGCGCAGGCCGACGCGCTACGCTCGACCCGCGCCCAGACCGTCGCCAAGCGATTGCTGATGCCGGGCAACACCGAACTATACGAAGGCGTCGCCGCCGAACGTCTCGGTGTCGGCGATCTGGTGGTCTGCGAGGCCGGCGACACCATTCCCGGCGACGGCGAAGTGATCGAGGGCATCGCCTCGATCAACGAGGCCGCGGTGACCGGCGAATCCGCGCCGGTGATCCGCGAATCCGGCGGCGACCGCTCAGCGGTGACCGGCGGCACCAATGTGATCTCGGACCGCATCGTCGTGAAGATCACCGCGGCGGTCGGCTCGTCGTTTCTCGACCGCATGATCGGGTTGGTCGAAGGCGCCGAGCGGCAGAAGACGCCGAACGAGATCGCGCTCAACATCTTGCTGGTCGGCCTCACCATCATCTTCGTGTTCGTGGTCAATGCGATCCCGAGCTTCGCGAACTATGCCGGCGGATCGATCTCGGTGATCGTGCTGGTAGCGCTGTTCGTGACGCTGATCCCGACCACGATCGGCGCGCTGCTGTCGGCGATCGGCATCGCCGGCATGGACCGGCTGGTGCGTTTCAACGTGCTGGCGATGTCCGGCCGCGCGGTGGAAGCCGCCGGCGACATCGATACGCTGCTGCTCGACAAGACCGGCACCATCACCTTCGGCAATCGCCTGGCCTCGGAGATCGTCGCGGTGCCCGGCGTCAGCGACGCCGAAGCGGCCGAAGCCGCGCTGCTCGCGAGCCAGGCGGACGAGACCGCCGAGGGCCGCTCGATCGTGGCGCTGGCGCAGGAGAAGCACGGCCTCGCCAACGTCGCGACGTCCGGCGACGCGAACTTCATCGCGTTCTCGGCGACGACGCGGCTCTCGGGCGTCGATCTCGGCGCGCGCAAGCTGCGTAAGGGTGCGGTCGATTCGATCCTGAAATTCGTCCGCGATCAGGCCGGCGCCGACGTCGCCGAACCGCCGGCGTTCCGCGCTGCGGTCGACCGCATCGCCCGCGCTGGCGGCACGCCGCTGGGACTCGCGGAAGGCGGCCGGCTGCTCGGCGTCATTCATCTGAAAGACGTGGTGAAGCCCGACGTCAAGGAACGCTTCGCGGCGTTGCGGCGGATGGGGATCAAGACGGTGATGATCACCGGCGACAACCCGGTGACCGCGGCCTCGATCGCCTCGGAAGCCGGCGTCGACGACTTCATCGCGCAGGCCACCCCCGAGGACAAGCTGCGATACATCCGCGGCGAGCAAGCCAATGGACGGCTGATCGCGATGTGCGGCGACGGCACCAACGACGCGCCGGCGCTCGCGCAGGCCGATGTCGGCGTCGCGATGCAGAGCGGCACCCAGGCGGCGCGCGAGGCCGGCAACATGGTCGACCTCGATTCCGACCCGACCAAGCTGATCGAGGTGGTGGAGATCGGCAAGCAATTGCTGATGACGCGCGGCGCGCTGACCACGTTCTCGATCGCCAACGACGTCGCCAAGTATTTCGCCATCATTCCGGCGATGTTCGTGGCGTTCTATCCGCAGCTCGGCGCGCTCAACATCATGGGCCTGTCGACGCCGCAGAGCGCCATCCTATCGGCGATCGTGTTCAACGCGCTGATCATCATCGCGCTGATCCCGCTGGCGCTGAAGGGCGTGACCTATCGCCCGGTCGGTGCGGCGGCGCTGCTGCGGCGCAATCTCTTGATCTACGGCCTCGGCGGCCTGGTGCTGCCGTTCATCGGAATCAAGGTCATCGATCTCGCGGTGACCGCTCTGCATCTCGCCTGAACCTGAAAGGTGACGCCATGTTGAAAGAAATCCGTCCCGCGATCGTCTCGTTCGCAGCGCTCGCCTGTCTCACCGGCCTGATCTATCCGCTGGCGATGACCGGCATCGCCCAGATCGCCCTCCCCACCGAGGCTAATGGCAGCCTGATCATCCGGAATGACCAGGTGATCGGCTCCGCGCTGATCGGCCAGTCGTTCACCGAGCCGAAGTACTTCCACGGCCGCCCGTCGGCGACCACCGCGCCGGATCCGCAGGATCCGGCCAAGTCGGTTCCGGCGCCCTACAACGCCGCCAACTCGATGGGCTCCAATCTCGGCCCGACCAGCAAGGCGCTGGCGGACCGGCTCGCCGCCGACGTCGCCGCGCTGAAGCAGGACAACCCCGGCGCGGCGGTCCCGGTCGATCTGGTCACGACGTCCGGCAGCGGCCTCGATCCCGATATCACGCCCGAGGCGGCGCTGTTCCAGGCGCCGCGCGTCGCCAAAGCCCGCAATCTGCCCGAGGCCAGGGTGCGAGCCCTGGTCGAGAGCCAGGCCACCGGCCGCGAGCTCGGCGTGCTCGGCGAGCCGCGCGTCAACGTACTGAAATTAAACCTGGCCCTCGATAAGATGCAGGAACAGAACCAGCCGGGCTCCTGATGTCGACCTCGACCGTCACCGCACGCGCCTCGCCCGATGCCCTGCTGGCCCTCGCCGGCAAGGAAGGGCGCGGCCGACTGAAGATATTCGTCGGCGCCGCCCCCGGCGTCGGCAAGACCTATGCGATGCTGTCCGCCGCACGCAGCGAGCAGAGCAGCGGACGCGACGTGGTGGCGGGATTGATCGAGACCCACGGCCGGCTCGAGACCGAGCAATTGCTGCAGGGGCTCGACGTGCTGCCGCGCCGCCCGATCGTGTATCGCAACCGGGTGATGCGCGAATTCGACCTCGACGGTGCGCTGGCCCGCAAGCCGAGCCTGTTGCTGGTCGACGAATACGCCCACACCAACGTGCCGGGCAGCCGCCACCCGAAGCGCTGGCAGGACATCGACGAACTGCTCGCCGCCGGCATCGACGTCTGGACCACGCTGAACATCCAGCACCTCGAGAGCCTCAACGACGTGGTGCTGAAGATCAGCAAGATCCGCGTGCGCGAGACCGTGCCCGACAAGGCGTTCGACCGCGCCGACGAGATCGTGCTGGTCGACCTGCCGCCGGACGAATTGCTGAAGCGTCTCGCCCAGGGCAAGGTCTATGTCCAGGACACCGCGGCGCGCGCGGTCGAGAGCTTCTTCAAGCCGCAGAATCTGACCGCGTTGCGCGAGCTGGCGATGCGCCGCGCCGCCGAGCGGGTCGATGCCGCTCTGGTCGAGCGAATGCAGGCGCACGCGATCGAAGGACCATGGGCCGCCGGCGAGCGCATCCTCGCCTGCGTCGGCCCCGACACCGGCTCGCCCGGCGTGGTCCGCACTGCCAAGCGGCTCGCAGACCTGATGGACGCGCCGTGGATCGCCGTGACGGTCGAGCGCTCCGGCGTCAATCCCGACTCTGCGGCGCGCCGGCAGATCGACGAGGCGCTGAAACTCGCCGAGAGCCTCGGCGCCGAAATCCACACGCTGACCGGCAACGACATTCCCGACGAGTTGCTGCGTTTCGCGCGGTTCGAGAACGTCACCCAGATGGTGATCGGCCGCGCCCGGGGCGGCGCGCTGCGGCAATGGCTGGCGCGCTCGCTGCCGCAGCAATTGATGCAGCGCTCGACCGACATCGGCATCCATCTGGTGCCCGTGCCGGACGAGGCGATCACGCGCGACACCCGCTCGCTGGCGTCGCGACTGAACGCGTCGCAGCCGGCGCACTTTCTCTACGCCACGGTCGCGGTGGCCGGCGCGGTGGCGGTCGGCAAGGCGTTCGCGCAGGCGATCCCGACAGCGAGCCTGTCGGTTGTGTTCCTGATGGCGGTGCTGTTCAGCGCGGTGAAATCCGGCGTCGGCCCGGCGATCTTCGCCTCGGTGCTGTCGTTCCTCACTTACAATTTCTTCTTCATCGCCCCGCTCTACACCTTCACCATCGCCGAGCCTTACGAACTGCTGGCGCTGCTGATGTATCTGGTGGTGGCGATCGTCGCCGCGACGCTCGCCGGCCGGCTGCGCGAGCAGGCGCGGATTTCCGCGGGCCGGGTGCGGGCGATGCGGCGGCTGTACGAGTTCACGCGAAGGCTGTCCGGGCTGGCGACGCGCGACGATATCGCCGAAGGCGCTGCCAGCGAGATCCACGCCAGCCTCGGCCGCCCGGTGATGGTACTATTGCCGGGCGAGGACGATCTGGCGCTGGCCGCGGCCTGGCCGCCGGAGGATGCGCTCGACGAGGCGGCGATGATGGCGGCGCGCTGGGCCTTCAGCCACAACGAGCCGGCCGGCTTCGAGACCGGCACGCTGCCGATCGTGCCGTGGCGCTTCCTGCCGGTGCGCACCGGCAATACGACTTACGGCGTGATCGGGGTGATGCAGCAGCAAGGCAGCGCCGCGCTCGACTCCGAAGCGCTGGCGCTGCTCGATACGCTCACCGAGCAAACCGCGGCGGCGCTGGAGCGCGCGGCCTTGACACGCGACATGGTCAGCGCCCGCACCGCGACGGAGACCGAGCGGGTCCGGAACACGCTGCTGGCGTCGATCTCGCACGACTTCCGCACGCCGCTGTCGTCGATCCTCGGCTCGGCGACAAGTCTATCCACCTATGGCGACAAGCTCGACGCCGACGCGACCCGCGACCTGCTCGCCAATATCCGCGAGGAGGCCGAGGGCCTCGACGAGATGGTGCGCAACCTGCTGTCGATCACCCGGATCGAATCCGGCGCGCTCGAACTGCGCCGCGACTGGGTCGACCTGCGCGAGATCGCCGCCCGCGTGATCGAGGCCGCCCGCCGACGCGGCGCGGCGCAGCGCTTCGAAATGATCTGGCCCGCTGCAATTCCGCTGGTGAGAGCCGACGCGGCGCTGCTCGAACAGGCGCTCGGCAACATCGTCAATAACGCCGTCGCGCACACGCCGCCGACCTCTCACATCCTGATCGATGCCGAGAGCGACGCGTCATCGGTGAAGCTGCGCGTCACCGATGACGGGCCCGGCATCGCCGCTACCGACCTGCCGCACATCTTCGAGCGCTTCGTGCGCAGCGCGAGCGACGCCGCGCCGTCCTCGGATCGCGGCCAGGGCGTCGGCCTCGGGCTCGCGATCACCAAGGGCATCATGGAGGCGCATGGCGGCGCGGTGTCCGCGCTCAGCCCCGCTGCGAACGGCCACGGCACGCGCTTCGTGCTGACCTTCATGCGGGACAGGACACAGGAGGCGCCTGCACCATGAGCGTCAAATCGCGCGTGCTGGTGGTCGACGACGAACCGGCGATCCTGCGCTTTCTCAAGCCGGCGCTGGAAGCCAACAGCTACGAGGTCGCGCATGCCGCGACCGTCACCGAGGCGATCAAGCGGGTCGCGGCGGATGCCCCCGACATCGTGCTGCTCGATCTCGGCCTCGCCGACGGCGACGGCAAGGACGTGATCCGGCAGGTCCGCGCCTGGTCGGATCTGCCGATCATCGTGCTGTCGGCGCGCGAGCGCGAGGCCGAGAAGATCGAATCGCTCGATCTCGGCGCCGACGACTACGTCAACAAGCCGTTCAACACCGGCGAGCTGATGGCGCGGATGCGCGCGGCGTTGCGCCACCGGATACAGCGCAACGCCGAGCCCGCCGCGCTGTCGGTCGGCGGCATCGAGATCGATGCGGTGCGCCGGCGCGTCACCCGCGACGGCGCCGAGATCAAGCTGACGCCGAAGGAGTTCGAACTGCTGGCCTTCATGGTGCGGCACGCCGGGCGCGTCGTCACCCATCGGCAGATTCTGGCCGCGGTGTGGGGACCTGCGCATACCTCGGACACGCAATATCTGCGGGTCTACATCGGTCAGCTCCGGCAGAAGATCGAGCAACGCGCCGACGCTCCGCAAATCATCCTGACCGAGCCCGGCATCGGCTATCGGATCGGCGAGCAGAGCTGAGCGAATGCGCAAGGCAGGGTTCCCCGCGCGAGCATTGTCGCGCGGCGGCATGATGTGTTTGATGCCTGTCCCGCCCCGCGCCCGCGCGCCTGCCAACGCCCCAACGAAAGCAATGTCTCCGCCATGGCCGACCAGTTCAGCAACCTGCAGCAGTTCCGCAAGCCCGCGATCGTATCCAAGGGCGGCATCGTCGCCGCGCAGTCGCGCCAGGCGGCGGAGGTCGGCGCGGAGGTTCTGGCGGCCGGGGGCGACTGCGTCGACGCGGTGATCGCGACCACGTTTGCGCTGGGTGTGCTGGAGCCGTGGATGAGCGGCATCGGCGGCGGCGGCGCGATGGTGCTGTATCGCGCCGCCGAGGACACCTACGAAGTCATCGACTACGGCATGTGCGCGCCGGGCAGCCTGCGCACCGAGGACTATCCGCTGACCGGCGCGGGCGCCGCGTCCGACCTGTTTCCGTGGCCACGGGTGAAGGACGATCGCAACCTGCATGGACCGGGCTCGGTCGCGGTGCCCGGCGTCGTCGCCGGCATGGAGGAGGCACATCGCCGTCACGCCAAACTGCCGTGGAAGGAGTTGATCGCGCCGAGCATCGCGCTCGCCGGCGAAGGCCTCGCGATCGACTGGTGGACGACGCTGATGATCGGCAGCGTCGCCGCGGATCTGCGCCGCTACGAAGCGAGCGCGGCCTCCTATCTGAACGACGGCCTGCCGCCGCATGCGCCGTGGGGCATCAAGGCGCATGTGCGCATGCCACAGCACCGCCTGCAGGCGACGATGGCGCAGCTCGCCGAACAGGGCCCGCGCGATTTCTACGAAGGCGATCTGGCCCGCAGCATCGCCGCCGACATGAAGGCCAATGGCGGCTCGCTGACCGTCGAGGACCTCGCCGCGTTCCGCGCGCATCTGCGCCGGCCGCTGCAGATCCCGTATCGCGGCGGCACGGTGTACGCCACACCCGAACTCACCGCCGGCCCGACGCTGGCGCACACGCTGCGCCTGCTGCAGCAAAATCTGAATGCCAACGGCGTCGCCCCGGATGCGGAGGCCTACGCCGCCTATGCGCTGGCGCTGCAATCGGCCTATGCCGAGCGGCTGCGCGACATGGGCGACGCCGACGGCCGCCGCGCACTCGGGGCAGAGCATCTGGCACCGGCCTGCACCACGCATTTCTCGGTGGTCGATCGCCACGGCAACATGGCGGCGGTGACGCAGACGCTGCTGTCGACCTTCGGTTCGAAATTCGAACTTCCGAGCAGCGGAATCATGATGAACAACGGCGTGATGTGGTTCGATCCCGAACCGGGCCGGCCGAATTCGCTCGCGCCCGGCAAGCGCTGCCTCACCAACTACACGCCGGTGCTGGCGCAGGCCGCCGACGGCCGACGGCTGGCGCTCGGCGCATCGGGCGGCCGCCGCATTCTGCCGGCGGTGACGCAGATGCTGTCGTTCGTGATCGACTACGGCATGGATCTCGATGCGGCGATCCATCAGCCGCGGATCGACGCCAGCGAAGGCGCGGTCGTGATCGGCGACGTGAGGCTGCCGCAGGCGACACGCGACGCGCTGGCGCAGCGCTTCGACTACGAGGAAGCGCGGGGGCAGACCTTCCCGATGAAATTCGCCTGTCCGAGCGTGGTGCTACGCGAGGGCGCCGGGAACAGCGGAGCCGTCGAGATCGCACAACCCTGGGGCGATGCGGTCGCCGAAGCCGAGCGCCGACCCTGTTGAAACTACCAGGGCAGCCGGACCGACATGAAATGGACGGATTCGATGCGGTATACTTGCGACCAAGAAATCGCAGATATTTCACAGCCTGCTGCTACTCGACTACTCGATCGGCCATGCGTTCGGCTGCAGCTTGCTGATAACCGAGATGTCCGACATGACCCGCGACGGCGTACCCGCGTGCCCGAACTGCTCGGAAGCGATGTCCCAGATCGGATGTCTGCCGAATCTGCAACAACGACGGCGCGTTCTGGTGTTCCGCTGCAAGAACTGCGACCATGTCCTCAGCTACGAGGACAGCAGCTCGCCCGTTTGCCAGAACGCCGTATCTTGATTTTGCGACAGCCAAGGGCCGTGTGCTTCGACGGGCCACGGCCCGTGAACTTCCTCGCCTTGGAGCGCTGGGCTGTCGTCCATCTCGAATTCAGCCGGATCTGCTCCCGCGGTCAGAACTTCGTCCGCGGGCAGGATCGCGGACAGCGCCGATAGTCTCTCCGGCTTGAATGCGGTCAGCTCTTCGAGTTGTGCGATGTCGTGCTCGCGGCCTTCCGGATCCGCAATCCTGACGCGCCAGCCTTCGCTCTCCCAGACCCGTGCCTTGGCCAGCGCGATCAGCGAACTGTTGCGCACGCTCTGCATTTTTTCATCTCGTCGGGTCGCCGTCACGGTATAGGGCAAGCGCTGGTTCCTTCGTCGTTGTTGCGCGCACACTGGCCGACGGCTTTGACCGCAATTCGCCGCGACCGTGGCGAATTTGCGTTGCCCCGGGGCTGCGAATGCCGATGCGTGAGATCGCGGCGTCGCCGAGCCGTGGCCGACGCGGAAAAGCTTGCGAAGGTTCCCGTTCGTCGCGACAACATCGAGCGCTCATCGACGATTCAGCCCGCCCCGCGCTGTGTCGTTCCCGACAAGAAGGATGCTTCGCATGTCGCCGGTCTCTCTGCTTCTCAACATTCTCTGGATCGCGCTCGGCGGCTTCTGGATGGCGGCCGGCTGGGCGATCGCTGCGATCATCATGGCGATCACGATCATCGGGCTGCCATGGGCGCGGGCCTCCTTCAGCATCGCCGCCTATACGCTGTTTCCGTTCGGGCAGATGGCCGTGCCGCGCGAAACCGTCACCGGCCGCGAGGACGTCGGCACCGGTCCGCTGGGGCTGCTCGGCAATATCATCTGGCTGGTTTTTGCCGGCTGGTGGCTCGCGCTCGGGCACCTGATCACGGCGGTCCTGCTCGCGGTGACGATCGTCGGCATCCCGTTCGCATGGGCGCACGTCAAGCTCGCCGGGATCGCGCTCTGGCCGATCGGCAAGGAAATCGTTCCGGCGTAGTCGATCCAGGCCCGGATAGGCCGCGAGATCGAATGGCGCACCCGGCGCAAGTTCGGGTGGCCGAACCGGAGCGGCCGAGGCTGGTCGCCAAGTCCGGGCGACCAGATCGCGGCGTCCGGCCTTCAACGGAGGCCTGACCTCCGGCGCCGACGCGATTCGGATGCCTGACGCCACTGCCCGGACTATTGGTCATTGAGACATCGGCGCTTTTCTCGGCCGTTGCCGTCCCGCCCCCGATCGGCTACAGGATCAGGCGAAGCACCCGTAGCTCAGCTGGATAGAGCGTTGCCCTCCGAAGGCAAAGGTCACACGTTCGAATCGTGTCGGGTGCGCCAGTTTCCCCGTGCGCCACTTTCCCCAAGAGTGTGAATGGCGGGATCCGCCGCTTCTGGCGCAGAAGCGGGGAGCGCACTTTGCTTCCTTCATGCCGACGCGACGCGTCACCGCGCGCCCGCACGGCCGGGCCGGCTGGGCCCTCCGGCCGGCGGCCCGGCTTGCTTTCGGCGCAGCCGGGGAGGTCGCGAGCTCAGGTCTCGATCTTTACATATTCGAAATCGCCCGGCTTGTTGTCGATGCCTACCTTGGGCGCGGAGATCCACGGCGCATATGCGCCGGGGTCGCTCACCGGCTGCATCAGGCTGGCGATGAAATCGCCGTCGTCGGTCGACGGCAGCCAGTCGTCCTTGCGCTTGGCCCAGGTCGCGCCGTCGATCAGGACACCTTCGGGCGTCGCGTGAACGTCCTTGAACTCGCCAATGGCGCGGTGGAAGGCGACGTGCGGCAGCGCGAGCTGATAGTCATAGCCCGCCGTCGTGATCACCTTGTTCCAGCGCAGCAAGCCCTTGACGCAATCCTGCGAGTAATCGTCGCGCAGCCGCATGTTGAGCGCGGTCAGCGCCGGCTCGTCGACGCGCTTGATCTCGCCGTCGACGAATTTCAGCACCGGATAGGTCGCGCTCTTGAGCTGATGATCGTCGTCGATCTGGGTCTCGTGATAGCGCCCCTTGATGCCGAAATTGAAGGCGTTCGCCGCATTGGTCGACACTTCCGAACCAAACAGGTCGAGCGACAGCGTGTAGTGCAGGTTGAGCTTCTTCTGGATCGTCGGCAGATCGATGACGCCGAGCGCACGCACCTTGGCGATGTCGGTCGGGTCCGAGATGCCGGCCTCGCGCATCGCGTCGCAAGTCCGCTGGATGATGCGGGTGATGCCGGTCTCGCCGACGAACATGTGGTGCGCTTCCTCGGTCAGCATGAAGCGGCAGGTGCGCGACAACGGATCGAAGCCCGATTGCGCCAGCGAGTGCAACTGCATCTTGCCGTCGCGATCGGTGAAATAGGTGAACATGAAGAACGACAGCCAGTCCGGCGTCGCCTCGTTGAAGGCGCCGAGCATGCGCGGCGAATCGGCGTCGCCGGAGCGGCGGCGCAAGAGATCGTCGGCCTCCTCGCGGCCGTCGCGGCCGAAATATTTCTGCAGCAGATACACCATCGCCCACAGATGGCGGCCTTCCTCGACATTGACCTGAAAGAGGTTGCGCATGTCGTAGAGCGACGGCGCGGTCTTGCCGAGATGGCGCTGCTGCTCGACCGAGGCCGGTTCGGTGTCGCCCTGGATAACGATCAGCCGGCGCAGCATTGCGCGATATTCGCCGGGAACTTCCTGCCAGGCCGGTTCGCCGTAGTGCTCGCCGAACGGGATCTTGCGGTTCTCCTCCTGCGGCGCCAGCAGCACGCCCCAGCGATAGTCCGGCATCTTGACGTAGTCGAACTTCGCCCAGCCGCGCGGATCGACCGAATACGCCGTGCGCAAGTAAACCAGCGACTGCTGGAAGCCCTCGGGGCCCATGTCGTTCCACCAGTCGATGTAGCCCGGGTGCCAGCCCTCCAGCGCCTTCAGCACCTGGCGGTCGGAGGCGAGATCGACATTGTTCGGAATCTTGGTCGAGTAGTCGACGTTCATGATGTTCATGGCGTGCTCCCGGTTGGCATTTTTGATTTCGTCATTGCGAGCGGAGCGAGGCAATCCAGGCCGCAGTGCATTGAGTTTCTGGATTGCTTCGTCGCTTCGCTCCTCGCAATGACAAGCGCACGGTGATCGCGCGTGCTCACACCCGCGTCATGTCGAATTGCGCCTTCTGGCCGGTGCCGTAGCGGCGCAGCGCGCCGTCTTCGCCGACCGCATTGGGGCGCTGGAAGATCCAGTTCTGCCACGCGGTGAGGCGCGAGAAGATTTTCGACTCCATCGTCTCGGGCCCGACGAAGCGCAGATTGGCCTCCATGCCGGTGAGGCTGTCGGGCGAGAACGAGGCGCGCTCCTCGAGGAACACGCGGACCTCGTCGTCCCAGTCGATATCGTCGAGCGCGAAGGTGACGAGGCCAAGTTCGTCGGCGGCTTCGGCGTCGAGCGGCTCGCCGGTCTTCGCCTGCGCCTGCGCCAACTCATCGCCACCCGACTGGAAACGCGATTGCAATCGCGTCAGCCCGTGGCTCATCGGATACGGGCCGAAATTCATCGCGCTGAGCGTGATCTGGGGAGCCGGGCGGTTGTCACCCTCGCGGGTGCCGATCAGCATGTAGGAGCGGTCGGCGGCGAACACGAGTTCGGCCAGCGTGCCGGCGAAGCAGGAGCCGGGCTCGACCAGCGTCACCAGCGTGCGCGAGGTGACGTCGATCCGTTTCAGCACGCGCTTCCAGTAGTGCCGGATCTCGTTGACCAGCCAGTGCGCCTTGTTGGCCTCGAGGAAGGCGTCGTGCGCCAGCACCGAGGCACTGTCGCCGTGCGACTTGAACACCAGCATCGCGATGCCGAGTTCGTTGATGCGCAGATGCAGGATCGCGTCGTCGAGTTCGCGCGCGACGGCGAGCGACCAGGTCGAGGCCCCCTGCGCGATCAGGCCGTCGATATCGGCCGGCGCACCGGCTTCCGGTCCGGCGATCGAGATCGTCGCGATCCGCGCGTCGCGGTCGAGATCGACGCTGACGTGCTTGTAGCGCACGCCGGTGTCATCGAAACTGCGCGACAACGGCGTCAGCATGATGCCCTTGCCGTTGCCGCTGCGCGACGACGACGACGCGAATTGCTTGGCGCGGTCGGCGGCGACGGCTTCGAGCTTGCTGTTCGGCGCGATCTCGTCGACGAGGCGCCATTGCACCGCGCGCTTGCCCTTGATGCCCTCCTCGATCGTGCAGAAGAAATCGGCGCGGTCGCGCCGCACCTTGCGCTTGTCGACGACGCGCGTCAGCCCGCCGGTGCCGGGCAGCACCGCGAGCAGCGGCACTTCCGGCAGCGCCACCGCGGCGGCGCCGTCATCCGCCATGATGATGTGATCGGCCGCGAGCGCCAATTCGTAGCCGCCGCCGGCCGCGGTGCCGTTGATCACCGCGATGCTGCGCTGGCCCGAGAACTCGGAGGAGTCCTCGAAGCCGTTGCGGGTCTCGTTGGTGAATTTGCAGAAATTGACCTTGTGGGCGTGGGTGGCGCCGGCCAGCATCCGGATGTTGGCGCCGGCGCAGAACACCCGGTTCTTGCCGGAGCGCAGCAGGATGACCTTGACCTGCGGATGCTCGAAGCGCAGCCGCTGCATCGCGTCGGCGAGCTCGATGTCGACGCCGAGGTCGTAGGAATTCAGCTTGAGCTGATAGCCCTCGAACAGGCCGCCGTTCTCGTCGACGTCCATGGTCAGCGTCGCGATGTCGCCCTCGATCGCGAGCTTCCAGTGCCGATAGCGAGTCGGATCGGTTTGAAAGTCGATCCAGCTCGCTCCGTTCGCGAGAGCGCGATCCTCCCCGGCCATGGCCTTCCCTTTCGTCTTCCTCGATTGAGGTGAATTATAATGCACGATTTTGTCGGAGTCCACCACGATCGGCTGAAATAGTGCACTTTGTTGCAGCTTTTAAAGCGAGTCAGGCGGCGTACCCGTATGTCGCCTCGCCATGCCCCTCGAGGATCCGGTCGGCGAAATCGGCGACGGCGCGTAGCGTCGCCTCGGCGGCCTCGCGATGCGGCGAGTGGCCGGCGCCGGCAATGATCAGGGTTTCGACCGGGCAGCAGCACTCGGCTTCGGCGATCTCGATCTGCTTCAAGGTGCCGTACTGATCGTCGGCGCCCTGCACGATCTGCACCGGAACGCGGATGTAGGCGAGGTGATCGGAGATGTCCCATTTGCGGAACGCGGGATCGAGCCAGGCGCCGTTCCAGCCGTAGAACGCGTTGTCGACGTCGCTGTGCCACTTGGCGAGTTTCGCGCGCAGCTCGGTGGTCTCGTAGGCCCGCTTGATCGCCGCGATCGATTGCACCGAAATATCCTCGACGACGAAATGCGGCGCGATCAGCGAGACGCCCCGAATGCGATGATCCGGCACACCGCCGGCATAGATCGCCGCGATCGAGGCGCCGTCGGAATGGCCGATCAGCAACCCGCGGCGGAAGCCGATGGCGTCGAGCACACGTGGCAGCACGTCGAGCGCCTCGCGATGCATGTAGTCGACCGGCCGCGGCAGTTGCGCCGGACTGGAGGCGCCATAGCCCGCGCGCGAATAGGCGAACACGCCGGCGCCGGTCGCGGCCGCGAGCCTGTCCGGAAAGTCGCCCCACAGCCCGACGCAGCCGAGCCCTTCATGCAGCAGCACCAGCGTCGGCGCCTCGGCGGGCGACGGGCCGATCATGCGATATTCGAGCTGGTGATCGGCGATGGTGAGATGGCCAGTGGCAGAAAGCTCCGTCATCGGCGCAGCCTCTTTCCCCACCCCCTTGCGGGGAGGGTGGCCACGAGCGCCGCTCTCAGCATGGGCAGTTCTCCGCTTGTACTCACGACCCGCCCTCGCGCAGCTTGAAGCGCTGGATCTTGCCGGTGGCGGTTTTCGGCAGGCTCGACACCACCTCGATCCAGCGCGGATATTTCCACGGGCCGACCTTCTGCTTGACGTGATCCTTGAGCGCCTCGAACAGCCCGTCGGCGGCAGCGCCGTCGCGTAGCACCACATAGGCGCGCGGCTTCAACAGGCCGTCGAAATCGGCGTCAGGCACGACGGCGGCTTCGAGCACGGCCGGATGCGTGATCAGCGCGCTCTCGACCTCGAACGGCGACACCCAGATGCCCGACACCTTGAACATGTCGTCGGCGCGACCGCAAAACGTGTAGCGGCCGTCGGCGTCGCGGATGTATTTGTCGCCGGTGCGGGTCCAGTGGCCCTCGAAGGTCGCACGGCTCTTGCTACGCTGGTTCCAGTAGCCCTCGCCAGCGGATGGCGCGTCGACCAGCAGTTCGCCGACCTCGCCATCGGCGACCTCGGCGCCGGCCTCGTTGACCAGTCGCACCTTGTAGCCCGGCACGGGCTTGCCCGAGGTGCCGTATTTGATGTCGCCCGGCGCGTTGGACAGGAAGATGTGCAGCAATTCGGTCGAGCCGACGCCGTCGAGTATGTCGGCGCCGAACCGCGCCTTCCAGGCGAGCCCGACGGATTCAGGCAACGCCTCGCCGGCCGACGTACAGATCCGCAGCCGCGTGCCGGCGCTTTCGCTCTTCAGCGCCGGATCGTTGAGCATCGCGGCGAACAGCGTCGGCACGCCGCAGAAGATCGTCGGGTTATAGCGCTGCATCAGCCTAAAGATCACCGCCGGCGTCGGCCGCTCGGAATTCAGCACCGTGGTGGCGCCGACCGACAGCGGGAAGGTCAGCGAATTGCCGAGCCCGTAGGCGAAGAACAATTTCGCCGCCGACAGCACGACGTCCTCCTCGCGGATGCCGAGCACCTGCCTGGCGTAGGTCTCGGCGGTGGCGGCGAGATTGGCATGCAGATGCCGCACGCCTTTCGGCATGCCGGTCGAGCCCGACGAATACAGCCAGAACGCCGGCTCTTCAGCGTGCGTTCGCGCGGTCTCGAAGCTGTCGCTCTCGCGCGCGAGTTCGTCGGCGAGCTTGAGATGGCCGTGCGCGTCGCCACCCGAGACCACGACATGCGCGAGATCAGGCAGGCCGGCGAGGATGTCCTTCACCACCGGGTAGAGCGCTTCGGAAACGAACAAAACGCGGGCGCGGCAGTCGGCCAGCACATAGGCATATTGCTCGGCGGTGAGCAGCGTGTTGAGCGGCACCGGCACCACGCCGCCGCGGATCGCGCCGAGGAACACGACCGGGAAGTCGATCGTGTCGAGCATGATCATCGCCACGCGCTCCTCGCGCCGCACGCCGAGGCGACGCAGCAGGTTGGCGGCGCGGCAGGTCTGCGCCTGCAGCGCGCGATACGTCAGCTCGGACACGGTGTCCGTAAAGGCCAGCTTGTCGCCGCGCCCCTCGGTCACATTGCGGTCGAGCAGCCAGCTCACCGCATTGTACGGCCCGGCACCGGTCATGCCGTGCATTGTTCGGCAGCGCCAATGGCCATGGCGTCCTCCCCGCTGGTAGAATTATAGTTCATTAGAATTATAATGCATAGGAAGCCACCGGACCGGGTTGCTGTCAATCCTCCACAGCACTATGATTCCGCTCAACTTGCCATGAGCGCGCCTTCAGAAATGACCGACCCCACCGAATCCGACGCCAGCTTCCTGCTGGAGCTCGGCCAGCGCGTCCGCACGCTGCGCGGCCTGCGCGGGATGTCGCGCAAGGTGCTGGCGAAAGTGTCGGGGATTTCCGAGCGCTACATCGCCCAGCTCGAAAGCGGCAAGGGCAACGTCTCGATCATGCTGCTGCGCCGCGTCTCCGGCGCGCTGGCCACGCCGCTGGAAGATCTGCTGCCGAGCGGCGATCCGTCGATCGACTGGCCGGTGATCCGCGATCTGGTCCGCCGCGCCACGCCGGTGCAGATCGCGCACGCCAAGGACGTGCTGTCCGGGATGGGCCGGCTCGGCGCCGGCGCGCGGCGCGAACATGCGTTTCACGGCATCGCCTTGATCGGCCTGCGCGGCGCCGGCAAGTCGACGCTGGGCCGGATGCTCGCCGACAAGATCGGCTGGGCCTTCGTCGAGCTGAACAAGGAGATCGAGCAGCAGAACGGCCTGTCGGTCGCCGAAATCATCGCGCTCTACGGCCAGGAAGGTTTCCGCCGGATGGAGCAGGCGGCGCTGGCGCAATTGCTGGCGCGCAAGGAACTGATGGTGCTGGCGACCGGCGGCGGCATCGTTTCCGAGGCGATCACCTTCGACCAGATCCTGTCGTCGTTCTACACCATCTGGCTGAAGGCCGAACCCGAAGAACATATGGCGCGGGTGCGCGGCCAGGGCGACCTGCGGCCGATGGCCGACGACCGCGCCGCGATGCAGGAGCTGCGCACCATCCTGCAGAGCCGCGAACCGCTCTACGCCCGCGCCTCCGGCGTGCTCGATACCGCCGGACTGAGCGTCGAGGCGGCCGCCGCGAAGCTGACCGCGATGGTGTCGCCGGTGCTGTGCCGGGATGCGTGTGCATTCGGGCTGAAGAACGAGGCGATGTAGTTCGCGCGACGAAAGAACCCCGTCATTCCGGGGCGCCGCGAAGCGGCGAACCCGGAATCTGAGGTTGTTACCACGCAGCACCGCAGGACAGCTCGGGATTCCGGGCTCGCTCGCTCCGCGAGCGCCCCGGAATGACGAACTTAGCTGCTACACGCCCAGATGCCGCTCCAGCAATTCAGGCTGCGCGGCGAGCGCCGACGGCACGCCGTCGAACACGATCACGCCTTTCGCCAGCAGCACCATGCGGTCGGCGATCACGGAGAGGCTGCGGAAATCCTTGTCGACCACGATGGTGGCAACGCCCTCGCCGCGGATCACGCCGAGCGTGCGCCAGATCTCCTGCGCGACCAGCGGCGCCAGGCCTTCGGTGGCCTCGTCGATCAGCAGCAGGTCCGGATTGGTCATCAGCGCGCGGCCGATCGTCAGCATCTGCTGTTCGCCGCCGGACAGTTGATGCCCGCCATGGCCGCGGCGCTCGGCGAGCCGCGGAAACAGCTCGAAGATCCGCGGCAACGTCCAGGTGGCGCGGCCATCACGGCCGGGCCGCGCGGCCATCGTGAGATTCTCGACGACAGACAGCGCACCGAACACGCCGCGGCCTTCCGGCACCAGCGCAACGCCGCGCCGCGCGATCGCATCCGGCGGGACGCCGGCGATATCATCGCCGTGCAGCCGGCGCTGGCCGCGGCAGGCCGGCACGAGCCCCATCAAGCTGCGCAGCAGCGTGGTCTTGCCCATGCCGTTACGGCCGATCAGCGCGATCTGCTCGCCGCGCCCGACCTCGAGGTCGATGCCGTGCAGGATCTGGCTGACGCCGTAGAACGCCTCGAGCCGCTCGGCCTGCAGCAGCGCGGTCATGCAGCATCTCCGTGGGTACCCAAATACGCCGCACGCACAGCCGGATGCCGCCGCACGTCTTGTGGCAAACCCGAGGCAATCACGTGGCCGTCCTGCATCACCGTCAGCCGGTCGGCGAGCTCGAACACCGCGTCCATGTCGTGCTCGACAATCAGGACTGCGTGGCATTCGCGCAGCGAGGCGATCAGCGCGATGATGCTGCGCGCCTCGGCCTGGCCCATGCCGGCGAGCGGCTCGTCGAGCAGGACGATCGACGGACCCGTCGCCAGCACCATGGCGATCTCGAGTTGGCGTTGTTCGCCGTGACTGAGCACATTGGCGATGATACTTTCGCGCCCGGCGAGGCCGGCCTTGGTAATTGCCTCGATGGTGCGGCGCTGCACCTCGGGATCGGCCGAGGCGCCGCCGAACATCCTGAGCGGCGCGCGCGAGCGCGCCTGGGCTGCGAGCCTGACGTTCTCGTGCACGGTGAAGCGCGGGAAGATCGTGGTCTTCTGGAACGCGCGGCCGATGCCGGCGCGGGCGCGTTTATCCGGCGCCAGCGCGGTGATATCAGTGTCGCCGAGCCTGACCGTGCCGGTGCTGGCGGAGAGTTCGCCCGACAACAGATTGATCAGCGTCGATTTGCCGGCGCCGTTCGGCCCGATCACCGCGTGGATCTCGCCGCGCTTGACGACGAGCGAAACATCGGCGACCGCGCGCAGCCCGCCGAAGCGTTTGCCGAGCCGCTCGGCGTGGAGTGCGATCTCAGGCATGACCGGTCTCCGGCGCGGGCGCCGAGGTCGGCTTGATCGCGTGGTCACGTGCGGGTTCGCGCGCCGCCTCGCCGAAGACCATCGGCCAGAGCTGCCGCACGCCGTTCGGCAGCAGCAGCACGATCGCGATCACGATCACGCCCTCGATCAGCTTCCAATGTTCGAAAAACGCTTTCAGCACCTCTTCCAGACCGAGCAGCACCAGCGCGCCGATCAGCGGCCCGGTCACGGTGCCGAGCCCGCCGATCAGCACCATCACCAGCACCGTCGCCGATTGATGCCAGCCGAGCATCTGCGGCGCCATGAAGCCGAACTGCACCGCGGCCAGATAGCCGGCGAGCCCGGCGAGCGCGCCGGACAGCACAAAGGCGATCAGCCGGATGCGGAAGATCGGAAAGCCGAGCGCGCGGGCGCGACGCTCGTTGTCGCGCGCCGCCGCCAGCGCATGGCCGAACGGCGAGCGCACCACCGTCATCAGCAGCGCGACCACCGCGACGGTGACGCCGAGCACCAGGAAGTAGAACGTCGAAGGCTTGTCGAGATCGAGCAGGCGAACGCCTGCGATCACCAGTTCCGGCTTGGCGTTGATGAAGGCGCCATCGGAGCCGCCGGCGAAATCGGCGTCGTGAAACAGGTAGAACAGCATCTCGCCGAAGGCGAGCGTGACCATGATGAAGTACACGCCGCGGGTGCGCAGGGCGAGTGCGCCGATCACCAGCGCTGCGAAGCTCGCCGCCAGCACCGCAACCGGCAGCGTCAGCAGCAGCGACGCCGCGTCGTATTTCGGCGACATCAGCGCCAGCACGTAGCCGGCCAGCCCGAAGAACGCCGCATGGCACAGCGACACCAGCCCGCCCTGCCCGACCACCAGATTGAGCGCCATCGCCAGCACGCCGAGGATCAACGCCTTGCTGGCGAACTGCACGTAGTATTGCGGCACGACGAATGGCAGCGCAATCGCGGCCAAGAGGCAGAGCGCCGGCAGTCCGCTTGCTCTAACAAGGTTCGCCCTCTCCTTCGTCATGGCCGGGCTTGTCCCGGCCATCCACGTCTTGCGCGGGGCTGAGGCAGAAGTTCGTGGATGCCCGGGACGAGCCCGGGCATGACGGCGGGGGCGGTGTGAGACCGTGCATTCATCTGACAGGCCATCTCACGCCTCCCGCCGCCCCAGAATGCCGTTCGGCCGCCACAGCAGCACGATCGCCATCAACAGATAGATCAGCATGCCGGAGACGCTGGGGAAGAACACCTTGCCGAAGGTGTCGGTGAGGCCGATCAGCAGCGCGCCGATCGCCGCTCCCGCGACCGAGCCGATGCCGCCGAGCACCACGACGACGAAGGACAGGATCAGCATGCCGTCGCCCATGCCGGGATACACGGTCGAGATCGGCGCGGTGACGATGCCGCCGAGGGCGGCGAGCGCGATGCCGGTGGCGAAGACGAGGCGGTTGACCTTGTCGTAGTCGATGCCGAGCACGCGGGTCATCTCGCGGTTCTCGGCGCCGGCGCGGACGATCATGCCGATCTTGGTGCGGGTGATGACGAGGAAGATCAGCGCCGCCACGCCGATGCAGAATACGCAGATCGCCAGCCGATACACCGGATAGGACAGATTGTCGGTGAGCTGCAGCGAGCCGGACAGCCAGTCCGGCGGCGCCACCGAATGCACGTCCTTGCCGAACAGCAGTTGCCGGACCTCGTCGATCACCAGAATCAGCCCGAACGACAGCAGCACCTGCGCCAGATGATCGCGGCCGTACAGCCAGCGGATGAACACGCTCTCCAGCGCCAGCCCGAGCAGGAAGGCGATCGCGACGCCACCGACCAGCGCGGCCAGGAAGTTGCCGGTCATCAGCGCGATCCAGTACGCCAGATAAGCGCCCAGCATGTAGAACGCGCCGTGCGCGAGGTTGATCACGCCGAGAATGCCGAACACCAGCGTCAGCCCGCTCGCGACCAGAAACAGCACCATGCCGTATTGCACGGCATTCAGGAGCTGCACGCCGAAGGTGATCAGGTCCATGGCTTACGGCCTAACTGCACGGTCGCTCCCCTCGCATTTGTCATTCCGGGGCGCTCGCGCAGCGAGCGAACCCGGAATCCCGAGCTGTTCTGCGATTCCGGACGTCGCCCCAACCTCTGGATTCCGGGTTCGCGCTTCGCGCGCCCCGGAATGACGGTGCTTGTTAGTTGTCTGGTGGCTCACGCGCGACCCTTTCCACACGCTGTCATTGCCGGGCTCGACCCGGCAATCCATCCCTTGAGGAAATCACGTCAAGATGGATGGCCGGGTCAAGCCCGGCCATGATGCACGTTTGCAGGCCGCCGCGCCGCCCACGCGCCGGCGCTCACGTCATCTTGCAGCCGCGCGCCGGGTCGTCGACATTGGCCTGCGCGATCGAGACCATCTCGTTGCGGCCGTTCTTCACCTCGCGCAGATAGATGTTCTGGATAGGGTTGTGCGCCTTGTTGAACGACAGCGGCCCGCGCGGGCTGTCGATCTTCGCCGCTGCCATCGCCTTGATCATCGGATCGCGCATCGCCGGATCGCCCATCACCGCGGTCAGGCCGATGTCGAGCAGCGCGGCGGCGTCGAAGCCCTGCACAGCGTAGATGTCGCCGTCCTTCTGGGTCTTGGCCTTGAAGGCTTTCAGGAAAGCGACGTTGGCGGGATTGTCCAGGTTGTCGGCGTAGTGCAGCGTGGTCTTGATGCCGTTGGCCGCCTCGCCCTGCGCCTCGATCGTGCCGTCGGTGAGGAAGCCCGCGCCGTACAGCGGGATCGTCTTGTTGAGGCCCGCCGCCGCGTAGTCCTTGACGAACTTCACCGCGCCGCCGCCGGCGAAGAAGCTGAACACCGCGTCCGGCTTGAGCTGCGCAATGCGGGTGATCAGCGCCTGGAATTCGACCTGCGGGAACGGCAGCGTCAGGTCCTCGACGATCTTGCCGCCGTTCTTGGTGAAGTTTTCGGCGAAGGCGCCGACCATTTCGGCGCCGGCGGTGTATTTCCAGGTGATGGTGACGACGTTCTTGATGCCGGCATCGGCCATCACCTTGCCCATCGGGAAGGTGGTCTGCCAGTTCGAGAACGAGGTGCGGAAGATGTTCGGCGCGCAGGCCGGCCCCGTCGCGTCGTTGGCGCCGGCATTGGGGATGATCAGCAAGGTGCCGCTGTCGCGCGCCACCTTGACCATCGCCATCGCGACGCCGGAATGCACCGTGCCGATCACCACGTCGACCTTCTCGCGGCCGACCAGCCGGTTCATGTTGTCGGTCGCGGCCTCCGGTTTGGATTCGTCATCGACCTGCACGAAGGTCACCTCGCGCCCGCCGAGCTTGCCGCCTATCTGCTCGACGCGCAGCCGGAAGCCGTCGTCGATGAACTGGCCGAGCTTGGCGAACGTCCCGGTGTAGGGCAGCATCAGGCCGACCTTGAGCGGCGCGGTCTGCGCGATCGCCGGCGTGGCGAAACGCGGCGCCACCGCGAGCGTGGCGGCGCCGGCGGCGCCGGTCAGCAGCGCGCGGCGGGATAGCGGCGGCAGACGTCGGATCGTTGACATGGCGTTCTCCCCTTGATGGTGCCGTTCGGTGATTGTTGTGCTGAGGCGCTTCTCGTCCGGACACGGCAATCACCGCGGCCGACCGGGCGCCCTTGGTCCCGAACCTGACGGCAGCATAATTCAGGACGCCACGAAGGCAAGAATTATAGTGCAGGTTGCGATGTCGATGAGCGGCTTCGGCCAAGCCTACCCGCTGTCGCCCCGCGCAGGCGGGGACCCATACGCCGCAGCATCCCGGTTTGAAGCCCTGTGGCAACGGCCTTGCTTCGCTCGGGAAGCCAGGCGTTATGGGTCCCCGCCTGCGCGGGGGACGACTCGCGTGGCCCTCACCCCCACCCCTCTCTCGCAAGCGGGAGAGCGGGCGCGCTGCGGAATGGGGGAGCCGACTTTGCCAATCACTTCGCCCCCTCACGTCTCGAACGTCACCCCGATCCTGTTCTGCTTGATCCAGATCAGCCGGCAGTTGCGCACCTCTCCGACGGGCATCACCAGCCGGAACCGCTCCGGAATATAGGCTGCATTGTCGACGTCGATGGCCGCCCCTTCGGCGGAGATGTTGCGCACCAGGCAGGTGAGGCTGGTGCCGCTGAAGGACACATGAGCCGGTTCCTCGACCTCGCTGCGAGGATGTCTGCGCTTGTCGTCCACCGTATCTTCCATCTGTTCGACGCCAGTTTCGCGGCCGCCCTCATGCGGCTTCGCCGGGAAGCAACACCACGCGACGCGAAAAATTCCACGGCAATACGATCGGCGCGTGCGACGACACGGCCCCGCTCACGGCTGGGTCCGCTCGAACTGGCGCAGCAGCTTGTTGCCGCGCGCGACTGCGGAGTCCATCGCCGCCTGAGCCGGCTTTCGGCCGCTGAACGCCTTCTCGAGTTCATCGTCGATGACGTCACGGATCAGAACGAACGACCCGAGCCGAAGCCCGCGCGAATTGTCCGTCGGCGGCTTCAGCGTCATCTGCTCGATCGAAATCGCCGTGCCGGGATTGCGATCGTAGAACCCCTGCGCGCGCGTCAATTCGTAAGCGGCCCGCGTCACCGGCAGATAGCCCGTGTTCTGATGCCATGCGGCCTGCACCTCGGCCCGCGACAGATAGGCGAAGAACTTGGCGACGCCTTTGTACTCCTCGGCCGGACGGCCGCGCAGCACCCACAGCGTCGCGCCGCCGATGATGGTGTTCTGCGGCGCGCCGGCGACATCCGGCCAATACGGCAGACGGCCATAGCCGACATCGAATCTGGAATTGGCGATGATATCGGCGCGGGTCGCCGACGAGCCGATGAAGATGCCGCAATCGCCCTGCTGGAATCGCGGCTCCGCCGCGGTGGCGCGGCCGCCATAGTCGAACACCTTGGTCTTCTGCCACTCCGCCAGTTCGGCGACGTGGCGGACCAGGACCGGATTGTTGAACACCAGCACCGCGTCCATGCCGCCGAGGCCGTTGGACCGGGTCGCGAGCGGGAGGTTGTGATAGGCGGAGAAATTCTCGACATTGACCCAGGACGGCCAAGACGTCGTGAATCCGCACGGAGCGCCGGCGGCGACCAGCCGCGTCGCCGCGGCGGCGACCTCCGGCCAGGTGCCCGGCGTCGTCTCTGGATCGAGGCCGGCCTGTCTGAACATCGACTTGTTGTAATACAGGATCGGCGTCGACGCGTTGAACGGGAACGACAGCATGTTGCCGGCCAGATCGGTATAGTAGCCGGTCACCGCGGGAAGGTAGTCCGACGCGGAGAATGCTTCGTCTTCGTCTCGCATCAGCTCGTAGACCGGATAGACCGCGCCCTTCGCCGCCATCATGGTCGCGGTCGCGATCTCGTTGACCTGGACGATCGCCGGCTGGCTCGACGAGCGGAAGGCGAAGATCGAGGCGGTCACCGTCTCGGTGTAGTTGCCCTTGTAGGTGGGAATCACGCGGTAATCGGATTGCGATGCGTTGAAGTCGGCGGCCAGCCTGTCGAGCTGCCGGCCGAGCTGGCCGGACATCGCGTGCCACCACGCGATGTCGGTCGCCGCCAGCGCGGCGCCGTTGCCCACGACGATTGCAAGCACGACAATGGCCGATGTCAGCAGGATGCCGGGCCGCCCCCACCGCCGATCACTCCCGATAGCCATTTCCTATGCCAGTCTGCTAGATTGGCGGGACTCTCCGGCCCCGGTCGCGGGGCGCAACCTTATGGGATCGAACTTGCCGCTGTCCAGTCGAGCCGCGATGCCCAGCGCAGCCGCCGCCGTGATCGGATCGGCATTCGTCGCACTGTCATCGTGTGCCGTCGGCTCACAGTGCAGCGGCCACCACCCGCAAGGCCGAATGAGTTGGCCCCGTTGAACCAGCGCCAGGACAACAGCGGCGACGCACAGGCGAGCCTTGCGAGTCGCACCGGAATCGTCGGCCTGGTCCGCGCGGTGCCGATCCGCTGGCGCATCCTGTCGATCGCGGCGCTGAACTCGCTGGTGGTGCTGATCCTCGCCAGCATGATCTGGAGCGGCGCGCGGGTGCTGAGTTCGGCCTGGGACGACGTCCGCCAGGTGCGCGAATCCGACAATATCCTGGCGCTGCTCGAGAGCGAGACCAGCCGGCTGCAGAACCTGATCCATCGCTACATCAACCAGCCGAGCCCCGACCTGTTCGCCGAGATCCTGCTGCTGCGCGAGGCGGTGCTGGGCACGCTCACCAACCGCGCCTCGACCGATCCGATGCTGTCGGGCTCGGTCGCCGAACTCGAGCGGGTGACCGAGCGCTTCCTCAACGGCTTCGGCGATCTGCGTGCGCTGCAAGGCAAGATCAAGGACACTTACGAAAACCAGGTGCAGGGACCGGCGCGCGACATCGCCGGGCTGTACTCGATCATCGAGGGCGCCACCGGCCGGCGCGACGCCCCGATCTGGCCGCCGCTCGGCCGTTCGCGCGAGGCGTTCACGGCGATGCTGGTGGCGGCCAATTCCTACTATCTGTCGCTGTCCAAGGAAGCCGCCGAGGCCGCCCGGCGCAACACCGAGACGATCGAGCGTACCGTGCCGGTGATGATCGAATTCGCCGACAACGACCTGCAGAAGATGGCGCTGCAGCGGCTGAAGACCCGCGTCGCCGCGCTGCGCGACGGGCTGCAAACGCTGTCGGATCAGCTCGCGAGCCGCAGCGACCTGTTGCGCAACGCGATCGACGCCAGCCAGGCCTCGACCATCGGGGCGATCGACGCGCTCTCGGTGAAGATGCGCCAGCGCGAACAGAAGGCGCAGGCGACGTTCGACCGGACGCTCGCCAGCATCTCGCGCAAGGTGCTGTGGATCGCGGTGATCTTCATCGGCGTGATCATGGTCGCCGGCACCGTGATCGCGCTCAGCATCCGGCTGCCGTTGCAGCAGATCCTGGCGGCGATGCACGCCATCACCTCCGGCGACTACGGCCGCCGCGTCGCCGGCACCGGCGCCCGCGACGAGGTCGGCGCGATGGCGCGCGCGGTCGAGGTGTTCCGCGAGAACGCGATCGACAAGCGCCGGGCCGAGGACGATCTGCGCGCGTCCAAGGAGAAGGCCGAAAGCGCGCTGCTCGAACTCAATGCCGCGCAGCAGAATTTGATCGACGCCGAACGGCTGGCCGCGCTCGGCGGCCTGGTCGCGGGCGTCGCCCACGAGGTCAACAATCCGATCGGAATCAGCCTGACGGTGGCGTCGAGCTTCAGCCGCAAGGCGACGATGTTCGAGGCCGAGCTGAAAGGCGACGCGCCGCTGCGGCGGTCGCAGCTCGACGACTTCGTCCGCTCCTCGCGCGACGCCGCGCAGCAGCTCGTCGCCAATCTGCAGCGCGCCGCCGAACTGATCCAGTCGTTCAAACAGGTCGCGGTCGACCGCTCCCATGCCGAGCGCCGGCAATTCAATCTGCACGAAGCCACCGACCAGATCGTCGCCAGCCTCAAGCCGGTGCTGAAGCGGGCGCCGATCGAACTCGCCCTCGACGTGCCCGACGGGCTGGTGATCGACGGCTATCCGGGCGCCTACGGCCAGATCCTGACCAACCTGTTCCTGAACGCCGCCAACCACGCCTTCGCCGACGGCCGCGCCGGCCGGATCACGATCACCGCGCGGCCGCGCGGCGACGACATCGAGATCGTGTTCGCCGACAACGGCGCCGGCATGACCCCCGACGTGCAGCGCCAGGCGTTCGACCCGTTCTTCACCACCCGCCGCAACGAAGGCGGCACCGGGCTCGGCCTGCACATCGTTTACAATCTGGTCACCCAGCAGCTCGGCGGCCGGATGATGCTGGAATCAAGAGTAGGACAAGGCACGACTTTTCGCATTATCATGCCCCGCACCGCCACCGGCGGCTCGACCGACGCCGACACGCCCATCGACGGAAATGTGCAATGGCCGACCAGGACGATATCCTCCAGCTGATCGAAGATACCGAGCCGGGTCCCGAGCCGTCGAACGCCAAGCGGTGGAAGATCGCGGTGATCGACGACGATCCCGCCGTCCACGAGGGCACAAGGTTCGCGCTCAGCGACTACAACCTCAACGGCCAGACCCTGGAAATCCTCTCGGCCTATTCGGGCGCCGAGGGCCGCGAGCTGATGCGGAACAATCCCGACATCGCCGCGGTGCTGCTCGACGTCATCATGGAGACCGACGCCGCCGGGCTCGATCTGGTCGAATTCATCCGCGACGAACTGAAGAACGAGACCGTCCGCATCATCCTGCGCACCGGCCAGCCCGGCCAGGCGCCGGAGCGCCGGGTGATCGTCGATTACGACATCAACGACTACAAGGCCAAGACCGAACTCACCGCCGACAAGCTGTTCACCTCGCTGACCGCCGCGCTGCGCAGCTACCAGCAGCTCGAACGGATGGTGCAGACCCGGCGCGGCCTCGAGATCATCATCGACGCCGCCTCGACGCTGTACGATTTCAAGTCGATGCAGCGTCTGGCCGAGGGCGTGTTGACCCAGATCGCGTCGCTGCTCAATGTCGACTGCGCCGGAATCCTGGTGCTGCGCGACGCCGGCGACGACTTTTCGGTGCTGGCCGGCTCCGGTTGCTACAGCCGTTTCATCGGCTCGGCCGGGACCCGGCCGCTCGATCACGACCTGCGGCAGATGGTCGAGGAGGCGTTCCGGCGCCGCAAGCACGAATTCGCCGACCATCGCACCGTGCTCTATGTCCGGACCGGCAGCGGCCGCGAGGTGGTGCTGCTGCTGCAGGCCGAATGCGAACTCTCGGAAACCGACCGCTCGCTGGTCGAGATCTTCGGCAGCCGGCTGTCGATCGCATTCGACAATGTGATCCTGTACAAGCAGCTCCACGAGGCCAACACCCAGCTCGAGGACCGGGTCGCGCAGCGCACCCGTGCGCTGACCCAGGCCAATCGCCGGCTGTCGACGCAGTGGATGCGGCTGCAACGCGCCAACGCCTTCAAGAACGAGATCCTCGGCACCGTCGCGCACGACCTGAAGAATCCGCTCGGCGTCATCCTCGGCCGCACCGAAATGCTCACTGAACTGATCGGCGCCGACTCGCCGAAGGAAAACGTCATCGCCCAGGTCGATCACATCCGCGAGGCGACGCGGCGGCTGACCTCGATGGTCGACCATCTGATCTCCGATGCTATGGCCGATGCCTTCGATATTTCGATCCGGCGTGAGGCGGTCGATCTCGCGGCGCTGGTCGCAGAGGTCGCCGAGGCCAACCGGCCGATGGCGCAGAACAAGCAGCAGGCGATCTCGGTCTCGATCCCCACCGCCCGGATGACGATGTGCGACGCCGACCGGGTGCGCGAGGCGATCGACAATCTGGTGAGCAACGCCATCAAATACAGTCCGATCGGCGGCAAGATCGCGCTGCAGGTCGACGGCGACGACGACAGCACCATCGTCCGGGTCACCGACGAGGGCGCGGGCCTGTCGCCGGAGGACCTCAGCCGCCTGTTCGGCCGGTTCCAGCGGCTCTCCGCCAAGCCGACCGCCGGCGAAAGCTCGACCGGGCTCGGCCTGTCGATCGTCAAGAAGATCATCGACATGCACGGCGGCAATGTCGACGCCCACAGCCCGGGCCCGGGCCAGGGCGCGACCTTCACCATCACCCTGCCCGCGTCGACCGCATCATGAGCCAGAGCCCGCACATCATCGTCGTCGACGACGAAGCCCCGGCCCGCGAAATGGTCGGCGACTATCTGCGCATGCACGGCTTCGTCGTGACGCTGTGCGACGGCGGCAAGAGCCTGCGCGCCGAGATCGAAACCAAGGTCCCCGACCTCGTCGTGCTCGACCTCAACATGCCCGAAGAGGACGGCCTGTCGATCATCCGCGACCTCAAGGCCAAGACCAACGTGCCGGTGATCATGCTGACCGCGACCGCCAGTCCGATCGACCGCGTGGTCGGCCTCGAGCTCGGCGCCGACGACTACGTCGCCAAGCCTTGCGAGCTGCGCGAGTTGATGGCGCGGATCCGCTCGGTGCTGCGCCGGGCCGCGCCGCGACCGGCCGCGGCACCTGCACCGACCGCGGCGCCGGCCGGCCCCGCCCACCAGCATTTGGTGCGGTTCGGCACCAAATGGCTCGACCTCGAAGCCCAGGCGCTGCGCGACGACGAGGGCAACGAGCACCCGCTGACGGCGTCCGAATTCGGCCTGCTGAAGGTGTTCGCCGCCAATCCCAAACGGGTGCTGTCGCGCGAGCGGCTGCTCGAGCTCGCCAACGCCCGCGACGCAGAGGCGTTCGACCGCGCCGTGGATCTGCGGATCATGCGGATCCGGCGCAAGATCGAGCCGGATCCGACGAAACCGGCCGTGATCCGGACCATTCGCGGGGGCGGCTATCTGTTCTCGCCGGCCGCCGAGCGCCCCTGAGCCCGGCCGAGTCCGTGTCGGCCTGCGCCCGGATTCGCCACCCTGCGACGCGCCGCCAGGGCCAGTCGCGACCGATGCGGCGGCAGGCGATAGCGCCAATCCTTCGGTGGCCGCGGCGCGCCGGCGGCGCTCGACGACGTTTTGCCGTGTGGCGGCAAACCGCGGCATCGGATCCTGAAATCAGGGGCGTTTTTGTCTGAATGTTTCTTCGTCACAGCCGCGACGAAACATTTCTCCCCCTCATGAAACCATTTTCGGCGGTTCGCGCAGACGTCCTGAAATGGTGCTTAACTAGTAAAGCTCCCAACGACGCCGCAGGGGAGTGCGGCGGACAACGGGAGTTTTTCATGCAAAACGTCATTGCCATCAACGATGCGGGCCGGCTGGGCATTGTTGCCGCACAGGCCACGACCGACGAAATGCTGCTGGCCGGCATCGCCGATGGCGACCGGACGGCGATGCATACGCTTTATTCCCGTCACAACGTGCGGGTCTATCGTTTCATCCTGCGCATGGTGCGTGACGGCGCGACGGCGGAAGATCTGGTCAGCCAGGTGTTTCTCGACGTCTGGCGCACCGCCCGGCAGTTCGAAGGCCGCGCCCAGGTCTCGACCTGGCTGCTGTCGATCGCCCGCTTCAAGGCGCTCACCGCGCTTCGCCAGCGCCAGCATGAAGACATCGATCAGGACGACGTGCTGGAGATTCCCGACGGCGCCGATACGCCCGAAGCCGCGCTCGACCGCAGCCGCACCAGCGACATTCTCCGCACCTGCATCGCCAAGCTGTCGCCGGCGCATCGCGAGATCATCCACCTCGTTTACTACCACGAAAAAACGGTCGAAGAGGTCGGACGCCTCGTCGGCATCCCGCAGAGCACGGTGAAGACGCGGATGTTCTACGCCCGCAAACAGCTCGCCCAGTTGCTGAAGAGCCACGGCGTCGAAACCATGGCCGCCTGATCCGGCAGCGGCGCAGGCCGCGGCTGCCGCCGCGATCGAACGGTTCTTTAGAGAAGATCTTCTTCGGCGCAATTCACCCGGGCGGCTGGCAATGTTATGCCTGTCGCAGGCGACGATCGAACGACTGAACCGCCAATGACACAATTGAAACAATAGATGACATCAGCCGGAAAGATTTCGGCGCTAGATTGATCCCGTCAGCACCGGACAATGACCGGCGCCAGAATTTCGAAAGCAGCTTCTCCAGGTTGCGTCACCATTGCAGACCTCCAGCGACCCGGACGGGATGCCCCCCGCCCGGGTTTTGCTTTTCTGAACCGGCGACGCGCGACGTCGCGACCACGCAGGCACCACCCAGGCACCGCTAGGACAATATGGCCTAGCGCATCGCGACCTTGTCATCGGCTAACCCTTGGGAATCGTCATGTCACGGCGATAGGATCATTTCGGACGACCTCGCGTTGTCCGCTCGTCACGGTCGCGGATCGGTCCCCATGTTCGAAACTCTTGATCCCGTAGTTCTGGCGCGCCTGCAGTTCGCCTTCACGGTTTCTTTCCACATCATCTTCCCGGCCTTCTCGATCGGCCTGGCGAGCTACCTCGCGGTACTCGAAGCGCTGTGGCTTTGGACCGGGCGCGAAGTTTTCATCAACTTGTTCAATTACTGGATGAAAATCTTCGCCATCGCGTTCGGCATGGGCGTCGTCTCCGGCATCGTGATGTCGTACCAGTTCGGCACCAACTGGTCGGTGTTCTCCGACAAGACCGGGCCGGTGCTCGGCCCGTTGATGGCCTATGAGGTGCTGACCGCGTTCTTCCTGGAAGCGGGATTCCTCGGCGTGATGCTGTTCGGCCTGAAGCGGGTCGGCCCGAAGCTGCATTTCGTCGCCACGCTGATGGTGGCGATCGGCACGCTGATGTCGGCGTTCTGGATCCTGTCGGCGAATTCCTGGATGCACACGCCGGCCGGCTACGCGGTCAACGCCGACGGCCAGTTCATCGCGACCGACTGGTGGAAGCTGATCTTCAATCCGTCGTTTCCCTATCGCCTCGCCCACATGGTGCTGGCGGCCTATCTGACCACCTCGCTCGTGGTCGGGGCGGTCGGCGCCTATCATCTGCTGAAGAATCCGCGGCAGCCGGGCGCGCGGATGATGTTCTCGATGGCTATGTGGCTGCTGATGATCGTCGCCCCGATCCAGATCTTCGCCGGCGATCTCCATGGTCTCAATACGCTGGAGCATCAGCCGGCGAAGGTGATGGCGATGGAGGGGCACTATCAGAGCCACCCCGACGGCGCGCCTTTCATCCTGTTCGGCCTGCCGGACCAGGACGCCGCGGTGGTGCGCTACGCGCTCGAGATTCCCAAGCTGTCGTCGCTGATCCTGAAGCACTCGCTCGATGCGCCGCTCGCCGGCCTCGACACCGTGCCGCGCGAAGACTGGCCGCCGGTGCCGATCACCTTCTGGTCGTTCCGGATCATGGTCGGTCTCGGGCTGCTGATGGCGGCGCTCGGATTCCTCGGCCTGTGGGTGCGCTGGCGCGGACGGCTCTACGACTCGCGGCCGACGCATCGGTTCGCGCTGGCGATGGGGCCGGCCGGCTTCGTCGCGGTGCTGGCCGGCTGGGTCACGACCGAAACCGGACGGCAGCCTTTCACCGTGTTCGGACTGCTGCGCACCGTGGATTCGGTCTCGCCGCTCGCCGCGCCCGCCGTGGCGTGGTCGCTGATCGCCTTCGTGATCGTGTATTTCGCCGTGTTCATCGCCGGCACCGTCTACATCCTGCGGCTGATGGCGCACCCGCCGCATCACGGCGAGGAAGGCCCGCGCGGCGAAACCCCGTCGCGCGCCGCCGGCATCACGCCGGCGCCCGCGATCTCCACCCGCAGGTTCGGCTGACATGGATTACGATCTCGCGACCATCTGGGCCTTCATCATCGCGTTCGCGGTGTTCGTCTACGTGGTGATGGACGGCTTCGACCTCGGCCTCGGCATCCTGTTTCCGCTGTTTCGGCAGAAGCGCGACCGCGACGTCATCATGAACAGCGTCGCCCCGGTATGGGACGGCAACGAGACCTGGCTGGTGCTCGGCGGCGGCGGCCTGTTCGCGGCGTTTCCGCTGGCCTATGCGGTGCTGATGCCGGCGCTGTACACGCCGATCATCGCGATGCTGCTCGGCCTGGTGTTTCGCGGCGTCGCGTTCGAATTCCGCTGGCGCAGCCAGCGCGAGCGCAATCGCTGGGACATGGCGTTTTTCGGCGGCTCGCTGATCGCCACCATGGCGCAGGGCGTCGCGCTCGGCGCGCTGCTGCAGGGCATCGCGGTGGAGGGCCGCGGCTATGCGGGCGGCTGGTGGGATTGGCTGACGCCGTTCAGCGTGCTGACCGGGCTGGCGCTGGTGACCGGCTATGCGATGCTCGGCGCCACCTGGCTGGTGATGAAGACGACCGGCGAGCTGCGCGACGAGGCCTATCGGCTGAGCCGCTGGCTGCTGCTCGCGATGCTGGTCGCGATCATCGCCGTCAGCGCCGCGACGCCGTTCCTGAGCTACGACTATTCGGAGCGATGGTTCGCCTGGCCGAACGTGCTCGCCACCGCGCAGGTGCCGCTCGCCGTCGCGATCGTCACCGCGCTGCTGCTGCGGGCGCTGGCGCAGCGCCGGGACTACCAGCCGTTCCTGCTGACGCTGTGCCTGTTCGCGCTGTCCTATGCCGGGCTCGGCATCAGCATCTGGCCCTATGTGGTGCCGCGCAGCATCACCATCTGGCAGGCGGCGGCGCCCGAGAACAGCCAGCTCTTCATGCTGGTCGGGGTCGCCATCCTGGTGCCGATCATCCTCGCCTACACCGCGTGGGCCTATTGGGTGTTTCGCGGCAAGGTCGACCCCGACAGCGGCTATCATTAGAGCATGAGCCCGAACAGGAAGCGGCGATCGCCGATGTCCAATTTTGAACCTTCCGGCCCGCTGTCGCGACGGTTGCTATGGTTCGCAGCGCTCTGGCTCGGCGGCGTCGGCGCGGTCGTGCTGGTGTCGATGATCCTGCGGTTGTGGATCGCGCCGGGCTGACGTGATACAGAGCCCGGCGCGACAGCGTCGGGAGGGGTATCGATGATCGGAATGTCACGTCTGTTCGGCCGGCTCGCATTCGCCGCGTCGCTGCTGCTGTTCGCCGCGCCCGGCCATGCGCAGCAACCGGACGTCGGCGACGAGCCCGGACTGATCGCCAATGACGACTACGAATTGCCGCCGGAACTGCGCAAGCAGATGGTGTTCTTCCGCACCAGCGAACCGCCGGGCACGATCGTGGTGCAGACCTCCGAGCGCTACCTCTATCTCGTGCAGGGCAACAATCGAGCGCTACGGTACGGAATCGGAGTGGGCCGCGAAGGCTTCCAGTGGCAGGGCCTGCTGAAGATCTCGCGCAAGGCGGAATGGCCGGATTGGGTGCCGCCGCCGGAAATGATCCAGCGCCAGCCCTATCTGCCGCGCTTCATGGCGGGCGGGCCGGGCAATCCGCTCGGCGCCCGCGCGATGTATCTCGGCTCGACCATCTATCGCATCCACGGCACCAACCGCCCCGACACGATCGGCACCGCGATTTCGTCCGGCTGCTTCCGGCTGGTCAACGCCGACGTCGCCGATCTCTACGAGCGCGTCCCGGTCGGCACCAAGGTCGTGGTGCGGCAGAAGCCCTCGCTATAGTCCACGCCGCCCAACCTGCGTTCAAACATTCATCTCAATCAGAGAGACGTTCTCGATGTCATTTCGCAAGGGCCTGCTGATCGGCCTCGGCGTCGCCGCCGTGGTCGCCGCCGCCGCCGTCACCTATGAGCGCTACGACACCAAGACGCTGAAGCGCACGATCCGGCGCGACGCCGTGCTGTGCGGCGTCAACAAGGGCCTGCCGGGCTTCTCGACGCCGGACGAAAAAGGCAACTGGACCGGCTTCGACGTCGATTTCTGCCGCGCGGTGGCGGCGGCGATCTTCGACGATCCGAACAAGGTGAAGTTCGTCCCGCTCGACGCCAACGAACGCTTCAAGGAACTGCAGAGCCGCAAGGTCGACATCCTGTCGCGCAACTCGACCTGGAGCATGTCGCGCGAGGCCGGCTACGAACTGTACTTCCCGGCGGTCGCCTATTACGACGGCGAAGGCTTCATGGTGCCCGCCTCGCGCAAGGTGGACAGCGCGCTGGAGCTCGACGGCAGCAAGGTCTGCGTCCAGGACGGCACCACGACGCGGCTCAACCTCGCCGACTATTTCCGCGCCAACAACATGAAGTATCAGGAGGTCAAGTTCGGCAAGCTCGACGAGGTGGTCGCCGCCTACAACAGCGGACAATGCGACACCTTCACGGCCGACGCCTCGCAGCTCTACGCGCTACGCCAGACGCTGCCGAAGCCGGGCGACCACGTCATCCTGCCGGATCTGATCTCCAAGGAGCCGCTCGCGCCGGTGGTCCGCCAGCGTGACGACGAATGGATGATGATCGTGAAATGGTCGCTGTACGCGATGATCAACGCCGAGGAGCTCGGCGTCACCTCGGCGAACATCGACGAGGCGCTGAAGTCGAAGAAGCCGGACGTGATGCGGCTGGTCGGCACCGAGGGCGCCTATGGCGAAGAGCTCGGCCTCGGCAAGGATTGGGCAGCGCGGATCATCCGCCACGTCGGCAATTACGGCGAGGTCTACGACCGCAACGTCGGCAAGCTCGGCATCCCGCGCGGCCTGAACCAGCTCTGGAGCGCCGGCGGCATCCAGTACGCGCCGCCGATCAGGTAGCGACACAACAGGCCGTCATCGCCCGCGAAAACGGGCGACCCAGTATTGCAGAGCGTCGGCGATCAGCAACGAACGCTCCGGGATACTGGATCCCCGCATGCGCGGGGATGACCATTGTGGGCGGGGATGACCGTCTTCGTTGTAGGTGCTCCAGCGCCTTCTGAATGACCTCTCGGTCGTCATTCCGGGGCGCGCGCAGCGCGAACCCGGAATCTCAGCAGCGCAAACAAACTCGGGATTCCGGGTTCGCCGCTGCGCGGCGCCCCGGAATGACGGACCGGGGGCGACACGCCGACGTCCGTATCCTCAATACTTCTTCCACTCCGCCAGCGCTTCGGCGTGGTAGTTGGCGTCGCCGAAAAGCTCCTGCAGGACGCGCGCGCGCTTCATGAACAGGCCGACGTCGAACTGATCGGTCATGCCCATGCCGCCATGCATCTGCACGCCCTCCTGCACCGCGAGCGTCGTCACCGTGCCGGCCTTGGCCTTGGCGACCGAGACCGCGAAGCCCGCGTGTTCGGCGTCCGTATCGACCGCCTGCAGTGCCTTCAGCACCGCGGCGCGGACGATCTCGATCTCGGTGTAGAGATGCGCGGCGCGGTGCTGCAGCGCCTGGAATTCGCCGATCCGTTTGCCGAACTGCTTGCGCTCCTTCAGATAGGCCACGGTGCGGCCGAACGCCTCGTCGGCGACGCCGAGCATTTCGGCCGCGACTGCGGCGCGACCGATGTTCAGCACCGTGTCGAGCAGCGCCGCCCCGCGATCGACCTCGCCGAGCACCTGATCGGCATTCACTTCAACCTCGTCGAAGCTGATCCGCGCCGCGTTGTGGGCGTCGACCATGATGGTGTGCTCGATCGAAACGCCTTTCGCCTTGGGATCGACCAGAAACAGCGTCAGCCCGTCGGCGTCGCCCGGCTGGCCGGCACTGCGCGCGGCGACGATCAACAGGTCGGCGACGTGGCCGTCGACCACCAGCGCCTTGGCGCCTTTCAGTTTGAAGCCGTTGCCGGCGCGGGTCGCGGTCAGCGCGATCTTCGACGGGCGGTGCTTGGCGCCTTCATCGACCGCCAGCGCCGCGATCAGCGAGCCGTCGGCGATTTTCGGCAAGTAAGCCTTCTTCTGCGCGTCCGATCCGCCGCGGGCGATCGCCGAAGCCGCGAGCACGGCGGTCGCGAGAAACGGCGACGGCGTCAGATTGCGGCCGATCTCCTCCATCACCACGCCGGCCTCGACGCAGCCGAGCCCGGAGCCGCCGAATTCTTCCGGCACCAAGAGGCCGGCGAAGCCCATTTCGGCAAAACTCTTCCAGAGATCCCGGGAGAAGCCGGCGGCGTCGCGCTCGTCGCGCAGCTTGCGGAAGTGCGCGACCGGCGCAGTGTCGCCGATCAGCCCGCGCGCCGAATCGCGCAGCATAGTTTGTTCTTCGGTGAGGACGAGAGCCATGGTGATAAGTCCCGATCAGATATCAGATGAGATGCAAAATTTTAGAGTTCGTCATTCCGGGATGCGCCCCTCGGGGCGCAGACCCGGAATCCATACTCCCTGCGGTGGTTATGGATTCCGGGTTCGCGCTGCGCGCGCCCCGGAATGACGGGGAGAGGGCGTACTTAAGCCCCCGGCAGATCGAGGATGCGCTTGGCGACGATGCCGAGCATGACTTCGCTGGTGCCGCCTTCGATCGAGTTGGCCTTGGTGCGCAGCCAGGCGCGGGCGCGGGCGCCGTCGTTCGAGCGCTCGCTCTCCCATTCCAGCGCGTCGATGCCGCCCGCCGACATCAGGATCTCGTGGCGGCGCTTGTTCAGCTCGGTGCCGTAGTACTTCATCGCCGAGGAAAACGCCGGATGCAGCTGGCCGGCCTTGGCCAGATCGACCGCGCGCTCCGCCGCGCAGGCGAGCGCCGCCTCGTCGATATCGAACGAAGCGATCTGGCCGCGCAGGATCGGATCGTCGAGCTTGCCCCGGTCGTCGGTGCCGAGCGAATCGGCTGCGACCTGGCCGAGCGGCCGGCCGCCGTCGCGCCCGCCCATGCCGGAGATCATCGCGCGCTCGTGCTGCAGCAGATATTTCGCCACGTCCCAGCCGCGGTTGACGGTGCCGACCACGTGCGATTGCGGCACCCGGACGTTGTCGAAGAAGGTCTCGCAGAACGGCGACTTGCCGGAGATCAAGAGGATCGGCTTGGTGGTCACGCCGGGCGACGTCATGTCGAACAGGATGAAGCTGATGCCGTCGTGCTTCTTGGCGCTGGCATCGGTCCGCACCAGGCAGAAAATCCAGTCGGCGTAGTTGGCGTAGCTGGTCCAGATCTTCGAGCCGTTGATGATGAAGTCGTCGCCGTCGGGCACGGCGCGGGTCTGCAGCGAGGCGAGGTCGGAGCCGGCATTCGGCTCGGAATAGCCCTGACACCACCGGATTTCGCCGCGCGCAATTTGCGGCAGGTGCTCGGCCTTCTGCGCCTCGTTGCCGTATTTCAGCAAGGCCGGCCCGAGCATCCAGATGCCGAACGACGACAGCGGCGAGCGCGCGCCGATCGCGGCCATTTCTTCGCGCAGCACCTTGGCTTGCGCGGGATCGAGACCGCCGCCGCCATATTGCGTCGGCCAGTCCGGCACGGTCCACCCCTTGTCGCGCATCCGCTCGAACCAGACCTTTTGCGCGTCGGAGGCGAATTTGGCGTTGCGGCCGCCCCAGAAATTGTCCTCGTCGCCCTGCATCGGCGTGCGCATCTCGGCCGGGCAATTGGCTTCGAGCCAGGCGCGGGTGTCGCTGCGGAATTGGTCGAGATCGGGGGAGGCGGCGTCTGACATCGGCGTGTTTCCATCCGGCGATCGCGAGCGCGATCGGTTGCTCTTGTTGGCCGCGACCTTAGCCGGCGCGGAGCGAAATTCAACATCTGGATCGGCGGCGCCGTGACGCGATCCTGCGTCGATGTGCTAGGGGTCGACAACGCAACGAGAGGCAACGAGCATGCGGCTGCAACTTCTTTCGCCTGGCGAAATGACCGACGACCAGCGGGCGATCTACGACGAGTCGATCGCCAGCAAGCGCGGCAGCCCGCCGCCGCCGATGATGGCGTGGCTGGCGAGCCCCGACATGGCGCGGCACGCCACGCGGCTCGGCGCCGTCCTGCGCTACGACACGTCGTTTCCGCCGGCGCTGTCGGAACTGGCGATCCTCGTCACCGCGCGGCACTGGACGGCGCATTTCGAATGGTACGCGCACAAGAAGATGGCGCTCGACGGCGGGCTCGATCCGGCGATCATCGAGGCGATCCGCGATCGCCGCACGCCGCGTTTCGACGATCCGAAAGCGCGCGTGATCTACGACGTCGCGCGGTCGCTGCACGAGGCCAGGGGACTGCCGCAGCCGCTCTACGACGAGGCGACGCAACTGCTGGGCGAGCGCGGCCTGGTCGAGATCATCGGCCTGTGCGGCTACTACACGATGGTGTCGATGACGCTGAACGCCTACGAATTTCCGCTGCCCGATGGCGAGGTGTCGGAACTGGCGTGAGCAACAAGTACGAACGTCATGCGCGGGCTTGACCCGCGCATCCATCCTTCTCATATCGGATGGATCGCCGGGTCGAGCCCGGCGATGACGTCCGTGAAGGAGCCGCGCCATGCCATCTGCTGAAACAGCGACACCCATCCCGACCGGCACAAGGATCGGCCATGTCCATCTGAAAGTCGCCGATCTCGATCGCGCGCTCGGCTTCTATTGCGACGTGCTCGGCTTTGCGGTGATGCAGCGGATGGGCGACCAGGCGGCGTTCATTTCGGCCGGCGGTTATCACCACCACATCGGCCTGAACACCTGGGAAAGCAAAGGCGGCTCGCCGCCGCCGCCCGGCACGACCGGGCTGTTTCACACCGCGATCCTGTATCCGACGCGGGCGGCGCTGGCGGATGCGCTGCATCGCGTGCTGCAGGCCGGCATCACGCTCGACGGCGCCAGCGACCATGGCGTCAGCGAGGCGCTGTATCTGCGCGATCCCGACCACAACGGCGTCGAATTGTATCGCGATCGCCCCGAAGCGGACTGGCCGCGCAGCCCCGACGGCGCGCTGGCGATGTTCACGCGAAGGCTCGATCTCGACGATCTGCTGCGGGCCCGGGTGGCGTAGCACATCCCTCCCCGTCATTCCGGGGCGCGAGCGTAGCTCGCGAACCCGGAATCCCGAGCTGTTCTGCCGCTTCGCCTCCCAACCTCGGGATTCCGGGTTCGCTCACTTCGTGAGCGCCCCGGAATGACGGTAGGTTGGTTACTTTCGCCCCCGAACCATCACCAGCGCCGCGGCGATCAGTTGCAGCACGATGCAGCCCGCGAACGGAACCGTGTAGCTACCGGAGACGTCGCGGACGAGGCCTATCACGCCGGGGCCGAACGCATAGGTCACCTGATTGATCGCGGTGACGAGGCTGATCAGCACGCCGAACGAGCCGGGCGCGAATTCGCGCTGCACGATCAGCGCCGGCAGCGTGATCAGATTGCCGACCGAGAAGCCGAACAGCGCGCAGGCGACCAGCAGCAGCGTGCCGTCGCGCGACAGGATCACGATCGCCAGCGCCACCGCCTGGCTCAGAAACGAGATCGCCGACACCAGCCGCTGGTCGAGCCGGTCGATCACGGTCGACAGCGACACGCGGCCCACCACCGCCATCGTAGTCAGCAGCGCCACCGCGGCTGCGGCGCGCTCGCGGCCGATCAGCGGGTCGAGATAGGCGATCAGGTGCACGATGAAGCCGACCTGCGCGAACAGCACCAGGGCGAACGCGATGGTGACGGTGAGGAACGCAATGTCGCGGAACGCCTCGCGGCGGATCGCGCCCGATGACAACGCCTTCACCGCACCCGGCCCGGCAGGATGGTCCGCGATGCGCAGCGGCGGGCGGCCGACGACGATCGCGACGACCGGCATCAGCAACATCCCGGCGATCGCCGCCGCCAGCGTCGCGTCGGCGAATCCGAAATGCCCGATCGCTGCGACCAGCAGCGGCACGCCGGCGATGCCGCCGAAGCTGGCGCCGTTCAGCGCCAGGCTGATCGCCATGCCGCGGCGCTCGTCGAACCACAGCCCGAGCGTGCTGGTGATGGCGCCGAGGCTGGTGCCGGCCCAGCCCACCGCGAGCAGCGCGTAGACGGCGTAAAGCTGCCAGACCGCGTCGATCCGGCCGAGCAGCGCGGTGCCGAGCGCCATCGCGGCAATGCCGCCGAGCAGACAGGCGCGCGGCCCGATCACGCGAATGACGTCGCCGACGAAGGCGACCAGTAGCGCGCCGCCGAGATAGAAGAACGTCGTCGCGGTCGCGATCAGCGACGACGGCCAGCCATGGAGCCGCGTGAGTTCGGCGAGATAGACGCTCTGGCCGTAGAAGCCGAGCGCCCAGCCGAAGGTCGCGACGGCAAAGCACATCGCGACGATCCGCCAGCCCTCATAATGGATCGAGCTCTCGTCGCGGAGCGGAAGGTTCACCATCCGCGGCGACCGGCCTTCGTCGCACGCGACGGCATCGGCGTCCCCCTGCGTCCGGCTCGGACGGCCGGATCGTTGTCTTGTTCGCGATCAGATGCCGCGATCTGGCACGGCGGCAGCGGCCGCCGCCACCCGTTTTCGCGACCAGCCGGTGATCGCGAGCACGATGAGGCCGAGCAGCACCGGCGGGAACACCGTCATGTTGACGGTCGCCCAGCCGTAATTCGCCAGCAACTGCCCGGACCCGAACGAGCCCAGCGCCATCATGCCGAACACCACGAAATCGTTGAACGCCTGCACCTTGTTCTTCTCGCTCGGCTGGTGGGTCTCCAGCACCAGCGCCGAGGCGCCGACGAAGGCGAAATTCCAGCCGACCCCGATCACGAACAGCGTCGCCCAGAAATGCGGGGCGGTGATCCCCATCAGGCCGATCGACGCGCCCGCGGCCTCGAGCGCCAGCCCGAGCGCGACCACCCGCGGCGCGCCGAACTTCGCGATCAGCGAGCCGGTGAAGAAGCTCGGCGCGTACATCGCGACAATGTGCCATTGCAGGCCGAAATTGGAATCGCTGATCGGCAGCCCGCACATCTGCATCGCCAGCGGCGCCGAGGTCATCACCAGATTCATCATCGGATAGGCGATCGCGCCGCACATCGCCGCGGCGATGAAGCGCGGCTGCCGCACGATTTCGAGCAGCGGCCGGCCCCCGGCGAAGTCGGCCGGCTGCGGCTTCGGCGCATCGACGCTCCACAGCACCGCCATCGCAATCAGCGCGACAGCGGCCTGCACCAGATAGCTGAAGGCGAACAGATAAGGCTGCCAGACGTCCATGGTCCACTGCACCAGCTGCGGACCGAGCACGCCGGCGAACACGCCGCCGGCCATCACCCAGGACACCGCCTTGGGGCGATACGCGGCGCTGGCGCCGTCGGCGGCGGCGAAGCGATAGGATTGCGACACCGCGCCGTACAGCCCGCCGAGGAAAGTGGCGACGCAGAACAGCTCGAACGAGCCGTACAGGATCGCCAGCGCGCCGAGCAGGCCGGTGAACGCGCCGCAGCCGGCGCCGATCATGAAGGAGGCGCGGCGGCCGTAGCGGCGCGCGATTGCGCCGGTCGGCAGCGTGCCGGCAGCGAGGCCGACCACATACATCGAGATCGGCACGGTCGCGAGCGACAGATCCGGCGCGAGCTGTGCGCCGATGATCGAGCCGGTGGCGAAGATCACCGCCGCATTGGCGCCGGTCAGCGCCTGCGCGGCCGCCAGCCGCGCCACGTTGGAGCGCGCGCGCGCATCGTCGACGAGTCCATCGATCGCCGTCGCGTCAACCATTGGCCGTTTCGCCCTTCGTGTGCGGCCCGGCCGCGAGATCGGGCCGCATCATAGGCCGCATCGGCCTGCGATCAACCGCCGCGGCCGGACCTAACCTATGCGAAGCGCTCGGGTTTCGCCGCTTCGGGAGAAACACAGGACGAGATTGTTGGCCGGCATCTCGACGGTTTCGGCCAACGTCAGCCCGTGCCCCGCCGCGAGCTGCTGCAATTCGCCGACGTCCCGCACGCCCCATTCGGGATTGGCGGAACGCAGGCTGGTGTCGAACACCGCATTGCTGACCGCGGTGTGATGGCCGTCGCGCTTGAACGGGCCATACAGAATTAATTGACCGTCCGGCCGCAGCGCGCGCGCGGCGCCGGCGAACAGCCCCTCCGCGACCGGCCACGGCGCGATATGCACGACATTGGCGCAGAACACCGCCGCCAGCGGACCCGGCCCGCGCCCGTCGGTCATCTCCGCGCACCAGGCCGGATCGGACAGATCGATCCGCAACGGCGACCGCACATTGCCGAGCCCGGCATAAGCGCGCCAGGCGGCGATGCTGATCAGATGCTGGGGATGAAGATCGCTCGGCCACCAGATGATCTCGGGGTGCTGACGGGCGAACGCGACGACGTGCTGGCCGGTGCCGCTGCCGGCTTCGAGCACTTCGCCCGTTGTTCCGTTCAGCAGCCGGCCCAGCACCTCGCAGATCGCCTGCTGGTTGCGATGAAACGCTGCGGCGTCGAGCCGACCGTCGGGCTCGACCGGCCGGCCGTCCTTGCCGAACTCGACCACATAGTCCGCCATCGGCGCCGCTCCTTGTTGATCTGCCGCAAGCTGCGTTGTCACTTCCAAGCCACATAGCGAAACAATCCGGCGACGACAAACCATGCGCGCCGTTTCGCCGCCAAGGGCGAATTGACTTTGCGCATTCTGACACTTTTAGTTGCAACCGACGGTTCCTCTTCGGGGGATCAAAAGGGAATGCGGTGCGGGCGTCTTGAGACGCCCAAATCCGCAGCTGTTCCCGCAACTGTAAGCGGTTCCACTTTCGTCGGAATGCCACTGGGAAACTCGGTCCTGGGAAGGCGACGGAAGGTAACCCCGCGAGCCAGGAGACCTGCCGTCATCCGTGGTCACACGCGAGAGTGCCGGTCGGGAATTGCAGGCATTGGTTTCGTCGGATGCGCAGGCAGTCGATGAAACCTCGTTCGCTGTGACGTGCCACAACGTCGACCGAGGTTTTCATCCATGCCGTCCCGTTTCGATGCCGTTCCCCGGCATCATTCCGCGCGCTCGCGCGCGCTGCTGACTTCCACCATTCTGGCGTCCAGCCTGTTCGCGAGCCTCGTGCCCGCTTCGGCGCAGGACAATACGCTGCCCGCCATCAACGTCACCGCGACCCGCAGCTACGAGGGCATCGTCGGCACCTCGACCACGGTGATCACCGCCGACGACATCGCGCATTCGCCGGCGCAGACCGTGCAGGAGATCATCGCGCAGACGCCCGGCGTGCAGACCAGGACGCTGTATGGCGGCGTCAACGGCACCGGCTCGTCGATCGATCTGCGCGGCTTCGGCGCCACCGCGACCTCCAACACGCTGTTCCTGGTCAACGGCCGCCGCCTCAACGACCTCGATCTGCAGGGCGTCGACCTGTCGAGCATCCCGCTGCAGTCGATCGAGCGGATCGAGATCACCCGCGGCGGCAGCGGCGCGGTGCTGTACGGCGACAATGCGGTCGGCGGCGTCATCAACATCGTCACCAAGACCGGCGCCGGCGGTCCGCCCGCGACGTTCCGCGCCGAAGGCGGCTTCGGCTCGTTCAACCAGCGGCTGGCGTCGATTTCCGCCGCCTTCAATTCCGGGCCGTGGTCGACCTCGGTGTTCGCCAACGGCGTGCGCTCCAACGGCTATCGCGCCAACAACGCGCTGGAACAGAACAACGCGATCGGCGAACTGCGCTATGCGACGCCGGATCTCAGCGCGTTCCTCAACATCTCGGGCGACAACCAGCATCTCGGCCTGCCCGGCTCCCGGACCGTCGATCCCTCGATCGGCGTCAACCAGCTCCAGACCGACCGCCGCGGCACCAACACGCCGTTCGACTATGCCGACAAGCAGGGCGCCAACATCACCGCCGGCTTCACCAAATCGCTGTGGGACGGCGCCGAACTGATCGTCGACGGCGGCGTCCGCGACAAGCGCCAGCAGGCCGGCTATTTCGGCAACGTGCCGCTGTCGCCGTTCAGCGCCAGCGCGTTCGACGCCCATCTGCAGACCTGGTCGATCACGCCGCGGCTCAGCATCAAGAACGCGATGTTCGGACTGCCGTCGAAAATCCTGACCGGCCTCGATTATTACGACGCGACCTACGATTCCGACCGCGGCCAGTATCGCAGCACGCCGCCGGTCCACGTCTACAACCTGTCGCAGAAGACGCTGGCGGGCTACTGGCAGCAGACCGTCGGCATCCTGTCGACCACCGACCTGTCCTATGGCGGCCGGGTGCAGAGCGTCAAAGTCGAGGCCAATGATCGGCTGAACCCGCTGGCGCCCGGCTATTTCGGCGGAGCCCAGGCGCTGCCGCTCAGCAGCACCGAAACCCAGCACGCGCTGCATATCGGCCTCGACCATCGCTTCAACGAGGTGTTCAGCGTGTTCGCCCGCGCCGCGCGGGCGTTCCGCACCCCGACTGTCGACGAGCGCGTCGCCTCGGGTCCGTCCTACGACGCGTTCTTCAATCCGATCCCGGGCAGCTTCGCGCTGAAGACCCAGACCTCGGTCGATTTCGAAGCCGGCTTCCGCGTCAGATCGGGACCGTTCGAGATGCAGACCAGCGCCTACAACATGGATCTCACCAACGAGATTCATTACGACCCGGTCAACTTCCACAACACCAATCTCGACCCGACCCGGCGCTACGGCGGCGAGACCAGCGCCTCGTTCCGCGTCAGCGATACGCTGCTGCTGCGCGGCGGCGCCGCCTACACCCGCGCGACGTTTCGCGAAGGCCCGTTCTCCGGCAACGACGTGCCGCTGGTGTCGCGCTATACGGCGAATGCCGGCGTGACCTGGAACGTCTGGCAGAAATACGTCGTGTTCGACGCGACCGCCCGCTACTGGAGCAGCCGCTACATGGACAGCGACGAAACCAACCTGCAGACCAAGATCCCGGCGAACGGCACGGTCGATGTCAAGCTGAGCGGCGCCTACGAGCACTTCTTCTGGTCGGCCAGCGTGATCAACCTGTTCGACGCGCAATATTACGATTACGCGGTCGCGAGCAGTTTCACGCCCGGCCGTTACGGCGCCTATCCGCTGCCGGGCCGAACCTTTCTCGTCAAGGCCGGCGTGACGTTCTGACACGACCGTACGGTTCATCACATCGTGCATGACAGGCCCCGGCAGCAAAGGCTGTTCCGGGGCCTTTTTCGTGCTACACCCCGCCCTTCCCAATCCACGCCCTTTCCATTTCAAGACAGACAACGACTGGAAGAATGACGAACGACGACAATTCCCGCACCGCCGCACGCGCCGGCGCACAGGAGACCGCCAACGCCCTGGCCGAGCGCGAAGCCGCGGCCAAGGCGGCGCGCGACAACATGGCGCGACTGCGCGCGCTGCGACTGGCCCGCGAGGCCGCCGAACCGCAGCGCACAGCGCCGACCAAGACCAAGCGCAGCACTGCAGGCGCAAAGACCGCAGGCGCGCGAACCTCGTCCCGAAAGGTGGACGACAAGCCGAGGCCGCTGTCCGAATGGCTCGCCGAGCAGCAGAGCGGCGGCCGTCGGACCTGAAACTGCGGCCGCCGGGCGCGTTGCGCCGGGCTGCCCTGTCCAAAACGCAGCGAGGCATCGCCTCATCATCCGCTAGACTGATGCTTGCAGCGGGCACCCGGTCGACGCACCGGAACCGGAACGCGCCGAGGCGCGCTCCCCGCCCTGCACGATGGATCGGACATGATGGGCGGCTGGCGGAAAAAGAAAGACAGCGACGCGAGCAAGGACAAGGGCGGCGAGCAGCCGAAGCCGGCGCCGGTCCGGGTTCCGGTCGACGACGTCTACGAGACCGGCGACATCGCCGCACCGGAACGCGATCGCGACGACGAGCAGCGCGACCTCTGATCACCGTCGCGGGACGCCGGGGCGCCGGCGAACGCAGCGCGATGCGCTGCGCGAACGAGGCGGCTCACCACGTCGGCAACGAGATTGCCGCCATGCGTTGAGCGAATGCTCGAAATCCCCGAAGCCCGCGCATTGCGCCGATCGGGACGATTGCGCGCGCCGCGAATTTCGTTGCGTGAAATGCACGCATTTGCCGCACTGCGGTTGCTCGCAAGCCGCGGCGCAATCCGTTTGAACCATCCCCTTTCTCGTGAGAGCGTCGGTCCGATCGCCGAGTTGTGCCTTCGCAGCTCGGACGATCCGACGTGCCAGCCCGCACCGCAGAGTGCGGCTTTCAACGACAACGAGGAAACGCCATGTCCATCAGCTTCGCGTCCATCAGCTTAGCGTCCGCCAGGATCCATCCCACCCGCACGGTGCTGCTCGCAGCCGGACTACTTGCGCTCGCCGCGGCCCAGCCTGCGCTCGCCCAGAAGCAATACGGCCCCGGCGTCACCGACACCGAGATCAAGATCGGGCAGACCATGCCCTACAGCGGGCCGGCGTCGGCCTACGGCATTCAGGGCCATGTCCAGACCGCCTACTACGCGATGATCAACGCCAAGGGCGGCGTCAACGGCCGCAAGATCAACCTGATCAGCCTCGACGACGCCTATTCGCCGCCGAAGACGGTGGAGCAGACGCGCAAGCTGGTCGAGCAGGACGAGGTGCTGGCGATCGTCGGCACCGTCGGCACGCCGACCAATTCCGCGACTCAGAAATATCTCAACGGCAAGAAGGTGCCGCAGATCTTCATCTCCACGGGTGCGGCGAAGTGGGACGATCCGAAGACCTTCCCGTGGACCACGCAGCTCTATCCTCCCTATCAGATGGAGGGGATGATCTTTGCGAAATATCTGCTCAAGAACAAGCCCGACGCCAAGCTCGGCGTGTTCTCGCAGAACGACGACGCCGGCAAGGACTACGTCAAGGGACTGAAGGAAGGCCTCGGCGACAAGGCCAAGACGATGATCGTCAAGGAGGTCACCTACGAGGTCACCGATCCCACCGTCGACTCGCAAATCGTCGCGCTGAAGGCCTCGGGCGCCGACACGCTGTTCACGATGGCGACGCCGAAATTCGGCGCCCAGGCGATCCGAAAGGTCCACGAGCTGAACTGGAAACCGCTCAACTTCGTCGTGAGCGTCGCCAGCTCGATCAAGGGCGTGCTCGAACCCGCAGGCAGCGAAGCCTCGACCGGGTTGCTCACCGCGCTCGCCATGAAGACGCCGACCGATCCGCGGTTCGAGAACGATGCCGATGTCAAGGAATTCAAGGAATTCCTCGCCAAGTGGTTTCCGAAAGGCGACATCGCCGACGGCAGCGTGGTGATCGGCTACATCTCGGCCTACATGACGACAAAGACGCTGGAAGCCTGCGGCGACAATCTCACCCGCGACAACCTGCTGAAGCAGGCGACCAACATCAAGCCGACCACTGCGCCGCTGCTGCTGCCCGGCATCACGATCTCGACCCGGCCGGACCGCTACGCGCCTTATACCCAGATGCAGATCGCCCGTTTCGACGGCAAGAGCTGGGTGCCGGAGGGCGAGGTGTTCAACACCGACACCGCGAGTCGTTGAGTGATACACGAGCGAATCGGGAGTTAGTCTGACACCTCAACTCCTCAACTCGTCATGGCCGGCCTCGTGCCGGCCATCCACGTCTTGCGGCGCTGATCGGTCGGAAGACGTGGATGCCCGGGACAAGCCCGGGCATGACGGCCGAGGAATCACGCCGGCTTACGTAGTCCAATCCTCGCGGGCTGTTCGTTCAGCAGCCTCGCGCGCTCGGTGTCCGGCCACAGCAGCAGCAGACCGAGCAGGCCGGAGACGACCATCACCGCGCCGTTGATCATGTAGCCGGTGAGATAGCCCTCGTTCAACGACGCGGCATTCTGGACGACGCTGCCCATCACCAGCGGCGCAATGATGCCGGCGAGCGTGTACAGCGCGCCGTAGATCGCCAGCGCGGCGCCGCGCTGCGACACCGGCGCGAATTCGGCGATCATCGGTGGACAGACGACATAGATCGCTCCGCACAGACCCGCGCCGATCACCAGCGCGGTGATCTGCCCGGTGGGGTTGTCGATGAACGGCATCGTCAGCAGGATCAGGCCGCCGAGCACCAGCGGCGCCGCGCCGAGCACGCCGCGGGCGAGCCGTGTGGAGGCGCCGCGCGCCATCAGCGACTGCGACAACCAACCCGTCAGCAGCAGGACGAGTGCGCCGAACACCCAGGGTGTGATCGAGATCAACCCGGCATCGTGCTGGCTGAAGCCGAGCCCGTTGACGATGTAGGTGGTGAACCAGGTCAGCCCGAGCGACAGCGCCCAAAACGCGCCGAAGGTCGCCGCGACGCAGCCGACAAAGGTGCGCGATGTCAGCAGCCGCGCATAGGGAATCCGCGTCTCGGCCGCGGTCATCGCCGCGGTCGGAACCAGCGGCCCTTCGCGGCCGAGCGCGATCCACGCCGCCGCCCACATCAGCCCGACGATGCCGAGCGCGCCGAACGCGTAGTGCCAGGAATGATTGACGATGATCCAGTTCAGCGCCGGCACCGCCAGGATCACGCCGAACGCCGAGCCCTGCGACAGGATCGCGGTCGGCAGCGTCCGTTTGTGATCGGGAAACCATTTGTAGATCGCATGCGCCGCAACCGCGAAGGCCGGACCTTCGCCGGCGCCGAGAACGATGCGGCAGATCAGCAGCGTGGTGAAGCTGACAGTGCCGACCATCGGAAATTGCGCCACCGACCACACCAGCGCCAGCACCAGCAGCACCCAGCGAGTGTCGATCCGGTTGACGATGAAGCCGACGATGACTGCGGTGGTCGAGAACAGAAAGAAGAACGACGAGCCGAGCAGTCCGAACTGTTCGGGCGTGAGGCCGAGCTCTTTGGTGATCGGCACGCCGGCGAGGCCGACCACGATCTTGTCGGCGAAATTGACCACCATGAACAGAAACAGGAGGAAGGTGATCCTCCAGGCGCCCTTCGGCGTGGATTGTCCGTCCAAGCGGGGTCTCCCGTCCATCGTCTTATTGTCGGCCCTTGTTGCGAGCCAGTCGCGATGCTGCCGCCGATGAGGCGGGAAAGCAATCACGTATTTGTCAGAATGCCGCAGGCACGACGCACCCGACTGCGTTGCGGTGCAAACAAGCGGGCATCCGGTCATTGAGTCGCGCGCGCGCGGTCACCATATCGGCCGGACATCGTTCACAGGGACATCAGGATGACCGGCCCGACGCGGAGCCTGCGCGATACTCTCGCAGGACACATGACGATCGTATCGCGCGGCTCGTGCAGGACGGCACGATGACGCGCCGCACCGAGCGGACCATCGCCTGATGCTGACCGTTGCCGGCCTGACCAAATCCTATCGCTCGGGGCAGGACAACGTCGCCGTTCTGCGCGGCGTGGATTTCGCGCTCGCCGCCGGCGAGAGCGTGGCGCTGACCGGCGAATCCGGCAGCGGCAAGAGCACGCTGCTGCATCTGATCGCCGGGCTCGACCAGCCCGATAGCGGCGAGATCGCCTATGGCGATCTAACGATCTCGCGGCTCGCCGACGCCGGGCGCGCGGCGTTCCGGCGCGAGCGGCTCGGGCTGGTGTTTCAGCAGTTCAATCTGATCCCGAGCCTCACCGTCGCCGACAATCTGTCGTTTCAGTCGCGGCTGGCCGGCCGCCACGACGCGCAATGGCACGCCGAACTGATCGAGCGGCTGGGGCTCGGCGCGTTGCAGAAGCGCTATCCCGAGCAACTCTCCGGCGGCCAGCAGCAGCGCGTCGCGATCGGCCGCGCGCTCGCGGTCAAGCCCGTCCTGCTGCTCGCCGACGAGCCGACCGGCAATCTCGACGAAGCCACCGCCGACGACGTGCTGGCGCTCGCCGCCGATCTGGTCCGCCGCACCGGCTGCGGCTTCCTGATGGTGACCCACAGCGAACGGCTCGCCGGAATGCTCGACCGGCGGGTGCATCTGCATGCCGGGTTGATCCGTTGAAGCGCGCGCTGTGGATCCTCGCGGTGCTGCTCAGCCATTGGCGACGCCATCCGCTGCAACTCGCCACCTTGCTGATCGGCCTGATCTCGGCGACCGCGCTGTGGAGCGGCGTGCAGGCGCTGAACGCGCAGGCGCGCACCAGCTACGACCGCGCCGCGGCGACGCTCGGCGGCGCCCGCACCGCGACGCTGGTCGCACCGGGCGGCGAGCATTTTCCGCAAGCGCTGTTCGTCGAGTTGCGCCGCGCCGGCTGGCCGGTGTCGCCGGTGGTGGAAGGCCAGATCCGGGTCGGCGGGCGCACGCTGCGGCTGCTCGGGATCGAGCCGCTGTCGATGCCGGTCGAAGCCAGCGCCGCGCCGGCGATCGGCACCGCCAATCTGCAGGGCTTCATCCTGCCGCCCGGGCAGACGCTGCTGTCGCCGGACACGCTCGCGGCGCTGAAGCTGGCCGAGGGCGCGACGCCGCCGATCAGCAATGGCGGCCGATTGCCGCCGTTGAAGCCGCAAGCCGAAGTCGCGCCGGGCGTGCTGGTGGTCGACATCGGCTTCGCGCAGAAGCTGCTCGGCCTGCAGGATCAGGTGTCGCGGCTACTGATCGGCAATAAGCCGGCGGCATCGCGGACGCCGCTGCGCGAGATCGTCGGCGACCGGCTCGAACGGATCGAGCCCGACACCGAGACCGACCTCGAACGCCTCACCGACAGTTTCCACCTCAACCTCACGGCGTTCGGCCTGCTGTCGTTCCTGGTCGGGCTGTTCATCGTCAATTCGGCGATCGGCCTCGCCTTCGAGCAGCGCCGGCCGATGCTGCGGACGCTGCGCGCCTGCGGCGCCTCGGCGCGGATGCTGAACAGCGTGATGGTGATCGAGCTGACGCTGATCGCGCTGGTCGCCGGCCTGATCGGGCTGGTCTGCGGCTACATCATCGCCGCGACGCTGCTGCCCGACGTCGCCGCCAGCCTGCGCGGGCTTTACGGCGCGCAGATTCCCGGCGAGTTGTCGCTGAAGCCGCAATGGTGGCTGGCCGGCATTGCGATCAGCATCCTCGGCGCGTTGGGGGCGTCGTCGGCGAGCCTGATCAAGGCGGCGCGTATGCCGGTGCTCGCCGCCGCGCAGGCGTTCGCCTGGCAGCAGGCGCAGCAGCGCTGGCTGCTGATCCAGGGCAGCGTGGCGCTTCTCGTCTTCGCCGCGGCGGCCTGCTTCCTGATCTTCGGAGACTCATTGGTATCAGGCTTCGCGGTGCTGGCCGCGATCCTGCTCGGCGCCGCATTGGGATTGCCCGCGGTGCTCGGCCTGGTGCTGGCGCTCGGCGAACGCGGTGCGCAGCGTCCGCTGATCAAATGGTTCTGGGCCGACAACCGGCTGCAGCTCTCCGGGCTGTCGCTCGCCTTGATGGCGCTGCTGCTGGCGCTCGGCGTCAATATCGGCGTGGGCACCATGGTGGAGAGCTTCAGCCGCACCTTCGTGCGCTGGCTCGACGGCCGGCTCACGGCCGAAGTCTATCTCAACGCCGCCAATGATGCACAGGCGAACGAGATCAAGGCGTGGGTGAAGCAGCGGCCGGAGGTGACCGCGCTGCTGCCCGGCGCCCGCGCCGAGGTGAAGCTCGACGGCTGGCCGGCCGAGGTCATCGGCTTCGCCGACGATCCGACCTATCGCGATCACTGGCCGCTGCTCGAACAGAGCCGCGACGTCTGGGACGTCGTCGCACGCGGCGACGCCGCGCTGATCAGCGAGCAATTGTCGCGGCGGATGAAGCTGAAGCTCGGCGATCGCATCGCGGTGCCGACCGGCAACGGCCCGTGGCCGCTCACCGTCGCGGCGATCTACGCCGATTACGGCAATCCGCGCGGCCAGATCGGCGTCGCCTATGAGGCGCTGATCGCGCGCTTTCCCGAGGTGGCGCAGACCCGGTTCGGGCTGCGGGTCGATCCGGCGCGCGTGCCGGCGCTGGTCGACGACCTGCGCACGACGTTCAAACTCGACAATCGCAGCCTAGCCGATCAGGCGACGCTGAAAACCGAATCGAAGCGGATTTTCAACCGCACCTTCGCGGTCACCGCGGCGCTCAACGCTTTCACGCTCGGCATCGCCGGCGTGGCGCTGCTGACGAGTCTCTTGACGCTCGGCAATTCGCGGCTGCCGCAGGTCGCGCCGCTATGGGCAATCGGGATCACCCGGCGCAAGCTCGCCTTCATCGAATTGATGAAGACGCTGTCGATGGCCGCGCTGACTGCGCTGCTGGCGCTGCCGCTCGGCCTCCTGGTGGCGTGGTGTCTGATCGCGGTGGTCAACGTCAAGGCGTTCGGCTGGCGGCTGCCGTTCGAGGTGTTTCCATGGGAGCTCTTGAAACTGCTCGGCGTGGCGCTGCTGGCGTCGCTGGTCGCGGCGGCGCTGCCTATCCTGAAGCTGCTGCGGATGCAGCCGGCGCAACTGGTGAAGGTGTTCGCCGATGAGCGCTAGCCATCCGATCTCACGCCGCGCGGTCGCCGGCGGCCTGCTCGCGCTCGGCCTCGGTGGTCCGCGCGCGCTGGCGCAAGGCTTCGCCGGGCTCGGCAGCGAGGCCGGCGAATTCGCGCCGGTGGTGCCGGGACGGGTGCTGAGTTTTCCGGCCGACCACGGCGCGCATCCGGATTTCCGCATCGAGTGGTGGTACCTCACGGCGAATCTGCAGGACGCCGGCGGCAAGGCTTACGGCGTGCAATGGACGCTGTTCCGGCAGGCGATGACGCCCGGCCCGCAGCGCGACGGCTGGGCCAATCAGCAGGTCTGGATGGCGCATGCGGGGCTCACCAGCGCCGAGACGCATCGCTACGCCGAGAAGTTTTCACGCGGCGGCATCGGACAGGCCGGGATCACTGCCGCGCCGTTTCGCGCCGCGATCGACGACTGGCAGATGACCGGCGGCGAGGCGATGGCTGCGGCGACGCTGTCGCCGCTCGACGTCACCGCCGCGGGATCGGACTTCGGCTACCGGCTGCGGCTGACTGCCGAGCGGCCGCTGGTGCTGCAGGGCGACAAAGGCTTTTCGCGCAAATCCGACCGCGGCCAAGCGTCGTATTACTACAGCCAGCCGTATTTCGCCGCGCGCGGGACGCTGACGATCGACGGCCGGCCGATCGAGGTCAACGGCACCGCCTGGATGGACCGCGAATGGTCGAGCCAGCCGCTCGCCTCCGACCAGACCGGCTGGGACTGGTTCTCGCTGCATCTCGCCTCCGGCGAGAAGGTGATGCTGTTCCGGCTGCGACAGAGCGACGGCAGCGCCTATTTCGCCGGCAACTGGATCGGGCTCGACGGCCGCTCAGAACAGCTCGCCCCGGACGCCATCACGCTGGAGCCGACCGGCTTCACCGACACCGCCGGCCGCAAGCTGCCGACGCGCTGGCGCGTCGGGGTGCCTGGCCATGGCCTGTCGATCACGACCACGCCGCTCAACCCGCAAAGCTGGATGGGCACCAGCTTTCCCTATTGGGAGGGGCCGATCTCGTTCAGCGGCAGCCAGAGCGGCAACGGATATCTTGAGATGACCGGCTATTGAGTTCAATCTGGCGGCAACCGGCGGCTTCAGCCGGACAGAACAAATCATATCGTTGGGAGCCCTGGGATGTTTCACTACACCACGATCGCGACCCTGCTGGCGTTGATGTTCTATTTCTACACCTCGGTGAACGTCGCGCGCGCGCGGATGCTGTACGGCGTCAAGGCGCCGGCGATTTCGGGCCATCCCGATTTCGAACGTGTCTTCCGGGTGCAGGCCAACACGCTGGAATGGTTGCCGATCTTCCTGCCGTCGCTGTGGCTGTTTGCCTATTATCTCAGCGACGCCTTCGCCGCCGCGCTCGGCGGCGTCTGGATCATCGGCCGGGTGATGTACATGATCGGCTATGCCGATGCGGCGCCGAAGCGCGGCGCCGGCTTCGCGGTGCAGATGGTCGCCGCCGCCGCCCTGTGGGGCGGCTCGGTCTACGGCGTCGTGCATCAGATGCTGGGGAAGTGAGCCGTCAGCGAAGCACGAGCGCCGTCACCCCGAGGTGACCGCGAAGCGGCCCTCGAAGGGCGACGGCTGCGCCTGGTACTAGAGCGTTTCATCGACTGATTGAAGCGATATGGACCTTGCCAAGTGCACTGCCCCCTCATCCTGAGGAGCCCGGCGAAGCCGGGCGTCTCGAAGGATGGGGCGACGCAGTGCCGGTGGCGCATGGTTCGAGACGGCGCTGCGCGCCTCCTCACCATGAGGTCGTAATTGTGGTGAGCGTCCCGGAACGCCAGTGCTGAATCCATTTGAGACAGAACGGCTCCAGCGTCGACCAGACACACGGCCGGCGTCCTTGCGGAGCGCCGGCCTCGTTCTTTCCGCCGATCGACCGTCGCCTACCTGGTCAGCGGGCAGCCGCTCTCGGCCGCGCTCGGGAACGCCATGTAGCCCTCCACCGTCGAGATCAGCTTGTAGTAATCCCACGGCTTCTTCGACTCTTCCGGCTTCTTCACCTCGAACAGATACAGATCGTGGACGAAGCGGCCGTTGGCCAGCACCTTGCCTTTGGCGAAAGCGTCGTCGACCGGGAGCTTCTTGAGCTTCGCCGCCACCGCTTCGGTGTCCTTGGTGCCGGCGGCCTTCACCGCCTTGAGATAGGACAGCGTCGCCGAATAGGTGCCGGCCTGGATCATGTTCGGCATCCGGTTGGTGCGCTTGAAGAAGCGTTCGGCGAATTCGCGGGATTTGTCGTCGCGGTCCCAGTAATACGCCTCGGTCAGCACCAGGCCCTGCGCCGCCTTGAGCCCCAGGCCGTGCACCTCGGCGACCGTCAGCAACAGGCCGGCGAGCTTCTGGCCGCCGGCGACGATGCCGAATTCCGAGGCCTGTTTGATCGAATTGGCGGTGTCGAGGCCGGCATTGGCGAGGCCGACGATCTTCGCCTTCGAGCTTTGCGCCTGCAGCAGGAAGGACGAGAAGTCCGACGAATTCAGCGGATGGCGGACCGAGCCGACCACCTTGCCGCCGTTCGCCTTGACGACTTCGCTGGTGTCCTTTTCCAAGGCGTAGCCGAAGGCGTAGTCCGCGGTGAGGAAGAACCAGGAATCGCCGCCCGCCTTCACCAGCGCGCCGCCGGTGCCGACCGCGAGCGCATGCGTGTCGTAGGCCCAATGGAAGCCGTAAGGCTGGCAGGCATCGCCGGTGATGCGCGAGGTCGCCGCGCCGACCACGATGTCGATCTTCTTCTTTTCCTTCGACAGGTCCTGGATCGCCAGCGCCACCGACGAGGTGGTCAGTTCGGTGATCATGTCGACGCCATCGACGTCGTACCATTTGCGCGCGATCGCGACCGCGTTGTCGGGCTTGTTCTGATGGTCGGCGGAGACGATCTCGATCTTCTGGCCGAGCACCTCGCCGCCGAAATCCTCGACCGCCATCTTGGCGGCTTCGAGCGACCACTTGCCGCCGTAGTCGGCATAGACGCCGGACTGATCGTTGAGGATGCCGATCTTGACGCCCTGCGCCGACGCCGGAGCAATCGCAAACAGGGCGCTGGTCGCCAATGCGGCGGAGAAAATCCTGACGTTCATCGAGCGTGCCTCCCGGGGCCTTTTTTGATTGAGGGCACACTAATCAAGAAGCCGGCGGCTGCCCAGCGGATTCTTGGTTGCGGCGTCGCGGCGGGACTACGAGCCGTCACGCCGCCGTCACTACCTGAGCCCGTCGAATTTGTAGGACGCCTGCAGGAAAGTTCCGTAGCGTTCGGTGCGCGTCGGCAACGTCTGGCACGGACATTCCGAGCCGAAGGCGTTGGTGTAGGCGTTGGTGGTCGCCCACATCGCCCAATAGCGCGCGCCGGCGCCGACGCTGAAGGCGTTCGTGACCTGATACGACAGGATCGCCTCGAGCTGCACGCCCTGCCCGGTTCCCCGCTCCGGCGACACGGTATCGGTGACGTCGGTGCGCATCACGTGATTATCGGTTCCGAACATCTTCACATAGGGCAGATAGGCGGCGTCGGCGGACAGCTTCAGCCCGCGGCCGAGCCCGAGTTCGCCGTTGAATCCGACCCGGAGCGAATGCCAGGTGTCGTCTTCGGTCATGGCCAGAACAGTGTTGGCGATCGGCGAGCCGCAGATCTGCGACGCGCTTGCGCCTGCGGTCTGCACGCAGCCATAGGCCGATTTGTTCTCGCGGTAGTAGTTATAGCCGACGAAGCCGCCGAACTTGTAGCCCGGCCCGCGCAGCAGATTGTAGCCGACGTCGAGCGTCGCATAGGCGATGCTGCCCTTCACCGGATCGTGGAATGTGTTGGAATACGGGATGCCGTCAGTGGCGATCCAGTCCTCGTCGTTCATGTGGCCGCTCAACAGCGTGCCGCCGCCGGCGAAGCCCTTGAGGAAGGTATCGTAGGGACCATCGACGCGGCCGAACATTTCGCCCGACGCCGCCGTGCTCTGATAGGCCAGCCGCGAGATCAGGATGTTCTGCTGGCCCTGATTGGTGGTCGCGCCGAGGTCTTTCTGGAAGCGTCCCGAGCTGTACCAGACCCGGCCGCCGACCTCGATCGCGCCGCGCTCGACGACGTCGTCCGCCACCTGCGGGCCGCGCAGGTGGTAGTCGTCGAAGCGCGCATCGACGTCGCCGCCGAATTTGAGATTGAGGCCGACCTTCACCGCGTGCAGATCCTGGGCGACCTTGCTGACGCCTTGCGGCGTGGCGAAATAGCCGACGCCCGGGACCAGCCGATAGCTCGCAGGCGTCGTCATCTCGGCGTTGCCGAAATTCGCATAGTCGTATTCGAACTTGACCGACCAGGCCGGCGCCAGCGCACGTTCGATGCCGGCGCCGGCGGTCCAGCCCCAGCGGCCGTCATTGTTCTCGGTCGACAATCCGATCGGATAGCCGGTGGTGATGTCGAGACGCTCGCTGAGGAAAGCGGCGCCGGCTTTGGCATAGAGCAGCGTGCGGCCGCCGGGGCCGGTGACGAGGCCGGCCCGACCCGTGAGGGTCGCCATCGCATCCTGCCGGACGCGGCAATTCGCCGAGATGAACAGGCCGGACGAGACCATGCAGCTTTGGGTGCCGTTGCCGTTCATCGCGCTGAGATCGGCCTCGAGGCCGACCAGCCAATTGGCGTTCGGCTGATAGTTGTAGCCGACCTGAATGCCGGCGAGCGCTGCCGGGCTGCGGACGCTGCCGCCGTAGAGGCCGGGGCCGGCGGGATCGCTGAAGCTGGTCTGCCCGAAGCTGCCGCCGAGATGCGCGCCCCAATACAGGCCGGTCCAGCTCCACTGCACCGGCGCGGCGGGGAGCAGAGGCAGCCGCGGCAGATCGGCGGCGGCTGCGGTTCCTGCGGCCAGCATCAGGACGGCCGTGGTCGAAGCGAAAAGACGCATGGGGTTCACACAACTGGTCAGCGCTACAATGCCGACCAGTGTGCAACCCAGGGATTAAAAATCCGGTAACCCTGTTTGTTATTCAGCCGCTAACCATGCGCAACAACGCCGCGCAGCACCAGCCGGTTGAGCCGGCCGGCGAAGGCGGCGGGGTCTTCGGGCAATTCGCCGTCGAGGATCTGCGCCTGCTCCAGCAGCAGGAACGACAGGTCGGTGGCGTCGGCCTTGTCGGCCCTGGTGTCGGCCAGGGCGGCGACCAGCGGATGGCCGAGATTGATCTCGAGCACCGGCTTGGTGGCGGCGCCCTTGTTGGCGCGGGCCAGCATCTTCTCCAGCTCGCGATCCGGCCCGAAGCCGCCGGCGACGAGGCACGACGCGCTCGAGGTCAGCCGCTGCGACGCCTTGACGTCGCTGACGCGATCGCCGAGCGCGTCCTTGATCACCGCGATCACGGTGGCCTCGTCGGCCTTGGCCTCGTCCGGCTTGTCCTCGGCCTTGTCGGTATCGAGCTTCGGGATCAGGTCGAAATTGATGTCGCCCTGGCTCAGCGACTTCAGCGGCTTGCCGCCGAAGTCGAGCTGGCCGGAGGTCCAGAACGCATCGACCGCGTCGGTCAGCAGCAGCACCTCGATGCCGCGGGCGGTCGCGGATTCCAGCTTCGGATTGGACTTCAGCCGCTCGATCGAATCGCCGACCAGATAATAGATCTCGGTCTGGTTCTCCTTCATCGCCTCGACATATTGCGCGAGCGTGCGATTGTCGCCGGCCGTCGTGGTGAAACGCGCCAGCGACAGCAGCTTCTCGCGGCGCTCGTAGTCCTCGTAGAGGCCTTCCTTGATCACCGGGCCGAACGCGTCCCAGATCTTGGCGAACTGCTTGGGCTGCTTCTCGGCGAGGCTGTCGAGTTCGCCGATCACCTTGCCGGTCACCGCTTTGCGGATCTGCGCGAGCTGCGGATTGTTCTGCAGCATCTCGCGCGACAGGTTCAGCGGCAGGTCCTCACTGTCGATCACGCCCCGCAAAAAGCGCAGATAGGGCGGCAGCAGATCGGCGTCCGCGGTGATGAAGACGCGGCGGACATAGAGCTTGATACGGCCCTTGCGCTCCGGCTCGAACAGGTCGAACGGCTTGGACGACGGCGCGAACAGCATCACCGCATAGGATTGCCGGCCCTCGGCGCGGTAGTGCAGCGTCATCGCCGGCTCGTCGAACGCCCCGGCGATCTGCCGGTAGGCCTGCTTGTAGTCCTCTTCGGTCAGTTCGGATTTCGAGCGCTGCCACAGCGCGCTGGCCGAATTGATCTGGCGCGGCTCGCCCTCTTCGGGCACCAGTTCGATCGGAAACTGGATGTTGTCGGAGTACTCGCTGACGATGCGCTCGATCTGATAGGCCTCGAGATATTTCGATGCCTCGGGCTTCAGATGCAGCACGATCTCGGTGCCGCGGCTGACCCGCGCGGCCGCCTCTTCGGAGGCCGGCGCGATCTCGAAGCCGGCGCCGCCCGACGACGACCAGGTCCAGGCCTCGGCCGAGCCGGCGCGACGGCTGGTGACGACGATGCTGTCGGCGACCATGAAGGCCGCGTAGAAGCCGACGCCGAACTGGCCGATCAGCCCGGCGCCGTCCTTGGCCTCGGTCAGCTTGGTGAGGAACGATTTGGTGCCGGATTTAGCGATGGTGCCGAGATTGTCGATCAGCTCCTGGCGGTCCATGCCGATGCCGTTGTCGATCACGGTCAGCGTGTCCGGCTCCTTCTTCGGCACGATCCGGATCTTCGGCTCGCCGCCGTCTTGCATCAGCGCAGGGTTTGCGATCGACTCGTAACGCAGCTTGTCGAGCGCGTCGGAGGCGTTGGAGATCAGTTCGCGCAGGAAGATGTCGGTCTCGGAATAGACCGAGTGCACCATCAGGTTCAAAAGCTCGGCCACTTCGGCCTGGAACGGCTTCGTCTCGCTGGCGGTATCAATCGTGGTCATGAGGGACGCTCGATCCTGAACAAAGGTGAATGGGAAGACCCGGATATAGCGCGCGGGAGGATGATGGCAAGGCGTGCGCAAGCGACGATCACGCCGGGCGATCAGGCGTCCGTTTTGTGATCCGCCCCGCTTTGACTTGCCGCGCCGGAGGCGGCATTGTCGCGCCATGAGCACCCCGTCCGACACCAAAGCCAAAGCCGGCGCCGCGATCATTCCGGTCACGCCATTCCAGCAGAACTGCACGCTGTTGTGGTGTGAGGCCACCCGCAAGGCGGTCGTGGTCGATCCCGGCGGCGACGTCCCGGAGATCCTGGCCGCGATCGAAAACGCCAAGGTGACGGTCGAGGCGATCTGGCTGACCCACGGCCACATCGATCACGTCGGCGGCGCCGCCGATCTGCGCGACGCATTGAAGGTCGCGGTCGTCGGCCCGCATCGCGACGACCAGTTCCTGCTCGACAACGTCGTCAACAGCGGCCGCAGCTTCGGCATCGACGGCGTCCGCGACGTCACGCCGGACCGCTGGCTGGACGAGGGCGACCATGTCGGCGTCGGCGAACTCAGCTTCGCGATTCTGCATTGCCCCGGACATTCGCCCGGCAGCGTGGTGTTCTTCAACGACGCGATGCGGTTCGCCCTGGTGGGCGACGTGCTGTTCGCGGGCTCGGTCGGGCGCACCGACCTGCCCGGCGGCAGCCACGCCACGCTGATCCGGTCGATCACCGACAAGCTGCTGCCGCTCGGCGACGACGTCGGCTTCATCTGCGGCCACGGCCCCGGATCGAGCATCGGCCAGGAGCGCATGACCAATCCGTTCCTGACAGGCGCGATGTAGCAGCCGGTTCGCCGAACCCGCTCGCGCACGCACCGGCATTCATCGGGACAGACCCGCCGTACCGGAGATTCGCTGCGCGCGCGCGGATGACGGCAGCGACGTGCCGTCGCCTCGTAGTCCTACGCAGTATCGAGTTGTGGCTGGTCTGCGGCATCGTCGGATCCCGGATGGAACGCCGCAATCGACAAGCGATGACGGCCGACATATCTTGATTCCGAGATGTTCGATCGACGGTTCTGCCGCCGAACCATCTGCCATCGATACCGGCGCCGGCATCCAAGCAATGCACGGCGCGAAGATACGCGACAGCGAGACCGCGGGAGCGCTCCCAGCATGACAGCCGAACTCCTCAGCGAGCCGCTCAGCCGTTTTCGGGCGATGGACACTTCCAGTCCCGACGAACTCGCGCAGGCGCTCGCCAGGGTCTATGGCGTCCGCCATTTCCAGTGCGGTGCGGCTGGGACTTTCCGCGTGCGCGGCAATTTCCTGCAGCTTCAGGACATCGCGCTCGGCTTCACGTCCGGCCACGCACCGCTGATCGTGGACTTCCCCGAAGCCGACTTCGCACGGCTGCAGATCGCGCTGACGGGACATTCGTCCACCCGCAGCGCCGGCGTCACCACTGCGATCGATCCGCGGCAGGCCTGCATCACCTCGCCGGCACGCGCGGCCCATACCGAATTCGGCGAGACCTACGAGCACCTGCTGCTTCGGGTGAACAGCCACGCGCTCGACCGAAAACTCGCGGCGCTGCTCGGCACCAGACCGAAGCGCGCGATCGAATTCGAACCCGCGGCGAGCAACGACCTGCCGCAGGCCGCCAATCTTCGCCGTCTGATCTCGTTCGTGAACAGCCAGATCAATTCGACGACCGCGCCGCTGCCACCGCTGGTGCTGGCCGAACTGCAGGAAGCGATCACCCTGCTGTTCCTGACCGCCTATCCCCACAATTTCACCCGGTTTCTCGAGGCCGATCCGCGCGGCGCGGCGCCCAAGCACGTGCGCAAGATCGAAGAGTACATCGAGGCCAACTGGGCCAAGCCGATCACCATCGAAACGCTGACCGACCTGACCGGGATCAGCGCACGCGGCATCTTCAAGGCCTTCCAGCGCAGCCGCGGCTATTCGCCGATGGCGTTCGCCAAACAGGTCCGGCTCCGCCACGCGCGCGCGCTTCTGAAACAGGGCCGCTCGCGGACGTCCGTCACCGCGGCGGCCTTTGCCTGCGGATTCGCCAATCTCGGCCATTTCGCCAAGGACTATCGGGAAGCGTTCGGAGAACGGCCGTCGGAGACGCTGCTCCGATCGAGCCGATAGGTTGTGCCGAAAAAACGACGGGCCGCCCCGAAAGGCGGCCCGTTATTTCGGGGATCAGGCTGTGTCAGTCGATGACTTCGACGATGCGGCGGGTGCCCGGCTCGACCAGAACGGTGCGGCCGTTCACCACCGTGTAGCGATATTCGCGCGCCGAATTGAACCGGTCCGGAACTTCGTAATAGGTCACGCCATCGGCCGGCAGCACGGCGCCGACGCGAACTTCGTCACGATAGGAATAAGAGGGGCGGCCCTGCTCGACCACATAGGAGCGAAAGCGCGGACGGTCGTCCACACCGAGGATGCCGGCGACGCCGCCGACGACACCGCCGATGGTGCCGCCCACCACTGCACCGACCGGACCCGCGGCGCGCTCGCCCTCGCGCGCTCCGCGCTCGATGCCGCCCGGCACCCCCTGAGCATTCGCGACAGCCGGCGCGGCGAGCGCCAGAATGACAACAGCGGTTCCGACAAAGCGATTGATCATGGTAAGCTCCGATTCTGGGAAGGTGCTTGACAAGTCGCCTCGCCCGAAACAGTTCCGCAAATCGTCGCGACTACGCCGGCCCGTTCTCGTCGGGCGCCGTCGATGAACGAATCTTCAGCCTGGAACTAATTGGTAACGATCTCACGCACGCGCGCCAGCAGATCGCCGTGATCGAACGGCTTGGTGATCAGCTCGATGCCGGCCTCGAGGATGCCGTCGGTCATCGCGGCGCTTTCGGCGTAGCCGGTCATCAGCAGCACGCCGATGTCCGGGCGGTCGAGGCGCGCATAGTCGGCGAGCTGGCGTCCGTTCAGGCCGGGAAGCCCGATATCCGACAACAGCAGGTCGATCGTCTCGTCGCCCTGCAGGATCGCCAGTCCGGACGGACCGTCGGCCGCCTCCAGCACGCGATAGCCCTGGTCCCGCAGCATCTCGACGATCACCGCGCGGACCACCACCTCGTCCTCGACCACCAGCACGGTCTCGCCGCGGGCGGCACGCGCGCGCGGCCGCTTCGGCGTATCCTGCCGCTCGCCCGCATCGCCGTGCTCGCGCGGCAGATACAACGTGACCGAGGTGCCTTCGGACCGCGTACTGGCGATGCTCGCATGCCCGTGCGATTGCTGTGCGAAGCCGTAGATCATCGACAGCCCGAGCCCGGTGCCGCGACCGAGAGGCTTGGTCGTGAAGAACGGCTCGAACGCCCGCGCGGCGACCTCGTCGGTCATGCCGCCTCCGGTGTCGGACACCGTGAGGCAGACGTAGTCGCCGGGCAGCAGCGCCGGCATCTCGGCGACATCGAACGTCGCGTTGCGCGTGGTGATCGTCAGCCGGCCGCCGTCCGGCATCGCGTCGCGGGCGTTGATCGCCAGATTGAGCAGCGCGCTTTCGAGCTGGTTGGGATCGCACAGCGTCGGCCACAGATCCGGCGCCGCCGCGATCTCGAGCTCGATCGCCTCGCCGATCGTCCGGCGCAGCAGATCCTCGAGCGAGGCGACGAGCTGATTGGCGTCGACCGGCTTCGGCACCAATGGCTGACGCCTCGCGAACGCGAGCAGCCGGTGGGTGAGTGCGGCTGCACGATTGGCCGAAATCATCGCGGCGTCGATATAGCGGGCGACGTTCTCGGTGCGGCCCTGGTCGAGCCGGGTCCGCATCAGATCGAGCGAGCCGACGATGCCGGTCAAGAGATTGTTGAAGTCGTGGGCGATGCCGCCTGTGAGTTGGCCGACCGCTTCCATCTTCTGCGATTGGCGCAGCGCCTCCTCGGTGACCTTGAGGCGCTCCACCGCCGCCTTGTCGGCGGTGATGTCGCGCGCGACCGCGTAGCATGCGTCGGCGTCCGAGACGCCGGTCCAGGACAGCCAGCGATACGAGCCGTCCCTGGCGCGGATCCGGCTTTCGAAGCGCACCGTTCCGGCACCCGCGCACAGTTCGGCGAGCTGCGCCCGTGTAATGCCGCCGTCGGCCGGATGCTCGATCCATTCCGACGTGTTGTTCAACAGCTCGGCCTCGGTCCAGCCGAGCGTGTTGGTCCAGGCCGGATTGACGGTACGCCAGACGCCGCTGCGGTCGGCGACCAGCAGCAGATCCTGCGACACGTTCCAGATCCGGTCGCGCTCGCGGGTTTTTTCCTCGACGCGTTGCGCCAGCGTGGTGTTGAGCTGCGCGAGCTGGGCGGCGAGCCTGCGCGCCGCCTCCTCGCTGGCCTGCGCCTTCTGCTCGGCCTCGACCTGTTCGGTGACGTCGATATGCGCGCCGACCAGCCGGATCGGCACGCCGTTGTCGTCGCGCTCGATCACCGCACGCACCGAGATCCAGCGCGTCTCGCCGTCGCTCGGACGAATGATCCGATAGCGGGCGACGTAGTTGCGCGCATCGCCGTTCACCGCCTCGACGAATTGCCGTTCGGTCGCCTCGCGATCCTCCGGATGAATCCGCCGGACCCAGTCTTCGTGGGTTTCGGTCGCGGCATCGGGCGGCAAGCCGTGGACCAGGAGATATTCGGGCGAACGCCGGTTGCGGAAGCCGGACCGCAGATCGACCTCGAGCCCGCCGATCCGGCCGATCTGCTGCACGCGCGCCAGCTCGGCCTCGCGTTCGCGCAGCGCCATCGATGCCGACACGTCTCGGGTCACGTCACGGCACACCACCAGCACGCCGCCGACCGAATCGTCCTGATCGATCGGGCTGAAGCCGTAGGTCCAGTAGACCTCCTCGCGGCGACCGTAGCGTGTCACTGGCACCAGATGATTCTCGTGCCACGTCGATCCGCCGCCGCTCATCACCTGCTCGATCTGCGGACCGATGATGTCCCAGATCTCCGCCCAGCACTCGCGGCCGCGCTGCCCGAGCGCGGCGGGATGTCGCTCGGGCCCCATCGTCTGGCGGTAGGCGTCGTTGTAGAACTGGATCAGATCGGGACCCCACCAGATGAACATCGGGTGGTTGCTGTTGAGCAGGATCCGCAGTGCGGTGCGGAGGCTTTGCGGCCATGTCGTCGGCGGCCCGAGCGCCGAATGCGTCCAGTCATGGGCGCGCATCAGAGCGCCCATCTCGCCGCCGCGGGCGAGGAAATCCGGCGTCATCAATCTCTTCAGGTCCAGCATTCAACCCGCGCGGTAGGCGACAGACGATCTGCGGCGAACATCCAATCTAACATCCGCCGTTGCGGGCGCAAACCGGCACGCCCGCGGTCGCCGCGAAAGGCCGCAGCGCCGACCGCTTTCGCCACGAGCGATTACTTCATCAGTCCGGCTGCGGTCAGCGCGCGGGTGATCACCGCATTGACGTCGAAGCCGCGGCGACCGCGCGGCGGCTCCTGACCCGATCGCGCGCCGGCGGCCGCGCGCGGCTTGAAGGTCTCTGCCCGGACGTCCTTGGCGGACATGACGCTGTCCGGTTCGGCTTTCGGCGGCATCACCGACTTCTGGCGGTGAATGCTGCCGGTGAGCCCGAAGAATTCGGCGATGTGGAACGATGACGAAATTCCCGCTTCGAGCAGGTAGGCGCCGGCGACGCCGTAGTGCTCGTCATTGGCGCGTCCGAGCGGGGTGCCGTGCGCCATATCGGTGATGGTGTAGGATTCGACCGTGGTCTCGCCGCTCGAGTTCCACCACACCCGATGCGGAAAGCCGACGACGTCGCGCTTCGCCATCGGCGTTTCCGGCAGACCGTGCAGATCGAGCCATTGCTTCACCAACGCGTCCGCATTGGCGGAACTCACGGTGCGATCGGCGCTGCCGTGCCAAACCGACAGCTTCGGCCATGGCCCCTTGTGCGGCGACGCCTTGCGCACCAGATCGCCGAGCTCGTGCGCGGAACGCGGCGATGGATGCCGCATCTCCTTCAGCGCCTGCCGCACGGTGCCGGCGACTCCATAGGGCAGCCCGGCGATCACCGCACCGCCGGCGAACACATCCGGATAGGTCGCCAGCATCACCGTGGTCATCGCGCCGCCGGCGGACAGCCCGGTAACGAAAATCCGCGCCCGATCGATGTGGTAGGCAGCCGACATTCGCTCGACCATCTGCCAGATCGACGCGACTTCGCCGTGGCCGCGCTTGATGTCGTCCGGCACGAACCAGTTGAAGCAAAGATTGGGGTTATTGTCCCGCTTCTGCTCGGGCATCAGCAGGGCGAAGCCGTAGCGCTGCGCCAGCGTCGACCATCCTGCGCCGACGTCGTAACCGGCCGCATTCTGAGTGCAGCCATGCAGCACGACCACCAGCGGGATGCGCTTCGTCAGCCCTTCGGGGATGAACGACAGCATTCGGAGGTTGCCGGGGTTGTCGCCGAAATGCTCAGTCTCGATCAGCGGGCTGGCAGCCTCGGCCGCCCCGGAGACAGCGTGCAAGCCGCTGAGACTGTTGAATTTTCGCAAATGGGCGAGGAAGTCGATGGGATTTCTGTGAGACACGGTAACTCCTGATCCTCAGCCCGCTGACCAGAATATAATGCTGCGCTGCAGCAAGATAATAGGCAACCCTGAATTCCGTTCCTGCGATCGGATTGCAAAAACCCGCAGCCTGCGTTCCCACCGATCTCCGCAAGGTGACGGCCGTTTGTTTTTGCAGGTATATTCGACCTCGGCGCGGGCAGAACCCGCCGCGGCCCGAGCGGTGTCGGCACTGCTGATTCGCTGCGGCGGCCGTCAGTCGCAGCCGGACCGCCGCTCCAGCGTCTTGATCTCGGCAATCCGCTCGCGGACGTTGGCCGATAGCGGCACATCGCGCTCGTCGTCGTAGGAGCACCCGCGATTGCCGAAATAACCGATCCCACGCCGCGTCTTGAAGCAATAGCCGGCGTCCTTGTAATAGCTGTTGCGCTCCACCCACAGCGCCTGGCAGCTCTGGGCGCTGGCGGACGAGGCGGCGATCCCGGCGCCGGCGATCAGCAGGCAGGCGCCCGCGACCAGACGGGGCCAGCCGGCGAGGCCGGCCCGGCAAGGTGCGGTTCCAACAGATCCCATGGTCGTACCCTCCTCCACCGGCGACCCGCGCGCGGCCGCAGGCAGGCTCCGACGGCCGCGACGGGCGATCCTTGATCAGGAACAAGAATCGGCCAGAGGGCGTAGTGTCGCGCAACGAATGTCGATTTGACAATCGCCCGGAAAACCCCGAGCAGAACCTCGCCCGCCGCGAATGGTGGCGCCCGGTCGCGCCGTCCGCTGACCGGCAGGCCTGGAGCGGAGTGGAAGTTGTCAGACCAGATGTACGACGTCTTCAAGTTCCTCCACGTCGTCGGCGTGGTCGTACTGGTCGGCAACGTCACCATCACCGCGTTCTGGAAGGCGTTCTCCGATCTCACGCGCGATCCGAAGATCGTCGCCCACGCCCAGCGCGGCGTCACCGTGTCGGATTTCATCTTCACCGTGATCGGCATCGTGCTGGTGATGGTCGGCGGCTACGGCGCCGCGATCGTCAAGGATATTCCGCTGTTCTCCTCGTTCTGGCTGGTCTCGGGCCAAATCCTGTTCGCGATCTCCGGAATGATGTGGCTCGGCATCCTGATTCCGATCCAGATCCGGCAGGCGCGGCTCGCCCGCAGCTTTGCGCAGAGCAATGAAATTCCGGAGCAATATTGGCGCGATGCCCGAACCTGGCTGGTGTGGGGCATCATCGCCACCGTGCCGCTGGTGGCGGCGATCTTCGTCATGGTGGTGAAGTTCTGACCCGCGGCCGGGCATTCGGCCGTCCGTCGTAGCGATCGGGAAAGCCGCTGATGTCCGTTGCAGAGATCGCACCGACCGTCGATCGCGAATCGCTCTTGCCCGGCGCCCAGTTCATCGACGCCTATTGCGTTCCGATCGGCAGCAGGGCGCTCGACGCCCGCCAGGCCGCAACCCGCATGATCGAGCATGGACCGGGCTGGATCGACGCGCTGATGCGGCTGCGCAATCTCGTCGTGACGCCGTTCGGGCTGAAGACACCAGCGCCCGGCGGATCGGCCGCGGGCGACCGCATCGGCGTGTTTCCGGTGCTCGATGAGGCGCCTCACCGGGTCGTCGCCGGCTTCGACGATCACCATCTCGATTTCCGCGTCGTGATCGATGTGGAGGACGGCCCGGCCGAACGCCGCGTCATCGCCACGACCCTGGTTCTGACCCACAATTGGCTCGGCCGAATCTATCTGGCGACCATCATGCCGTTCCACCGCCTGGTGGTGCGCGCGATGCTGCACCAGCTCGAGCGCTGAGGGCCGGAACGGAACTTCGGGTGAAGGCAACCGTTGGCGATGGTGGACGGCGAAATCAATCAGACCGGCGGACCCTCCGCCCCCGACGAGAAGACGGCCGCGCTGGCGCGCGCCTTCGACAGCGCGTGGGAGCGGTTCATCGGGATCGAGGGCTCCCGGGCCGATACCGAAGCCAACCGCAAGCAACTGGCGGCCAGGATCGTGGCCTTGTCACGCGCCGGCGAGACCAACGAGGCCACGCTGGCGCAATCCGCGCTGATTCATCTCTGCGTGCTGGCCGAGGCGTCGCGGCTCGGCAACCAGTCGCCCACGGCTTCCGGCAGTGGCGGTCCCGGCGCCAGCGGCGATCCGCAGCAGACCCATGCGCAGGCGTTCAGCCCGCAGACGGTCGCCGCGATGTCGGCCGCGCTCGAGCAATGCGTCGAGACGCTGCCGCTGCAGACGCCGTCGAGCGCGCTGCAGTTTCTGTCCGCCAACATTCTCGAACAGGCCTCGCGCGGCGAACAGGACCCCGAGCGCCTCAGCCGCAACGCGCTGGAAGCCTTGCGCAATCGCTGATCGGGTTCAGGAGACCGGCGGCGTGTCGGCGACGACCGCGCCGGGGCGGGCCCATTCCGTCACCCGCATCTCCAGATCACGGAAATTCTGGCTGAGCTGCTCCATCGCAAAACCGAGCGCGAAGAACCGCTCCGCCTGCTCGCCGGAGAGATCGCGCGTCAGCCCGTCGTGGCGCACGGTCCCGACTTCGGCCGCATAGGCGTCGAGCGCCGCAATCACCGCGCGCAGCGGCGGCGGCGGGCCGCGGTCGCGCAACGCCGAGGCGCTCGCGGCCAGATGCAGCGTCGCGGCGGCACGGAATGCATCCAGCGACGGGCCGAGCCGGTCCTGCAAGGCCCGCGGCAGTGGGGCTGCGACGGCGCGGCCGACCATCACCAGATCGTGGCGCAGCCGCAGCAGCGTGCGGATCAGCGGCGCGATATCCGGCCCGCTCGACAGTCCGGTGGCCCGCTCGTGCTCGGCCTCGTCGCCGATTTCGTTGAGCGTCACCAGCGAGGCGCCGATGCCGTCCTGAAGCCGGTGCAGCGCATCGTTGTCGAGGCCGCGGGTGAGGCCGGCGAGCAATTCGCCGAGCGCCACCGCCATCAGGTCGAGCGCCCGCGCCGCCGCGGCAAGCGCCTGCGACTGCGCCCGCGACGGCAGCACCAGAAACGAGACCAGCAGCCCGGACAGCGAGCCGACCGCGACTTCCAGCACCCGGTCGATCGCCGAATCCAGCGGCGCCACCGGCGTCATGGTCGGCACCAGCAGCACGATGATCGCCGTGACGGTGGCGACGTTGAGGTTCGGCTTGACCGCCGCCAGCAGCGCCAGAGGAGCCACCGCCAGCGCCAGCACGCCGAGCAGCGCCAGCTCGCTGTGATGCGGCACCAGAATGGTGATCGCCCCGCCATAGATCGCGCCGCCGATGGTGCCCACCAGATAGTCGAACGCGATCCTGACCGAGCGGCCGACGCTGAGCTGGGTGACGATGATCGCGGTCAGCACCGCCCATAGCGGCAACCGCAGATGCAGCGCCTGCGCGGCCGCGAGCGCCAGCAGCGCGCCGAGCGTGACGCGGAGCGCCAGCCCCCATTGCGGCCGGCGCGGCCGCCAATGCGCGGGATATCGTGACCAGAACGGCTTCATGGCGTGCGTCGTGCGAAATTTCCAAGGATCGGTCCAATGAGCATAGCAGTGCGTGCAGTGCAAATCAGGCCGTCCGCAGCCCCGCTTTGCAGTCGGGCGGCTTGAACGATGCCGGCGCCCCGCCTAATTTGCGGCGCAAAATGAAGGGAGCCATCATGGCCAACGAAACCGCCACGCTCGCAGGCTATGTCGCCGCGCTGCAATTCGACGACATTCCGCAGGACGTGCTGGCGCGGGCCAAGGTGCTGACCCTCGATTTCCTCGGCAGCGCGATCCGCGCCCGCCGCGAGGCCGAATCGACGCCGGCGCTGCTGGCGATGCTGCGGGCATTGTCGCTGGACGGCGACGGAGCGGCGACCGTGTTCGGCGACGGCAAGCGCTGGACCCCGGCGGTGGCGGCGCTGCTCAACGGCGCGCTCGGCCATTCGCTGGATTTCGACGATACCCACGCCGATTCCTCGCTGCATCCGTCGGCGCCGGTGGTGCCCGCCGCCTTCGCGGTCGGCGAACTGGTCGGCGCCTCGGGCCGCGACGTGCTGACCGCGATCGTCGCCGGCTATGAAGTGTGCTGCCGGCTCGGCAATGCGCTCGACCCGACCTCGCATTACGCCCGCGGCTTTCACCCCACCGCCACCGCCGGCACCTACGGGGCCGCCGCCGCTGCGGCGAAACTGTTCGGCCTTTCCGAACAGCAGATCGTCTCGGCGTTCGGCGTCTCCGGCAGTCAGGCGGCGGGCTCGCTGCAATTCCTCGTCAACGGCGCCTGGAACAAGCGCTATCAGGTCGGGGCTGCGGCGATGAACGGCGTCATCGCCGCGACGCTGGCGAAGAACGATTTCATCGGCGCGACCGAATCGGTCGAAGGCATCCACGGTCTGCTGGTCGGCTACACCGACACGCCGCATCATGACAAAGCCGTCGCCGATCTCGGCCGCGTCTACGAGACCATGAAGATCGGCGTGAAGCCGTATCCGAGCTGCCGCTACACCCACGCCGCGATCGATGCGCTGATCGCGATGCGGCGCGAGCACAATCTGACGCCGGACCAGGTCAAGCGCGTCGAAATCGGCCTGCATCGCAACGGCATCACGCTGACCGGCGATGCCGCCACCAAGCGGCATCCGTCGTCGATCGTCGGCGGCCAGTTCTCGATGTTCTTCACCGGCGCGCTGGCGCTCGAGCAGGGCAGCTTCGGCTGGGACGACTACAAGCGGCTCGGCGATCCGGCGATCGACGCGCTCGCGGACAAATTCGACGTGGTTCAGGACTCCCGGCTCGAAGGCAAGACCCATCCGTTCGGCGCGCGCGTGGCGATCACCACCGACGACGGCGTCCACGAGCGGATCTATGCCGATCCCTCCGGCGAGCCGAATTCGTTTCCGACCGACCAGGCGATGGCGCAGAAATTCCTGCAGCTCGCCCGCCCGGTGCTCGACGGCGGCGCGCAGCCATTCGCCGACGCGATCATGACGCTGGAGCGGTTCGCCCACGTCGCGGAAGCCACCGGATTGGCACGTCGACCCGCCGCATGAGGCGCTGACGTCGTCGCATCGGGGACGTGCGCCAGCGAGCGCGGGGCGCCGATCACGAAGCCGTGGCGAAACCATCGGCGGCGTGAAGCGTCTAGAAGCCGTCGCCTGGAATCTCTATGATTTCGGCTGAGAACGCGTCTTGTTCGCGACATGTCCAATCGGAATCAGGGGGAGAACTGCATGCCGCAAGCGACCGTCGATCGCGCGTCGGAATTTCTCGGCGGTCTGTTCACCAGCCTCACCGAGCGCGGTCGCAGCCTGTTCAAGTCGAGCAGCGACCAGCCCAAGAGCAAGGACGAACTGATCTCGCTGGGCGAGACGCTGCTGTCGCGCCGCGGCGAGGCCACCGGCGTCGCGATGGCGAGCGCATTACTGTCCGGCTACGACGGGGCCACGGAAGAGGATCAAATCGGTTTTCTCGATGCGCTCGCAGAACAATTCGGGCCCGACCTCGCGCAGCTCACGGCAGCGGTCGAAACCTTCCATGTCAGCGGCGCTTCGCCGGATGCCGCCTCGCAACTCCTCAAGGCCGCCGAGCCGCGCCGGCAGGAGCTGATCCGCCGGCTCAACCTCGCGCCGGGCGGCACCGCGTCGCTGGTGCGGATGCGCGAGGCGGTGCTGGCGCATCTGCGCGAGCATCCGCAACTCAAGAATGTCGACGACGATTTCGTGCACCTGTTCACCTCGTGGTTCAACAGGGGCTTTCTGGTGCTGCAACGGATCGACTGGAATACGCCGGCCAACATTCTCGAGAAGATCATCCGCTACGAGCAGGTCCACGCCATCCACAATTGGGACGATCTGCGCGCACGGCTCGCTCCGGCGGACCGGCGCTGCTACGGCTTCTTTCATCCGCAACTCGTCGACGAGCCGCTGATCTTCGTCGAGGTGGCGCTGACGCTGGACCGGCCGGCGGCGATCGCGCCGCTGCTGGATCTCGACCGCGAACCGATCGCCGCGAAGGCCGCCACCACCGCGGTGTTCTATTCGATCTCCAACACCCAGAAGGGCCTCGCCGGGATTTCATTCGGCAATTTCCTGATCAAGCAGGTGGTCGAGGAGATCAAGCGCGAGCTGCCCAACGTGCAGAGCTTCGTCACGCTGTCTCCGGTGCCGGGTTTCGCCAAATGGCTGAAGCAGGAGCGCGCCAACGAGGAGTCGGCACTGCTCGATGCCTCCGCCCGCGCCGAACTCGCGGTGCTGGAGACCCCGGACTGGCAAGAGGATCGCGAGGTCGCCGAACACATCAGGCCGCTGCTGCTGCCGCTCGCCGCCGCGTACTTCCTGCAGGCGAAGAATCCGCGCGGCCAGCCGCTCGATCCGGTGGCGCGGTTCCACCTCGGCAACGGCGCGCGGCTGGAGAGCCTCAATTTCCTCGGCGACCGCTCGCCGAACGGGATGCGGCAATCCCATGGGCTGATGGTGAACTATCTCTATGCGCTCGACGAGATCGAGAACAATCACGAAGCCTTCGTCGAGCGCGGCCAGGTCGCCGCGGCATCGGCGGTGCGCAAGCAGTTGCCGTCGAAGCCGGTGACGAGCGAGCCGCGCAAGGCCAACGGCAAGAGCAACGGCGCGCTGGCGATCGCACCGCCGGCGTGAGGGCCGCGGACTCAGTGATGCGGGCAAACGTCGTAACAAACACCGTCATGCCCGGGCTTGTCCCGGGCATCCACGCCTTGCTTCAGGCGATACGCTGAAGGCGTGGATGGCCGGGACAAGCCCGGCCATGACGGGTACCAAGTTGACCGAGCCGCGCGCCGCGCCGGCTGGAGCGAGAAAGAGGTCCGACATGAGCTGGATGCCCACGATCGATCCGGAGCTCGGCGACCCGAAGACCTGCGACGCGCTCGAACTGATCATCGTGCCGCGCACCCGCGATCTCGGCGACGGCTTCGCGGTGCGCCGCGCGCTGCCGCACGGCAAGCGGCAGATGGTCGGGCCGTTCATTTTCTTCGATCATTTCGGCCCGGTGCAGTTCATCGCCGGCAAGGGCATGGACGTGCGGCCGCATCCGCATATCGGGCTGGCCACCGTCACCTATCTGTTCGACGGCAAGATCATGCATCGCGACAGCGAGGGCAATATTCAGGAAATCGCGCCCGGCGCGATGAACCTGATGACCGCCGGCCGCGGCATCGCGCATTCCGAGCGCACGCCCGACGTGGAGCGCCGCGACGGCCAGTCGATGCTCGGCCTGCAGAGCTGGATCGCGCTGCCTGCGGGATCGGAAGAGATCGCGCCGTCGTTCCAGCACTTCGCCGCGGCGACGCTGCCGACCGCCGAGGACACCGGCTTCACCGCGCGGGTGATCGCCGGATCCGCTTTCGGCAAGACGTCGCCGGTGACGATGGTGTCACCGTGGTTCTACGCCGAGGTCAACGCCCGCGCCGGCACCGCCGTGCCGCTCGATCCCGACCACGAGGAGCGCGCGATCTACCTCGTCGACGGCGAGATCGAGATCGCCGGCGACCGCCACGTTGGTCCGCGGCTGCTGATCTTCCGTCCCGGCGACCGCATCACCGTCCGGATCGTCACCGACACAAGGATGATGTTTCTCGGCGGCGACGCGCTGGAGGGACCGCGCCATATCTGGTGGAATTTCGTCTCGTCGAGCAAAGAGCGCATCGAACAGGCCAAACAGGACTGGAAAACCGGCCGTTTCGCCGCCGTTCCGAACGAGAGCGAGTTCATTCCGCTGCCGGAATGATACACTCCCCGCTTCTGTGTTCCGCGCCGCCGGCCCGCCGGCGGACGCCTGCTGCCTGAAAGACCGCCCATGACCACGATGCTCTCGAGCGACCTGCCGCTGGAAAAGATCGGCCGCGGCAAGGTGCGCGACATCTACGCCGTCGACGCCGACCGGCTGCTGCTGGTCGCCACCGACCGGATCAGCGCCTTCGACGTGGTGATGGCCGAGACCATCCCGATGAAGGGCGCGGTGCTGACCCAGATCAGCGCCTGGTGGTTCGACCAGCTCGGCGGCGTGGTGCCGCACCACATGATCAGCGCCGACACCGCCGAGATCGTCGACGCCGTGCCGGCGCTGCAGGATCATCGCGCGACCCTCGCCGGCCGGACGATGCTGTGTCGCCGCACCACGGTGTTTCCGGTCGAATGCGTCATCCGCGGCTACATCACCGGCTCGGCCTGGAAGGAATACGTTGCCTCCGGCACGCTGGCCGGCGAGGCGCTGCCCGAAGGCCTGCAGGAAAGCGAGCAGCTTCCCTCGCCGATCTTCTCGCCGGCCACCAAGGCCGAGACCGGCCATGACGAGAACATCACCATCGCGCGGATGCGCGAGATCGTCGGCGACGAAGACGCCTACACGCTCGAGAGCATGACGCGGGCGGTCTACACCCAGGGCGAGGCCATCGCCCGCGAGCAGGGCATCATCATCGCCGACACCAAATTCGAATTCGGCCGCGACGCCAATGGCCGCATCATCCTGATCGACGAGGTGATGACGCCGGATTCGTCGCGGTTCTGGGCCGCCGACGCCTATCAGCCCGGCCGGCCGCAGCCCTCTTTCGACAAGCAGCCGCTGCGCGACTATCTCGACGCCGAGCGCCGCGCCGGCCGCTGGAACGGCGAAGCGCCGCCGCCGAAACTGCCCGACGAGGTGGTCGACGCCACTTCGAAGCGCTATCTCGACGCCTACCGCCGGTTGACGGGGACTGATCTGGTGGTGAAGTAACAGCTTCGGTCATCCCGGGGCGCGCGAAGCGCGAGCCCGGGATCCATACCCCCTGGCGTCGCGGCCAGGCACGACGGCTCGACACAAGTGCATCACCATCAGCACTGGGAATATGGATTCCGGGCCTGCGCCCTGCGGGCCCATCCCGGAATGACAACCGAGGGGGCTGCCTTTTACAATGATCAACGCTGGCTGCCGAGCCGCAGCTGATATCCGCCCCTGACCTCGCAAGACGATGGAGTTTCCGATGCCCCAGAACACGGTACTGATCGAGCGCGACGGCCCGGTGACCATCGTGACGATCAACCGTCCCGAGCGCCGCAACGCCGTCGACGGCGCCACCGCGCGAAAACTCTACGACGCTTTTCTCGCTTTCGACGCCGACGACGCCTCGTCGGTCGCGGTGTTCACCGGGAGCGGCGGCACTTTCTGCGCCGGCGCCGACCTCAAGGCCGTGGCGGCGGGCGACATCGAGAAGAAGCGCGAGATCGCCGGGCACAACAGCATCGCCCCGATGGGGCCGAGCCGGCTCCGGCTGGGAAAGCCGGTCATCGCCGCGATCGAAGGCTATGCGGTCGCCGGCGGACTCGAACTGGCGCTGTGGGCCGACATGCGGGTCGCCGCCGAGGATGCGACTTTCGGGGTGTTCTGCCGCCGTTTCGGCGTGCCGCTGATCGATCTCGGCACCATCCGGCTGCCGCGGCTGATCGGCCATTCGCAGGCGATGGACATGATCCTCACCGGCCGCCCGGTCTCCGGCATCGAGGCGCAGCGGATGGGCCTCGCCAACCGCTTGGTCCACCGCGGCGAGGCGGCGCTGCAGGCGATCATGCTCGCCAAGGAGATCGCGCAATTCCCGCAGACCTGTATGCGCGCCGACCGGCTGTCGGCGCTGCAGCAATGGGACCTCGCCGAAGAAGACGCCATCATGAACGAAATGCGCGGCGGCCTGAAGGTGATCGCCTCCGGCGAAACCCTGTCCGGCGCCGAACGTTTCACCCAGGGCGAAGGCCGGCACGGCAAGTTCTGAGCGGGCGAAGTCATCGAAGCCGCCTCGCCACGCTCACCCCGTCATCCTGAGGTGCGCGCCCTTGCGCGCCTCGAAGGATGAGCCGCGGGCACCGCGCTTGACGCCGCATCCTTCGAGGCATGCCCAAACGGGCATGCACCTCAGGATGACGATTCAATCCGTGTAGCAGCGCAGTCTACGGAGCAGCTGCGACCGGAATGAAATCGGCGACTTCAAAACAGCTTCAGCCCCTTCAGACTCGCATGGCCGTTCTTGCCGACGATGATGTGGTCGTGCACGGCGACGCCGAGCGGTTCGGCGATCGCCATGATGGTCCTGGTCATCTGGATGTCGGCCTGCGACGGCGTCGGGTCGCCGGAGGGGTGGTTGTGCACCATGATCACCGCGGTGGCCGACAGTTCGAGGGCGCGCTTGACGATCTCGCGCGGATAGACCGGGGTGTGATCGACGGTGCCGACCTGCTGCAATTCGTCGGCGATCAGCTGGTTGCGCTTGTCGAGAAACAGGATGCGGAACTGCTCCTTGTCGGCGAACGCCATCGTGGTGCGGCAGTAATCGATCACCGCCGACCATGACGACAGCACGGTGCGGCTCTTCACCTGCCCCTTGGTGACCCGCGCCGCCGCCGCCGCGACCAGCTTGATTTCGGTGATCGCGGCTTCGCCGAGGCCGGAGACTTCGCGCAGCCGCGCCTCGGGCGCGTGCATCGTCTCGGCGAACGAGCCGAACCGGGCGATCAGCGCCTTCGCCAGCGGCTTGACGTCGCGGCGCGGCAGCGCGCGGAACAGCACCAGCTCCAGCAGCTCGTAGTCGCTGAGCGCATCGGCGCCGGCGTCGCGAAACCGCTCGCGCAGCCGCTCGCGATGGCCGTGATAATGCGGCGCCTCGGCGAAGCCCGGCTGCTCCAGTCGCTCGCTGCTGTCTGCTGGCATCGGTCGCGCCGCGTTGCTGATCGCCTCAACCATGCCGTGCGCAGCGCCTTTTGCAACCCGCAATTGACCGATGTCCCAAACGGGCGCAGCTCTTCCGCTCAGTCAGCCGTCGGCAGCCGCCGCATCGTGAATTCGATGGTGTCGCCCGGCAGTTCGCGCCAGCTCTCGACGCCGCTCATATAGGCCGCCTTCGGCCACGCCTCGAGAAACTCCCGCGCCCTGGCGCGTGCGGCAGGTCGCGGCAGGACAAAAGTCTCGCGCAGGAAGCCGTCGGCCGGCTTGCTGCGCCGCGCCATCCGCTCCGCCAGATCGCGGGGCCGGTCGTGCTGGCGATTGACCATCCTTCAAACTCCGCTACGCTACTACCGGCAATATAGGAGTAGCAGGGAACGAATCCGAGTCCCTGCGCTTGAGTCCGGCTTGTTCGGTTCCGCGTAGTGTCCTGCGTCAGTGGAGTATGCGTCAATGGCCCCCCGCGCCAATTGGAAAGGCTTTTTGCGGCTATCGCTGGTGACCTGTCCGGTGGCGCTGTTTCCGGCCACGTCGGACGCCGAGAAGATCAGCTTCAACCAGATCAACCGCAACACCGGCCATCGCATCAAATACATGAAGGTCGACGCCGACACCGGCGAGGAGGTCGCCTCCGACGACATCATGAAGGGCTACAAGGTCGATACCGACAGCTACATCGAGATCACCAAAGACGAGCTCGACGCTATCGCGCTGGAGTCGACCAGGACGATCGAGATCGATCAGTTCGTCCCGAAAGCCGAGATCGACGATCTGTATCTGGTGCGGCCGTACTACATCGTCCCCGACGGCAAGGTCGGCCACGACGCCTATGCGGTGATCCGCGAGACCATCCGGTCGATGGACCGCGTCGCATTGGCCCGCGTGGTGCTGACCAACCGCGAGCACGTCATTGCGCTGGAAGCCCGCGACAACGGCCTGATGGGCATGCTGCTGCGCTATCCGTATGAAGTCCGCGACGCCGCGGACTATTTCGACGACATCCAGGACGTCAAGATCACCAAGGACATGCTCGATCTCGCCCGGCACATCGTCGAGCAGAAGTCCGGCCATTTCGAGCCGGACAAGTTCGAGGACCACTACGAAGCGGCGCTGACCGAGCTGATCAACAAGAAGGTCAGCGGCCAGCCGCTCGCCGCCAAGGCGCGCCCGCGCGGCGACAACGTCGTCGACCTGATGGACGCCCTGCGCAAGAGCCTCGGCAATGCCAAAGCCGAGCCTGCGGCGAAGGCCGCGCCGGCCGAGAAGCTCGCGGCCAAACCGGCCAAGGCGAAGAAGCGCAAGACCGCGCCGGGCCAGAAGGAAATGCTGCTGCCGATCAGCGGTGCCAGGACGGCCGCCGCGAAGGACGAGGCCGGCAAGGCCAAGAAGCCCGCCCGCAGCACAGCCGGTGGCAAGGCCCGCAAGGCGGGGTGACGCGTTCGGGCGCGCGAGACCCATTCGGGCCTGATGGGATCGGACCGGCGCCCTCGACTCCTGATGTGGCGCGTTCTGTTTCCGTGAAGCGGGCGTTCAGGCCGGCCACAGCCGATTCTCAAATCAGCGCCAAGAGCCTGGACCTGAAGGTGGCGCTGACGACATCCCGAGAGAGCGAGCCGCCGCCCTGAAGGCAGGGCGGCATATAGAGTTCGTTAACGAGGCAGCCCTAGTCCTAGGTACTTGAGTAAAGCGTACAATGCTGCCGGATCGTCGATGAAAGAAGACCCTGCTGCTTCGGTTTTGCCGGACGAAGTCCGCGTACGGCTCTATGATCAGGCCCTGAACGACGCTCGCATCGGCGCCTGGGAATGCGACCTCGAGACCGAACGCCTGAGCTGGACCTCGGGCGTCTACGACATCTTCGGCTATCCGGTGGGCAACCCGCTGCGGCGCACGAGCATCGTCGATCTCTATGTCGACGAATCGCGGCGCAACATGGAGCTCGCGCGCGCCGAGGTGATCCGGAGCGGTCGCCCGGTCACGCTCGATACCGAGATCAGAACGTGCCGCGGCGAAAGGCGCTGGATGCGCCTTTCGATCAATGCGGCGCGCGAGGGCGGACGGCCGGCGCGGATCTTCGGCTCCAAGCAGGACGTCACCTCCGATCGACAAGCCATCGAGAGCCTCCGGCAGCAGGCCGAAACCGATCCGCTCACCGGGCTCGCCAATCGTGCCCTTTTCCAGGTCCGTTATCGCGAGATCGTCAACGACGCCCTGAATCACGGCTTCGCCTCGGCGCTCGTTCTGATCGACCTCGATGGCTTCAAGGAACTCAACGATACGCTCGGTCATCTGGCCGGCGACGCGTGCCTGTGCGAGGTCGCGCAGCGTCTGCGCCGGGCCTTCCACGATGCCGGTCTGGTCGGCCGGCTCGGCGGCGACGAATTCGTGATTATTCTGCGGGCTCCGACCCATCCCGCGCGGATCGCCCATGTGCTGCAGCAGACCGTCGCGATGTTGAGCCGACCGCTGTTCTGGAACGGTTGCCACCTCGAGATCAGCGCCTCGATCGGCGCCGCTCTGGTCGGCCGTCCGCATCGCCGGCGGATCGCCGAGCTGTTCGCGGAAGCCGACCTCGCGCTCTATGAGGCGAAGGCCGCCGGTCGCAACCGCGCGCATCTGTTCGGCGACGAAGGGCAAAGCCGGGCGGCTTAGAGCGGGGCGCGGGCAGACCGACGCAGCCGCCGAGTCGCCGACGTTGCGCATGCGCAAGCAAACGCACGACCATGTCGATCAGGACGCGCACCGGACCGGTCATGTCCTCGTTCCGCAGGATCAGGACAGCGCGCCCGGCCGGACGAACCGCGCGCTTTTCGCGGCGTTGCGGCATGATGCGAGAATGGCGCGCCCGAAAGGATTCGAACCTCTGACCCCCAGATTCGTAGTCTGGTGCTCTATCCAGCTGAGCTACGGGCGCGTCTGCCGCGGTTTCTCCGAATCGATCCGGAGCCGCCGGCGATCCGCAGCGGCAGGCGCTGCGAAGGCCGCCATAGCTAGCGGCTCAGATCGGGCTTGGCAAGCGTCGCCGACGAGCTTTCTCGCGGGAGACGGGATCGGGCTGGTTCAGGCCCGGGCGCGCTCGTTGCGCATGCTGTGCAGATCGACCGGCCGGTCCGGGATCGAGATCCGGAAGGTCGCGCCCAGCGTTCCCTCGACCAGCTTGATGTCGCCGCCATGCGCGCGCACCAGCTCGGCGGCGATCGCGAGGCCGAGGCCGGAGCCGCCGGCCCGGACCGAGCCGTGGAACGCCTCGAACAGATGGTCGCGGGCCTTCTGAGGCACGCCGGGGCCGGTATCCGACACTTCCAGAATGGTCACCGAGCCCTCGCGGCGGCCGGTGATGCGGATCTGCTGCAGGGCGGCGTCGCTGCGCGGCTGGCTCTCCAGCGCCTGCGCGGCGTTGCGCACGAGATTGAGCAGCACCCGGAACAACTGGTCCGGGTCGGCATCCATCGTCAGCCCGCGTTCGATCGCCGAGACCCAGGTCACCGAGCTGACGGCCGCGTCGGAGGCGAGCCCGGCGGTCTCGCGGACCTCGTTGACCACCGGCTCGATCAGGATCATCCGGCGATCCGGCGCGGCTTCCTGGGCCCGGCCATAGGACAGCGTCGACTGGCAGAACGCGATGGCGCGCTCCAGCGAACGCACCAGCTTGGGCGCGAAGCGCTGCACCCGCGGATCGGGCACGCTGGAGAGCTGGTCGGAAAGAAGCTGCGACGACGCCAGCAGGTTGCGCAGATCGTGATTGATCTTCGACACCGCGAGGCCGAGCGCGGCGAGCCGGCTCTTCTGATGCAGCATCGACACCAGGTCGCGCTGCATGTCGGACAATTCGCGCTCGGCGAGGCCGATCTCGTCGCCGCGCGGCCCGGGCACCACGATCGAGGCGGGGCTCTCCGGATCGCGGCGGAAATTGACCATATTGGCGGTCAGCCGCCGCATCGGCCGCACGAACAGGAAATGCAGCGCCAGATAGATCAGCGCCGTGGTCAGGCTGGTGATGGTCAGCGACACCAGCAGCAGATTGCTCGAGAAGCGGTACATCGCGACCCGGAGCGGGGCCTCGTCGATCACCACTTCGATGAACTGGGCGCCGCCTTCGGCCGGACCGATCACCCGAACCGTCTGGTTGCCGCTCTCCAGCATGACCACGAAGGCGTCGATGATCGCGCCCCAGGGGGTGACATGGCGCATGTCGACCACATGGTCGATCGTTGTCGGCAGGTTCGAGGTTGCCAGCAGGCGGCGTTGCTGGCCCATCTTGATCGCCACCGCGCGGGCATCGATGCTGTCCAGCACCTGCTGCGCCAGCGTGTCCGGCACCGTGCCGGACGGCGAGGCATCCAGCACCAGCGCGGCCGTATTGGCCGCCGCGAGCCGGTCGTTGAGCCGGTTCAGGCGGAAATTGGCGATCGACGGCACATAAATCAGGATTTCGGCGATCAGGACCAGCGGAATCGTCAACAGCAACAGCTTCCCGGACAAGCCGATCTTCGGCTCCAGGCCTCGCCGCCATGCCCGTGTCTCAGGCTGTTGATCCGTTGCCTGCACCCGAATTGCCCTGACTTCCATTCCGCCTGGATTCGGCGCAATGAATATAAGTATCAAGATGCGCCCTGGACAACGCCAGGTCAAATTACCGTTCGATCATCTACGGTTTGCGCGGCCCGGCGACCGATCGCCGGCTATGCCTAACGCCGGATTGGCGAAATCGACGACACGGTGCGGCAAAAGCAGCATCCCGCGCAATTGACGAGGCCATATCGCTCCCGTATAAGCCGCGCCTACTGTCCGCGATGGCCCGGTTCGACCGGGGCGGTTCATTTTTTGGGCTGCTTTCGGCTCATCTATGAGCCTCATCATCGGGCTTACCTCAACCTTCTGAATGACTTACCCGGTCAGCGGAGAACGACCCGTGAAGCGGACTTATCAACCGAGCAAACTGGTGCGCAAGCGCCGTCACGGCTTTCGCGCCCGTCTCGCCACCGTCGGTGGCCGCAAGGTGCTCGCGGCGCGCCGCGCCCGCGGACGCAAGCGTCTGAGCGCCTGAGCGGGTCCTCCCGGGATCAGAGCATGGACCGATTACGGCAGCGGGCGGACTTCATCGCCGTTGCCAGCGGGCCGCGGATCAGTGGGCCTGCCTTCGTGCTGCAAGGCCGACGCCGTGACGACCAAGGTCCGGTCCGGGTCGGCTTTACCGTGACCAAGAAAATCGGCACCGCGACCGAACGCAACCGAATTCGCCGCAGACTGCGCGAATTGGTCAAGCGTGCGGACCGCGGTTCAATGCTGCCAAACAGTGACTATGTGCTGGTCGGCCGCCGTGCGGCGCTGAGCCGCGACTTTGCTGTCATGCTCGGCGATCTGCGCTCCGCGCTCGACCGCATTGCGCGGCGATCGTCGAAACCGGATTGAAGCGAGACCTGACCCGATGAGCGACAATCGCAACACCATCCTCGCCGTGATTCTGTCGGGCCTCGTGCTGCTCGGCTGGCAGTACTTCTTCAACATCCCGCAGATGGAGAAGCAGCGCGCCGCCCAGCAGGCGCAGCAGCAGCAGGATGCGGCGAAGCAGCCGACCCAGCAGGCCCCGGCCGCGACGACGCCGGGTGCGCCGAGCGCGCCGGCGGCGCCAGGTGCCCCGGGTGCTCCCGGCGCGCCGGCAGCCCGGCAGCCCGGCAATGCTCCGGTGGTCAGCCGCGAAGCGGCGATCGCGGCATCGCCGCGGATCAAGGTCGAGACCCCCCGCCTCGACGGCACGATTTCGCTGAAGGGCGCCCGGATCGACGACCTGTCTCTGACCCAGTTGCGCGAGACGGTCGATCCGAAGTCGCCGCCGATCCATCTGTTCTCGCCGTCCGGCAGCGCCAATCCCTATTACGCCGAATTCGGCTGGGTCGGCGCGGCAGGCTCCAATGTGAAACTGCCCGACCAGAACACGCTGTGGCAGCAGGAAGGCTCCGCAACGCTGACGCCGGGCAATCCGGTCACGCTGAAATGGGACAACGGCGAAGGCCTCACCTTCCGCCGACAGATCGCGGTCGACGACCGCTATCTGTTCACCGTGAAGGACGACGTCACCAATGTCGGCAGCGCCCCGGTGACGCTGTATCCGTTCGCGCTGATCTCGCGCCACGGCACCCCGCATGTCGAAGGCTACTACATTCTGCACGAAGGCCTGATCGGCTATCTCGGCGAGCACGGCCTGCAGGAATACGGCTACGCCAAGATCGACGAGGCCAAGACGGTCGGCTTCAAGGCCACCAACGCCTGGATGGGCATCACCGACAAGTACTGGGCGTCGGCGCTGCTGCCGGACACCGATGCGCAGCTTCAGGCGCGATTCTCGTCGAACCAGGTCGGCACCACCCGCACCTACCAGACCGATTACCTCGAAGACGCCAAGACCGTGCCGATCGGCGGCACCGTGACGGCCAACGCCCGGCTGTTCGCCGGCGCCAAGGAAGCGCGCGTCGTCGGCATCAACTTCCCGTTCGCCGGCCTCGGCGGCTACAATCAGCAGCTCGGGCTGAACCATTTCGACCTGCTGATCGACTGGGGCTGGTTCTACTTCATCACCAAACCGATGTTCCTGGCGCTCGACTTCTTCTTCCATCTGGTCGGGAATTTCGGCGTCGCCATCCTGCTGGTGACGGTGCTGATCAAGGTGCTGTTCCTGCCGCTGGCGAACAAATCCTACGCCTCGATGGCCAAGATGAAGGCGATCCAGCCGCAACTGCTCGCGCTGAAGGAGCGTCATCCGGACGACAAGGCGAAGCAGCAGCAGGAAATGATGGAGATCTACCGCAAGGAGAAGATCAATCCGGTCGCCGGCTGTCTGCCGGTGCTGCTGCAGATCCCGGTGTTCTTCTCGCTGTACAAGGTGCTGTTCGTCACCATCGAGATGCGGCACGCGCCGTTCTTCGGGTGGATTCACGATCTGTCGGCGGCCGATCCGACCAATTTGTTCAATCTGTTCGGCCTGATCCCGTTCGATCCGACCTCGATCCCGGTGCTCGGCCATTATCTGGTGCTGGGCGTCTGGCCGCTTCTGATGGGCTTCACGATGTGGTTCCAGATGAAGCTCAATCCGCAGCCGCCGGATCCGACGCAGCAGATGATCTTCGCCTGGATGCCGGTGATCTTCACCTTCATGCTGGCGCACTTCCCGGCCGGTCTGGTGATCTACTGGGCCTGGAACAACCTGCTCTCGGTGATCCAGCAGGCCTACATCATGCGCCGCAACGGCGTGAAGGTGGAGCTGTTCGACAATCTGAGAGCGGCCTTCACGAAGAAGAAGAAAGCGGCGTGACCCGCCGTCATTCCGGGATGCGCGCCGCTGGCGCGCAGACCCGGAATCCAGAGGTTGTTGCGAACAGAGATTCCGGGTTCGCGCGCTGTGGCGCGCGCCCCGGAATGACGACCGCGCCGGGGGCACGTCCGCGCCATTCTTGGACTCTCGCCACATGACCGAGACCATCGACCCGGACCTGATCGAACGCGGCCGCAAGACCTTCGCCGGCGACTGGCAATTCATCTGGGCGTCGCCGTCGATCGAAACCCTGCCGCCGATGCAGGGGCTCGAAGTCGCGTTCGCCGGCCGCTCCAATGTCGGCAAATCCAGCCTGATCAACGCGCTGACCGGGCGCAACGCGCTGGCGCGAACCTCGCACACGCCGGGCCGCACCCAGGAGCTGATCTTTTTCGACGGCCCGCCGGATGCCGGCCTGCGCCTCGTCGACATGCCGGGCTACGGCTACGCCGCCGCCTCCAAGGCCAAGGTGGCGTCCTGGACCTCGCTGATTCATAAATTCCTGCAGGGCCGGGCGACGCTGGCCCGCGTCTATGTGCTGATCGACGGCCGCCACGGCCTCAAGGACGTCGACCTCGACATCCTGAAGACGCTCGACAAGGCCGCGGTCAGCTACCAGATCGTGCTGACCAAGGCCGACCAGGTCAAAGCCGCCGAACTCGCCGAGCGCGTCGACGCGACCAGAACCGCGCTGGCGAAACATCCCGCCGCTTTCCCCGAATTGCTGACCACCTCGTCGCGCACCGGCGCCGGCATGCCGGAGCTGCGCGCCGCGATCATCCGCCTGCTCGACGAGCGCCGCTGATGCCAGTTCTCCTCCGCCTGCTGATCGTGTTCGCCGGCCTTTACGGCGCCGCCGGCGTCGCGCTGGCCGCCGCGGCCGCCCATGTCCCCGATGCCGCGCGGCTCGGTCCGGCGTCGTCGATGCTGCTGTTCCACGCCAGCGCCATCGCGGCCGCGGTGCTGCTGGCCGAGCGCGGCCTCGTCCACCGCGTCCCCGGCCTCGCCGCCAGCTTCGGCTTCGTGCTCGGCACCGCGCTGTTCGCCGGCGACCTGTCGCTGCGCCAGTTCGCCGGACAATCACTGTTTTCGATGGCGGCGCCGACCGGCGGCATGTTGTTGATCGGAAGCTGGCTGCTGCTGGCGGTCGCGGCGCTGCTGGCGCGGCGCTAGCCGCAACCACGGGCTGCGGATTCCGCCTCTTTGATCGGCGGCGCCGAAATGCTAGCGGTTCTCCCCGCCCGACCTGCCCGAGAATCGCAAGACCATCCCAAGAACCATCCCAAGACCCCATCGCGAAACCCAGCGAAAGACCCGCTTCATGACCGACGCGCCAATCATCAGCCCGCTCGATCAGGCCCGGATCCTGTCCGAGGCGCTGCCGCATATGCAGCGCTACGACGAGGAAACCATCGTCATCAAATATGGCGGCCATGCCATGGGCGCCGAGGACGATGCCAAGGCGTTCGCCCGCGACATCGTTCTGCTGGAGCAGACCGCGGTGAACCCGGTGGTGGTGCATGGCGGCGGCCCGCAGATCGCCACCATGCTGAAGCGCCTCGGCATCAAGTCGGAATTCGCCGCCGGGCTGCGCATCACCGACGGCGCCACCATCGAGATCGTCGAGATGGTGCTGGCCGGCTCGATCAACAAGCAACTCGTCGGCTACATCAACGAGGCCGGTGGCAAGGCCGTCGGCCTGTGCGGCAAGGACGGCAACATGGTCACCGCCAGCAAGGCGACGCGCACCATGGTCGATCCGGATTCGCGGATCGAGGAAGTGGTCGATCTCGGCTTCGTCGGCGAACCCGAGAAGGTCGATCTCACGTTGCTGAACCAGTTGATCGGCCACGAACTGATCCCGGTGCTGGCGCCGCTGGCGACCTCGTCGAGCGGTCAGACCTTCAACGTCAACGCCGACACCTTTGCGGGCGCCGTCGCCGGCGCGCTGAAAGCGAAGCGGCTGCTGCTGCTGACCGACGTGCCGGGCGTGCTCGACCAGAACAAGAAGCTGATCCCCGAACTGTCGATCAGGGACGCCCGCAAGCTGATCGCCGACGGCACCATTTCGGGCGGCATGATCCCCAAGGTCGAGACCTGCATCTACGCCCTCGAACAGGGCGTCGAAGGCGTCGTCATCCTCGACGGCAAGGTGCCGCACGCGGTGCTGCTCGAACTGTTCACCAACCAGGGCACCGGCACGCTGATCCACAAGTGATGAGCCGCGGTGCCGCCGAAAGCAGCTCTATCCGTCATGGCCGGGCTCGTCCCGGCCATCCACGTTCTTTCTTTTGGCGCCCGCTGAAGACGTGGATGCCCGGGACGAGCCCGGGCATGACGAAGGTGATTGGCGCGGCGCGCCTGCTACGCGAACGGCAATCTTTCAGCCCGCACAGTCCTCATCCCGAGGAGCCCGGCAACGCCCGCAGGGCGGTGCTGGGCGTCTCGAAGGATGGCGCAACGCACGACCAACGGCGCATGGTTCGAGACGGCGCTTCGCGCCTCCTCACCATGAGGCTGTGCTTGTGGCGAGCCACACTTACGACACTCGCGCTACTCACCATCTCCACCACCGCGCACGCCGACCTCAAGCTCTGCAATCGCATGAGCTACGTGATCGAGGGCGCGATCGGGATCGACGACAGGGCGACGACCGCGACGCGCGGCTGGTTCCGGATCGATCCGGCGCAATGCCGCGTCGTGCTGCAGGGCGCGCTCACCGCCGACCGGGTGATGCTGCATGCCCGCTCGCTCCCGGTCTACGGCGCCTCGCCGATACCGCAGAACGGCACCGACCGGCTGTGTATCGCGCCGGAGAACTTCGTCATCGCCGCCGCGCGACAGTGCCGCAGCGGCCAGACGCTGGCGGCGTTCACCGAGATCAGGCCGACCCAGACCGAGGACGGCACCATGGTCGCCTATCTGGCCGAGGACAGCGGCTATGACGACGAGCAGGCCAAGCTCGCCGCGATCCAGCGGCTGCTGGTGATCGCCGGCTACGACGCCGCACCGATCGACGGCGTCGACGGCCCGAAGACGCAAGGAGCGCTCGCCGCCTTCCTGAAGAGCCGCGGCCTCAAGCCGGATGCCGTCGACGCGCCGGACTTCTTCGACACCATGATCAAGGCGGTCGAGGCGCCGTCGGCGACCGGGCTGACCTGGTGCAACGACACCAAAGGGAAGATCATGGCCGCGGTCGGCGAAGACGACGGCAAGACCATCACCAGCCGCGGCTGGTACCGGATCGAGCCCGGCAAGTGCCTGCGCCCCGACCTCGGCGCGCAGCCGAAGCGGGTGTTCAGCTTCGCCGAAGCGGTCGACGGCAATGCGCGGCCGATCAGGACCAAGGACAAGCCGCTGAACTGGGGCGGCGCGACGCTGCTGTGCACGCGCGACAGCAAATTCGAGATCAGCGAACAGGGCGACTGCTCGGCACGCGGGCTGAACGCCACCGGCTTCGCGCCTGTCGACCTCTCCGGCGGCAGCAGAACATTGAGGTTTGCAGCACCATGAAACAGACCTCCCTCCGCGGCTTCGGCCATGTCGAGACCTGGGTGTTCGACCTCGACAACACGCTGTATCCGCATCACGTCAATCTGTGGCAGCAGGTCGACGTGCGGATTCGCGATTTCGTCGCCGACTGGCTGAAGGTGACGCCGGACGAGGCGTTCCGGATCCAGAAGGACTACTACAAGCGCTACGGCACCACGATGCGCGGCATGATGACCGAGCATGGCGTCAGCGCCGACGATTACCTGTCCTATGTGCACGCGATCGATCACTCGCCGCTCGAGCCGAACCCGGCGATGGGCGCCGCGATCGCGCAACTGCCCGGCCGCAAGCTGATCCTGACCAACGGCTCGACCGCCCATGCCGGCAAGGTACTGGCGCGGCTCGGCATCGGCCATCACTTCGAAGCGGTGTTCGACATCGTCGCCGCCGAACTGGAGCCGAAGCCGGCGCCGCAGACCTATCACCGCTTCCTGACGCTGCACGGCGTCGACCCGGCCAAAGCCGCGATGTTCGAAGACCTCGCCCGCAACCTCGCAGTGCCGCATCAGCTCGGCATGACCACGGTGCTGGTGGTGCCGGACGGCAGCAAGGACGTGGTCCGCGAAGACTGGGAACTGGAGGGCCGCGACGCCGTGCACGTCGACTACGTGACGGAAGACCTGACGGGGTTTCTGGCGGGGTTACTCGCGCCGAGGTAAGGCACGATCCGTCGACAATCACAACCGTCATCGCCCGCGCAGGCGGGCGACCCAGCCCGTAGGATGGGTTAGCGCGTAGCGCGTAACCCATCGGCCGCAACCGAGGCAAGATGGGTTACGGCGCAAGGGCGCCTAACCCATCCTACGGCCGGCGGACGGGAGCGCCTTGACTCTCCCCGGCCGAATCCGGACAACACCCGTCAAATTTCTCCCTGAACTCCCCGCTCCAAGGACCTCCCGATGTCGCTCTCCGCCCTGGAAACCACCATCAATACCGCTTTCGATGCGCGCGACGCGATCAGCGCTGCGACCAAGGGTGAGGTTCGCGATGCCGTCGATCACGCGCTCGATCTGCTCGACAAGGGCGAGGCGCGCGTCGCCGAGCGCGAGGCGTCGGGCACGTGGAAGGTCAATCAGTGGCTGAAGAAGGCGGTGCTGCTGTCGTTCCGCCTCAACGACATGAGCACGATTCCCGGCGGTCCCGGCGGCGCGCAATGGTGGGACAAGGTGCCGTCCAAATTCGAGGGCTGGGGCGAGAACCGCTTTCGTGAGGCCGGCTTCCGCGCGGTGCCGGGCGCGATCGTGCGCCGCTCCGCCTTCATCGCCAAGAACGCGGTGCTGATGCCGTCCTTCGTCAATCTCGGCGCCTATGTGGATGAGGCCACCATGGTCGACACCTGGTCGACGGTCGGCTCATGCGCCCAGATCGGCAAGCGCGTCCATATCTCCGGCGGCGTCGGCATCGGCGGCGTGCTGGAGCCGCTGCAGGCGGGTCCGGTGATCATCGAGGACGACTGCTTCATCGGCGCGCGCTCGGAAGTCGCCGAGGGCGTGATCGTCCGCCGTGGCGCGGTGCTGGCGATGGGCGTGTTCCTCGGCGCCTCGACCAAGATCGTCGACCGTGAGACCGGCGAGACCTTCATCGGCGAAGTGCCTGAATATGCCGTGCTCGTTCCCGGCATGCTGCCGGGCCGGCCGCTGAAGAACGGCAATCCGGGCCCGGCGACAGCCTGCGCGGTGATCGTCAAGCGCGTCGACGAACGCACCCGCTCCAAGACCAGCATCAACGAATTGCTGCGGGACTGATCGCGCCGTGACCGCGACCGCGCTCGAGATCGCGCAGGCGCTGCTGCGCTGCCCGTCGGTGACGCCGGCGGACGCCGGCGCGATCGGCGTGTTGGAGGCGCTGTTGAAAGACGCGGGCTTTGCGACGCATCGCGTCACCTTCAGCGAGGCCGGCACCGCCGACATCGACAATCTCTACGCCCGGATCGGGGACGCCGCGCCGCATCTCTGCTTCGCCGGCCACACCGACGTGGTGCCGCCCGGCGACGACAGCGCGTGGAGTCACGGCGCGTTTGCCGGCGACGTCGCCGAAGGCCTGCTGTACGGCCGCGGCGCGGTCGACATGAAGGGCGGCATCGCCTGCGCGGTGGCGGCGACGCTGGACTATCTCGCCGCCCATGACGGCCAGCCGCAAGAATCCGGCAAAGGCTCGATCTCGTTCCTGATCACCGGCGACGAGGAAGACGTCGCCGTCAACGGCACCGTCAAGCTGCTGCAATGGGCGGCCGAGCGCGGCGAGCAATTCGATCACTGCATCGTCGGCGAGCCGAGCAATGTCGAGGCGATCGGCGACACCATCAAGATCGGCCGCCGCGGCTCGCAATCCGGCGTGCTGATCGTCGACGGCCAGCAGGGCCACGTCGCCTATCCGCACCGCGCCTCGAATCCGATTCCCGACATCGCGGCGCTGATCACCGCGCTCAACGACGAACCGCTGGATCAGGGCTCGGCGCAGTTCCAGCCGTCGAATCTCGCTTTCACCTCGGTCGATGTCGGCAATCCGGCCACCAATGTGATCCCGGCGCAGGCGCGGGCCAAGTTCAACATCCGCTTCAACGATCACCACACCCAGGAGACGTTGAAGGCGCTGATCGAGCAGCGATTGGCGGCCGCCTGCGGCAACCGCATCCGCGCCCGGATCGAGTGGCTGCCGTCGAACGCCGACGTGTTCGTCACCAAGCCCGGCGAATTCACCGATCTGGTCGCCGCGTCGATCGCCGAAATCACCGGCCGTACCGCCGAACTCAACACCGGCGGCGGCACCTCGGACGCGCGCTTCATCGCCAAATACTGCCCGGTGGTCGAATTCGGTCTGGTCGGCCAGACCATGCACCAGATCGACGAACGCACGCCGGTGAGCGACCTCGACAAGCTCACCGCGATCTATCGCGGCGTGCTGGAGAGATACTTCAAGTAATCACAACGCCCCGTCATTCCGGGGCGGTCGCAAAGCGACCGAACCCGGAATCTGAACCGAGCAGGACATCTCGAGATTCCGGGTTCGCGCTACGCGCGCCCCGGAATGACGTGGTGTGGAGCCACGACGCCGCCACGCGTACGGCGCGCTCCCTCGCCCCGCTCTTGCGGGGAGAGGGGTGGGGTGAGGGGAGACGCGGGCACTGACTCTCGGCCCCGCTGAGGCGCCCCTCACCCGGATCATCGCGGCGCGCTGATCCAACCTCTCCCCGCGCGCGGGGAGAGGTGAAGAAGCCCGAGCAGATCAATAATCCACCTGCACCAGATACAACCCGTCCGGCGGCGCCACGGGGCCGCATGCCGAGCGCTTTCGTGCCGCCAGTGCCGCCGCGAGATCATCCGCGCTCCAGCGCCCCTCGCCGACCCACACCAGCGAGCCGACCATCGAGCGCACCTGGCTGTGCAGATAGGAGCGCGCCGACGTGATCACGTCGACGGCGTCGCCGTTCCGCACCACGTCGAGCACATCGAGCGTCTTGTCCGGCGAGGCGGCCTGGCACTCGGTGTCGCGGAAGGTGGTGAAGTCGTGCTTGCCGATCAGCACTTGCGCTGCGCGGTGCATCGCGCCGCTGTCGAGCGGCTTCGGCACCCGCCACACCTTGCCGATGTCGAGCGCGAGGTTGGAGCGGCGGTTGACGATGCGATAGCGGTAGTGCCGCCGGATCGCCGAGAACCGCGCCTCGAAACTATCGGGGACGATCTCCGCCGACAGCACCGCGATCGGATGTGGCCGCACATGCGCATTCAGCGCGTCGCGCAGCCGGTCGGCGCGAAAAGGCTTGGTGATGTCGAGATGCGCGACCTGTCCGAGCGCATGCACGCCGGCGTCGGTGCGGCCGGCGCCGTGAACACGAACCGCCTCGCCGCAGGTCGCCAGCGCGGCGGCCTCCAGCGCGCCCTGCACCGACGGCAGCGTCGGCTGCAACTGCCAGCCGCAGAACGGCGCGCCGTCATATTCGATGGTGAGTTTGTAGCGGGGCATGACCCTGTTCGGTGTCATTGCCGGGCTTGACCCGGCAATCCATCATTCAAGAGAGATTTGTTTCGAGGAAGGATGCGCGGGTCAAGCCCGCGCATGAGGCGTGCAACGCTCGACTACCCCACCCGCGCGCCCGCCGCGATCGGCGTGCCGCGCAGAAACTCGTCGGCCTGCATTGGCTGCTTGCCGGCGCGCTGCAATTGCTGCACGCGGATCGCGCCGTCCGCGCAGGCGATGGTGAGACGGTCGTCGAGCACCTCGCCGGGCGTGCCGCGGCCGTCCGCGAGCGCGCAGCGCAACACCTTCACCCGCACCACCTCGCCGTCGATCGGCAATTCGCACCACGCGCCCGGAAACGGCGACAGGCCGTGAATGTGGCGCAGCACCGCCTGCGCCGGCCGGGCGAAATCGATTTTCGCCTCGGCCTTATCGATCTTGGCGGCGTAGGTGACGCCGTCCTCGCTCTGCCGGGTGAGTTGCAGCCCGCCGCGCTCCAGCGCCGCCATCGCCCGCACCATCAGATCGGCGCCGAGCCGCGCCAGCGAATCGTGCAGATCGGTGACGGTCATCGCATCGGTGATGGCGATCCGCTCCGCCATCGCGACGTCGCCGGTGTCGAGCCCGGCGTCCATCTTCATCACCATCACGCCGCTCTCGGCGTCGCCCGCCATGATCGCGCGGTTGAGCGGCGCAGCCCCCCGCCAGCGTGGCAGCAGCGAGCCGTGCAGATTGTAGCAGCCGAGCTTTGGTGCATCCAGGATCGCCTGCGGCAGAATCATGCCGTAGGCGACGACCACCGCGGCGTCGGCCTCGTGGCTGCGGAACTCCGCCAGCGCGTCGTCGGTCTTCAGCGTCTTCGGCGTCAGCACCGGAATCCCGAGCCGCTTGGCCTCCTGCGCCACCGGACTGTCCTGCAGCTTCATCCCGCGCCCGGCGGGCTTCGGCTCGCGGGTGTAGACCGCGGCGATGTCGTGCCCGTGCCCCGACAAAGCGAGCAGCGTCGGCACCGCGAAATCGGGCGTGCCCATGAAGACGAGGCGAAGCGGCATGGCGTGAGGGTCCCAGGTCTGGGCCGACGAAGGGCCGGGCGCCGCAATGCGTCGGCCGGTCATCTGCGCAAGCGCTCAGACGTATTTGATACCGCGCTTGGCGGCCTTCTCGAACTTGCGGACCACCATCGCGCGCTTCAGCTTCGACAGATGGTCGACGAACAGCACGCCGTTGAGGTGGTCGATCTCGTGCTGGATGCAGGTCGCGAACAGCCCGTCGGCGTCCTCTTCCTTCACCTGCCCGTCGAGATCGGTGTAGCGGATCCGCACCGTCTTCGGGCGTTCGACCTCGGCGTAGTATTCGGGGATCGACAGGCAGCCTTCCTCGTAGACGTTCAGCTCGGCCGACGCGCCCACGATCTCCGGATTGATGAAGGCGCGCGGATCGCTCTGGCCGTTGCCCTCCTTGCGCACGATGTCCATCGTGATCAGCCGCACCGGCTCGGCGATCTGAATCGCCGCCAGCCCGATGCCGGGCGCCTCGTACATGCTCTCGAACATATCGTCCGCGAGCTTGCGGATCTCCGGCGTCACCTCGGCGACGGGCTTGGAGATTTCACGCAGCCGCTTATCGGGCAGGATGATGATTTCGCGCAGGGCCATGGCGGCGATTTAAGGCGCGCGCGCTTTGCGGTCAATCCGGGACCGACCGGAGGCTCTGCCACTTTCGGCGCGGGCCGGCTTAAAGATCTGTTCAGCGTGATGTTCTCTCTTCGTTCGCAAATGCCGTGCGATCTGCTACGGTCCGGCCGATGCACGAGATTCTGTTCACTCTGGGCGACGCCCCGGTCAGCGTCGGCGCCGCGCTGGTCGGCACCGGTACGATGGCGTTGCTGTTGCTGCTGGCCATCGTGCTGGTGATCGCGCGCGGGCTGCAGGGCGGCGGCGCCGCGGCGCTGGAGCAGGCTCGCCGTGCGTCGGACCTGGAGCAGCGACTGTCGGACCTGATCCGGTTCCAGAGCGAAGCCAACGGCCGCGTCGATGCGATGGGCCGAGCGTTGGCCGGCAGGCAGGCCGAGATGGCGCGTGCCGTCAGCGAGCGGCTCGACAATGTCAGCCACCGCTTCGGCCAGTCGATGACGCAATCGACGCGCCACACCATGGAAAGCCTGCAGGCGCTGCACGAGCGGCTCGGCATCATCGACCGCGCGCACGAGAACCTCACCGAGCTGACCGACCAGGTGACGACGCTGCGCGACGTGCTCGCCAACAAGCAGGCGCGCGGCGCATTCGGCCAGGCGCGGATGGAATCGATCGTGCAGGACGGCATGCCGAAGGGCGCCTACGCGTTCCAGTACACGCTCTCGACCGGCAAGCGCCCGGATTGCGTGGTGTTCCTGCCCGACCAGCGGCCGCTGTGCATCGACGCCAAGTTTCCGCTGGAAGCCGTCACTGCGCTGCGCGAGGCGCGGACCGACGACGAGAAGAAGGCGGCGTCGCAACGGCTGCGGATCGACGTGATGCGCCATGTCGGCGACATCGCCGACAAATACCTGATCCCCGGCGAGACCCAGGACACCGCGCTGATGTTCGTGCCGTCGGAATCGGTCTATGCCGAAATCCACGACGGCTTCGACGACGTCATCCAGAAGGCCTATCGGGCCCGCATCGTGCTGGTGTCGCCGTCGCTCTTGATGCTGGCGATCCAGGTGATGCAGCAGATCCTCAAGGACGCGCGGATGCGCGACGCCGCCGACCAGATCCGCACCGAGGTGCTGAGCCTCGGCGACGATCTCGCGCGCCTGCGCGAGCGCGTCACCAAGCTGCAGACGCATTTCGGCCAGGTCAATGACGACGTCCGCCAGATTCTCGTCTCCGCCGACAAGATCGAACGCCGCGCCGCGCGGATCGAGGAGCTGGATTTTGCGGCGCCCGACGCCCCAGCGCCGACATCGACGTCGACATCGAGCAACGAGGCGCCGCTGGCGCCGGACCGCGCCGAGCTGTTCGCCTCGCGCGCCTTCAAGATCGACGAGGTCGTTTCAACCTAAGTCCGCGACGGCGCCCCAAAGGAGCCGTCATCACCCGCGAAAGCGGGTGATCCAGTATTCCGGAGCATCTGTTGCCGAACGACGTCCTCGCCGGATATCCCGCATGCTTCACAACGATCGGCGGTGAGTACTGGGTCGCCCGGTCAAGCCCTACGAGATTCACACATCTGGCCTTAGCTTCCAGCCTGCGAGCATGGCTCTGAGGGATTGGAGGCCGTGGAGGATCACGATGGGGCCTGGCTTGCCGTAGTAGCCGGTCCATCCGCCAAGGCGGGCGCAGATCCAACTGGCGTAGGCGAGTGATCCTGGCGGATGCGGGTTTTTCTGTTTCGCGGTGCTGCCCTCCAGTGTTCGGCAGATGGTTTGGAGCGCCGGCTCATCGTCGGGGTCGAACGTGTCCTGCATCGGCCGGCCGGCTGCACCATCGCGTTCACGCACCATCTGCAGCACCTGGATCGCGGCGATCAGAGTCGCGGTGGTCAGGTTCTCGAACGGTCCGCCCTCGGCGATACGCACCGCTTCGATGTCGAAGCCCTTGGTCTTCATCAGGCGGAAGACTTGCTCGATGGTCCAGCGCTGGCGATAGAACCTGGTGATCAGCAGAGCTTGCGCCAGCGTCGTCACCTCGTGCGTCGTCAGCAGACGCCAATGCACCGGCGCCACCGAGGGCGGCGGATCGATCTCGCGCGCTTCCACCAAGGTCAGCGTCACGCTCTTGGGCAGATGCGCCGCTTCGGCCGGATGGTTGCGCTTGGGTCGCTTCAAGGTGATCTCGCGGGCACGAAGCGCCAGCGTCACCCGACGCGCCGACCGGCCCGGATTAGCCGGCAGATCGATGGTCTCGCGGCCAAGCTCGGCCACCTGAGCCATGCAGTCGTACAGCCTGCCGCCGCCTTCCAGAGCGCGATCATGATGGGCGCGGATCAACAGTTCGGTTTCTGCCGGCCGGCAGGCGAACTCATCGTAGATGTCGCCTTCGCGGTCGGCGATGACGGTCACGCAAGCTGCGCCCGCGGCGACCAGACCGGCCGCCGCCCTGGTCGCATCGAGCCAGCGTCGGCTTTCCTTGTCGGCGAACGGCCGTTTGGCACACAGCCGTTTGGTGCCGCCGACGCGGCTGAGAAACACCGCATCGACAAGCCCGAGCAATGCGCCATCGGCGGCATCGACGGCGATCGTCGGGTGCAGGTTCAAGCTGCACAGCTTGCCGTCATCGCGCAGCGTCGTGGTGTCCTGGATCGCCAGAATGTGGCGGCCCTCGACCAGCCCGGCGGTGCGCGCCCTGGCATGCGCCACCATCTCCTGTGGCGTCACTCGGGGATTACGCAGAAACCGGGTGAAGCGGATCTCGCCCGCACGATCTCCGCCGACCCGGCGCACGCTGATCCCCGCGCGACCGACGTCGACCAGCCGAGCCAGCAAGCAGGCCCCCCTTTTTCCAGGCGCCGGTCACCGAACCGTCCCAAACCAACGTCCATCTGCTCCTCCTCAGATCTCGACCACTATCGAGTCAGAGAAAGCTGCCGCCCGCAACAGCCAAAGCAGATGTGTGAATGTCGTAGGGTCAAGCCGGGCGATGACCGTCGAAATTGCAGCGAATGCCATCCGACGCTCGAATCTGCTACCACCCCAAACATGAACGCTGACGCCGCATCGAATCCAGAGCCGCTGCCTCCCGTCGCCCCGGCCAAGCCGGGCTGGCGCGAGGCGGTGACGGTGTATCTGCAGCCGCGCGTGCTGATCGTGCTGTTTCTCGGCTTCTCGTCCGGGTTACCGCTGGCGCTGTCGGGCTCGACGCTGCTGGTGTGGATGCGCGAATCCGGCGTCGATCTCGGCACCATCGGCCTGTTCGCGCTGGTCGGCACGCCCTACACGCTGAAATTCATCTGGGCGCCGGTGGTCGACGCGCTGCACGTGCCGCTGCTGTCGCGCTGGTTCGGCCGCCGCCGCGGCTGGCTGGTCGCGACCCAACTGCTGCTGATCGGAGCGATCCTGCTGCTGGCGCTGACCGATCCGGCGCATGCGCCGCTGTTCGTCGCGATCGGCGCACTGCTGGTCGCGGCCGCGTCGGCGACGCAGGACATCGTGGTCGATGCGTTCCGCGTCGAGAGCCTGCCGGAGAATGAGCAGGCGGCCGGCATGGCGTCCTATGTGGCGGCGTACCGGATCGGGATGCTGATCTCGACCGCGGGCGTGCTGTTTCTGGTCAGCGCCTATGAGGGCACCGGCCTCGCGCGCGCCGACGCCTGGATGTGGGGCTATGTGACGATGGCCGGCATGGTGCTGATCGGCACGGTCACGGCACTGCTCGCGACCGAACCGGAGCAATCGCGCCGCGCCGAGGCCGCCACCAGCGGCGAAACCGCATTCACCCGGGTGACGCGCGCGGCGATCGGCGCGTTCTCGGAATTTCTCATCCGCAAAGATGCTCTGGCGGTGCTGGCTTTCGTGGTGCTGTTCAAATTCACCGACGCGTTCTCCGGCACCATGACGGCGCCGTTCGTGATCGACCTCGGCTTTTCGCGGAACGACTACGCGGCGATCGTCAAGGGCGTCGGCCTCGCCGCCACGCTGATCGGCGGCTTCGCCGGCGGCTTCCTGGCGCGACGTTACTCGCTGGTCGCCAGCCTGTGGATCGGCGCTGTGCTGCAGGCGCTGTCGAATCTGGCGTTCGCATGGCTCGCGACCGTCGGCGTCAACCAATGGGCGCTGGCGCTGGCGATTTCGGTCGAGAATTTCACCGGCGCGATCGGCACCGTGATCTTCGTCGCGTATCTGTCGGCGCTATGCCAGAACCCGCTGCACACCGCCACGCAATACGCGCTGCTGACGGCGCTGTCGGCGGTGGGGCGGACCTATCTGTCGGCGGGCGCCGGCTATGTGGCGCAGGCGACCGGCTGGCCGGCGTTCTTCATCATCAGCGTCGCGGTCGCCGCGCCGAGCCTGGTGCTACTGCTCTGGCTGCAGCGCCGCGATCATTTCACGGCGCTCGGACCGGTGAGGGTTTAGACCCGCACCGCTTTGTTCTTGCTCAAACGTCGTCATGGCCGGGCTTGTCCCGGCCATCCACGTTCTTACATCGACGCAGGCGCCTGTTCGTGGATGCCCGGGACAAGCCCGGGCATGACGGAGAGAATTACGGCGTGATCAAGCGGCCGCTTAGTTCACCAGGCTCCACTTCGTCACCACAGCCTCGCTGTACTGCCCGGCCTCCTCGGCGCAGGCCACCGACTCGACTTTCAGCACCACGTTCTTGCCGAGGCGCGATTTGAGCTGCGCCGCCTGGGCGTCGCTGGCGGGCACGATCTGGAACGTTTCCGGCCCGTTCTCGAGATTGCACAGGCCGGACGGCGGCGGCAGCCGGCGCGGCTCGCTGACGAGCTGATACACCGGACCCTTCTTGCCCTTGGCCCTGGCGCGCGAGCGCATCGCGGTGAGTTCGCCGCTGAGCACGTCGCCCACCTTCATCGCCTTCGGCTTCGGCAGCGCTGCCTGACTGTCGGCGGCCTGCGCGCGCGCAGGCAAGACCGGGAGCACCATCAGCGCGGCGACAATCAGCGAGGATTTCAGCAGTCGTTCGATCATCAGGTCCATTTCCGGTGGTTCAGAACAGGGTCCGCTGCCGCATCGCGGCCGACAGCGTGCCTTCGTCGAGATAGTCGAGTTCGCCGCCGACCGGGACGCCGTGGGCGAGCCGCGTCACCTTGACGCCCGCGTCCTGCAGCAGGTCGGTGACGTAATGCGCCGTGGTCTGGCCGTCGACCGTGGCGTTGAGCGCCAGGATGATCTCGCCGACCGCGGGATCATGGGCGCGCGCCACCAGCGCGTCGATGGTCAAATCGTCGGGGCCGACGCCGTCGAGCGGCGACAGCGTCGCGCCGAGCACGTGATAGCGGCCATTGGTGGCGGAAGCGCGTTCGAGCGCCCACAGATCGGCGACGTCGGCCACCACCACGATGATCGACGGATCGCGACGCGGATCGGTGCACACCGTGCAGGGATTCTGCGTATCGATGTTGCCGCAGGTCTTGCAGACCTCGATCTTGTCGATCGCGACCTGCAGCGCCGAGGCGAGCGGCGACATCAGCGCGTCGCGCTTCTTGATCAGATGCAGCGCGGCGCGCCGCGCCGAGCGCGGGCCGAGACCCGGCAGCCGCGCCAGCAACTGGATCAGACGTTCGATCTCGGGGCCTGCGACCGCGATGGCCATCGGGACAGCTATCCGTTTCGGTGAGTCGGATCGGCGGCAGGCGCAAACGAGACGCCCGCCGGCACGTCGGCGAGAACTTGCGAATCGGTATTCCTGGAAGACTAGCCCAGCCCGAGGCCGGGCGGCAGGCCGAGCCCGCCGGTCAGCGCCTGCATCTTCTCCTGCATCGCGGCTTCCGCCTTGCGATGCGCGTCGGCCAGCGCCGCGACCAGCAGATCTTCCAGCACCTCGCCTTCGTCGGCCTTCAGCAGCGAGGGGTCGATCGAAACGCCGCGCACTTCCATCTTGGCGGTCATCCGGACCTTGACGAGGCCGCCGCCGGACAGGCCCTCGACCTCGATCTGGTCGAGCTCCGCCTGCATCGCCTTCATCTTCGACTGAAGCTGCGCCGCCTGTTTCATCATGCCGAGGAAATCAGCCATGATCGGTTCCTTTCGAAAGAGCCAGAATTCTCATGAATCGTCGTCGTCGACCGGGTCGGCGGGGTCTTCGATATCCGAATCGGTCGGGGCCGGCTCGGTGGCGAGCCGCCGCACCTCGATCACCTTGGCGCCGGGAAAACGCGCCAGCACCTCCTGCACCCGCGGATCGCTCTCCGCGGCGCGCTCGCGTTCGTTCTTCTGCGCCTCGTTCTGGGATCGCAGCGTCGGCTGTCCCGGCTCGTTCGACACGATCACGGTCCAGCGCCGCCCGGTCCATTGTTCGAGCTTGCGGCCGAGGTCGCCGATCAGGGCGCGCGAGGCGGTGCGTTCCAGCGCCAGTTCGAGCCGGCCGTCCTCGATCCGCACCAGCCGCACATCGGCTTCCAGCGCCATCCGTGTCATCACATCGCGCTTCTCGGACGCCAGCGCGACGAGCTGCGGGAAGCTGGTGATCGTCAACGCCGCGGGGGTCGGTTGCTGGGCCGCGGCAGGCGCGGCGGGCTGCGGCCGGGCCATGGTCTCGGCGCCGCCACGCAGCATCGGCGGCGCGCTGCGCGGCGCCATCGCCGCATGGGTCGGCGCGACGGAGACCGACGCGGAGGGGGCGCCACGCGGAGCAGCTCCGCCGCTTCCACCGGAGGGCAGCGGCGTCCCGCCACCGCCTTGTTCGATCATCCGGATCGCCTCGTCCGGCGTCGGCAGATCGGCCGCGTAGGCGATCCGCACCAGCACCATCTCGGCGGCCGCGGCCGGGCGCGTCGCGCTTTGCACCTCGGCGATGCCCTTGAGCAGCATCTGCCACATCCGCGACAGCACCCGCATCGACAGCCGGGTCGCGAATTCGCGCCCGCGCAGCCGCTCGGTCTCGCCGAACGCGACGTTGTCGGCGGTCGCCGGCACGATCTTGACCCGCGTGACGAAGTTCACGAATTCGGCGAGGTCGCTCAGCACCACCACCGGATCGGCGCCGGTGTCGTATTGGTCGCGGAATTCGGCGAACGCCGCCGCGATATCGCCGCGCGCCAGCGCGTCGAACAGCTCGATCACGCGGGTGCGGTCGGCGAGGCCGAGCATCTGCCGGACCTGATCGGCGCGCACCAGACCGGCCGCATGGGCGATCGCCTGATCGAACAGCGACAGCGAATCGCGCACCGAGCCTTCGGCCGCGCGGGCGATGATGCCGAGCGCTTCCGCCTCGACCTCGACGCCTTCCTTGGCGGCGATGCCGCCGAGATGCTTCATCAGCACGTCGGCTTCGACACGGCGCAGATCGAAGCGCTGGCAGCGCGACAGCACCGTCACCGGCACCTTGCGGATCTCGGTGGTGGCGAACACGAATTTGGCGTGCTCCGGCGGCTCCTCCAGCGTCTTCAGGAAGGCGTTGAACGCCGCCGTCGACAGCATGTGGACTTCGTCGATGATGTAGACCTTGTAACGCGCAGACGCCGGCGCGTAGCGCACGCTGTCGTTGATCTGGCGGACGTCGTCGACGCCGGTATGCGAGGCGGCGTCCATTTCCAGCACGTCCATGTGCCGGCTTTCCATGATCGCCTTGCAGTGCACGCCGTGCACCGGCATGTGGATGGTCGGCCCCTTCACCGAGCCGTCCGGCATTTCGTAATTGAGCGCCCGCGCCAGAATGCGCGCAGTGGTGGTCTTGCCGACGCCGCGCACGCCGGTGAGGATCCAGGCCTGCGGAATCCGCCCGGTGTCGAACGCATTGGAGACGGTGCGCACCACCGCTTCCTGGCCGATCAGATCCTCGAAACTGTTGGGACGATATTTGCGCGCCAGCACCCGGTAGGCGCCGGCCGGCGCGCCGCCCAGCGCTCCTGCGCCCGGGGCGCCTGCATCCAGGCCGAGGCCGGTCTGATCCGAATCGTCCGAAGGGGTCGCGGGAGGGCCTGCGTCGGTCATCGGTCGTTCCGCAATGTGTTCTCTCTCGGGGCCGCATTGCGGAACGGGGCGGAGCTGTCCGGCGGAGCCCTCGATCCGCTCCGCGCCCGACAGACGCCCGGCAGGCCGGGCCGATACGCCACCTTTGGATCGACCGGCGCGCAACGGCCGGAAAAACAGGTAGGAGACTGACGAGCGACCCGATCCGGACCTCGTTAGGGCTGCTTCCTTCCGGACCTGACCCGGTTGGCGAGTGGCTCGTCCACCGCCAATCTCCCGGTCCCTATTTGGAGCCAAAACCGCCCGAATGCAAGCGGGCGCGCAGCGTCTTGGACCTTCGGACAGTGCGAGCCCACAACGTGGCGGCAGCGGCGGTGAATTCCGCATCGCGCCGCGGCTTTCGTGGCCTCGGCCGAGTTGCTATGAGAGGCCGAGGCCCGCCCCCGCAACCACGCAAGAGCCCGCTTTTGCCAACGGGCCGATGGAACCGCCATGCCCTCCGATTGGTCGCTCAGCCCGCAGCTCGAAAAAGACACCATCAATATCGGCGACCTGCCGCTCAGCCGCGTGCTGGTGATCAAGGACGCGAATTATCCGTGGCTGCTGCTGGTGCCGCGCCGCGCCGGCGCGGTCGAGATCATCGATCTCGACGAGGTCGCGCAGGCGCAATTGATGACGGAAATCTCCCGGGTCGGCCGCGCGCTGAAGGAGATCACCAAATGCGACAAGCTGAACATCGCGGCGCTCGGCAATGTGGTGCCGCAGCTTCATGTTCATGTGATCGCGCGGCGCTCCAACGACGCCGCCTGGCCGCGGCCGGTGTGGGGCGTGGTGCCGGCGCTGCCGCACGACGCCGAAGAAGTGCAGCAATTCATCAACGCGCTGCGGCGCAAGATCTGGCTGGGCTGAGCCGATGAGCAGCGCGTTCCCGCTCGGCCAGCCGGCCTTCGTCAGCAACGTCCTCGACCGCGCCGCGCATCTGCGCGGCGATGATTCCAAACTGATGGCGATGGAGGACAAGAGCGACACCCGCGCCTATGTGGTGCATCGCGATTCGCTGGTGGTGAAGCACGAGGAGAGCGGCCCGCGCGCGCTGCTGTCGATCAGAGAGGCGCTGGCGCTCGGCGCCAATCCCGGCACGATCTTTCTCGGCCTGCGCGACGGCGCGGCGGTGTTCGGCATGGGCATCGGCGCCGCGGCGGTCGAAACGCTGATGACCCGCAGCGACGCCGGCATCGCCGAGCTGCGCGGCATGGCGATGCAGGGCATCCTGCCCGCCGAGCAGCTCTCGGCGATCGCGATGGCGAAGTCGATGGTCGGTTGGCACCAGCGCCACGGCTATTGCGCCAATTGCGGCGCCCGCACCGCGATGTCGCAGGGCGGCTGGAAGCGCGACTGCCCGACCTGCAAGGCCGAGCATTTTCCGCGCACCGACCCGGTGGTGATCATGCTGGTGACGTCGGGCGACAAGTGCCTGCTCGGCCGGCAGAAGCCGTTTCCGGCCGGGATGTATTCGTGCCTCGCCGGCTTCGTCGAGGCGGCGGAGACGATCGAGGACGCTGTGCGCCGCGAGATCTATGAGGAGTCCGGCATCCGCTGTTCCGAGGTGCGCTACTACATGACGCAGCCGTGGCCGTATCCATCTTCGCTGATGATCGGTTGTACGGCGGTGGCAACCACCGAAGACATCACCATCGACTTCACCGAACTCGAAGATGCGCGCTGGTTCTCGCGCGACGAGGCCGCCGCGATGCTCAACCGCCAACATCCGGACGGCCTGGTCGGGCCGCACCCGTTCGCGATCGCGCATCATCTGGTCGGCCGCTGGCTGGAGCAGACATCATGACGAACACCGCAAAGCCCAATCCGCGCATTCTCTGCGTCGGCATCCCGGTCCGCGACCTCACCTTCCGGATCGAGGCGGTGCCGGGCCGCGGCAACAAGATCCCCGCCAGCGCCTATGAGGAGATCTGCGGCGGCAACGCGCTCAATGCCGGGATCGGCATCGCCCGGCTCGGCGGCACCGCGACGATGTGCGGCCCGATGGGTGACGCCAGCGAAGTCGCGGGGGGCTTCATCTTCGACAAGCTCGGCGAGGAAGGCATCGGCACCTCCGGCCTGATCCACATGCCGGGGCTGGTGACGCCGATCTCGGCGGTGCTGGTCGATCCGACCGGCGAACGCACCATCGTCACCTTCCGCGATCCTAAGCTGTGGAACGTCGCGTTGCCGGACGCCGATGAACTGCTGAAGGACTGCGACGCGATCATGATCGAGAGCCGCTGCGCCGGCTTCGCGACGCCGCTCTGCGCGGAGGCGACCAGGCGCGGCATTCCGGTCGTGGTCGACATCGACAGCGCGATGTCGCTGAACGAAGGTCTGCTGACCGCGTCGTCGCACCTGATCTTCTCGGCCGAAGCGCTGCACGCCACCGCCGGCACCGACGACGACGAGACGGCGCTGAAGAAGGTGGCGAAGCTCACTCATGCCTTCGTCGCCGTCACCCGCGGCCCCAAGGGCACGCTGTGGCTCGACGCCCAGCAGCAATTCCAGCAGACCCCGGCGTTTCCGGTGCACGTCGTCGACACGCTCGGCGCCGGCGACATCTTCCACGGCGGCTTCGCGGTGGCATTCAGCGAAGGCCAGGACATCGCCAGCGCGCTGCGCTTCGCCTCCGCCGCCGCGGCGCTGAAATGCACCAGGCCGGGCGGGGCGTTCGCGTGCCCGGACCGCGAAGAGGTCGAGGCGTTTCTCGCCGACAAGGCGAAGTAATCGACTGCGCCGAGGCACGGCCTGCCCCCGACACCACCGCCGTCATTGCCGGGCTCGCCCCGGCAATCCATCTTCTTCGCAAACAGTCATGTGGCGCGCTCGCGCGCGCGATGGATGCGCGGGTCGGGCCCGCGCATGACGGGAGTGATCGTGGCAAAGCGAGCGCCACCAAAAAAGCCGTCGTCCCCGCGCATCGGGACCCAGTATCCCAGCTCGTAGCTCGTAGGATGGGTTAGGCGCACTTGCGCCGTAACCCATCCCTTCGCGCACACCGTCGCACGATGGGTTACGCGCTTCGCGCTAACCCATCCTACGGGCTGGGCCTGCGCCCGACAGCGCCGTGGTCATTGCCGGGCTCGACCCGGCAATCCATCTTCTTCGCAAAGAGTCATCCGGCGCGCTTGCGCGCGCGATGGATGCGCGGGTCAAGCCCGCGCATGACGGAAGTGATCGTGGCAAAGCCGGTGCCACAAGTCCCCGCGCAGGCGGGGACCCGGTATCCCGGAGCGTTCCCGTTCAGGTCCCGGGCGCCCAGCCCGGCGGCGCAAGTTCGAACGTCGCGAAATCGAAGCCCGGCGCCACGGTGCAGCCGACCAGCGTCCAGTCGCCGGTCGCGGCGGCCGCCTGCCAGGCGTGCGGCGGCACGATTGCCTGCGGCGTTTCGCCGGCTGCGACATCCGGGCCGAGCGTGATCGTGCGAAGGCCGTCGTCGTCGGCGATCTGCAGCGTCAGCGCCGCGCCCGCGTAGTAGTGCCAGATTTCGACCGCGTCGATGCGGTGCCAGTGCGAGCGTTCGCCGCGCGCCAGCAGGAAATAGATCGCGGTCGAGACGCTGCGGCCGGAGGCGTCGCAGCGGGGATCGCGAAACGTCTCGCGATAATGGCCGCCTTCGGGATGCGGCTGCAGCTTCAGCCGCGCGATGATGTCCGCGGCCGACAGCATCGGCGCGCTCACGAGTTGTTCTTGCGCTCGCGGATCTCGCCGAACACGTCGGCCGCACTCTCGCCGGCGAAGCCGATGGCCGCCGCGACCGACGGCTCGTCGGCGCGCAGGAACACATTGGCTTTCTTCTCCTCGCCGAGCGTCACCGGGATCGTCGGCTGGCCGGCGGCGCGCTGCTGCTCGACCTGTTTGGCGCGCGCCTGCAGCGCTGCGTTGTCGGGCTCGATCGTCAGCGCGAATTTGACGTTGGAAGCGGTGTATTCATGGCCGCAATACAGTTTGAAGTCGTCGGGCAGCGCCCGCAGCTTCAAGAGCGATTCCCACATCATCGGATAGGTGCCCTCGAACACCCGGCCGCAGCCGATCGAGAACAGCGTATCGGCGGCGAACAGCGCGCGGTCGTCGTCGAACACGTAGGAGATGTGATCGAGCGTGTGGCCCGGCGTCTCCAGCACCCGCGCGCTCAGTCCGCCGACCTTGACGACGTCGCCCTCCTCGACGCGCAGATCGACGTCGGCGATCTTGGCGTTGGCGTCGTGCGGCGCGACGACGCGGCACTGATACTTCTTCTTCAGTTCGGCGATGCCGCCGACGTGATCGCCGTGATGATGCGTCACCAGAATATCGGTCAACTTCCAGCCTTCCTTCTCCAGCGCCGCGATCAGCGGCGCGGCCTCCGGCGCGTCGATCGAGGCGGTGGCGCCGCTCGACGGGTCGTGGACCAGGTAGCCGAAATTGTCGGTGAGGCACGGAACGATGCGGATGTCGGCAGGCATGAGATCTCCCGGGAATTGTACGGTGCGGATGCGCCCGACGCTGGTGGCGACCGCCGGAGCGACGCGATGCGAACTCTACCACGGACGGCGAGTTCGGTGAAATGCGGGAGAATGCGCGTGTCAACTCCGCAGCACGCCGCTTTGCCGGACTGTCCGCTGCCGTGGTAAAAGCTCCGCATGACGATCGACGTGGTCAATCTGCGCGAGTTCTACTCCAACCGGCTCGGCGTGGTCGCCCGGCGCCTGATCAATCGCGGTATCCAGACGCACTGGCCGGACGCGCGCGGACAGCGCGTGCTCGGGCTCGGCTATCCGACGCCGTATCTCGGCCTGTTTCGTCACAATTGCGAACGCTGCATCGCCTTCATGCCGGCGGCCCAGGGTGTGCTGAAATGGCCGACCGCGCGCGCCACGCTGTCGACGCTGGTCGAGGAGCGCGCGCTGCCGCTGCCCGACGCCGCGGTCGACCGCATCCTGCTGGTGCATTCGCTGGAAATGTCCGACGACCCCGACGCGCTGTTGCGCGAGGTGTGGCGAGTGCTGGCGCCGTCGGGACGGCTGCTGGCGGTGGTGCCGAATCGCCGCGGCGTCTGGGCGCGCATCGACAACACCCCGTTCGGTCACGGACGGCCGTATTCGCGCTCGCAGATTTCCGATCTGCTGCGGCGGACCTGGTTCACCCCGGTCGGCTGGAGCGAGGCGCTGTTCGTGCCCCCGCTCGAGCAGGCCTGGCTGCTGCGCTCGGCGCCGGCGTGGGAGCGGATCGGCGCCGCCACCTCACTGCCGCTGGCGGGCGTCCATGTGGTCGAAGCGACCAAGCAGGTGGTCCGGCCGATCCAGGCCAGGCGCGAACGCACCCGGCTGATCCCCTCGCTGGAGCCATCCTTGGTGCCGTCGCCGATGCAGGCCGACGACACCGACCTGCCGCTGCGGCCGCGCTGAGCGCGCCAGCGCAACAGAAAAGGGCCGCGCCAGCGCGCGACCCTTGTGGTCTCGAAACCGATTCCGGCTCGGCTTATTCGTTGCCGGGGGTGGCGTCTTCGGCCGGCACCGGGGCGGCTGCGGCGCCTTCGGCGGTGCGCGGCGCGTGCGGACGACGCCGGCGACGCGGCGGAAAGCGTTCGCCGCCAGCACCCGTCGCGCCCTCGAACGCCGCGGGGCTGATCTGCGGCTGCGGCCCGGTGATGAATGAGGGCAACCGATCGACGCCGGCGTCGACGCTCGGCTGCGGCTGCTCGACCCGCGGCGTGAATTGCGGCTGCGGCCGATGCTCGCGGGGCTGCGGCTGCTCGCGGGGCTCGCGCGGCTGAAACTGCGGCTGTTCGCGGGGTTCGCGCGGTTGATAGGATTGCGGCTGCTGCTGCACCGGGACGAGGCCGGGCTCGGCGCCGAAATTCGAGTAATCGCTCTCGCCGTCGTCGTCGCTGTCCGACATCTCGTTGTCGATACGCGGCGCCTGCTGCGGCTGGTTCTGCCGGAACTGCTCCTGCGCCGCGGCGATCAGCCGGAAATAATGCTCGGCGTGCTGATAGTAATTCTCCGCCGCGACCGGGTCACCGGAGGAGCGCGCGTCGCGCGCGAGCTGAACGTATTTCTCGGCGACGTGAGAGGCGGTCCCGCGGATCTTGATATCGGGTCCATTCGACTCGAACACCCGGGTCATCGGGTTCTGGCCGCGCCGGTTGTTGTTGTTGTTGTTATTATTGTTGCTACCGCTGTTCCGGTTACGCAGCCGCTTGTTGTTCTGCCCGTTTCTCATGTCTTACCTTCTTACGAACCCGTTATATCCCGACCGTCGCGATATCCCGACGGCCGCTTGTTCCGATTGGAGTGTGTTGCGAAGGCCGGCATGCTGCGGCCAGTCATAATTCTGTCGGGGCATGCATCGCCGGACGCGCGGCCGACGCCGAACGCAATGCGACCATCCGAAGTATTGATCCGCCCGGTCTCGTTAGTGCCGTATGTCGCGTTCAACAAAGACGCGTTCCCCAACTCCGGAGCGCGCCGCGCCGCGCCGGCCGGACCATTCAACGAGCCCGCCACAGCAGGCTCAGCTTCGCTTGCGTGAGTTCTTCAAGCGTAATTCAGGCTTTCGTTCGCTCTGCGGTCGCGAGCAGCGCGGCTGTCTCAGCCTTCGCGCTCCATCAAAACCGCCGTTTGGGAACCCATTTCGATCCGGGCTCTCGACAAGAACTCTGTTCTTTTTCGGTCTTTGACCGCAGACCCGCGGGACCAACCACCCTGGACCGATATCCTGGCCGGAACGTAGTCGCTCTCAGCCGATATTCCAAGCGTTTTTTGCAATCTATTCCGACATTAACCTGTCAAATGCCGCCCCGTCACCACCCGCAAAACGCCGCCCAGATCGGGGCGCGGCGGGTCGGCGACGGCCAGCCCGGCGGCCCGCATCAGCGCCGCGACGTCGTCGCTCTGGCCCTGCCCGATCTCCACCACCAGCGCCCCGCCCGGCCGCAGCAGCCGCTTCGATTCGGGGGCGATCCGGCGATAGGCGTCGAGACCGTCATCGCCGCCGTCGAGCGCGCGGCGCGGATCGTGCGCACGAACCTCGACATCGAGCGTCGCGATCTCCCGCGCCGGGATGTAAGGCGGGTTGGAGACGATCAGGTCGAAACGGCCGGCCAGCGCCGCGGCGTAGTCGCAGGCGACGAAGCCGGCGCGATTCGCCAGCCCGAGAGCGACCGCATTCGCCCGCGCGGCTCGTAGAGCTCCGAGACTGATATCGGTCGCCACGCCGCACGCGTCGGGGCATTCCGACAGCAGCGCCAGCAGGATCGCGCCGGAGCCGGTGCCGAGATCGAGAATCAGCGGACGCGACAGCGCCTCGGCGCGCAGATAATCCAGCGCGACCTCGACCACGGTCTCGGTGTCGGGCCGCGGCACCAGGGTGTCGGCGGACAGCGTCAACGGCAGGCCCCAGAATTCGCGCCGGCCGAGAATCCGCGCCACCGGCTCGCCGGCCAGCCGGCGCGTCGCGAATCCGTCGAGCCGCTCGGCCTCGTCCGGCGCGAGCTGTCGCTCGGCCTGCACGATCAGTCCGGTGAGATCGAGCCCGGTCGCCTCGCCGATCAGCAGCCGGGCGTCGAGCTCGGCCGATTCGATCGCGGCGTCCTTCAGCCGCTTGCCGAGCGCGCGGCGCGCGGCGGCAAGGCTGGCGCCTGAAAAAGAGTTGCTCACGCGCGCGCCGCTGCGCGCGGGCGGCGGCGTGGCCGCGGCTCAGGCCGCATGGCCCTGCGCGGCGAGTTGCGCGGCCTGGTGCTCGGTGGTGAGCGCGTCGATCAGTTCGCCGAGCGCTTCGCCGGCGATCACCTGCGGCAGCTTGTACAGCGTCAGATTGATGCGGTGATCGGTGACCCGGCCTTGCGGGAAGTTGTAGGTCCGGATCCGTTCGGAGCGGTCGCCGGAGCCGACCTTCTCCTTGCGCTCGGCCGAGCGCGCCGCGTCGAGCCGCTGCTGCTCGGCGTCGTAGATCCGCGAGCGCAGGATGTTCATCGCCGAGGCGCGGTTCTTGTGCTGCGAGCGGCTGTCCTGCATCATCACCACGATGCCGGTCGGCAGATGGGTGATGCGGATCGCCGATTCGGTCTTGTTGACGTGCTGGCCGCCGGCACCCTGCGCCCGCATGGTGTCGATCTTGAGATCGTCCTGCCTGATCTCGACGTCGACCTCCTCGACCTCGGGCATCACCGCCACCGTCGCCGCCGAGGTGTGGATGCGCCCCTGTGTCTCGGTGTCGGGCACGCGCTGGACGCGATGCACGCCGGATTCGAACTTCAGCTTGGCGAAGGCGCCGCGGCCCTTCACTTCGGCGATGATTTCCTTGAAGCCGCCGACGGTGCCTTCGGAAGCGGAAATCACTTCGACGCTCCAGCCCTGCAGCGCGGCGAATTTCTCGTACATCCGGAACAGGTCGCCGGCGAACAGCGAGGCCTCGTCGCCGCCGGTGCCGGCGCGGATTTCCAGCATCACGTTGCGATCGTCCATCGCGTCCTTCGGCAACAGCGCGACCCGGATCTGCTGGATCAGTTCCTCGCGATGGGCGTCGAGCGCGTCGCGCTCGGCTTCCGCCATCGCCCGCATCTCGGGGTCGGTGGCCGGATCCTCGAGCAGTTCGTCGATGTCGCCGAGTTCGTCGCGCACCTCGCGATAGGCCTTCACCGCCTCGACCAGCGGATTGAGCTCGGACAATTCGCGGGTGATGCGGACGTAGTCGGAGGCGCCGACCTCGCCGAGCAATTGCGCTTCGAGCGAGGCGTGATGCGCGAGCAGAACGTCGAGCTTGGCTTCGGGCAGTGTGGACATCGATCGGTCTCGGACAGCGAAGGCGAAAACGGAAAAGGCAACGGCGAGGCGACGGCGCGGAGATCGTCGCTACAACGACAGCCCGTGGGCCTCGGCGAATTCCGCGAGCTTGTGCCGGATCGAAACGCTGCCGGAAGGCAGATCGAGCAGCGGCGAGATCGCCGCCTCGGCCTTGGCGGCGTCGAGACCGAGAATCATCGCCTTGACCGGACCGTGCGACACCGCCGACACCGACAGCGCCCGATAGCCGATCGCGATCAGCGCCAGCGCGCCGAGCGGCTGCGACGCCATCTCGCCGCACAGCGACACCGAGCGCCTGGCGGCTTTCGCCTTGCGCACGATGTCGCGCAGCGCGCGCAGGATCGGCGCCGACAGCGTGTCGAAGCGGTCCGACACCTTGGCGTTGCCGCGGTCGACCGCATACAAAAACTGGAACAGATCGTTGGAGCCGACCGAGATGAAGTCGACCTTCTTCAGCAATTCGTCGAGCTGATACAGCAGCGCCGGCACCTCGACCATGGTGCCGACATCGACCCGCTCCGGCAGCGTGTGGCCGTGCTGGCGCAGATAGGTCAGCTCGCGCTCGACGATCGCCTTGGCGGCGTCGAACTCGGCGACTTCCGAGATCATCGGAAACATGATGCGCAGATTGCGCCCGCCGCCGGCGCGCAGCAGCGCCCGGATCTGGCTGCGCAGCAGGCCGGGCCGATCGAGCCCGAGCCGGATCGCGCGCCAGCCGAGCGCCGGATTCTCCTCGACCACCGTCTCCATGTAGGGCAGCGCCTTGTCGCCGCCGATATCGAGCGTGCGGAACGTCACCGGCTTGGCGCCGGCGGCATCCAGCACGGCGCGGTACAGCGCGAGTTGATCGCTGGAGCGCGGCAGGCTCTGGCCGATCATGAACTGCAGCTCGGTGCGGAACAGGCCGACGCCGGACGAGCCGGTGTCGTCGATATGCGGCAGGTCGATCGCCAGCCCGGCATTGATCATCAGGTCGATCGGCTGGCCGTCGGTGGTGACGCAGGCGAGATCGCGCAGCGCCGAATATTGCGCCTGGCGGCGGGCGCGGAAGCGCACCCGCTCGGCATAGGCGGCCTCGACCTCGGCCGACGGCCGCACATAGATCGAACCGGAGGTGGCGTCGACGATGATCGCGTCGCCCGGATCGGCGATGCCCGGCGCGTTCGGCACTTCGCCGATCGCCGCGATGCCGAGCGCGCGCGCCACGATCGAGACGTGGGAATTCGCGGTGCCTTCCTCCAGCACCAGGCCGCGCAGCCGGTTGCGGTCGTAATCGAGCAGCGCCGCCGGGCCCATCGAGCGCGCGATCAGGATGGCGTTGTCGGGCAATTGTTCGCGCGACGGCGCGTGGTTCTGGCCGACGAGCTGGCGCATCAGCCGGTGGCCGAGGTCCTCGAGATCGTGCAGCCGGTCGCGCAGATAAGGATCGGTCGAGCGCAGCATCCGGGCGCGGGTGTCGGACTGCACGCGTTCGACGGCGGCTTCCGCGGTGAGGCCGGTGGCCACCGCCTCGTGCAGCTTGTGCGACCAGCCGTGGTCGTTGGCGAACATCCGGTAGGCTTCGAGCACGTCGCGATGGTCGCCGCCGTCGGCGACGTCGCCGCGCTCCAGCAGGCGGTCGAGATCGGCGCGCAGATTGGCGAGCGCGGTGTCGAGCCGCTTGATCTCCTTGGGCAGATCCTCGGCGATGTAGTTGGTGATGACGACGCGCGGCTCGTGCAGCACGACGTGGCCGAGCGCGATGCCGTCGGACAGGATCGCGCCGGTCTTGTGGATCGAGTGCCGCGCCGCGGGCTCGGCGCCGGGCTGCGCCAGCGCCGACAATTCGCCCGAGGCGATCATCTCGGCGAGCACCATGGCGGTGGTCTGCAGCGCCTCGACTTCTTCCTCGACATAGGTGCGCTTGGCGCGGTTCTGCACCACCAGCACGCCGAGCGTATTGCCGGCGCGCAGGATCGGCACGCCCAGGAACGAGTGATAGATCTCTTCGCCCGTCTCCGGGCGGAACGAGAACGCCGGATGGCTCTGGGCGTCGGACAGATTCAGCGGCGTCGCCTCGGAGGCGACCAGACCGACCAGACCTTCATGCGCGGTCAGCACGGTTTGGTGAACAGCCTCGCGGTTGAGGCCTTCGGTGGCGTAGAGTTCGAGGGTGTTGTCGACCCGCAGGACGTAGGTCGAGCACACCTCCGCCACCATATTGGCGGCGATCAGCACCACGATCTTGTCCAGCCGTTCCTGCGCGGAGACCTGCTCCGCCATGGTTTCACGGAGCCGTCTCAGCAAGACGCGGGGGCCGCCCGACGTGCTCCGCATATGCCGAAATCTCCCCTGAAATCGTCACCACCGCCGGCCTGCGGTGCCGGCGACGAACCTCTCGACGCAACCTCGCCGGGCCGCGATCCGCCCCCGGCCTTCGAAGCAAGCCGGGACCAGGCCGATTCACGGCCCGATTCCAGCCTTCGCGACGCACCGGAACCGGCCGTTCAACCGTCTCGCCGGCGCCGCGCGCCCTTCAGGCCGTATAGCGAATTGACGCTTGATTTGCCAAGCAAAACGCCTGCCGCGGGCAACGGCGGCGAATGCCGCACCCGGCCCGAAATGACTGAAAAATTGTTCTAAACTTGATCCAACCCGTACAAAGTATGCAACGTTCGTACCGCGAGCTCGGTATAGGCGGCGTCGATCAGCACCGAGAACTTGATCTCCGAGGTGGTGATGGCGCGAATATTGATGTTGCGGGCGGCCAAAGCGGCGAATGCCTGGGCCGCGACGCCGGCATGGCTGCGCATCCCCGAGCCGATCACCGAGACCTTGGCGACGTCGGTCTCGCTGTCGAACCGGGCATAGCCGATCTTGTCCTGCGCCGAGGTGATGGTCTGCTTGGCGCGGGCGAAATCCGACGCCGGCACGGTGAAGGTGAGATCCGTGGTCTTGCCGTCCTCGGAGACGTTCTGCACGATCATGTCGACGTTGATATTGGCGTCGGCCAGCGGCCCAAAGATCGACGCCGCCACACCCGGCTTGTCCTCGATCCGGCGCACCGAGATCTGGGCTTCGTCCTTGGAAAAGGCGATGCCGGTGACGACGTGGTTCTCCATGATTTTCTCCTCGCTGCAGATCAGCGTGCCCGGCGGCGTGCCGTGCGGATCGATATCTTCGGGTTTGTCGAACGAAGAGCGCACGAAGATCGGCACGTTGTAGACCATGCCGAGCTCGACCGAGCGGACCTGCAGCACCTTGGCGCCCTGCGACGCCAGTTCCAGCATTTCCTCGAACGCCACCTTGTCGAGCCGCCTGGCCTTCGGCACTACGCGGGGGTCGGTGGTGTAGACGCCGTCGACGTCGGTGTAGATGTCGCAGCGGTCCGCCTTCAGCGCCGCCGCGATCGCCACCGCCGAGGTGTCGGAGCCGCCACGGCCGAGCGTGGTGATGCGGCCGGTTTCCGGATTGATGCCCTGGAAGCCGGCGATCACCGCGACTTCCTTGCGGTCGCCGAAGCGCTTGACGATCTCGCTGCCGTCGATGTCGACGATCCGGGCCGAGGCGTGGGCGTCGCTGGTGCGGATCGGCAGTTGCCAGCCCTGCCACGACCGCGCCTGGATGCCGAGCGCCTGCAAGGCGATCGCCAGCAGTCCAGACGTCACCTGCTCGCCGGACGCCACCACCGCGTCGTATTCGCGGGCGTCGTGCATCGGCGACGCCTCGGTGCACCAGGCCACCAGCTCGTTGGTCTTGCCGGACATCGCCGACACCACCACGGCGACCTCATGGCCGGCGTCGACCTCGCGCTTGACATGGCGCGCGACGTTCTGGATGCGCTCGATATTGGCGACGGACGTGCCGCCGAATTTCATCACCAGCCGGCCCATGACGAATAGTGCAATCCCTGCAGACAACGAGTATTGATGGCGCGGACTCCGCAAGTTGGGCGCCGCGAGGCGCGTATACACAGCGGCGCTGGTCCGGGCAAGCAATCGAGGCCGCGGACGAGGCGAATCGCTTCGGAAAGGCGGTCGGGAAAGGCGTCGGAGACAGCATGGGGGGGTACATCGACAAGATTCTCCAGCCCGGGGAGAAGGTGCTCTATTCGGCCAAACCGCACTGGATCTTCTACCTGCCTGCGCTTGGGCTGTGGATTATCGTTGCCGCGGTCGCTGGCCTGACCCGCGTACCCGACGTTGTCGCCGTCGATCCGCGGATCGAGCCCGGTCTGCTGGGGCTGGCGGCGGTGATCGGGGTATTCGCGCTGTATTTGACGTTCAAGGCCTGGTTCCATCGCTGGACCACCGAGACCGACGTCACGTCACTGCGACTGGTGCATAAAACCGGATTCATCCAGCGCCGTACCTTCGAGATGAGCCTGGACAAGATCGAGAGCGTTGACCTCGATCAGAGCATCCTCGGCCGCGTTCTCGACTATGGTGACGTCACCGTTCTGGGCGTCGGCGAGGGGCGGGAGACCATCCGGACCATTTCGGCGCCTTTGGCGTTCCGAAGTTCAATTACCGCGCGATAGGAGCACGGCGCATCCATGGCACTGCAATCCGAATCCACCGGTCCCGCGTCGCCCTCGGTCGATCCGGCCGAAATCGCGAAATTCTCCAAACTGTCGGCGCAATGGTGGGACCCGACCGGCAAGATGGCGCCGCTGCACCGGATCAACCCGCTGCGGATCAGCTTCATCCGCGACGCCGCCTGCCGCAAATTCGAGCGCAACGCCAAGAGCCTGAGCTGCCTGTCAGGCTTGCGGATGCTGGATATCGGCTGCGGCGCCGGGCTGCTGTGCGAGCCGTTCACAAGGCTCGGCGCCCAGGTGATCGGGATCGATCCGTCGGCGACCAACATCGCGGCGGCGAAGATCCACGCCGACAAGTCGCATCTGCCGATCGACTATCGTTGCACCACGGTGGAGGAGATCGACCCGCGCGAGCGCTTCGACATCGTGCTGGCGATGGAAGTGATCGAACACGTCACCGATGTCGGCGCCTTCCTCGGCCGCTGCGCGGCGCTGATGAAGCCCAACGGCATCATGGTGGTGGCGACACTCAACCGCAACTGGAAGAGCTTCGCGCTGGCGATCGTCGGCGCCGAATACGTCATGCGCTGGCTGCCGCGCGGCACCCATCAATGGGACAAGTTCGTCACCCCCGCCGAGCTCGAGCAGCATCTGCACGGCTTCGGGCTGGTCGTCACCGAACAGTCCGGCATGGTGTTCAACCCGCTCGCCGACCGCTGGAAGCTGTCGGCCGACATGGACGTGAACTACATGGTGGTGGCCGAGACCGCGCCGTAGTTCTGTCCGAAATCGTCGTCGGATTTTTCGAAGCCGATGGATGCGCGGGTCAAGCCCGCGCATGACGTGGGTGGTGTGAGGTGAGACCTTGAATCACCTCGGAGCGCCGATGAAGAGCAACGCGTCACCCAAATCCCGACGTCATTGCCGGGCTTGACCCGGCAATCCATCACTCTTCACAAAAATGCCTCTGAGCCGATCGGAGATCGGCTTTCCTATACGCCTTTCAGAATGATCACCGTCGGCGTCGCCGGCAGCGTATCGCGCGAGATCCGCAGGGCGCTGTCGCCGCGCTGATCGATCGCGAACGATTGGCCGATGCGCCGCATGAACTCGTCGAGCGGCGTCATGAAGCGGTGCATCGGCAGCACCACCGAGGCGCGCAGCCGCTTGGTGATCTGCGAGATGCCGTCGAGCGACATCGTGTAGCTGCCGTCGATCGGCACCATCAGGATGTCGATCCGGCCGATCGCGGCGAAATGGCTGTCGTCGAGCGCGGTGTGCAAATGGCCGAGATGGCCGATGCACAGGCCCGCGACCTCGAAGATGAAGATCGAATTGCCGTCCTTGATCATGCCGGCATTGCCGTCGTCGAACATGGTGCGGCGGATGTCGGTGGTGACGTTGCGGATCATCACGTCGCCGACCCGCAGCCGGACATGCGCGGGCTGGCCGTCGTCGCCCCAGCCGTGCAGCACGTGGGCGATCTTCGGATCGGGCGCCAGCGTGTAGTGCGTCGAATGCGCGCGGTTCATGGTGACGACGTCCGGAACCCGGCCGGTGCCGTAGGCGCCGTTGTAGTCGGTCGCGACCATCACGCCGCCGGGGGTTTCGATCGTATAGGTCGAGTGCCCGCGATAGGTGATCAGCACCTGCTCGGCCGCAGCCGTCCGCCGCAGACTGACCGGCACCGCGCGCGGCGGCGCTTGCGCCATCGCCAGACACTCGCTGCCGCGGAAGCCGTCCTCGGCCTGCGCCGGCGACAGCAGCGCGGCGAACAGCGCGACGAAGGCGGCAAGGCAGCGCAGCATGGCGTCACTCCCGGTCGGGCTCCGGCAGGAGTGTAGCGTCAAATCGCCCGGGCGCCAGCGCGGCGCCACCGCGCAACGCTGGCATGATCCGGTTCCGGTTGACCGCGGCGACCCGGGCGGCCACGGTGCCGCGCCCTTCCAGCCCCGATCATTTCATGCTCAGCACCGCCTCGCTCTGGATTCCGTTCGCGCTCGTCGCCGCCCTCGGTCAGGTCGCGCGCAATGCAATGCAGCGTTCGCTGACCGGGCCGCTCGGCACCTGGGGCGCGACCAACATCCGCTTCCTGTTCGGGTTTCCGTTCTCGATCCTGTTCCTCGGCGTGGTGGTCGCGGCGACCGGCGACGCGCTGCCGTGGCCGGGCCTCGACTTCTGGCCGTGGCTGTTGCTCGGCGCGCTGTCGCAGATCGCCGCCACCGGCCTGATGCTGGCGGCGATGAACGAACGCTCCTTCGTGGTCACCACCGCCTATCTGAAGACCGAGGCGATCCAGACCGCGATCTTCGGCTTCGTGTTCCTCGGCGATCATCTGACCGTGCTGAAAGTCGGCGCGATCCTGATCGCCACCTTCGGCGTGGTGATCACCGCGCTACGGCCCGGCAGCGCGCGCAACCTCGCCAGCCTGCGGCCGACGGCGCTCGGGCTCGCCGCCGCCGCCGGATTCGCACTGTCGGCGGTCGGGTTTCGCGGCGCGATCATCGTGGTGCCGAGCGTCAGCTTCGTCACCGCGGCGACGTTCACCCTCGTCTTCGCTCTCGGTGTGCAGACGCTGGTGCTGACGATCTATCTGCTGGCCCGCGCGCCGCAGGTGCTGCGCGACATCCTGCATCTGTGGAAGCCGTCGATGCTGGCGGGCTTCGTCGGCGCCGCGGCGTCGCAATTCTGGTTCCTCGCCTTCGCGCTCACCGCTGCCGCCAATGTCCGCACCCTGGCGCTGGTCGAGGTGCTGTTCGCGCAGGCCGTCGCCTACTACTCGTTCAAGCAGCCGATGTCGGTGCGCGAACTCGGCGGCATCGTGCTGATCGTGCTCGGCGTCGCGCTGCTGGTCGCGGCGTGACCCGGGCGCACCGCGCCGGCGACTTGAGCCGTTCGGGGATCAGCACCGGCGTTCAGGAATACTCGCCGCAGGCACAACCTCATGGTGAGGAGGCGCGAAGCGCCGTCTCGAACCATGCGCCACGGGCTCTGCGTCCGTCGCATCCTTCGAGACGCCCCGGCTTTGCCGGGGCTCCTCAGGATGAGGAGTCAGTGCATCCGGCGAGGGCCATATCGCTTCGATCAATCGATGAACTGCGCTAGCTCAGATAGCTCGCCAGATTGAGGCTCTGTACCTTGGCGCGGAGTAAGAAGCCGACAGTTGCGCCTGGTAGGTCGACCGCTTGGCGGTGACCGCGGCGACGTCGACGCCGGGGCCATGATCCTGCGGCGCCCGTTTCGGCTCTTTCCTCTGCTCGGCACCGCCTCCTGAATCTCTGCTCGGCTTCGCCTCCTGCCGCTTTGCGGGATTGATTGCAATGTTATAACATTGCACAAGATGCCCGATTGGGCTCCCGCGACCTCCCGGTCCCGGCCCCCGCAAAAGGACACCGCGATGCCCGAGCCTCGAACTCCGACCCCCGTGACGGTGCTGACCGGCTATCTCGGCGCCGGCAAGACCACGCTGCTCAACCGCATCCTCACCGAGCATCACGGCAGGAAATACGCCGTCATCGTCAACGAGTTCGGCGAAGTCGGCATCGACAACGACCTGGTCGTCGATACCGACGAGGAAGTGTTCGAAATGAACAACGGCTGCATCTGCTGCACCGTGCGCGGCGATCTGATCAGGATCATCCAGGGGCTGATGAAGCGGCGGACCAAGTTCGACGCCATCCTGGTCGAGACCACCGGCCTCGCCGACCCCGCCCCGGTGGCGCAGACTTTCTTCGTCGACGACGACGTCCGCGCCAAGACCAAGCTGGATTCGATCGTCACCGTGGTCGACGCCAAGCATCTGCTCGGCGAGATCGACACCGCGCACGAAGCGCAGGAACAGCTCGCCTTCGCCGACACCGTGCTGCTGAACAAGACCGATCTGGTCTCGGCCGAGGAGCTGAAACAGGTCCAGGCGCGCATCCGCCGCATCAACCCGACGGCGACGATCCATCTCACCCAGCGCTGCGACGTCGATCTCGACCACGTGCTCGGCCGCGGCGCGTTCGATCTCGACCGGATTCTGGAAGTCGAGCCCGACTTCCTCGACGAATTCCACGAGCACGAGCACGACGATCACATCAGCAGCTTCTCGCTGGTGACGAAGGAGCCGCTCGATCCGGCGAAGTTCATGCCGTGGATCGGCACCATCACCCAGCAGTTCGGCGTCGATCTGTTGCGGATGAAGGGCATCATCGCCTTCAAGGACGACGACGAGCGCTTCGTCGTGCAGGCCGTGCACATGCTGCTGGAGGGCGATCACCAGCGGCCGTGGAAAGACGGCGAGGAGCGCGTCAGCCGCCTCGTCCTGATCGGCCGCAACCTGCCGAAGGACGTGATCGAACACGGCTTCATGGCCTGCCGGGCGTAGCCGTCTCACGCCGGCGGGAGCGGCGCGTCGACGCCGCTAACCGGTCGTCGGATTGCTGCGCAGAAACGCCGCGACGACCGGCGCGACCTGCTCGGGATACTCCTCATAGACGGAGAGCTTGCCGACCGGCAGTTCGGTCGCCTGGACGTGGTCGAGCGCCGCCAGCGCGACCATGTCGACTTTGGATTTGCGCGGGGCCTGGGCACCAAACACCACCTGCAGCGGCGTCCTGATCCGCGCCGCGGCGGATAGAAATTCTGCACCTTCGCGAAACGCGTCGAGTTCGCCGACGACGAACCGGACCGACGCATAGCGCGCGCCGGCGGCTTCGGTGACGGCGAGCTTGTCGCGCAGCCGCTCCGGCGTCAGCCAGGCGGGATCTGCATAGACATGGCCGCGCGCCATCATGCCGATCACCGGCCGGTTGACGTTGAGCCGATGCAGCAGCGCGCCCAGCACCGGCCAATCGACCGCCCGGGCAACAGATCGAAACGCCGCGATGCGCTTGCCGGTCATGGTCGGCAGCGGCCCGCGCCAGGTCGGCGAGATCAGGCTGAGCGCACCCAGTGCCGCTTCGGTTTCCGCCGCCTCGGCGAGCGCGTAGCCGGCGGCATGGCCGACCGCGATGGTGGCTGCCGGCCGCAGGCGCTCGGCGGCCTGCTTCAGGAAGGCGCGATAGGCCTCGGGCCGCCAATCGATCTTCGGCCGCGGCAGATCGCCGAAGCCCGGCCAGTCGATCGCGACCGTCCGGAACGACCCGCCGAGCTGCTGCTGCAACGGCCGCATTTCCCGCCGCGTCGAGATCGAGCTCAGCGCCGGCAGCATCAGCACCGTCGGCCCGTCGCCATGGCTGGTCTGCGCGACCGTCACCGGCTTGCCGTCCCAGGCCCACGCGATCTGTTCGCTCCGCCACGTCATCGCCTTCACGACCTCGCTCGAGACGACACACTTCTTACCAAACGCAGCCGGCCAGCGGCAGGTTCATGTGGCGCGGGGGACCGTTCGCGGCGCCTACCCGGCGCGCTCGGGTTCGCTCGCCACGTCCCAGCGCGATCCGGCCGGGCGCGATCCCGCGCGCGCGGCGCCGCGGCGCGAGGCGATGCGGGCGCGGCGCTTGCGCCACCAGATCACCACGCCGGTGACCGACAGCGCCGCCACCACCAGACCCATCGCCGAGATCAGGATGCGGCCCGGCAGGCCCAGGATTCGTCCCGAATGCAGCGGGAACTGCATCTGCACGAAGATGTCGGCCGCGGTGCCGACCCAGGGCAGCCGGTCGCCGATCGGGCGGCCGTCCTCGCTGTCGTAGTACAACTGCGCCGGGCCGACGCCGGCGGCGCCGTGATCGTCGCCGGGCTTGAAGAACGCCGCCGCATAGACGCCGTGCGCCGGGCCGTAGAACAGCGAGCCGAGCGGCGCGGTGAAGCCGCGCGCACGGCCGTCGGCTTCGGCGCGCGCGGCGATCTGCGCGAAATTCATCTTCGGCTCGATCGGATCGTCGAGGCTGCGATAGGGCCGCTGCTCGAACGGCGTCGGCGTGTAGTTCGACACCGTCTTCATGATCGGCGAGAACACCTCGAAATACAGATTGAGCGAGAACGCCGTGAACGCGACCACGAACAGCACCGCCCAGGTCCACAGGCTGAAGGCGCGGTGGATGTCGAAATTGATCCGGTAGGCGCTGCCCGAGGTCTTGATCTTCCAGGCCGGCGCCCAGCGCGCCCAGAACCCCTTGCCGAGCTCGCGCTTCACCGCCGGCGCCTGCCCGGCGCGCAGCAGCCGCCGCGCCGGCAGCGTCAGATAGAAGCCGACGAAACAGTCGATCGTCCAGATGATGGCGATGATGCCGAGCAGCCGCGCGCCCCAGCGGTCGCTGCCCCAGAATTCGGGGACGTGCATGGTGTAGTGCAGCTTGTACAGAAACGAGACGAAGTTCTCGCTGGTCACCGGCCACACCGCACCCCAATAGCGCCGGCCGAGCTCGGCGCCGGTGTTGGGATCGAGGAAGATCTGATTGTAGTCGAGCGCGTAGCGCTTGCCGGTCGACGGATCGATCCGCGGCTGCACGAAGAACGCCAGCGAGTGGCCGGGCTCCGGCGTCATCGGAAAGAAGATCACCCGGGCGCGCGGATCGCGGCTCTCGATCTGCTTGACGAGATCGACCGACGAAATCGCCGGGCCCGGAGTCGAGACGTCGTAGAACTTGGCGTTGAGCGTCTCGTCGATCTCGTGGTCCCATGAGATGATCGCGCCGGTGACGCCGGAGAAGAACAGGAACGCCGCGGTGAGAAGCCCGGCCCAGCGGTGCAGTCGCCCGAATATCGCTCTCATGCCGACCCGGTCCCATTCGTTGTCGTTGCGCGCCGGCGTGGGGGCCGTTCGCGCGACCGCGAGGTCCCGGACGTGCCGCCGTTCGCTCGCGCGCGCAGGCAGCAGCAACGAGACGCCGTCGCCCGGCGGTTCCGCGCAGACCGTCCGGCACAAGGCAGGACGGGCTCCGGATGGAGTTACCGCGTTGGGCGACCGAGTGCATTTCTCGCGTTTTGGAATCGTTCAAACGGAACCGGCGCGGACGATCCGTGCCCGACGATCAGGACTGATAACCGCCCGGTCAGGCCGACCAGCGGTCCTCTTCTTCCTGCATCGCCTGTTCGTTGAGACGCTGCGCGATGTCCTCGGCGAGCTTCTCGGTCTTCGCTTCGGCGATGGTCTCGCCGTCCTGCTTCGTCACCGCGGTGTTTTCGACGTGGACCGGAAAATCGTCCGGTTCGAGCGCGTCGTCGTCCTTCGGATCGGCCATCGGTTTCTCCCTCGGCTCCGCGTGGGCGCGGCGTGGAGTCACAACGCTCGTCGCTCCCGATCGTGCCGCCGAGCCGCGACATTTCGGCCGATCTTCGTCCACATAATGGACGGTCGGATCGCTGTTTCGATAATAATTGGACAGATCCGCGAAACGCTCCATAATGCGCCACATGATGGAAAGTCTCCTGCCGCGCCGAACTTCCGCACCCCCGCCGTCCGCCGAGGCGATGCTGGCGGACAGCGCCGGCGACGCCGCCTTCGCCACCACACTCGCCAAGGGCCTGATCGTGCTCGAAGCGTTCGACGCCGGCGCTCCGCTGCTCGGCAACATGGAGATTTCGGTGCGCACCGGCATCCCGCGGCCGACCGTGGCGCGGCTGACGCATACGCTCGCCGAACTCGGCTATCTGCGCTACGAGCCGACGCTGTCGAAATACGGCGTCGGCACCCGGGCGCTGCGGATGGTGCATCCGCTGCTCGCCGACATGCCGTTCCGCCAGCGCGCACGGCCGCTGATGCAGGATCTGGCGGTCAGCGTCCGCGGCACCGTCTCGATCGGCCTGCTCGACGGCCCCTCGGTGATCTATGTCGAGACCGCCCGCTCCGGCGATGTCGGTCCGCACAGCCCGGACATCGGCATGCCGATCCCGGTGGTTCGCACCGCGATGGGCCGCGCCGCAGCGTCGCTGCTGCCGGCCGATGAAGCCGCCCAGCTCGGCCGGCAGATCGAGGCGGCCGATGCGGCGGCCTGGGCGAGCGACGGCGAGCTGTATCGCGCCGGTCTCGCGCAGTGCGCGCAGCGCGGCTTCTGCACCTGCTTCGGCGAATACATGCCGTCGATCCACGCGGTCGCGGCGCCGCTGTTTCGCGCCAGCCGGCTGAAGCGGACGTTCGCGATCAATTGCGGCATTCCGGAATTCCGGCTGCAGCCGGGCCAGCTCGAGGCCGAGATCGGCCCGCGCATCCGGGCGCTCGCCGCCGCCATCCGAGCCATGGTGCAGGAGGCCGACGCCACCGCCGCGCCGCGGGTGCGGCAGGGCAGGAGCGCGACGTGAGGTGATCTGAACGACGATCGACAGGTCCGCCGGCTCAACGAGCGGACCGCAACAACGACGGAGGAGACATCATGCCCCTGACCCGCCGCACCCTGCTCGCCTCGGCCGCCGCGCTCGCGGCGACGCCGATATTGTCCGCGCGCGCCGCCGACGAATGGCCGACGCGGCTCGTCCGCATGATCTCGCCCTACGGCGCCGGCGGCGCCAACGACATCTCGCTGCGGATCTTCAACGAATACTTCGAGCGCGAGCTCAAGCAGCAGTTCATCGTCGAGAACAAGCCCGGCGCCGGCACCCGCATCGCCAACGAGATGGTCGCCCACGCCGCCCCCGACGGCTACACCATCCTGTATGCGGCCGCGCCCTACGCCACCGCGGAAGCGCTGTTCGGCAAGCTGAACTACCAGCGCAGCGAGCTCCGGCCGGCGGCGATGGCGGTGATCGCGCCGATCTTCCTGATCATCAACGCCAAGGCCGACTACAAGACGCTGCCCGAGCTGATCGCCTACGGCAAGGCGAAGAAGGACGGCCTGACCTTCGGCTCGCCCGGCCCCGGCTCGCAGCCGCATCTCGCCGGCGAATTGCTATTCCGGACCGCAGGCGTCAAGGGCCTCAACATCCCGTTCCGCGGCGATTCCGCGGCCTATACCGAGCTGCTCGCCGGCCGCGTCGACGCCACCTTCACGGCGATCAGCACCGCGCTGCCGCACATCAAGGCCGGCAATTTCCGCGTGCTCGGCGTCGCCTCGGCGGAGCGCAGCACGATCTATCCGGACGCGCCGACGCTGGTCGAACTGGGCTTCCCGCAGATCGTCGCCGCCGGCTGGTACGGCTTCATGGCGCCGGCCGCCACGCCCGCGCCGATCGTCGAAAAGTTGGAGAGCACGGTGCTGCGCGCGCTGCAGGACCCGACCGTGAAGCAGAAGCTGCTCGCCCAGGGGCTCGAAGCCCACGGCCGCAGCGGCGCCGACTTCGCGGCGTTCATCGACAGCGAAACCAGCAAATGGAGCAAGGTGATCGAGGAGGCCGGCCTGAAGGGACAGCAATAACGCCGGCGAGCGCAGTCGATAATCGATTCGACTGCACCCGGCGCGTGTCGCTCACGCCCGTCCCACGCGCAGCCAGCCCCCTCTCCCGCTTGCGGGAGAGGGCTGGGGTGAGGGCGCGCCGGGCACTGACTCGGCGACTCACGAGAGCAATCGCACAGGAATATCGAGGGCTGTGAGCCCGGAACTCGCTTCACCCTCCCCTGGAGGGGGAGGGTCGGCGGGCCTCGCATCGCGAGGCACGACGGGGTGGGGTGAGAAGCGGGCACGGCGGATGAACTCTTCGCCACCCCACCCCGCTCGCTACGCGAGCGACCCTCCCCCTCCAGGGGAGGGTGGTCCTCGCCGCGACCGCCAACTTCAGATGCGCTCGCCGCCGACCTCGACCTCCCCCCTCATACCGGAGTCAGCCAGTCGCACACCGCTTCCGGCATCGTATGCACGTGCCCCGGAAACGGCGCCGCGGCGAAGCCGACATGGCCGCCGTCGTCGGGCTGCCACAGCGTGACGTGGTCGCCGACCTGATGCGGCGCCGGCAGCGAGGCGCCGGGCACGAACGGATCGTTGCGGGCGTTCAGCACCAGGGCCGGCACGCGGATCCTGTGCAGATGCGGCCGCGCCGAGGCCCGCGTCCAGTAATCGTCGACGTCGGCAAAGCCGTGCAGCGGCGCCGTGAAGGCGTCGTCGAAGGCGCGCAAGGTGGTCGCCGACGCGAGCCTGTCGCGGTCGAACAGGCCGGGATGCTGCGCCCATTTCGCCAGCGCCCGCGGCTTCATGGTGCGCAGGAAGTTGCGCGTGTAGATCTGCCGGTTGAGCCCCTGATCGATCGCGGCGCCCGCCGCGATCAGATCGAGCGGCGCCGACACCGCCGCCACCGCGCGCACGGTCTGCGCCGCGCCCTCGCCGGCTTCCTCGGTCCAGCGCAGCAGCGCATTGCCGCCGAGCGACACGCCCGCGGCGAACACCGGCGCGCCGGCGCGCTCGCGGATCCGCGTCAGCAGCCAGCCGATCTCCTCGAAGTCGCCGGAGTGATAGGAGCGCGGCGCGAGGTTGATCTCGCCCGAGCAGCCGCGGAAATGCGGAATGCTGAAGCGCCAGCCGCGCGTCTGCGCCGCCTGCGCAAACGCGATCGCATAGCGGCTCGACGAGCTGCCTTCGAGGCCGTGAAACAGCACCAGCCACGGCGCGCCCGCGCCGCCCGGCAGATGATCGACGTCGATGAAATCGCCATCCGGCGCGCGCCAGCGTTCGCGCGCGAGCCGCAACGCTTCCGCCGGCCGCGGTCGCGCGGCCAGCGCCGGCCAGATCGTCTGCAGATGGCCGCCGGGCAACCACCACGGCGCGCGATAATGGCGCATGAGAGTCAGCGTTCGAGACAGGACCGTGCGGGCGCACCGGCAGCAACCTGCCGCCGCCGTCGGGGAAGCGTCAATACCTTCGCGTCAAATCCGGATCGGACGGGCTGCGATCGCGGTTGCGCGGCGGCGGCTTCGCAGTAAGCTCGTGTCACGACAACAACAGCCACGGAGCGGGCAGCCCCGGGCGCACCTCGAGGAAGCCTCATGAAGCCACACGACACGGGACATTATCGCGACCTGTCGCCCGACGAACTCGAGATTCTCGCCGCCGCCGAATGGGCGCAGGCGGCGGCGCTGTCCGGCGGTCCGAAGGGCCTGGTGATGAAATCCGCCAGCGAGATGCACGCCCGCGCCAAGATCAAGCGGATGCTGCTGAGCCAGGTGCCGACCCGGCACTGAAGCGCCGTTCCGGTTTGATCGATCGCGTATCGGCCGCCCGCGATCGTGTGCCACACTCCGGCGATGCCGCAGCCGCCGCTCGCCAAGTGCCCGAACAGCCAGGGGGCCCAGGGGCCCCAAGGGGCCAAAGGCGCCTATGTGGTGGCGATTGCGATCGCGTCGCCGCTCGGCATCCGCCTCGGCAAGGCCGCGCCGGTGCTGCTGCCCCCCGGGCGCTATCTGTATTTCGGCTCCGCCTATGGCCCCGGCGGCTTGCGCGCGCGGCTCGGCCGGCATTTCCGCAAGCAGAAATCGATCCGCTGGCATGTCGATCAGTTGACCACCGCGGGCGAGGTGCTGGGCGCATGGGCGGTGCCGCAGGGCGATGAATGCGCGCTGGTACGCCGGCTCGGTGATCTGCCGGTCCCGATCGACGGCTTCGGCGCCAGCGATTGCGCGACCTGCCGCAGCCATCTGCTGCGCTGGCCGCGCCGCGTCCCCCGCCGGGCGATCGTCGCCGCGCTGTCGGCCGATTCCGATGCGCGCCCGGTCTGGCTGCGCGCGAGCGCCTGACGCGCGGCGCGAACCCGCGCCGGGACCCGCTCGGGCGCCGATTTTACCGGACCCGAACTGATCTGGCGCAATGCGGCACGGCGCGATCCCCGGTTGGTTTGCTGCGCACCATCCTCCGCGGTCCCGATCAGGATAACGTCATGCCGATCTACGGTTATGTCTGCAACAAATGCGGCCACCGCTTCGAGACGCTGCTCTACGCCAACGAGACGGCCAGTTGCCCGAGCTGCGAAGGCACCGATCTCGATCAGCAATTGTCGCTGATCGCCCGGCCCGCCAAGGCCGGCCCGGACGTGCCGATGTGCGACGGCGCCGGCGGCTGCGGCCGCTGCTCCCCGGACCTCTGCGCCTGACGGGGGCGAAGCCAGACAACGGTATCGGCGTCGCCAGACCGACAATGCGATCGCCAGGCTCAGAAATGACTGACCCCGGGAGCATGTCTTGCGACAGAGGCCGACCCGGGGTGTACGCCGTGAATATAGCAACGATCATTTCGACGACAAGTGAATTATCTTGCGAACAGTTGCAATCAACGCGGCTCTGGAAAGAACGCTGACGCGGGAGCGGCTGAGGAAGTATTTAGAAGCGGCCAACCAAGATTTGGACGCCGCGATTGCGTTATACGAGAAGAATACTCGGCTATCCGAGGCGTTCTATACACCGCTCCAGTCCCTCGAAATTTGCCTGCGCAATTGCCTCACCCGTGAACTGTCACTGCGCTATGGGGACACCTGGTTTGGCGACCCATCGGTTCCGCTGAATGACCATTCGCGGCGGATGATCTCCGAGGCTATCCAGGAACTCCGGCGCAGTCGGCGAGAAATGCTCCAGGGCAGAGTGATCGCCGAATTGAAATTCTCGTTTTGGGTAGGGCTTCTTGGTCCACATTACGACGCTACGCTTTGGCGAACCTGTCTCTACAAGGCCTTCCTTGTCGGCGGTGGAAAGCCACGAAAGACAGTTCATTCTCGACTGAACGCGCTGCGGCGATTCCGCAATCGGATCGCTCATCATGAACCGATCCTCCATCACGACGTCGTGGCAACACACACCGAAATCATCGAGACCATCGGCTGGATGTGCCGGCACACCGCAGCATGGGCCGGGTCGAACAGCCGAGTTCCGGACGTGCTGTAACCGTCTTGCTTGCGCCGCGGCGCTGCTACGCACCCCCGCCGCGGAACGAACCTGCCTTGCGCGTTGTTCTTCCCGCCGAACGATCACCGATCCGAGGTAGTGAAGATGGTGCAGATCACCCGCGTATTCGACAATCCCGGCCGCGCCAATGCGGCGCTCGACGAGCTCAGATCGCAAGGCTTCGACACCGCCGAGTTGGCTTCCGGACCGGATGGACGCGGCAAGACGACGCTGCGGATCGAGCCGCCGTTCGGTACCGCGGTGCGGGCCGAACAGATCCTCGATCGTCATGCCAATGGTGCAGGTGCGCCGTCGACGGCGGCGCGTGCGACTGCGGCGCGGGCGACTGCGCCGGTGACTGCGCCGCAGCCCGCTGGGATCGTAGTGGCGCCGAAACCACCGCAGCCGCCTTCGTCTCAATCCGGGTCATCGGCTCAGCCCGCCGGCCGGGCGACAGCGAGGCGCGAGACCGACACCGCTGCGCCGGACCGGTCGGAGACGCCCAAGCCCGCCACGTCGACGCGCAACGGCACCTCCACCGGAACGAAGAGCGGCCCGCGCACGCTGTCGCAGCTTCTCGGCATCCCGGAGCTGATCGATTCCGATACGTTCTTTTCCGGCTTCCCGCTGCTGATCCGGCCGACGCCGAAGCGCGCAGACCAGCCGGCCGCGAAGCCGGACTGATCAGCGCCCGACGATGTCCGCGTCGCGCCGCCGTGACAGCGGCGCGACGATCGGATCAGTTGGATGTTTCCGATGTCCGGGTGCCGGTGCGGCGCGAGGCAGCGGCGCTTGCGCCCGCTTCCGTGCACGGGATCTTGGTCCAACTGCCGTCGGACGCTTTCATGTAGGAGCTGCAGCCATTCGATGGGGCCTCGCCGAGGCCGCCCTGATGTGCCTGATTGTTGGCCAGCGCGGGCGCGGCGAACAGCGTCGCCGCGGCGATCGTCGCCATGCCGATCAACTTGATCCGTGATGTCGTCATGATCCGGTCCTCCTGTCGGAACGGGACGGACTATCGAGACAGATTGTGACAAAATCTTGCAATTGCGGCGCGCCCTGCGCCGCTTTGCTTAATACACGGCAAACATCGAACTACGCATCGCGCAGTCTGGTACGCCTGCGGACACAACGACGTTCAGCGCGACAGCACGTCGCGCCCGGCGCGGGTGCGGTCCTGCCAGGCGACCCGTACCAGCTCCGGATCGACGTGTTCCTCGACCGGCCAGCCGACGCAGAGATAGGCGATGAACTTCCACTCCGCCGGCACGTCGAGATCGCGGGTGATCTGTTCCGGATCGAGGATCGACACCCAGCCGACGCCGAGGCCGTGGCTGCGCGCCGCCAGCCAGAACGTCTCGATCATCGCCACGACGGAGTAGTCCAGCGCCTCCGGCATGGTCTGGCGGCCGACGCCCTGGCCCTGCGCGGTGGCGCGGTCGCAGAACAGCGCGAATTGCCGCGGCGCGACGTCGATGCCTTCGAGTTTCAGCCGCGCATAAAGCGCGGCGCGCTCGCCGTCATAGACGTTGCCGGCGACCTCGTTGCAGCGCAGGAAGTTGCTACGCACTTTTTCCCGCATCGCCGCGCTGTCGACGCTGACGAACCGCCACGGCTGGCTGTTGCCGACCGACGGCGCGAGCTGGGCGAGATCGAGCAGCTGATGAATCAGCTCCGGCGCCACCGGATCGCGGCGGAACCGCCGGACGTCACGCCGCCACGCGACCAGCTCGGCGAACTTGTCGCGAAACGCGGCGTCGAATTCGGGCGGCCGCGCGTTGGCGGCGGCGACGTCCTGCAGATCGATCATCTCGTTCACCTCGTGGTCGCGCGCGCTCACAACTTGCCCGCCAGCACGTCGCTGAGATCGGCGACGTCGGTCATCAGCCGCGCCGCGGCACGGAGCAGCGGCACCGCGAGAATAGCCCCGGTGCCCTCGCCAAGCCGCAGTTCGAGGTCGAGCAGCGGGCTCGCCTGCAGCGCGTCGAGCGCGATGTCGTGGCCGCGCTCGGCGGAGCGGTGCGCGAACACGCAATAGCCGCGCGCTTCCGGCGCGAGCCGGACCGCGAGCAGCGCCGCGACGGTGGCGATGAAACCGTCGACGATCACCGGGCGGCGCTGCGACGCCGCGCCGAGCACCGCGCCCGCCATCATCGCGATCTCCAGCCCACCGAATTCGCACAGCACCTCGAACGGCTCGGTGGCGGGGCTGCGCTCGGCGGCCATCTCGATCGCGGCGCGCTTCTTCGCCATGCCGGGCGCGTCCTGCCCGGCGCCGATGCCGATGCAATGGTCGAGCGGCGCCGGCGCCAGCCGATGCAGCAGCAGCGACGACGACGCGGTGTTGCCGATGCCCATTTCGCCGAGCGCGATGATGTCGGCGCCGGCCTTGATCTCGGCGATCGCCAGTTCGCTGCCGCGGGCCAGCGCGAGCGCCGCCTGTGCGATCGTCATCGCCGGCTCGCGCGCGGCATTGCCGGTGCCCATCCGCACCTTGGCGTCGATCAGATCGGGATGATCCGGCAGTTCGGCGGCGACGCCGGCGTCGATCACCCGGACGTCGACATGGGTCGCGGCGGCGAACGCATTGGCGCAGGCCTTGCCGGCCAGATAGGTCATCACCATCGCCACCGTCACCGCCGACGGATATTGCGACACGCCCTCTGCGGTCAGCCCGTGATCGCCGGCGAACACCATCAGCACCGCATTGTCGCCGCGCGGCTCCGCCGGATGCCGCATCGCGGCGAGTTCGACCGCCAGATGCTCGATCCGGCCGAGCGAACCCGGCGGCTTGGCCTTGCCGTCGACCCGCGCGCGCAACGCGGCATACAGCGCAGGATCCACCGGCGCGATCGGCGGCTTCTGCCAGGCAATGAGAGTGTCGGTCCGCATCATGGTCCCCTGCTGATGAAGGCGGGCAACTGACTCGTCCCGGGCGCGCCCGTCAACTCCACCTTCGCGTGGTTGACCGAGCCGGATACCGCAGCTAGCGTGGCCGGCGATGGTCCTTCCGCAAGGAGGGTGAAAAGGGAATCCGGTGCGAGTGAACTCGGTTCGAGCGATCTCCATCCCGGTGCTGCCCCCGCAACTGTAAGCGACGAGCCCGCGCCTCGGCCACTGGGATGTCCTGCTGGACTCCTGGGAAGGCGGCGACAAGGGCACCGACTCGCGAGCCAGGAGACCTGCCATCGCGAATTGTGCTTTGGCGGCGTCGGGGCGGGGTGCACCGGACGGAAAGCAGGGCGGTGGCGAATTCGTCACCGCGCGCGATCCGGCAAAGCTCGAAGCCGCAAGGCGCCGATCCAGACGGCGCCGCCGAGAGCGAGGGCATGAATCTCAGCCCGGACGACCATCCGACCACCGCGCAAGGCGTTGAACCGACCGAAATATCGGCGCGTCCGAGCGATCCGGTGATGATCAGCGTCTGCACCAGTTGCAAGGCTTCCGACGGCGGCAACGCCGGCGCGCCGCTGCTCGACGCGATCAGGGCCGCGCTCGGCGGCGCCGACGATCTGCAGGTGCGCCCGGTGCAATGCCTCGGCGTCTGCAAACGCCCGGCCACCGTCGCGGTGTCGAGCGCCGACGGCTACAGCTTCCTGTTCGGCGATCTTTTGCCCGACACCGGCGCCGCAGCGATCGCCGCCTTCGCCGCCGCCTATCGGGACAACGCTTACGGCCTGGTGCCGTGGCGGCAGCGCGCCGAGGTGCTGCGCAAGGGCATGGTGGCGCGGCTGCCGCCGTTGCGCTGGTCGCCGGACGACGGGCGCAGCCCGTCATGACCGCGCTCGTCTCCACGTTGGTGCTCGGCGGCGCGCGCTCCGGCAAATCGGTGTTCGGCGAGAAGCTCGTCGCCGGCAGCGGCCTGACCAAAATCTATCTCGCCACCGCGACCCGCAGCGACGACGAGATGACCGACCGGATCGCGCATCATCGCTCCCGCCGCGGTGACGGCTGGACCACGATCGAGGAGCCGCTGGCGCTGGTCGATGCGCTGACCCGCGAGGCCGGCCGCGGCCGCGCCGTGCTGGTCGATTGCCTGACGCTGTGGCTGTTCAACCTGATGGAAGCCGGCCGCGATCCCGCGGTCGAGGCCAAGCGGCTGACGCGTTTTCTCGGCGTCGCCGCAGCGCCGATCGTGCTGGTGTCCAACGAGGTCGGCCTTGGTCTCGTGCCCGAAACGCCGCTCGGCCGCGCCTTCCGCGATGCCCAGGGCCGGCTCAACCAGACCATCGCCGCCGCCGTCCCCCATGTCGTGTTCGTCGCAGCCGGCCTGCCGCTGTGGCTGAAGCAGGAGAACTGATCATGTCCGCCCGTGTCCCCGTCACCGTGCTCACCGGATTTCTCGGCGCCGGCAAGACCACGCTGCTGCGCGCGCTGCTCAACCAGTCGAGCGGTCGCCGCATCGCGGTGATCGTCAACGAATTCGGCGACGCCGGCTTCGACGGCGCGCTGGTCGAGGATTGCGGCGACGCGGTCTGCGCCCCCGGCGACATCGTCGAACTGACCAATGGCTGCATCTGCTGCACCGTCGCCGACGATTTCATCCCGACGATGGAGAAGCTCCTGAACCGCGAGCGCCCGCTCGACGCCATCGTGATCGAGACCTCCGGACTGGCGCTGCCGCAGCCGCTGCTGAAGGCCTTCGCCTGGCCGGCGGTGAAGACCCGCGCCACCGCCGACGGCGTCGTCACCGTGGTCGACGCGCTGGCGCTGGTCGAGGGCCGCATCCCGCTCGATGACGATGCGGTCAAGGCGCTGCGCGACGTCACGCATGACGATCCGATCGAAGAGGTTTTCGAGGATCAGCTCGCCTGCGCCGATCTCGTCGTGCTGTCGAAGGCCGATCTGGTGACGCCGGAACAACTCGCCGCGCTCGAGACAAGGCTCGCCGCGCGGCTGCGGCCGAACGTGCGGATCGTGCCGTCGCACGGCGCGCTGGCGCCGTCGGTGCTGATCGGGCTCGGCTCCGCCGCCGAGGACGACCTCGCCGCCCGCGCCGGGCACCACGCCGACGGCGAGGAGCACGACCACGACGATTTCGATTCGATCGTGGTGACGCCGCAGCCCGCAGATACTATCGACACCATGCGCAGCCGCGTCGGCGACGCGCTCGGCCTCGACGGCGTGCTGCGGGTCAAGGGCCATGCACGGATCGCCGGCAAGCCGGCGCCGGTGGTGGTGCAGGCGGTCGGCGCCCGCATCGACCTCGCCTTCGCCCGCCCCGACGCGCAGCGCGCCGACCATCTGGTGGTGATCGGCCTGAAGGGCTTCGACGCCGACGCCGCACGCCGTGCGCTGGCGGGTGGGTAGTTGGACGTGACCGACCCATTCACCCGTCATGGCCGGGCTTGTCCCGGCCATCCACGGTCTTTTCGCGGCGACCGCCCGAGGACGTGGATGCCCGGGACAAGCCCGGGCATGACGAGAGTGAGTGCAGCCGGTGCGCACATCAGGATGGCGGTGCGATGGGTTGATGCGATGAGGTGCACCCCATGCACCTGAAGCTCGACGCCAGCGCCGGCATCGACGACGGCGACGTCGCGCGCGATCTGGGGCAGGCGCCGGCCGAGATCGTGGTGCTGTCGGCGGCGGACACCGACCTGTCCGCGTTCGCCGCGGCGCGGGCGACGCTGCCGGGCGACTTCCCGAGCCTGCGGCTGACCAATCTGCTGGCGCTCGGCCATCCCGCCTCGGTCGATCTCTATGTCGAGCGCACGCTGCCGCAAGCGAAGATCGTGATCCTGCGCATGCTCGGCGGCGAAGCCTATTGGCCGCACGGCGTCGACAGCCTGCGCCGTGACGCCTTTGCGCGCGGCGCGCTGTTCGCCTGCCTCCCCGGCGAGATGCAGTGGAACGCCGAGCTCGCGGCGCGCGGCAATGTCGACGCCGACGACGCGCATGCGCTGTGGCGCTATTGCACCGAGGGCGGCGTCGACAATCTGCAGCTCGCGCTGCGCTACGCCGCCTGGATGATCCTGCGCGACGACCCGCCGCCGCCGCCGCGGCCGATGCCCGCCGCCGGCTTCTGGCCGACCGAACCGCAGCGCTCGCAGCGCAGCCGCGCGCTGGTGATCTTCTATCGCGCGCTCGCCGCCGCCGGCGACACCGCCGCGATCGAGGCGCTGCGCGCGGCGCTGGATGCGCGCGGCCTCGACGTCGCCTGTCTGTATGTCACCAGCCTGAAGGATGCGCGCTCGATCGCGTTCCTGCAGAGCGCGCTCGCCGCCGCCCCGCCCGACATCATCATCAACGCCACCGCCTTCGCGACCGCGACCGCCACCGACGATGCCGGCATCCTGGCGGCGGCGGATTGCCCGATCCTGCAGATCGCGCAGGCCGGAATCAGCCGCGAGAGCTGGCAGCAGTCGAGCCGCGGCCTCAATCCGCGCGATCTGGCGATGCATGTGGTGTTGCCCGAGGTCGACGGCCGGATCTTCGCCGGCGCGGTCGCGTTCAAGCAGCGCGGCGATGACGGCGGCGACGCACCGGCGGTGTATCAGCCGCTCGACGACCGCATCGACGCCGCCGCCGATCTCGCCAAGGCCTGGGTGCGGCTGCGCCGGCTGCCGATCCGCAAGCGCCGGATCGGCATCGTGCTCGCCAACTATCCGAATCGCGACGGCCGGCTCGGCAACGGCGTCGGGCTCGATACGCCGCAATCGCTGTGCGACCTGTTGTTCGCGCTGCGCGCCGAGGGCTACGACACCGGCGCGCTGCCGGCCGACACCGCAGAACTGATGCAGATCCTGCAGCGCGGCCCGACCAACGAATTGGCGGCGCGCGATCGACGCATCGGCGGCGTGGCCTGGCCGATCGCCGACTACAAGGCCGCCTTCGCGACGCTGCCGGATGCCGTCCGCAACGCCGTGACCATGCGCTGGGGCCGGCCCGAAGCCGATCCGCACCTCGCCGACGGCCGCTTCCGGCTCGGCCTGCATCGCTTCGGCAATATCCTGGTCGGGGTGCAGCCGGCGCGCGGCTACGGCATCGATCCGAAATCCAGCTTCCACGATCCGGATCTGCCGCCGCCGCATCATTATCTGGCGTTCTATCTGTGGCTGCGGCGCGAATTCGACGCCCATGCGGCGATCCATCTCGGCAAGCACGGCAATCTCGAATGGCTGCCCGGCAAGGGCGCCGGGCTGTCGCGCGACTGCTTCCCCGCCGCGCTGCTCGGCCCGCTGCCGCATCTGTATCCGTTCATCGTCAACGATCCGGGCGAGGGCATCCAGGCCAAGCGCCGCAGCGCCGCGGTGATCATCGACCATCTGACGCCACCGATGACCCGCGCCGAGCTGCACGACGAGATGGCGCGGCTCGAAGCGCTGGTCGACGAATACGCGCTCGCCGCCGATCTCGATCCGAAGCGCGCCGACGTGATTGCCGAGGACATCCTGTCGCTGGCGCGCGCGACGCGGCTCGACGCCGACGTCGCGATCGATCGGCAGACCCCGACGCTGGACGCGCTGCGCGCGATCGACGCGCATCTGTGCGACCTCAAGGAGATGCAGATCCGCGACGGCCTGCACATCTTCGGCCGCACCCCGCAGCCCGCGCAGCGCGACGAACTGCTCGTGTCAATCGCCCGGCTTCCACGCTCCGACCTCAAACCGCAGGACGCCTCGCTGCACCGCGCGCTGGCGCGCGATCTCGGCCTGACCGATGCGAGCGGCGGCGTGTTCGATCCGCTGACGCGCGATCTGGCCTCGGACTACACCGGCCCGCGCCCGGCGGTCCTCGCCGATCTCGGCGACAACCTTTGGCGCACCACCGGCGACACCGTCGAGCGCATCGAGGCGCTGGCGCTGCGATTTGTGTCGACTCTGCACCAGGCGGCCCCACTTCCCCTCTCCCCTTGTGGGAGAGGGTGCCCGAGCGAAGCGAGGGCGGGTGAGGGGGCGGCGGCCGCGTTCGGTACAAACTCTCCGTCAGTCTCCGCGGCGCCCCCTCACCCGGCACGGACGTTGTCCGCGCCACCCTCTCCCACGGGGGGAGAGGGTGAAGAGCACGCATGGCTTCATGCACAGCCGGTGCTCGACTGGATCGCATCCTCGCTGCGTCCCGCGATCGAGGCCTGCGGCGACGCCGAGCGCGATGCGCTGCTGCGCGGGCTCGGCGGCCGCTTCGTCCGCCCCGGCCCGTCCGGCGCGCCGACGCGCGGGCGGCCCGATGTACTGCCGACCGGGCGCAACTTCTTCGCCGTCGATGTCCGCGCGGTGCCGACGCCGTCGGCGTGGCGGATCGGCGCGCTCGCCGCCGAGCGGCTGGTCGAGTCCTATTGGCAGAGCGAAGGCGAATGGCCGCGCGCGATCGCGCTGTCGGCGTGGGGCACCGCCAACATGCGCACCGGCGGCGACGACGTCGCGCAGGCGCTGGCGCTGATCGGCGCCCGCCCGACCTGGGAAGACGCCACCGGCCGCGTCACCGGCTTTGCGGTCGTGCCTCTGTCGGAACTCAAGCGCCCGCGCGTCGACGTCACCTTCCGCGTCTCCGGCCTGTTCCGCGACGCCTTCCCGACCCAGATGGACCTGATCGCCAGCGCCATCGCGGCGATCGCGGCGCTCGACGAGCCGGACGACGCCAATCCGATCGCAGCCCATGTCCGCGCCCGCGCCGATGAGCTGATGCGCAGCGGGGTTGCGCCCGATCGCGCCCGGCAGCAGGCGGCCTATCGGGTGTTCGGCTCCAGGCCCGGCGCCTATGGGGCGGGGCTGCAGGCTCTGATCGACGACGGCGGCTGGGACAGCCGCGGCGATCTCGCCGGCGCCTATCTGGCCTGGGGCGGCTATGCCTATGGCAGCGGACAGGACGGCAGCGAGGCCCGCGACGCCTTCGCGGCGCGGCTGACGGCGACGCAGCTCGTGGCCCAGACCCAGGACAATCGCGAGCACGACATTCTCGACTCCGACGATTACTACCAGTTCATCGGCGGCCTCGCCGCCACCGTCGAGACGCTGAGCGGCGCGGCGCCGAAGATCGCCCATGTCGACAGCTCGCGCCCCGAGGCGCCGCTGCCGCGGACGCTCAGCCACGAGATCAGCCGCGTGGTGCGCGGCCGCGCCGCCAATCCGAAATGGATCAAAGGCGTGATGCGCCACGGCTACAAGGGCGCCTCCGAAATCGCCGCCACCGTCGACTATCTGTTCGGCTTCGCCGCCTCGACCGACGCGGTCGGCAGCCATCATTTCGATCTGTTGTTCGCCGCCTATCTCGACGACGAGCAGGTGCGCGACTTCATGCGCGACGCCAATCCGGCAGCGCTGCGCGACACCGCCGGGCGCTTCGCCGAAGCGATCCGGCGCGGGCTGTGGACGCCGCGGTCCAACCACGCCGCCGACCTGCTCGCCGAGTTGTTACATCAGAAGGAATCCGTATGACCGATGTGTCCGATCGCGACGACAACGCCCGCCACGCCGAGAAGGCGAAGAAGCGCAAGGCCGCCCACGACAAAAAGCTCGAGGGCATGGTCGCCGACAAGGGGCTGTTGATCGTCCACACCGGCACCGGCAAGGGCAAGACCTCGGCCGCGCTCGGCATGGTGTTCCGCCATATCGGCCACGACATGCCGGTCGGCGTGGTGCATTTCACCAAATCGGAGAAATGGAACACCGGCGAGGCCAAGCTGCTGGCGAAATTTCCCGAGCTGGTGACGCTGCACATCATGGGCGAAGGCTTCACCTGGGAGACCCAGGACCGCGAACGCGACGTCGCCGCCGCCCGCGCCGGCTGGGAGCGCGCCAAGGAACTGATCCGCGACGACCGCCACCGCCTGGTGCTGCTCGACGAACTCAACATCGTGCTGCGCTACGACTATCTGCCGATCTCCGAAGTGATCGCCTTCCTGCTCGACGAGAAGCCCGCCGACAAGCACGTCGTCATCACCGGCCGCAACGCCAACCCGGCGCTGATCGAGATCGCCGATCTGGTGACCGAGATGACGCTGGTGAAACACCCGTTCCGAAGCGGCGTGAAAGCGCAGAAGGGCGTGGAGTTTTGAGCACTCGATTAGCACCGCGCTTCTCTTCCCCTCCCCCTTGCGGGGAGGGTGGACGGCCGCAGGCCGGCCGGGTGGGGGTGCCACGGGCACCGTGCTCGCGGCACCCCCACCCCGGCCTCCGCTTCGCTCGGCCGACCCTCCCCGCAAGGGGGAGGGGTTAAATGGGCGCCGTGCTCACATGACCCCCACCCCCGCGCTGATGATCCAGGGCACCTGCTCCAATGCCGGCAAGTCGACGCTGGTGGCGGGATTGTGCCGGGCGCTGCTGCGCCGCGGCCTGCGCGTGGCGCCGTTCAAGCCGCAGAACATGTCGAACAACGCCGCCGTCACCGCCGATGGCGGCGAGATCGGCCGCGCCCAGGCGGTGCAGGCGCGCGCAGCAAGGCTGCCGCCGAGCGTGCACATGAACCCGGTGCTGCTGAAGCCCGAGACCGACACCGGCGCGCAGGTGATCGTGCAGGGCCAGCGCTTCGGCCGGCTCGGCGCAAGAAATTTTCTGGACAAGAAGGCGGCGCTGCTGCCGCATGTGCTGGACAGCTTCGCGCGGCTCGCCGGCGACGCCGACATCGTGCTGATCGAGGGCGCCGGCTCGCCGGCCGAGATCAATCTGCGCAAGGGCGACATCGCCAATATGGGCTTCGCGCTCGCCGCGAATGTGCCGGTGGTGATCGCCGGCGACATCGAGCGCGGCGGCGTGATCGCTAGCCTCGCCGGCACCCATCTGGTGCTCGACGCCGACGAACGCGGCTTGGTGCGCGGCTATCTGATCAACAAATTCCGCGGCGACGTGCGTCTGTTCGATCACGGCCTGACCGCGATCACCGAACTTACCGGCTGGCCGTCGCTCGGCGTGGTGCCGTGGCTGCCGCAGGCGGCGCTGCTCCCGGCCGAAGACGCGGTCGATCTCGACCGCGCCCGCGCCTCCAAGGCGACGCGCATCATCGCGGTGCCGATGCTGGCGCGGATCGCCAATTTCGACGATCTCGATCCGCTCGGCATGGAGCCCGGCGTCAAGCTGGTGTTCGTGCCGCCGGGCCAGCCGATCCCCGCGGAAGCCAGTGTGGTGATCATCCCCGGCAGCAAGTCGACGCTGGGCGACCTCGCCTTCCTGCGTACGCAGGGCTGGGACATCGACATCGCCGCCCATGTCCGCCGCGGCGGCCATCTGCTCGGCCTGTGCGGCGGCTATCAGATGCTCGGCCGCTCGATCGCCGATCCCGACGGCATCGACGGCGCGCCCGGAACGATCGATGGGCTCGGACTGCTCGACATCGAGACGCTGATGCAGGGCGACAAATCGACCACGCTGGTCGCGGGTTCGCATTGCGCCACCGGGGCGCCGGTCGAAGGCTACGAAATCCACCTCGGACGTAGTTCAGGCCCGGACTGCGCCCGCCCGGTGGTGACGATCGAAGGCCGCCCCGACGGCGCGATCTCGCGCGACGGCCGGGTGCAAGGCACCTATCTGCACGGGCTGTTCAGCAACGACGCCTTCCGCAAGGCCTGGCTCGCCGGCCTCGGCATCGCCTCCGAGCTCGCTTACGACGCGCAGGTCGAAGCCGCGCTCGACGCGCTCGCCGATCATCTCGAAGCCCATCTCGACGTCGACGCGCTGCTGGCGATCGCGCGGTCGCGTCAGAGCACCAACCAGAGCGCCGCGTAGATCAGGAACTGTACGACGCAAGCCGCGATCAGTACGCGGGTGGCGCGGCCGATATCCTGCGGCGTCGCCGCGGCGCGCGCGCCATCGTTGAGAAACGGATCGTCGGTGAGCTGGCCGCCATAGCTGCGCGGGCCGGCGAGCGCGACGCCGAGCGCGCCGGCCATCGCGGCTTCCGGCCAGCCGGCATTCGGCGAACGATGCTTTCGCGCATCGCGGCGCATCACCGCGAACGACTGCCTGATCGATCCGCGCACCACCGGCGCAACCGCCGCGATCAGCAGGCCCGACAATCGCGCCGGAACGAGATTGACGAGGTCATCGAGCCGCGCCGCCGCCCAGCCGAACGAGCGATAGGTCGGATTGAGATGACCGATCATCGAATCCGCGGTGTTGATCGCCTTGTAGATCAACAGCCCCGGCAGTCCGAGCAGCGCCAGCCAGAACACCGGCGCGACCACGCCGTCGGAAAAATTCTCGGCGCAGGATTCGATCGCGGCGCGGCACACTCCTGCCTCGTCGAGCGTCTGCGGATCGCGCCCGACGATCAGCGCCACCTTCTCGCGCGCGCCGTCGAGCCCATTTCCGCCGAACGCAGCGCGGACTGCCGCGACGTGTTGGTACAAACTCCGCTGTGCGATCAGCGTCGCGGCGAGCGCCGCTGTTGCGACAAACCCGCCCCAGGTTTGCCGCAACATTGCCTCGAGAAAATAACCAATGATTCCAGTGACGGCGATGATCGCGCCGACAGCCAGAATTCCTGCGAGTTTGCGCCGGCGCTCCGTCCAGTCGTCGCGATTCAGCGCCCGATCGAGCCGGCCGATCAGCGCGCCGATCAGCACCACCGGATGCGCCAGCCGCTTCCACAGCCAGTCCGGATCGCCGATCAGCGCATCGATCACCAGCGCCAGGACGACGATCAGCAACGCGTGTTGGTCGAACAGCATGTCAGCGCTCCAGCCGCGACAGTTCCTCGGTCAGGCGATCGAGCGCGTCCGCGAGCATCGGCCCACCGCACACCGTCAGCTTCTCGGGAATCGTGAGCCGTTTCGACGGCGGATACAAGCGTTCGAGCGCCGGGTGCAGCACGAAGGCGCGGCCTTCGTCCTCGGCGAAGTCGCTGCTGTCCGACACCAGCAGATAGTCCGGCCGCAATCTCAACACCGCTTCGAGCGAGGCGAAGCCGCCGTAGCTGATGCCGAGCGCGTCGGCGGCGTTGACCAGGCCGGCGGTCGACAGCAGCGAGGTGATCAGGCTGTCGCGGCCCGACACCCAGCCGCGCCGCTCCAGCGGCAGCACGCGGAAAGGCCTGTCGGACGCGGCTTTCTTCGCCCGCGCGATCGCCGCATCGATCCGTGCGTTCGCCGCCAGCGCGCGTTCGGGATGGCCGACCAGATCGCCCATCATGCCGATCTGCGCCTTGGCGTCGTCCAGCGTGCGCGCCGTATCGAACTCGACGACGCGCTGGCCCTGCTGCTTCAGTAGCTCGCGCGTCGCGCGCCGCGTGTAGCGGCCGCCGACAACGATGTCGGGTTTCAGCATCAGCACGTCTTCGGCCTCGCCCGACAGCACCGGAAACCGACCGGCCTGCTCCGACAGATAGGACCGCGCGGCGTCGCGCGCATAGGGGCTGAGGCCGAGGATCTGCTCCGGATCGGCCAGCGTGATCAGCAACTGATCGGTGCAGACATTGATCGACGCCAGAAGCGGCAGCGGCGCGGCGACCGCGGCGGACGACAGCCCCGCGATCAGCGCCGGCGCGAGAGCGAGCCAGGCGCGGGCGCGCATCGCTCAGACCCCGGCCCAGGGCAGGATCACGCCGCTGTCCTGATAGTCCGCCCGATAGGCGCTGACGCGAAACACGCGCCGCAGGATCTCGTCCGACAGCGCCCGATGCGGCGCGCCGTGCGCCGCGAGCCGCCCGGCCGCCATCACCAGCACAATGTCGGCGAAGCGCGCGGCGAGGCCGAGATCGTGCGTCACCACGATCACCAGCGTGCCGGCGTCGGCCGCCTGCCGCAGCGTCTGCATCACGTCGAGCTGGTAGCGCGGATCGAGCGAGGCGGTCGGCTCGTCGGCCAGCACCACCGGCGCCTCGACGGCGAGGACGCGGGCCAGCGCGACGCGGCTGCGCTCGCCGCCGGACAGTTCGGTGACGTTGCGCTCGGCGAACGGCTCGGTTTCGGTGATCCGCATCGCGGCCGCGACCGCCTCGGCATCGCGCGGCGACAACCGCGCCGGATCGGTGGCGCCGTGCGGAAAGCGGCCGAGCGCGACCACGTCGCGCGCCGGCAGCGGCCAGTGCACCAGATGGCCCTGCGGCAGATAGCCGAACCGCCTGGCGCGCTCGCGCAGCGGCAGCGCCGACAGCGCGTCGCCGCCGATCGTCACCTCGCCGCTCGCCTCGATCAGTCCGGCGAGCGCGCGCAGCAGCGTGGTCTTGCCGGCGCCGTTCGGTCCGACCAAAGCGACCAGTTGGCCGCGCGCGAGGTCGAGCGACACGTCGTGCAGCACCTGCCGGCCGGACAGCGCGACGCCGAGGTTTCGTGCGGCGAGGAAGCCGTGTTCGCTCATACGACGCCTCCACTCAAAGCGCGGCGCTGGCGCACGATCAGATACAGGAAGAACGGCACGCCGATGATCGAGGTCAGCACGCCGACCTTGATGTCGGTGGTCGACGGAATGATCCGCACCGCGATGTCGGCGGCGAGCAGCAGCGCGGCGCCGGCGAACGCGCTCGGGATCAACAGTCGCGCCGGATCGTGGCCGATCAGCGGCCGCACCAGATGCGGCGCGACCAGGCCGATGAAGCCGATCGTGCCCGACACCGACACCGCGCCGCCGACACCGAGCGCCGTGCCGACGATCACGATCAGCCGCAATCGGGCGACGTCGACGCCGAGACTCTGCGCGGTTTCCTCGCCGAGGCTGAGCGCCCGGAACGCGGCGCGCTGACTGAGCAGCAGCGCAGCGCCCACGACGATGAAGGGCAGCGCCAATGCGACGTGACGGAAGCTGCGGTCCTCCAGCGAGCCGAGCAGCCAGAACGCGATTTCCAGACTGGCGAAGGGGTTGTTCGACAGATTCATCACCAGCGCGGTCGCCGCCCCCGCGAGACTCGAGATCGCCAGCCCGGCGAGGATCAGCAGCAACAGGCTGGCGCTGCGGCCGGCGACCGTGAGCAGCACGAACACCGAGACGAACGCCATGGTGATGCCGGCCACCGGCAGCGCGTAGGAGCGGACATCGGCCCAGCCCAGCGCAATGATCAGCACCGCGCCGAACGCCGCCGATTGCGGCGCGCCGAACAGCGACGGCGACGCCAGCGGATTGCGCAGCAGGCCCTGCAGCGCCGCACCGGACAGGCCGAGAATGCCGCCGATCGCCAGCGCCAGGATGGCGCGCGGCAGACGGATCTGCTGCACGATGATCTGCTGCACCTCGCCGCCACGGCCGATCAGCGCATCGACCACGGCGAGCGGCGACAGTTTCACCGGGCCGACGCCGAGCGAACCGAGCGCGAGCAGGCCGACCACGATCAGGAGCACGGCCGTGACCGCCGCCGCGCGTGACGCGGGATTTTGGCGCATCGTCATGTGGCGGTCATTTCTGCACGACAGGCGCGCGCTCGTCGAGCCGGTGATAGCCGTTGGCGCGGTAGATGATGGTCGAGACGATCCAGCTCGCGACGAACAGGCCGACGATGCCGTAGCCGAGCGCGCCGAGATTCTCGTTGAGCTCGGAGATCCACTCCCAGAACGCGCCTTCGAGATGCAGCCGTCCGCCCAGCAGCCCGAGCGTCTCGATGCCGCCGATCACGATCGCGACCAGCACCGAGACCGAGGTGATGGTCATGTTGTAGTACAGCTTGCGCACCGGATTGCGATAGGCCCAGCCATAAGCGCCGAGCATCAGCACGCCGTCCAGCGTATCGACCAGCGTCATGCCGGCGGCGAACAGCGCCGGGAAGATCAGGATCGACCAGTGCGAGATCGAGCCCGAGGCGTTGGCGGCGAGGCCGAACAGGCTGATCTCGCTCGCGGTCTCGAAGCCGAGCGCGAACAACAGCCCGATCGGATACAGGTGCCAGCTCTTGGAGACGAAGCGGAACAGCGGCCGGAACAGCCGCGCCAGCCAGCCGCGCTGCTGCAGCAGCGCGTCGATGTCGTCGTCGTGCACCGCCTCGCCGGCGCGAACCTTCTTGAAGGCGCGATAGACCCCGCTCAACACCACCAGATTCGCGATCGCGATGGCGAACAGGAACAGCGCGGAGGCCGAGGTGCCGATCACGCCGCCGATCTCGCGATAGCCGGAGAATCGCTCGGTCAGCGAATTGGCCGCCAGCGCGATCGCCAGCGACGCCACCAGCACCACGGTGGAATGGCCGAGCGCGAAGAAGAAGCCGACCGCGACCGGCCGCTTGCCCTCCTGCATCAGCTTGCGGGTGACGTTGTCGATCGCCGCGATGTGATCGGCGTCGAGCGCATGACGCAGGCCGAGGCTGTAGGCGAGGACCGCGGTGCCGATCAGCACCGGCTGCCCGGCGAAAGCCGTCAGCGCCCAGGCCCAGGCGGCGATGTTGGCGATCACCAGCCCGCCGAGCACGGCGACCAGCCGGACGCGGAATCCATCGGGCGGCGGGGACGCCGCGCTCCTGGACACAGCGGTGTTGGAAGCAGCGGTGGTGGAAGGAGAACTTTCGCGGGCAATGGTCTCGGACATCAGGGTCCCCGAACGGTGAGCAGTTTCCTGTCACCCATGCGGCGGACCGCCCCAGCCGCGCGCACCGCACGCTGGAAGATGACGCGGCTCAGGCCGGTCTCCTGGCTCGCGGGTCGTCGCAATCCCTCGCCTTCCCGCGCCCGATGGGCGCAGTGGCACGATGAAGGATCGCTCGCCGCCTACAGTTGCGGGCGCAGCGCCGGCTTGAGGCGCCAAAGGCGCCCGGACCGGCTTCCCTGTGCCGGGAGACTCCCGACACACCTGAACGGTTCGATAGGAGGGGCGCGCAACCGCTTTGTCAATCGCCGCCTTGGTCGGGAGCGGTACGGTTTACGCAGGCGTGCTGAGCTTGAGCCCGATCATGCCGGCGACGATCATCGACAGGCACAGCACGCGCACCGCATTGGCCGGCTCGCCATAGGCCGCCATGCCGACCACGATGCTGCCGGCGGCGCCGATTCCGGTCCACACCGCATAGGCGGTGCCGAACGGCAGCGACTTCAGGGCGATGCTCATCAGGCCGAAACTCGCGAGAATCGCCACCAGCGTGCCGAGCGCCGGCCAGAAGCGGGTGAAGCCGTCGGAGTGCTTCAGGCCCACCGCCCAGACGATCTCCATCAGGCCCGCTGCGAGCAGCGCGAGCCATCCGCTCACGGCGCGCGGCGCCGCGACGGCAGGGTCAGCACCGCGGCCTGCGCGTAGCCGCGATACGGCCTGTCGAATTTCAGCCCGGCGCCGGTGCGCACCGCGATCTGCATCAGCGTCGTTTCGAGTTCATCGCGGGGCGTGACGTCGAACAGCGCCAGCCAGCGGCGCAGTGCAGTGCGGATCGCCTGCGGCAAGCCACTCTGGTCGCCGAAATCGACGATGTGCAACTGGCCGCCCGGCTTCAGGCTGGCGACCGCCCGCTCGATCACCGCGGTCCAGTCCGGGATCATCGACAGGCTGTAGGAGATCATCACCCGGTCGAACGCGATCGGCTGGCCGAACACCGCCTGCGCGGTGAAGCTGGTGGCGTCGCCATGGGCGACCTTCGCCGAGCCGCTCAGCCCGGCGCGGGCGATGGCGCTGATCGCCGAAGTCAGCATCTCGGTCGACACGTCGAATCCATAGAAGCGCGCGTCCGGATAGCGGCTCGCCGCCGCGATCAGATTGCGGCCGGTGCCGCAGCCGATTTCCAGCACATTGTCCCCGGCGGCGGGCGCCAGGCCGGCGATCAGTTCGTCGCGACCGAGAAGATAGTACCGGCGAGTGGTATCATAAATGTGCCGCTGATAGCGATACATCCGGTTCATGCGCGACGTCGCGTCGACCGGCCAGGACGGATCAGCAGAAATTTCGGAGCGGATCATGGTCACGGAGTGCGCCCTCGATCTGGAATCATCCGCCATTCATCCCGTTTTGCGACGACATGTTGATGACAGACGCTGCGGCGCGATGCGCGGACTGTCGTAAAACTGCAGTGCGACGCGGCTATTCTCGAACGATTGCCGATTCGAGGGTGGTATGAATACGCAGCAGCTCATCGCGGACGCGGTCCGCAACAGCAAGGATCGCAGCGAGTCGACGATCTGGGATCGTCTGTTTTCGATCTGGTTCCGCCGTCTGGTCTATACCCAGATCTGGGAAGACCCCGAGGCGGATCTCGCGGCGCTGCAATTGCCGATCGGCTCCACCATCGTGACGATTTCCTCGGGCGGCTGCAACGCGCTGTCCTACCTCACGGCGAAGCCCGCGCAGGTGTTCGCCGTCGATCTCAACGAGGCGCATCTCGCGCTGCTGAAGCTGAAGCTCGCCGGATTGCGGGCGCTGCCGGACTACGAGCAGTTCTGGCGCTTCTTCGGCGAAGGCACCGCCGACGACAATGCCGATCTGTATCGGCAGCGGCTGCGGCCGCAGCTCGCCGGCGACGCGCGCAGCTATTGGGACGAGCGCGATTTCCGCGGCCGCGCGCGCTATCGCTACTTCACCGATGGCTTCTATCGTCACGGCGCGCTCGGCAGCTTCATCGGCTTCGCGCATCTGCTGGCGAAATTCGCCAAGATCGACCTGTCGGTCCTGCTGAAGGCGGCGCCGGACTCGCCCGAGCGCAAGGCAGCGCTGCAGCAGCTCGATCGTCTGTTCCACTCGCGCTTCGCCAGACTGCTGACGCGCACGCCGGCGCTGCTGTTCAGCCTCGGCATCCCGCCGCAGCAGCGCGAACTGCTCGGCGGCGACCAGCCGCTCAACGAGGTGCTGCATCAGCGCCTGCTGCGGCTGATCAACGTCTATCCGAACGAGACCAATTACTTCGCCTGGCAGGCGCTGAGCCGGAGCTATCCAGGGCCAGGCGATACCTGCCTGCCGCTGTATCTGCAGCGCAGCCGCTACGCGCAGATGCGCTCGGGCGCCGGCCTGATCATTCCGGTCCACGAAAACCTGCGGGTGTTCCTGGAAAATCTGCCGGCCCGGCAGATCGACGCCGTCGTGCTGCTCGACTCGCAGGACTGGATGGCGCCGGACGAGATCCGCGCGCTGTGGGACGCGATCGACCGCTCCGGCAAGGATTCGGTGCGAGTGATCTTCCGCACCGCGGGCGCCGAATCGCCGCTGGAGACCGACGCGCTCGCGCCGCTGCGACAGGTCTGGCAGCGCGACGCCGAGCGCAGCGCGATCGGCTTCGACCGCGACCGCTCGGGGATCTATGGCGGCTTCCACTGCTACGCGCGAGCAAACGCGGGCTGATCCGGCGGCGCGCAAGCGAGAGCAAGACAGTGCCACAGCCACCTCTCCCGGTTGCGGGGGAGGTCGGATCGCGTAGCGATCCGGGTAGGGGAAGCTGACTCTCGACGGAACACTCGATCAGTGCCTGCGGTGCCCTCACCCCAACCCTCTCCCGCAAGCGGGAGAGGGAGCAGGCTGTGCCCGACGGGAAAGAGGGAGAGCGTGGCCATGTTCGTGGTCCCGTTCGGCCGCCTTGCCGAACCTGCTGCGATCGGGCAAGACTCGCGTCATACTTTCGCGAATTGATCGAGGCCGGTTTGATCGACAAGCTCGAGTTGCTGCTTGCGCTCGCCAAGGAACGCCATTTCGGACGGGCGGCGGAAGCCTGCGGCGTGACGCAGCCGACGATGTCGACCAGCATCAAGCAGCTCGAGGAGATCCTCGGCGTGATGCTGGTGCAGCGCGGTTCCCGTTTTCTCGGCTTCACGCCGGAAGGCGAGCGGACGCTGGACTGGGCGCGGAGGATCGTCGCTGATACCCGGGCGATGAAGCAGGAAATCAACACGCTGAAGGGCAGCCTCAGCGGAGAACTCCGGATCGCCGCGATCCCGACCGTGCTCGGCATGGTGGCGTCGCTGACCACGCCGTTCCGCGCGCGCTATCCGGATGTGCGCTTCAGCATTCAGTCCTGCACCTCCTCGGAAGTGCTCGGCCTGCTGGAAAATCTCGAGGCGGATGCGGGCCTCACCTACATCGAGAACGAACCCGTCGGCAAAGTTCGCACGATTCCGCTGTATCAGGAGAGCTACCGGCTGATCACCTCGCCCGACGGCATGTTCGGCGATCGTGATCAGGTGACGTGGAAGGAAGTCGGGCAGGTCCCGCTGTGTCTGCTGACGCCGAACATGCAGAACCGCCGCATCATCGACCGCGCGCTGCGCGAAGCCGGCACCGAGGCGCTTCCGACCCTGACGTCGAATTCGATCATCGTGCTCTACACCCACGTCAAGACCGGGCGCTGGGCCAGCGTGATGCCGGCGAAGCTCGCCGAAACGCTCGGCCTCGGCGACGGCGTGCGCACCATTCCGATCGTCGATCCGCTGGTGTCCTACAGCATCGGCCTGGTGGTGCCGCCACGCGAGCCCTACACGCCGCTGGTCGCCGCCCTGATGCAAACCGCGCGCGAGGTCGCGCCGTCGCTGCAGAACTGATCAGCGAGGAGACCTCGGCAATCTGGTTCAGGAGTGGGAGCTTGCTCGTCATTGCGAGGAGCACTCGGATCGGCGCTTCGCGCCGTCCGAGCACAGGCTCCGCGACGAAGCAATCCAGAGCTCCGTGCACCGGCCCTGGATTGCTTCGCTTCGCTCGCAATGACGGGGAGAGGCTTTTGTCCTGGTAACTGACGTTCTTGGCCGCGCTCCGAGCTGCCGCGCCATCGGGCGCCTCGAAGGATGCGGATCAGGGCCCCGTCATTATCGTTTCCCTATCGCAGCATTGGACAGCTTTATTGATTCTTTGAACGATTCTCATTTTCATCGGTCGCGAGACAACGCCGAAAAGAGCGCCGATGCATAATGAGACATGGGATCCGACCCGCGCCGCTGAGATCATCGCCGGGTTGACGCACAAGGAGGGGCCGACGCTGGTGATCCTGCACGCGCTGCAGGAAGCGTTCGGCTATGTGCCGGCAGCCGCCGAGCCGATGGTGGCGCAGGCGCTGAACCTGTCGCGCGCCGAGATCCACGGCGTGCTGACCTTCTATCCGGATTTCCGGCGCGAACCGCCCGGCCGCCACGTGCTGAAGCTGTGCCGCGCCGAGGCCTGCCAGGCCGCCGGCGGCGATGCGCTGGCGGCGCGGATCGAAAACCGGCTCGGGGTCGGGTTCGGCGCCACCACGGCGGACGGCGCGGTGACGCTGGAGCCGATCTATTGCCTCGGCCTGTGCGCCACGGCGCCGGCGGCTATGCTCGACGACCGCGTGATCGGCCGGCTCGATGCGTCGCGCCTCGACGCCCTGATGGCGGAGGCGCAGCGATGAGCATCCGCATCTTCATCCCGCGCGATTCCGGCGCGCTCGCGGTCGGCGCCGACGAGGTCGCGGCCGAACTGAGCCGCGTCGCGCATGAGCGCGACGTCTCGCTCGATCTGGTCCGCCCCGGCTCGCGCGGGCTGTATTGGCTGGAGCCGATGCTCGAAGTGGAGACACAGGCCGGTCGCGTCGCCTTCGGGCCGACCACGATCGCGGATGTGCCGTCTATCCTCGAAGCGATTTTGTCTGACGGCGATCATCCGCTGAAACTCGGCCTCACCGAGCAGATTCCCTGGCTGAAGCGGCAGACGCGCCTCACCTTCGTCCGCTGCGGCATCGTCGATCCGCGCTCGATCGACGATTATCGCGCCCATGGCGGCTACAAGGGGCTGGAACGCGCGCTGAAGCTGAGCTCGAACGCGATCATCGACGACGTCGTCAAATCCGGGCTGCGCGGCCGCGGCGGCGCCGGATTTCCGACCGGCACCAAATGGCGCACCGTGGCGCAGGCCGGCCGCGGCCAGAAATACATCTGCTGCAACGCCGACGAAGGCGACAGCGGCACCTTCGCCGACCGGATGCTGATGGAGGGCGATCCCTTCATGGTGATCGAGGGCATGACGATCGCCGGGATCGCGGTCGGCGCCACCAAGGGCTACATCTATATCCGCTCGGAATATCCGCACGCGGTGGAGGCGATGAACGCCGCCATCGAGGCGGCGCGTCGCACCGGCTATCTCGGCGATCACATCTGCCACTCGACCGATTCTTTCGATATCGAAGTGAGAGTCGGCGCCGGTGCCTATATCTGCGGCGAGGAGACCTCGATGCTGGAGAGCCTCGAGGGCAAGCGCGGCACGGTGCGCGCCAAGCCGCCGCTGCCGGCCCACAAGGGGCTGTTCGGCCGGCCGACCGTGATCAACAACGTGCTGACCTTCTCGGCGGTGCCGTACATTCTCGACGGGGGCGCGCAGGCCTATGCGGATTGCGGCATGGGCCGCTCGCGCGGCACCAAGCCGATCCAGCTCGGCGGCAACGTCAAGCACGGCGGGCTGTTCGAGGTCGCGTTCGGCATCACGCTGGGCGAACTGATCGACGACATCGGCGGCGGCACGCTGAGCGGCCGCCCGGTCCGTGCGGTGCAGGTCGGCGGCCCGCTCGGCGCGTATTTCCCACGGGCGCTGTTCGACACGCCGTTCGACTACGAGGCTTTTGCTGCAAGGAGCGGCATGGTCGGGCACGGCGGCGTGGTGGTGTTCGACGACACCGTCGACATGGCCAAGCAGGCGCGGTTCGCGATGGAGTTCTGCGCGATCGAATCCTGCGGCAAATGCACCCCGTGTCGCATCGGCTCCACCCGCGGCGCCGAGACCGTCGACAGGATCATCGCCGGCGACAAGCCCGCCGCCAATATCGCCGTGCTCGAAGACCTCTGCAACACCATGAAGTTCGGCTCGCTGTGCGCGCTGGGCGGGCTGGCGCCGATCCCGGTGCTGTCGGCGCTCACGCACTTCCCGGAAGATTTCGGCCTCGCGCCGCGCCGCCTGCAGGCTGCGGAATAAAGGACGCTCCATGGCTCTGGTTCAGGAAATCGACTACGGCACGCCGCGCTCACCATCGACCACGATGGTGACGCTGACGATCGACGGCCGCAGCGTCTCGGTGCCGGAGGGCACCTCGATCATGCGCGCCGCGATGGAGATCGGAACTGCAATTCCGAAACTCTGCGCCACCGACATGGTCGATGCGTTCGGCTCGTGCCGGCTGTGCCTGGTCGAGATCGACGGCCGCAGCGGCACGCCGGCGTCGTGCACCACGCCGGCCGCCGACGGCCTCGTCGTTCACACCCAGACCGAGCGGCTGAAGCAGATCCGCAAGGGCGTGATGGAGCTGTACATCTCCGACCATCCGCTCGACTGCCTGACCTGCTCGGCCAATGGCGATTGCGAACTGCAGGACATGGCCGGCGCGGTCGGCCTGCGCGACGTGCGCTATGGTTATAGCGGCGAGAAGCACCCCAATCCGGGGCTCGATGAGTCCAATCCTTACTTCACCTATGATCCGTCGAAGTGCATCGTCTGCTCGCGCTGCGTCCGCGCCTGTGAAGAAGTGCAAGGCACTTTCGCGCTGACGATCGCCGGCCGCGGCTTCGGCTCGGTGGTGTCGCCCGGCATGCAGGAGAGTTTCCTCGGCTCGGAATGCGTCTCCTGCGGCGCCTGCGTGCAGGCCTGCCCGACCGCGACGCTGAACGAGAAATCGGTGATCGAGATCGGCACGCCGGAGCGTTCGGTGGTGACGACGTGTGCTTACTGTGGCGTCGGCTGCACCTTCAAAGCCGAGATGCGCGGCGAGGAAGTCGTCCGCATGGTGCCCTACAAGGACGGCAAGGCCAATCGCGGCCATTCCTGCGTCAAGGGCCGCTTCGCCTGGGGCTACACCAACCACAAGGAACGCATCCTGAACCCGATGATCCGGGCGAAGATCAGCGATCCGTGGCGCGAGGTCAGCTGGGACGAGGCGTTTACTTACGCGGCGTCGGAGCTGAAGCGCATCCAGGCAAAATACGGCCGCGACTCGATCGGCGGCATCACCTCGTCGCGCTGCACCAATGAAGAAACCTTCCTGGTGCAGAAGCTGATCCGCGCCGGCTTCGGCAACAACAATGTCGACACCTGCGCCCGCGTCTGCCACTCGCCGACCGGCTACGGCCTCTCCACCGCGTTCGGCACCTCGGCCGGCACGCAGGATTTCGACTCGGTCGAGCACACCGACGTGGTGATGCTGATCGGCGCCAATCCGACCGACGGCCACCCCGTATTCGCCTCGCGGCTGAAGAAGCGGCTGCGTGCCGGCGCCAAGCTGATCGTGGTCGATCCGCGACGGATCGATCTGGTGCGTTCGGCGCATATCGAGGCCGCGCAGCATCTGCCGCTCAAGCCTGGCACCAACGTCGCCGTGCTCACCGCGATCGCGCACGTGATCGTCACAGAGGGACTCACCCACGAGGCCTTCGTGCGCGAGCGCTGCGACTGGAGCGAATACGAGCACTGGGCGGCGTTCGTGTCCGATGAGCGCAACAGCCCGGAAGCCACCGCGGCCTTCACCGGCGTCGCTCCGCAGGCGCTGCGCGAAGCCGCAAGGTTGTTCGCCACCGGCGGCAACGGCGCGATCTATTACGGCCTCGGCGTCACCGAGCACAGCCAGGGTTCGACCACGGTGATGGCGATCGCCAACCTCGCAATGGCCACCGGCAATCTCGGCCGCCCCGGCGTCGGCGTGAATCCGCTGCGCGGCCAGAACAACGTGCAGGGCGCCTGCGACATGGGCTCGTTCCCGCACGAACTGCCGGGCTATCGCCACATCTCGACCGACGCGGTGCGCGAAAGCTTCGAGGCGCTGTGGGGCGTGACGCTCAACAACGAACCGGGGCTGCGCATCCCCAACATGCTCGACGCCGCGGTCGACGGCTCGTTCAAGGCGCTCTACGTACAGGGCGAGGACATCCTGCAGTCCGACCCGAACACCAAACACGTCGCCGCCGGCCTCGCCGCGATGGAATGCGTCATCGTGCACGATCTGTTTCTCAACGAGACCGCCAACTACGCACATATCTTCCTGCCGGGCTCGACCTTCCTGGAGAAGAACGGCACCTTCACCAATGCCGAGCGCCGTATCCAGCGGGTGCGCAAGGTGATGACGCCGCGCAATGGGCTGGAGGATTGGGAAGTCACGCAGCGGCTCGCCAATGCGATGGGCTTCGCCATGAGCTACGATCACCCGTCGCAGATCATGGACGAGATCGCCGCCCTGACGCCGACCTTCGCTGGCGTCTCCTATGATCGGCTGGAACAGCTCGGCTCGATCCAATGGCCGTGCAACGAACGCGCGCCGGAAGGCACGCCGGTGATGCATATCGACGCCTTCGTCCGCGGCAAGGGCAAGTTCGTCATCACCGAATATGTCGCCACCGACGAGCGCACCGGACCGCGCTTCCCCTTGCTGCTGACCACCGGCCGCATCCTGTCGCAGTACAATGTCGGCGCGCAGACGCGGCGCACCGCCAACACGGTGTGGCATGAGGAAGACCGACTCGAAATCCATCCGCACGACGCCGAGCAGCGCGGCGTGCGCGACGGCGACTGGGTGCGGCTCGCCAGCCGCGCCGGCGAGACCACGCTGCGCGCGCTGATCACCGATCGGGTCGCGCCGGGTGTCGTCTACACCACGTTCCACCACCCCGACACCCAGGCCAACGTGGTCACGACAGAGTATTCCGACTGGGCCACCAACTGCCCGGAATACAAAGTGACGGCGGTGCAGGTGGCGCCGTCGAACGGTCCGTCGGAATGGCAGCGCGCCTATGAGGAGCAGGCGGCCGCGGCGCGGCGGATCGCGACGCCTGCGGAGGCCGCGGAGTGACGATGCGCCCGACCGTCCACACCGGCGCTACCCGGACCTGGCGGGGCGGCCGGATGCAGGACGGCGCCCGCACGATTCCCGAGGAGACGCCGGTCGCGATCAGCTACAATGGCGGCACCCACGCGGTGATGATGGCGACGCCGGCCGATCTCGAAGATTTCGCGATCGGCTTCAGCCTCAGCGAAGGCGTGATCGCGGCGCCGTCGCAGATCGACAGCTTCGAGATCGTCGAACTGGACGACGGCGTCGAATTGCGGATGTGGATCGGCGGCGCCGAGGGCGAGCGGCTGCAGCAGCGCCGCCGCCATATCGCAGGCCCCACCGGCTGCGGCCTGTGCGGCGTCGATTCGATCACCGAGGCGCTGCGCCCGGCGGCGATCGTGCGCGCCGGCGGCCGGTTCACGCCGCAGCAGATCATCGCCGCGATCGAGGCGATGCCGCCGCTGCAGACACTCAACATCGAGACCCGCGCCGTGCACGCCGCGGCGTTCTGGACGCCGGCGCGCGGCATCGTCGCCTTGCGCGAGGACGTCGGCCGCCACAACGCGCTCGACAAGCTCGCCGGCGCGCTGGCGCGGCAGCGGATCGCCACCGGCAACGGCATCGTGCTGCTGACCAGCCGCGTCTCGGTGGAGATGGTGCAGAAGACCGCCGCGCTCGGCGCGCCGCTGCTGGTCGCCGTCTCCGCACCGACCGCGCTGGCGGTGCGGATGGCGGAGGCCGCCGGCATCACGCTGGCCGCGATCGCGCGCGCCGACGGCTTCGAAGTGTTCACCCATCCCGGCCGCATCGGCGGCCGGACCAGCGAGGGAGCCGCCGATGTCGCCTGACCAGCTGGTCCATATGGCCAATCAGATCGGCACCTTCTTTCGCAGTCAGGGCCCGGACAGAGCGGTGCCCGGCATCGCCGAACACCTGAAGAAGTTCTGGGATCCGCGGATGCGCAAGGCGATCGTCGCGCATCTCGATGCGGGCGGCGAAGGGCTCGCGCCGGACGTGCGCGCGGCCGTGGAGGCACTGAAAACGACACAATAAGAAGACGGCAGGCGACGAGAAATCAGTCCGAAAACGGGCGATTCAACAGGGGAAGGAAACGACATGACAACCTTGGAAGGAGCCGGACGGCTGTCCGGCGCGCGGCCGGGTCTGCTCGATCGCGAACGCATCATCGCGGCCGCCGGCTACAATCGCTGGCTGGTTCCTCCGGCGGCGCTCTGCATCCATCTGTGCATCGGCATGGCCTACGGCTTCAGCGTGTTCTGGCTGCCGCTGTCGCGCGCCGTCGGCCTGTCCGCGCCGAAGGTCTGTTCGGACATGTCGATCTTCCAGGAGCTGGTGACGACGAGCTGCGACTGGCGCGTCGCCTCGATGGGCTGGATGTACACGCTGTTCTTCGTGCTGCTCGGCGCCTCGGCGGCGATCTGGGGCGGCTGGCTGGAGCGGGTCGGCCCGCGCAAGGCGGGCTTCGTCTCGGCGATCTGCTGGTCCGGCGGACTCGTGCTCGGCGCGATCGGCATCTACACGCACCAACTCTGGCTGCTGTGGCTCGGCTCCGGCGTGATCGGCGGCATCGGGCTGGGGCTCGGCTACATCTCGCCGGTGTCGACACTGGTGAAATGGTTTCCGGATCGCCGCGGTATGGCGACCGGCATGGCGATCATGGGCTTCGGCGGCGGCGCCATGATCGGCGCGCCGCTGGCCAACATGCTGATGAACTACTTCAAGACCCCGACCGACGTCGGCGTCTGGCAGACCTTCCTGGTGATGGGCCTGATCTATTTCGTGTTCATGACCATCGGCGCGTTCTCGTATCGGATCGCGCCGCCGAACTGGCGGCCCGAGGGCTGGACGCCGCCGGCCAAGGCCAACACCATGATCACCGAGCATCACGTGCATCTGCGCGATGCGCACAAGACCCGGCAGTTCTGGCTGATCTGGGCGGTGCTGTGCCTCAACGTCTCGGCCGGCATCGGCGTCATCGGCATGGCCTCGCCGATGCTGCAGGAGATCTTCGCCGGCAAGCTGATCGGCCTGCCCGATCTCAGCTTCAACCAGCTCTCGGCCGAACAGAAGACCATGATCGCCGGCATCGCCGCCGGCTTCGCGGGGCTGCTGTCGCTGTTCAACATCGCCGGGCGGTTCTTCTGGGCGTCGCTGTCCGACAAGATCGGCCGCAAGAACACCTACTACGTGTTCTTCATTCTCGGCATCGTGCTCTACGCGCTGGCGCCGACCTTCGCGGCGATGGGCAGCAAGGTGATGTTCGTGCTCGCCTTCGGCATCATCCTGTCGATGTATGGCGGCGGCTTCGCCACGGTGCCGGCCTATCTGGCCGACATCTTCGGCACCCAGTTCGTCGGCGCTATCCACGGCCGGCTGCTGACCGCTTGGGCGACCGCCGGCATCATCGGCCCGGTGGTGGTGAACTACATCCGCGAGGCGCAGATCGCCGCCGGCGTGGAGCGGGCGCAGGTCTACGACTTCACCATGTACATCCTCGCCGGGATGCTGGTGGTGGGCCTGATCTGCAACGCGATGGTGAAGCCGCTCGCCGACAAATGGTTCATGAAGCCGGAGGAAGTCGCCGCGCTGCAGGCCAAGGGCGCGGCGGCCAGCACCGGCGGCGGCTCCTACGGCATCGGCAAAGGCGGCCTCGACGCTCGCGCCGCGGCATTCTGGGCCTTCGTCGGCGTCCCGCTCGCCTGGGGCGTGTGGGTCACGCTGCAGAATTCGCTCAGGATCTTCTGAGTCGATACGATGATGCGGGACGGCGGCCCTTTGCCGTCCCGCACCGCGTCGGTCGATGGCCGACACCGGAGCGCTCCTCCGACTGATCATTCCGGGAATGCACTGCATCAAGTGCATCGCAGCGAGATTTCGCTTCAGCGAACTAATCGGCCGCGGCGGTGATCAGACGCAATTTGCTCGCAATCTTCCTTCTCAGTCGCCGCCGCTATGATAGCGTCTGTCGGCCGGCGCTCCGACGCCGGTGGCGATGCCCGGGCGGTGTCGACAACAATAATGCGGCTGCATCAGTGGGCCGTGCGAGGGAGTGACGCGATGAAATCGGTCTTCAAACGATCCGTGATTGCGTGCGCTGTGGTCCTGGCGACTGCGACGGTCCATCAGGCCGGCGCGCAGGGCCTCAAGAAATACGACTCCGACAAGAAGGACTTCTGGACCAATCCGCCGCCCGACTGGTTCCTGGGCGACGAGACGGAAGCGCAGAAGGGTCTCGCGCCGCCGGCCGGGCCGCCGACCGGCTCGTCCGACGCCGAACTCGCGGCGATGATGAAGAAGATCAAGCTGCCGCCGGGATTCAAGATCGAGGTCTACGCCTCCGGCGTACTCGCCGCGCGGCAGATGGCCTTCGGCGACAACGGCACGTTGTTCGTCGGCTCGTTCGGGCTCGGCAACGTCTATGCGATCACCGACAAGGACGGCAAGAAGCAGGTCAAGACCATCCTCAAGGGCCTGAAGATGCCGACCGGCCTCGCGTTCCAGAACGGCGCGCTGTACGTGATCGATATCGACAAGCTGATCCGCTACGACAACGCCGAGGCCAATCTCGACAAGCTCGGCGACGGCAAGGTGGTGTATGACGACATGCCGTCCTACGTGGCGCACGGCTGGAAGTATCTCGCCGCCGACAAGGACGGCTGGTTCTACGTGCCGTTCGGCCCGCCCTTCAACATCGGCCTGCCGCCGACCTCGCTGTCGCAAATCCGCCGCGTCGATCCCAAGACCGGCAACGCCGAACTGGTCGCGCTCGGCGTGCGCAATTCGGTCGGCGGCGACGTCGATCCGCGCACCGGAAAATACTGGTTCACCGAGAATGCCCGCGACTGGGTGAGCGACGACATGCCGAGCGACAAGCTCAACATGATCAGCAAGCTCGGCGAGCATTTCGGCTATCCGTATTGCCATCAGGGCGACATGCCGGACCCGAAATTCGCGATGGGGCACCAGTGCTCGGAGTTCACGCCGCCGGTGCTGAATCTCGGCGCCCATGTCGCTCCGCTGGGGATGAAGTTCTACACCGGCGATCAATTCCCCGCCGAGTACAAGAACAACATCTTCATCGCCGAGCACGGCTCCTGGAACCGGCACAAATATCAGGGCGCGCGGATCAAGCGGGTGATCGCCGATCCGGACGGCAAGAACGCCAGGCAGGAGATCTTCGCCGAAGGCTGGCTCGAAGGCGACCAGGGCTATCTCGGCCGCCCCGCCGATATCGTGCTGGCCAAGGACGGCGCGATGCTGGTGGCGGACGACTGGGCCGGCGCGATCTATCGGATCAGCTACAGTAAGTGAGTAGCTGGTCCGCCGCTTTGCTCACTTTCGTCATTCCGGGGCGCGAGCAACGCTCGCGAGCCCGGAATCCACACTCGCTGTGTTCGTGATCTGCACGGCCACGATCGGCGTGCTCTGCCGCGCGCCCAGGGGATATGGATTCCGGGCCTTCGTCCCGGCCGGCTCCGCCGTCCGCGACGAATCCCGGAATGACAAAATCTGACGCTGTCCAACGACAACCTCTGAGCCAACAGAGAGAACCATGACTCGACTCGCCGCACCGCTGATCACGCTCGGACTGGCAATGCTCGGCGCCGCCTCGCCGCTCGCCGCCGCCGATCTCGAAGCCGGCAAGTCCAAGGCGGCACTCTGCGCCGGATGCCATGGCGAGAACGGCATCTCGCCGATGGAATACACGCCGTCGCTGGCCGGGCAGCCCGACCTGTTCATTCAATGGCAACTGGTCTTCTTCCGCAGCGGCACGCGACAGAACGCCAGCATGCGCCCGTTCGTCGACGACCTCAGCAACGAGGATATCCGCAACCTCGGCGCCTACTACGCCTCGCTGCCGCCGATGCGGAACAGCAAGCCCGACGACGACCCGGAACTGTCGCGCAAGGGGGCTCAGGCCGCGGCGGGGCGGCGCTGCGCCTCGTGCCACACCGACAACTACGCCGGCACCAAGGCGACCGCGCGGCTGGCCGGCCAGCGCGAGGAATATCTGATCAAGGCGCTGAACGAATTCAAATCCGGCCAGCGCTCCGGCGGCGCGATGGCGGCGATGGCCGACGTCGCCTATCCGCTGAGCGAGGAAGAAATCTACGCGCTGGCGCATTATCTCGCGCATCTGTGAGTGCTCGGGATCCGGCCGGGCCGGAGCATTCGCCTGCAGCCACCCCGACGCGGTCGCCACAACGGCGCTGACGCCTCGCCTGCGGCGCTCGAAGTAACGGCGACCTACATGCTGCCGGCTCTGATCGGCAACATCATCGGGGGCACCGCGCTGTTCGACGTTCTCGCCTATGCGCAGGTGATGCGGGAGATCCGCTGAAGACGCCCCATTCCGTTCGGCGGAATGGAAGAATCCGCTCGCGACCACGGCCCGGTTATCCTAGACAGCAAGGACGTGCCGCCGTTTCGAACCGGATCTATCGATGTCGCAAACCACCAGTGAGGCCGTCGCCGACCTTATCCAGCGCTGGCGCGCGATCGATCCCGCCGATCGCCTCGGCGACCCGTTCGGGGCGATGCGCCGCGCGGGCCTGTTCCGGATCGGACTGCCGGGCGACGATGCATCGTTGGATAGTTTCAGCGCCATCGCGCTCGCCGAACAGGCGATCGCTGCGACGACGGGCGAGCTCGGCCTCGCCACCGCCTTCGCAGGACGTCAACTGATCGCCCGCTTCTTCATCGCCGGCTTCGCCGACGACGCGCAGCGCAGTGATCTGCTGACGCGCATCGCTGCAGGCGATTGCTGGGCCGCGGTGGCGATTTCCGAGCCCGGCGCCGGCGCGCATCCGAAACATCTGCAGACCGCCGCGGCGCCGCAGGGCGAGAGTTTCGTCATCAGCGGCCGCAAGGCCTGGATCACCAACGGGCCGGTCGCCGATATCTTCCTCGTTCTGGCGATCGTCGCGATTGAAGACGGCCGCAAGCGCTACGGGTTGTTCGCGGTGCCGCGCGAAACGCCGGGACTGACGATGACGCCGATGCCGTCGCTCGACGTGCTGGCACCGGCGTCGCATTGCGAACTCGCGCTCGACCAGTGCGTGGTGCTGGCCTCGGCGCGGATCGGCGGCGAGCGCGACGCCTATCCGGCGATGGCGCTGCCGTTTCGCGATGTCGAGGACACCGTCGGCACCGCCACCACCGCGGGCTTTCTGACGTGGCTGCTGCGGGCGATCGCCGCGCAGGTCGAGCCGAGCGAGGACCACGCGGTGCGGCTCGGGCGTCTCGCCGGACAGGTCGCGCTGATCGAGACGACGAGCCGGGCCGCCGTCCTGTCGCTCGACGACGGCACGCCACCGGTGCCGGCGCGCTTGATCGGAATCCGCGCGCTCGCCGCCGGAATTGTCGACGAAATCCGCGCGCATTTCGCCGTGGCGCGAACCGACGATCGCGTCGGCCGCGCGCTGGCGGCCTACGACGTCCTCGCCAATGTCGCGCGCGAGCCGCGCAAGCAGCGGCAGATCACTCTCGGCCAATCCCTCTGGAGCGAACGACACGAATGACCACACATATGCCGATCGAATCCATCGACGCCGTCACGGCGGGCCTCGCATCGGTCGGCTACATCGCCAGCCGGCAGATCGCGACCGCGGTGTATCTGGCGGAGAAGATCGAGAAGCCGATCCTGGTCGAAGGCCCGGCCGGCGTCGGCAAGACCGAGCTCGCCAAGGCGCTGGCGGCCTGGCGCGGGCTGCGGATGATCCGGATGCAGTGCTACGAAGGCCTCGACGAGGCCAAGGCGCTGTACGAGTGGAAATACGCCAAGCAGTTGCTCTACACCCAGATTCTCAAGGACAAGCTCGGCGAAGTGCTGGGCGGCGCCGAGACGCTGGCGGGCGCGCTCGACCGGCTGCACGATTTCGGCGACGTGTTCTTCTCCAAGGAATTCGTCGAGCCGCGGCCGCTGCTGCAGGCGCTGGAGCAGCCCAATGGCTGCGTGCTGCTGGTCGACGAGATCGACAAATCGGACGCCGAATTCGAATCGCTGCTGCTGGAAATCCTGTCCGACTATCAGGTCTCGATCCCCGAACTCGGCACCATCAGCGCGGTGGTGAAGCCGCTGGTGCTGCTGACCTCGAACGGCGAGCGCGACCTGTCCGACGCGCTGAAGCGGCGTTGCCTGCATCTGCATATCGGCTTCCCCGAGCAGAAGCTCGAAGAGCGCATCGTCGAGAGCCGCGTGCCCGGCGCCTCGCAGATTCTGCGCAGGCAGCTCGTCGGCTTCATCAACCAGGTCCGCGCGCTCGACCTGAAGAAGCTGCCGTCGGTCAGCGAGACGATCGACTGGGCGCGGGTGCTGGTGCTGCTGCAATCGACCGAGCTCGACCACGAGACGGTGAAGGACACGCTCAACGTGCTGCTGAAATACGAGGCCGACATCGAAACCACGACGCCGCAGGTCGCAGGCTTCGTCGCCAAGGCCGGCCGCTCCGGCACGTTCGGCTGATGCGCGAGGAGCTGCATCGCTTCTTCCGGGCGGCGCGCGGCGCCGGCGTGCGCGTCTCGCCGGCCGAAAGCATCGACGCGATGCGCGCCGTCGCCGATGTCGGCTTTTCCGATCGCACCACGCTGCGCGACACGCTGCTGCTGACGCTGGCGAAGAGCCAGGAGGAGAAGCAGGCGCTCGGCGATTGCTTCGATCTGTTCTTCAGCCACCCCGAACCGCCGCCACCGGAGGACGAGTTCGAGACTGATAACAACAGCTCCGAGGCCGACAATGCGGGGTCGCCGTCGGGCGCCGGCGGCGCGCCGCAGGACGGCGGCAATACGCCCACCGAACTCGGCGAGCTCGCGCAGATGCTGCTGTCGCAGGATCGCAGCGCGGTCGCGGCGGCGCTGGCAGGCGCGGCCAATGCGGCCGAGCTTTCCAACATTCGTTACTTCACCCAGCGCGGGCTGTTCCAGACCCGGATGCTGGAAGCGCTCGGCGTCGGGCGGCTACGCGACGATCTCGACCGGCTCAAGACCAGCAATCCCGGCGATGCCGAGCGGCTCGCCGGCTTGCTCGACGGCCTGCGCGACGCCGTGCGCGAGCGCGTGTCGCAGGCGCTCTTGCTGTACGGCCGCGAGGAAACCGAAAACCTGCGCCACGAGATCCTGCGCAACGCGCCGCTGGCGCGGCTGGAACGGCGCCAGGTCGAGCAGATGAAGGCGCTGATCCGCGCCATCGCGCGGCGGCTGCGCGAGCGCTATTCGAAGCCGCGCAAGCGGCAGCGCCGCGGCCATCTCGACGTCCGCCGCACCATGCGCCGCAACGCCGCCTGGGGCGGCATCCCGTTTCTCACCGCGTGGAAGCGCCGCCACCGCGACCGGCCGAAGATCGTGGCGCTGTGCGACGTCTCCGGCTCGGTGGCGCAGGTCTCAGACTTCTTCCTGCTGCTGATCCACAGCCTGCACGAAGTGGTCGACGATGTCCGGTCGTTCGCGTTCTCCGGCCACCTGATCGAAGTCAGCGACATCCTCGACAAGCAGGAGCCGGAAGCGGCGATGCGCGAGATCATGGCGAAGGTCGGGTTCGGCTCGTCCGACTACGGCAATTCGCTGGCGGATTTCGAAAAGCGCTGGCTGCGCGCGGTGACACCGAAGACCACGGTGATCGTGCTCGGCGACGCCCGCACCAACAAGCTCGACCCGCGCACCGATATCCTGCGCACCATTTCCGAGCGCGCCAAGCGCGTGGTCTGGCTCAACCCCGAAGGCCGGCTGGGCTGGGGCTTTGGCGATTCCGAGATGTTCCGCTACGCGCCGTTCTGCAACACCGTCCGGCAATGCGCCACGGCCAAGCAGCTCGAACGCGCGGTGTCGGACATCGTCGCGGCGTATCAGTAGTGGACGCGACGCTCTCGGTCCGGTTCGTCAGGATTCGACGAATCCCTGCGGGTCGCTGAGCCGGTTGAGCCGCTGTGCGGCGGCCAGCGCGAAGCGCAGCATCATCAGCTTGCGGGTCGGCGCCGCCAGTTTGTGTTCCGGCGCCTCGCACTGCATATGCGCGCCGTAGCCGTCGGCGACGATCAGCCCGGTGTCGCCGGGAAAGATCTCGCACGGCAGATCCTGGGTGAAGGCGAAGAACAGCCGGTCGCAATGCGCCCGATAGTCCGGCCATTTCTGGTCGGCGCGCAGGTCGGCCAGCGAGGATTTGATCTCGACGATCCAGATCTCGCCGCGCTCGTTCAGCGCCACCAGATCGGCGCGCCGCCCCGACGGCAGCGGCAATTCGCTGACGCAGGCGAAGCCCAGCGACCGCAGCAGCCGGCTGGTGCCGCGCGCGATCTTGAGCGCGGTTTCCGACTGCCGCAGATCCGGCGGCAAAATCATCTGAACGGCATTCGATTCCATCGCGACCAAGTCTAGCCGATTTCGGCGCGAGTCCCCAAGCCGGGCCTGCGTTGCCGATTTCGGCCGCAGAAACATCGCCGAAGCGCCGCGATCGCGGAGCGTGCGGCGATGCGGTGAAACGCGGGCGCTGCGGGGGCAGTTGGAGACGATCGGATGACACGCACTATGATCCTGAAAGCGCTGGCCTTCGCCGCGCTGCTCGCGCCGCTGGCGCTGCCGTCCGCAGCAAGCGCGCGGCCGACCGTCGAGGTCGCCTTCGTGCTCGACACCACCGGGTCGATGAGCGGCCTGATCGAGGGCGCCAAGCGCAAGATCTGGTCGATCGCCACCGCGATTCTCGACAGCAATCCCGACGCCGACATCCGGATGGGGCTGGTGATGTATCGCGACATCGGCGACGACTACGTCACCCGCCGCGTCGAGCTGACCTCGGATATCCAGGATCTGTATGCGCGGCTGCTGGAACTGCAGGCGCGCGGCGGCGGCGACTGGCCGGAGAGCGTCAACGAAGCGCTCGACGTCGCGGTCAACAAGCTGCATTGGACAAAGGACGGCGACACGAGCCGCATCGTGTTCCTGGTCGGCGACGCGCCGCCGCATATGGACTACGCCCAGGACACCAAATACCCGACCACGCTGGCGGTGGCGCGGCAGAAGGACATCATCGTCAACGCCGTACAGGTCGGCATCGCGCGCGACACCCGGCGGGTGTGGCACGAGATCGCCGAAAGCGGCGGCGGCCGCTACATCGCGGTGCCGCAGGATGGCGGCCAGGTCGTCATCATCGAGACGCCCTACGATCAGGACATCATCATTCTGCAGAACCGGATCAACGGCACCGTGATTCCCTACGGCCCGGCGCCGCAGCAGAAGCGGACCGAGGAACAGACGCGTCAACTGTCGAAGGTCGCCGCCGCCGCGCCGGCCTCGGCGTCCGACATGGCGAGCTACATCAACAAGCGGGCGCGCACCTCGTCCGAGGCCGTCACCGGCGGCGGCGATCTGGTCAGCGACGTGATCGCCGGGCGGCAGAAGCTCGACGCCGTCAAGGACGAGGACCTGCCCGACAGCCTGCGCGCATTGCCGGCCGAGCAGCGCGCCGCCAAAGTCGAAGCCGAAATGACCGCGCGCAAAGCGCTGAACGAAAAACTCGCCGCGCTGGTGAAACAGCGCGACGCCTATCTGGCGACGCATCGCGACAAGCAGCCGAAGCAGGCCTCGTCGTTCGACCGCGAGGTCGAGGCGACGCTGAAGACGCAATTGAAGCGGTGACGGACGCTCGCTTTCCGGCACTGCAATGATCGCCCGCGCCAGCGGGCGGTCACGCGGAGAAAGCGAGGCGAGCGCTGCGTCGATCTCAGCGCCGACATCCTGAGAGCCTGCTCGCGCTGGCATCTTCACTTATCAAACAGCCACACCGAATCCTTCTCGCGGCTCGCTGAGCCCGAGTTCTACACCCGTCGCTTCGCAGCGAGGGGTGGGGGCGCGCCGCGGGGCGCGAAGGTGGTGAGTTCGCGATGGCTTCTTTCGAAGTCATCGCGCGACGCCTCGTCGGCGCGCCCACCTGCGGCGCTTTCTGTCTTCGGGCCCGTGCTTCCGTTGACAGGCAAGGGTAATGAAACCCCACGGTCCGGCGGATTACGCCGCCTTCGCCTGCCCCCGTGCAGCGAACTAACAAGTCGCAGAGCCTCGTAGTAGGCCCGGACGGGTACCCGAAGCCTCCCGGACGTGTGCTTGCGAGGCACGACGCGCAGGACGCCGCGTCCATCCGATTCCACCGGCACAGCGCCGGCTTCATCGAACCATCGTGCCGACCGGTTGCCCGGCCCGCCGATCTGTCCCGCTTGTACGACGCCTCGCGAAGCGCCCCTCACGGACAGGACGACGCGGACTATAATCACAATAGGAATGTTGTCAAGAGGTGCCGCCGGCAGGAACGTCATCACCCGCGCAGGCGGGTGATCCAGTATCGCAGGGCGCGCGCGGCGAATGCACAGCGGCCCCACAGAGGCTCTGGCATACTGGGTCGCCCGCCTGCGCGGGCGATGACGGGGAGTGGACGCTGCTCCGTCCCCTTGCCTCCAGACCGCTCGCCGGATCCGCCTCATGGTTCGAGACCCCCGGCTTCGCAGCGCTGCGCGGTGCTCCTCACGACATAAGGACCGAGTCCGCGCCAGCCGACTCTAGGCGGCGGCGACCGCCGCACAGCAGCTCGTTTTCAGGCCGCCGAGGTCGGAGCGCGACAGATGCAGGGTCCAGCCATAGGCTTCGAGCACGTCCTGCACGATGGCGAGGCCGAGGCCGGCGCCTTCGCCGCGCTGGTCGAGGCGGATGCCGCGCCCGAGCGCCGCGGCCTGGGCGGCCTCGTCGATGCCGTCGCCGTCGTCCTCGATCTCGATGCGGAAGCCGCCGGCGTCGCAAGCGGTGCCGATACGGACGCGGCTGCGGGCATGGCGGACGGCATTGTCGAGCAGATTGCCGAGCACCTCGGCGAGATCGGCGCGGTCGAGTGGCACCGAGACGTAGTCGGCGATCTGCGCGTCGAACGCGATCCGCCGGCCGGCCGGGGTGCGCGACTGGATCGTCACCAATGAGCGCACCAGCGGCGCGAGGTCGACGGTGATGCTCTCGCCGCGGCGGGCGTCGCCGCGCAGCCGGGCGCGCGCCAGTTCGCGATCGACATGGCGACTCATCGCGCTGCCGACCGCCTCGATATCGCGGGCGAGCTTGTCCTCGCCGCGGTCGCGCAGCCGCGCGGCGTCGGCGGCGAGCGCCGCGAGCGGCGTCTTCAGCCCATGGGCGAGATCGGCGGCGCGGTCGCGCGAGCGCTCGATCTCGCGCGCCTGCGCGTCGAGCAGCGCGTTGACCTCCTCGACCAGCGGCCGCACCTCGTCGGGCACCGCATCGGGCAGCCGATGCCGCCGACCGGAACGGATCTCGGCGATGCCGTCGCGCAGCGCGCCGAGCGGCCGCAGCCCGAGCACCACCTGTACCGACGTGGCGAGTGCCAGCACCGCGCCGAGAATTCCGAGCGCGATCATCAGATCGCGCGCGAAGGCCCGGCCGGCGGCGCTGACCCGCGCCAGATCGACCGCGACCGCGGCGCGGATCGGCACCGGCTTGCCGGCGATGGTGAGAATCACCTGGCGCTCGACGATCGACAGCCGGGCGCCGGCCGGGCCGGCGATGTCGTGATGATGGATCTCGCCCGGGCCGGGCTGATCGATCGGCACCGTCAACCGGTCGTCCCACAGCGAGCGCGAGCGCAGCAGCCGGTCGTGGTCGTCGCCGACCTGCCAGTACAGGCCCGACAAGGGCTCGGAGAAGCGCGGATCGGTCGGCGGCCGCGCCAGCACCAGCCGGCCATCCGGCCCGGCCTCGACGGCGGCGATCAGTTGTTTCAGCGAGACGTCGAGATCGTCGGCGATGGTGCGGGTGACGTGGCGCTCGAACAGGATGGTCAGCGCGATTCCGGCGACGCTGAGCGCGATCAGGATCGCCGCGGCGCCGCCGGCGATCAGCCGCAGCCGCAGCGAATGCCGCGTCACGTGCCGTCCCCGGGCACGATGTAGCCGAAGCCGCGCCTGGTCTCGATCAGCTCGGGGCCGAGCTTCTTGCGGACACGGCCGACCAGCACCTCGATGGCGTTGGAATCATGCGCGTCGTCCTGGCCGTAGATGTTTTCGTTGAGCTCGAATTGCGACACCACCCGGCCGCGATGCAGCACCAGATACGACGCCAGCCGATATTCCAGCGGCGACAGCGCCACCGGCTGGCCGCGCAGGCTGACCTGCATCTGGCGCTCGTCGAGGGTGAGGTCGCCGATGCAGACTACCGAGGACGCGTGACCGGCGGAGCGGCGCACGATCGAACGCAGCCGCGCCAGCAGCTCCTCCATCTGGAACGGCTTCGGCAGATAATCGTCGGCGCCGGCGTCGATGCCGTCGACGCGCTCGGCCCAGCTTCCGCGCGCGGTCAGGATCAGCACCGGGGTGAGGCGGCCGCCGTCGCGCCAGCGCTTGAGGATGGTCAGCCCGTCGAGCCGCGGCAGGCCGAGGTCGAGGATGATCGCGGCGTAATCCTCGGTGTCGCCGCGGAACCACGCCTCCTCGCCGTCGGCGACGCATTCGGCGATGTAGCCGGCCTCGGTGAGCCCGCGCGCGAGATCCGCCGCGATCCGGCGATCGTCCTCCGCCACCAGCACCCGCATTATTTTTCCCTGGTCTTCCGAATCTCGGCGCTCTGCGGGTCGACATAGACCTCGAACAGCCGCCCATTCTTGTCGACCACGATGAATTCGTACAGCCATTGGCCGTGCCGGCGCTCGATTTCGACGCCGGTGATTTCGCCGGGGAGTTTGTCGCGAACCATGGTCAGCAATTCGGCGAGCGGGCGGATTTCGCCGCGCTGCACCGCGAGCCGAGCCTCGTCGTGGTCGTGGCGGCCGCGATCGTGGCCGTGGTCGTGCGCCAGCGCGCCGCCGGCCATCGCCGCCAGCATCAGCCCGGCCACCAGCGGACGAACCCGCACCATCGCCACGTCGCTATCCTTCGGAAAATGTCGATCGGGCGGCAGCATCGGCCCGGTCGGCTGACGGCTCGCTGACATCGATCAAAGCCGGGCGCGCCATCAAGGCGAGGTGGCTAACGGCCCTTGCCGGCGAACAGCGGCCGCAGCACGCCGGCGACCAGGCCGGCGGCGATCAACAGGCCGACGATCGGGATCCACAGCAGGAACGCGCCGAGCAGCAGCACCAGCACCACGGCGATCACCGCGCCGATCCCGAGCGCCAGCATGAACAGGCCGAACGGGCCGATCTTGCCGACATAGATCTGCTCGGTGGTGGTCTGGTCGATGAACACCCGCGTGCCGCGCGGGTCGTGCGACTCGCCGGGCGGGATGATCTCGGGCTCGAAGCGCGGCTGCTCCGGCTGTTTGGGTTGGTCGGTCATGTGCAACGTCCTTCGCCGGATCAGACCCGGCGCAACGCCCCGAGCATAGCGGCAACGGCGACGGGCGCGAGCGGTTTCCCGCGTGACCTTCAGCCGCGCGGGCGGTGGGCGGTATTTTTCATGCCCTCCGCCGATCGCCGTGTGGTGACGGTATCGACCACACTCGTCATGCCCGGCCTTGTGCCGGGCATCCACGTCTTCGGGCCTCGAGTGTGGCAGGGCGTGGATGGCCGGGACGAGCCCGGCCATGACGGGAGCGTTGGTGTTCCGGAAGTCGTCACGACGCTGCGAGTTGGTCTGCCCGTTCCTGCTCGCGCGCCACCCGCTCCGGGAACGCCACCGCCAGCGACGCCCGGTCGGGCTTCAGCACGCCGCGCTCGGTGATCAGGCCGGTGACGAGGCGCGACGGCGTGACGTCGAAGCCGTAATTGGCGACCTTCGAACTCTGCGGCACGATCCGCACCGTCTCGATCCGGCCGTCATGGGTGCGGCCGGTCATGTCGGTGACCTCGGCGGCGTCGCGCTGCTCGATCGGGATCTCGCGCACGCCGTCATGGATGGAGAAGTCGATCGTCGGCGACGGTAATGCCACGTAGAACGGCACGTCGTTGTCGCGCGCGGCGAGCGCCTTGAGGTAAGTGCCGATCTTGTTGCAGACGTCGCCGTCGGCGGTGACGCGATCGGTGCCGACGATGCAGAGATCGACCATGCCGTGCTGCATCAGATGGCCGCCGGTATTGTCCGGGATCACGGTGTGATCGACGCCGTGATGGCCGAGCTCCCAGGCTGTCAGCGAGGCGCCCTGATTGCGCGGCCGGGTCTCGTCGGCGTAGACGTGGATCGCGATGCCCTTGTCGAACGCCTGATAGATCGGCGCCGTCGCGGTGCCCCAGTCGACGGTGGCGAGCCAGCCGGCGTTGCAATGCGTCAGCACGTTGACGCGCTCGCCGGGCTGCTTGGTCACCGCGATGGCTTCGATCAGTTTCAACCCGTTGGCGCCGATCGCCTGATTGATGGCGACGTCCTCGTCGGCGATCTCGGCGGCGCGCTGGTAAGCGGCGGCGACGCGGTCGGCCGGCTTCACAGGCGCGAGCGCGCGGCGCATCTCGTCGAGCGCCCATTTCAGATTGATCGCGGTCGGCCGCGTCGCGATCAGCTTGTTGTAGGCGAGATCGAGCGCCGCGTCGGAGGCGTCCTCGCGCATCGCCAGTGCCACGCCATAGGCCGCCGTCGCCCCGATCAGCGGCGCGCCGCGCACCAGCATCGAGCGGATCGCATCCGCCGCGCGGTCGCAATTGGTCAGCCGAGCCACGACATATTCATGCGGCAACCGCCGCTGATCGATCGCCGCGACGGTCCAGCCGTCGGGCTCGAGCCAGATGGAGCGGGTATGAATGCCGTCGACTTTCATGGTGCAACCTCAGAACAACGCGCCCAACGATGAGTCCGCAGCTCCTCAACTCGTCATGCCCGGGCTTGACCCGGGCATCCATCTCTTAAGAAGATGGATTGCCGGGTCGAGCCCGGCAATGACGGCGGTGGTAGTAAGCTAACCCTTCAAAATCCGCCCCGCCACTGCATCGAGTTTCTTCAGCAGTTCCGGATCGCGCGCATCCGGCTGGGTGATCAGCGCGGTGTCCAGCGCGCGGTCGGAGCCGATCGGGCACAATTCGTGCTCGCGCGGGAAATCCTGGGCGAGCCGCGCCACCAGGCTCTTGGCCTTTTCGGCATTGGTGGTCAGCACCCGGATGATGTCCTGCACCGTGACGGCGTCGTGGTCGGGGTGCCAGCAGTCGAAATCGGTCACCATCGCCACGGTGGCGTAGCAGATCTCGGCCTCGCGGGCGAGCTTGGCCTCCGGCATGTTGGTCATGCCGATCACCGAATAGCCGAGCTGCTTGTAGGTGACGCTCTCGGCGTAGCTGGAGAATTGCGGGCCTTCCATGCAGAGGTAAGTGCCGCCGCGCGCCATCGCGATGCCTTCGGCCTCGGCCGCGGCGGCGAGATGGATGCGCAGCCGCGGGCTCACCGGATGCGCCATCGAGACGTGGGCGACGCAGCCGCGTCCGAAGAACGAGCTCTCGCGCTTGTAGGTGCGGTCGACGAACTGATCGACCAGCACGAAAGTGCCGGGCGGCAGCTCTTCCTTGAACGAGCCGCAGGCCGACAGCGAGATCAGATCGGTGACCCCGGCGCGCTTCAGCACGTCGATATTGGCGCGGTAGTTGATGTCGGAGGGCGACAGCCGGTGGCCCTTGTCGTGGCGCGGCATGAACACGATCGGCAGGCCGGCGATGTTGCCGCGCCGCACCGCCGAGGACGGCTCGCCCCACGGGCTCGCGATCGCCTCCTCGCGGACGTCCTCCAGCCCCGGCAAATCATAGATGCCGGATCCGCCGATGATGCCGAGTACCGCCCTGGTCATGCCCTGTCTCCCACCACGTTCCGGGCGCATTCAACATGGGCGCGGGTGATCGACAACCCCCATATCCGGCGTATCCGCCAAACGTCTCATGTTACCGACGACTTGCGTCAGCAAGCTACCGGACGCGCGACGATTTTTCTTGTTCCGGATCGCTGCTTGGCTGCTAGGATCGGCGCCAAGGCCTCGCAAAAGCGGCCAGGACGGGAGTGAAAAACGTGCAAACGGGACGCGTCGTGTTCGGCGCCATGGAGGAAGTCGTCTACGGGCAGCCGGCGGCGGCGGCGATCGCCGCCCAGATCGACCGGATCGGCGCGCAGCGCGCGCTGCTGATGGTCTCCGGCACCCTCAACAGAACCACCGACGAGATCGGCAAGATCCGCGACGCGCTCGGCGGGCGCTGCGCCGGGGTGTTCGACGCGATGCCGGCGCATTCGCCGCGTTCGGCGGTGATCGCCGCGACCGATCAGGCGCGCGCCATCGACGCCGACCTGATCGTCACGGTCGGCGGCGGCTCGATCACCGACGGCGCCAAGGCGGTGCAGATCTGCCTCGCCAACGACATCACAACGGTCGCCGACATGGACCACGTCGCCAACCGGCCCGCGCCGATCGCGCCGACCGTTCGGCAGATCAGCGTGCCGACCACGATCTCCGGCGGCGAGTTCAGCGCCATGGCGGGCGTCACCAACGAGGCGACGCGGGTCAAGGAGAAGTTCGCGCATCCGCTGGTGATGCCGCGCGCCGCGATCCTCGATCCGGCGATCACGCTGCACACGCCCGAATGGCTGTTCCTGTCGACCGGGATCCGCGCGGTGGATCACTGCGTCGAGGCGATCTGTTCGCGCGAGGCGCATCCTTACGGCGACGCGCAGGCGCTGAAGGGGCTATCGATGCTGGCGCAATCGCTGCCGCGGGTGAAGGCCGATCCGACCGATCTCGACGCCCGGCTCGACTGCCAGATCGGCACCTGGCTGTCGATGGGCGCGCTGTCGTCAGGAGTTCCAATGGGCGCCAGTCACGGCATCGGCTACGTGCTGGGCGCGGTGTTCGACGTGCCGCACGGCCACACCTCCTGCATCATGCTGCCGGCGGTGATGCGCTGGAACAAGACCGCCAACCGCGACCGGCAGGCGCTGGTCGCCGCCGCGATGGGCCATCCCGGCCAGGACGCCGGCGACGTGCTCGACGCGCTGATCCGCGTGCTCGGGATGCCGCGCAGCCTGCGCGAGGTGAATGTCGGCCCCGAACATTTCGAGCGCATCGCCAATCAGGCGATGGGCACGCCCTGGGTGCCGCGCAATCCCCGCAAGATCGACGGTCCCGCGCAGGTGCGCGAGATTCTGGAGCTCGCCGCTTAAGCGACGCGCGCATGCTCCCCTCGGGACGAACAACGATGACTCCGTCATTGCGAGCGCAGCGAAGCAATCCAGACAGGTGCACGGCGCTCCTGGATTGCTTCGCCTTCGGCTCGCAATGACGGTGGAGGACGGATCGACTTCGACAATCAGCAACTCAGGCACGCATCAGCACGAGGGACACGATGTACACCGGACAGTTCGCCAAGACCCATCCCGACCGCCCCGCTTTCATCATGGCCTCGACCGGCGCGGCCGTGAGCTATGCCGAGCTCGAGGCCCGCAGTAATCGTCTCGCGCATCTGCTGCGCAAGCACGGGCTGAAGCGGCTCGATCATTTCTCGATCTTCATGGAGAACAACGACCGCTATCTGGAGGCCTGCGGCGCCGGCGAGCGCACCGGCTCGTACTACACCTGCGTCAACTCGTATCTCACCGCGGCCGAGCTGGTCTACATCCTGACCAACAGCGACTCCAGGGCGCTGATCACCTCGAAGGCCAAACTCGACATCGCCCGCGAGGCGCTGAAGGACTGCCCCAACGTGACGCTGTGCGTGGTGGCCGATGGCGACGGCGAAAGCGAGCGCATCGTCGGCCTCGCCGCGGCGACCGAAGGCCTGCCCGACACCCCGGTCGACGACGAGAGCCTCGGCACCGCGATGCTGTATTCGTCCGGCACCACCGGGCGGCCGAAGGGCATCCTGCGGCCGCTGCCGGAGCAGCCGCCGTCGCAGCCGCTGCCGCTGTTCCACTTCCTCAACATGCTGTGGAAATATCGCAACGACATGATCTATCTGTCGCCGGCGCCGCTGTATCACTCCGCGCCGCAGGCCGCGGTGGGGCTCACCATCCGCGACGGCGGCACTGTGATCCTGATGGAGCATTTCGATCCGGAGAACTATCTGGCGCTGATCGAGAAGTACAAGGTCACGCACAGCCAGTTGGTGCCCACGATGTTCTCGCGGATGCTGAAGCTGCCCGAGGACGTGCGCAACAAATACGACCTGTCGACGCTGGAAGTCGCGATCCACGCCGCCGCGCCCTGTCCGCCGCAGGTCAAGGAACAGATGATCAAATGGTGGGGGCCGATCATCCACGAATATTACGGCGCCACCGAAGGGCTCGGCTTCACCGCCTGCAACAGCGAGGAATGGCTGGCGCATCGCGGCACCGTCGGCAAGGTGATGTTCGGCGATCTGCACATTCTCGACGACCGGATGCAGCCCTGCCCCAAGGGCACGCCGGGGCAGATCTGGTTCAAGACCGCGACGCCGTTCGAATATTTCAACGATCCGGCCAAGACCAATGAGGCGCGCTCGGCCGACGGCAGCATGAGCACGGTCGGCGACGTCGGCTATGTCGACGACGACGGCTTTCTCCACCTCACCGACCGCGCCACCTTCATGATCATCTCCGGCGGCGTGAACATCTATCCGCAGGAATGCGAGAATCTGCTGATCACCCACCCCAAGGTCGCCGATGCCGCGGTGTTCGGGGTGCCGAACGAAGACCTCGGCGAGGAGGTCAAGGCGGTGATCCAGCCGATGCCGGGCGTCGACCCGGACATCGATCTGGCGCAGGAACTGATCGCGTTCTGCGGGCAATCGCTGTCGCGGCAGAAGGTGCCGCGCTCGATCGATTTTCTGGAGGAACTGCCGCGGCTGCCGACCGGCAAGCTCTACAAGCGGCTGCTGCGGGATCGGTATTGGGGCAACAAGGAGACGCGGATCGTGTGAGCTCGATGTTCGCGTGAGGCTGACCACCCGGCATGGCGCGCCCCCTCTCCCGCTCTTCGCGGGAGAGGGCTGGGGTGGGGGCGACGCGAGGCACTGACTCTGCGTTGTTCGGAACGGCTTTCCCCCACCCGGATCGCTGCGCGATCCGACCTCCCCCGCACGCGGGAGAGGTTACTCAGTGCTCGGGTCGCCCTCACCCCAACCCTCTCCCGCAAGCGGGAGAGGGTTGGCGCGCCGTGCATCGATCCGCTCTCCCCCTCCCTTTCTGTCCGCCTCCCTTTCGGTCGTCATTCCGGGGCGCTCGCGCAGCGAGCGAACCCGGAATCTCGCGCTGTTCATCCTCTGGACGTGCCCTGCAACTCGGGATTCCGGGTTCGCGCCTTCGGCGCGCCCCGGAATGACGTGTGTGGGGCGGACCAACATCGCAGCGCAGAATCGCCGCGGTTGGGCTATAGGAGCCGCATGGCTCCTCTCCCCCGCCCGCTCGCATGACCCGTTCCGCGCCCCGCGAAACTGACGACGATCTCGACGCACGGATGCTGTCGACGCTGAATCACGTGTTCGGCCTGCCCGGCTTTCGCGGGCATCAGGAGGCGATCATCCGCCATGTCGCCGATGGCGGCGATTGTCTGGTGCTGATGCCGACCGGGGGCGGCAAGTCGCTGTGCTACCAGTTGCCCGCCCTGTTGAGAGACGGCTGCGGCATCGTGGTGTCGCCGCTGATCGCGCTGATGCGCGACCAGGTCGCCGGGCTGCTGGAGGCCGGCGTGCGCGCCGCGGCGCTGAATTCGTCGCTGTCCTACGCCGAGGCCGACGCGATCGAGCGGCAATTGCTGGCCGGCGAGCTCGACCTCTTATACGTCGCACCCGAACGCCTGCTGACGCCGCGCTGTCTTTCGATGCTGGCGCGCGCAAGGATCGCGCTGTTCGCGATCGACGAGGCGCATTGCGTGTCGCAATGGGGCCACGACTTCCGGCCGGAATATGTCGGCCTGTCGGCGATCGCCGAGAAATTCCCCAACGTGCCGCGGATTGCCCTGACCGCCACCGCCGATGCCTTGACCCGCCGCGAGATCAGCGAGCGGCTCGGCCTCACCGACGCGCCCTGCTTCGTGTCGAGCTTCGACCGGCCCAATATCCGCTACGCCATCGTCGACAAGCAGAACGCGCCGGCGCAGCTCAAGGCGTTCATCGCCGACAAGCATACGGGCCATTCCGGCGTGGTGTATTGCCTGTCGCGCGCCAAGGTCGAGGACGTGGCCGACACGCTGTGCAAGGCCGGCATCGATGCGCTGCCCTATCACGCCGGATTGCCTGCCGAGATCCGGGCGCGCAACCAGGACCGTTTCATCAACGAGGACGCCGTGGTGATCGTCGCCACCATCGCGTTCGGCATGGGCATCGACAAGCCGGACGTCCGCTTCGTCGCGCATCTCGATCTGCCGAAAAGCATCGAGGCCTATTATCAGGAGACCGGCCGCGCCGGCCGCGACGGCAAGCCGTCGGACGCGTGGATGGCCTATGGCCTCAGCGACATCGTGCAGCAGCGCCGGATGATCGACGAGTCGACCGGCTCGGATGCGTTCAAGCGGGTGTCGATGGGCAAGCTCGACGCGCTGGTGGGGCTATGCGAATCGACAAGCTGCCGCCGCACCCGGCTGCTCGGCTATTTCGGCGAAACGCCGGACCAGCCCCATTGCGGCAATTGCGATAATTGCCTGTCGCCGCCGAAAGTGATCGACGGCACGGTGGCGGCGCAGAAGCTGCTGTCCTGCGCCTATCGCACCGGGCAGCGGTTCGGCGCGCAGCATCTGATCGACGTGCTGCTCGGCCGGCTGACCGAGCGCGTCTCCCAGTTCGGCCACGACAAGCTGTCGGTGTTCGGCATCGGCGGCGAGTTCAACGAGAAGCAATGGCGGGCGATGATCCGGCAATTGGTGTCGCTCGGGCACCTCGCGCCGGACAGCGAAGCGTTCGGCGCGCTGAAGTTCACCGAGAGTTCGCGCGCGGTGCTGAAGGGCGAGGCGCAGGTGATGCTGCGCGAGCAGACCGGCGGCCGGCCGCCGCGGGCGAAATCCCGCCGCGGTGATCTGGTCGGCGGCGCGCCGCGCGAAACCAGCGGCGATCCGGAGCTGTTCGCGGCGCTGAAGGCGTGGCGCTCCGAGGTCGCGAAGAGCCGCGGCGTGCCGGCCTATGTGGTGCTGCACGACGCCACCATGGACGGCATCGCCGCCGCCCGGCCGCGCTCGCTCGACGAACTGCGCGGCATCCCGGGCATCGGCGACAAGAAGCTGGAGCATTATGGCCAGGAATTGCTCGCCCTGATAAATGCTTCAGGCGGCTGAACCGGCTGCCGCGTGGGCGCTCGCCACGATCACGGATTTTAGAGAAAGGGTATCGGTGTCCAGCCCATCCCATCTTGCCGCGCTCGACAAGCTCAAGACCCGGATCCAGGCGTTGCGCGGCAAGACCATCGCCAATGGCTGTACCGAGGAGGAGGCCCTGTCGGCGGCCGCCAAGGTCGCCGAGCTGCTCGATCGGCACGATCTGTCGCTGAGCGACGTCGAGATCCGCGAGACCCCGTGCGAGCAGATCAGCTTCGAGACGTTTCGTAAGAAGCGGATTCCGCTCGACGATTGCGTCGGCGCGATCGCGCATTTTTGCGATTGCCGGGTCTGGCGCGAGAAGAATCCCGCCGGCGAGAACCGCTACGTGTATTTCGGGCTGCGATCCGACATCGAGGTCGCGCATTATCTGACCGAGCTGATCGACGCCGCGGTGCGCGCCGAACTCGGCCGCTACAAGACCAGTGCGGATTATCGCCGGTTCCGCCACCAGGACCGTCATCTCGCCAACGCCTCCTTCAGCTTCGGCATGGTGGTGTCGATCGGCGACAAGCTGATGGCGATGAAGGCTGCGCGCGACAAGGTCAATGACGGCGCCGGCCGCGGCCTCGTGGTGCTGAAATCCGCGGTGGTCGACGAGGAGTTCTGCAAGCTCGACCTCAAGCTGCGCGCGTCGCGCGGCACCGGCCGGACGGTGTCGATGACTGCCTATGAGGCCGGCGGCAGCGCCGGGGCGAAGCTCACGATCAATCCCGGAATCGGCGCCGATCCGCCCGCCGCGCTGAAGCGCTAGCCGGCCATCGACCACTCAGCATCCGCGTCCCGGGCGCGGCGCGGCACGCCGTGCTGCTCCGCAGAACCGGGCCCCCGCTTTGCGCCGATCATCGGGGCCCCGGCTCTGCAGCGCACCACGCCGCAGCGCGGCGCGTTGCACTGCGTCCGGGGCACGGGAGGTCGAGCCACCGCGATGACGAAAAGGGCGCCGCGAGGGAGTATGGCGGCGCCCGGCGGCGCCATGACGCTGCGATCCGCACCGGAATCTGCATTCGGCGACTGGTTCAATTCCTGCATTGCCGCCGACAATCAGTTCAGCCGAACGGCCGACGCGGCGGAAACGCTTAGTTTATGGCCAGATCGCCTATCAGGAGATGCGTCAATGCCGCTTTACGGATTTCATTGTGGGGATTGCGACAAGGACAGCGAATTGCTGGTCGGATTTTCCGACAAGCCGCGCTGTCCAAACTGCGACAGCCGGAAGATGCAGCGGCTGGTGTCGCGCGTGGCCGCGCCGGGCAACAGCAAGTCACTCGTCAAGGCCGCCCGCGCGCGGGCCGCGCGCGAGGGCCATCTGTCGAATTTCAGCCGCAAGGAACGCGGCGGCTGACGCGTGACGGCAGCGCCGCTTCGTTCAATCAATAGGCCGAATGACCATAAGACGGCGCATAGCCGTACGCGTTGCCGTATCCGCCGGCGCCGTAGCGCGGGTTCGCCACGCAATTGCCGCCGGTACCCTGCGCCGAGTAGCGGCAGGATTCGAAGCTGACGAAATTGCAGTTGCCGGGATAGCCCTGCTGCGCGCCCTGCTTGCAGTAGGGATATTCGACGCTCGCCGCCGCGGGCTTTGCGGTCATCAGTTGCGTCGCGCCGAGCGCACCGAGCGCCATCGTCGCCAGAACCAGTGTTCTCATCGTGCTGTCTCCTTTCGTGGTTGACCATGTCATCGTGCCGACATGCAAAGCCAACAATGCGTTGCAGCGAACGTTCCGCGGTTGGAGTCACGATGGATTGTCGCAGGGGCGCAGCCGGATCGCGTTGAACTGCACTGCGGGAATGGGCCAATCATCGTCGTGGCGGAGAACTAACAGATTGGTGCCCCGGGCGCTGCGCAACGCGCCGCCCTTGCGGCGTGGTGCGCAGCAGATTCGGGGCCCGGTTTGTCGGCGCCAGAAACAACCGGGCACCCGGATCTGCGAAGCGGCAGCCGCATCGCGTCCGGGACACGGAGCGGACTGAATTGCGCCGCGCCGCGGCGGGTGGCACAAGGGCGGGGCAAGCAACAACAGACGCGCAATCGCGCCGCGGCGATTTGCCGCCGCGCGGAAAGCGCTGCAAAAAAGGGGGAGAGACCATGCCGCCACTCAGCGACGCGCCGGGGATCGTCAGTCCGTTCGCCGGAATGGACGTGCCATGGCTGCTGCGGCTGCACGCGCAGGCGCGCCCCGATCATCCCTTCGTGATCTGGGCGCCGTTCGACGCGCCGGCGCGGGTCTGGCGCTACGGCGAATTCCACGACCGGGTCGGCGCGCTCGCCGCCGGCCTCGTCGCACGCGGCGTCAAGCCCGGCGACGCGGTGCTGATCCATCTCGACAATTGCGCCGAATTCCTGCTCGCCTGGTTCGCCTGCGTCGAGCTCGGCGCGCTGGCGGTGACCACCAACACCCGCTCGGCCGCGGCCGAGATCGATTACTTCGCCGATCATTGCAACGCGGTCGCCGCGATCACCCAGCCCGCCTATGCCGAACTGGTCGCGGCGAACTGCAAGAAGCTGCGCTGGATCGCGGTGATCTCACACGATCCCGGCTCGCCGCTGCCGGCGCAGAAGGTCTCCAACGCCGACACGTTCGAAAGTCTGTTCGGCGACAGCGCTGACCGTCCGCGGCGGCCGACCGATCCGTTCGCACCGTGCAGCGTGCAGTACACTTCGGGCACCACGTCGCGGCCGAAGGCGGTGCTGTGGACCCACGCCAACGCGCTGTGGGGCGCCAAGATCAACGCCGCCCACCAGACGCTGCGCGCCGACGACGTCCACCTCGCTTATTTGCCGCTGTTCCACACCAACGCGCTGGCCTATTCGATGCTGGCGAGCCTGTGGGTCGGCGGCACCTGCGTGGTGCAGCCGCGGTTCTCGTCGAGCCGGTTCTGGAGCGTCGCGCTGGAGCACGGCTGCACCTGGAACTCCAACATCGCGTTCTGCCTGAAGGCGCTGATGGATCAGGAGACGCCGAAGGATCACTCGTTCCGTCTCTGGGGCACCGCGGTCGCCGAGCCGCCGGTCTTCGCCGGATTCGGCATCAAGATCATCGGCTGGTGGGGCATGACCGAGACCATCACCCACGGCATCATCGCCGAGGCCGACCAGCCCAACACGCCGATGTCGATCGGCCGCGCCGCGCCGGAATACAGCCTTCGCATCGTCGGCGACGACGGCACGCCGACCCAAGTCGGCGACACCGGCAACCTGCTGATCAAGGGCGTGCCCGGACTGTCACTGTTCGCCGAATATCTCCACAACGCGCAGGCCACCAGCGACAGCTTCGACGAGCACGGTTACTTCATCACCGGCGACCGCGTCACGCTGCTGGAGCACGGCGCGATCCGGTTCGGCGACCGCGCCAAGGACATGCTCAAGGTCGGCGGCGAGAACGTCGCGGCGTCCGAGATCGAGCAGGTGGTGATCACCGTGCCGGGCGTGCGCGAGGCCGCGGTGGTGGCGAAGAAGCACCCGATGCTCGACGAGGTGCCGGTGGTGTTCGTGATCCCGGCGGCCGGCGTCGACAAGGCTGCACCCGACCTCGCCGATCAGATCCTGGCGGCGTGCAGCCGCTCGCTCGCCGACTTCAAGCGTCCGCGCGAAGTCCGCCTCGTCGACGACATGCCGCGCTCGACGCTGGAGAAGGTGGCGAAGGCGGAATTGCGCAAGCTGCTAGTGGAGTGATCGCGTCCTTCTCGTCATTCCGGGGCACGCGCAACGCGCGCCCCGGAATGACGGGGCTACTAACCGCCGAGCGCGACCGGGCGGAACGCCTGCAGCAGGCGCTGGTCGATCTTGCCGTCCATCTGTTCCATCCGGCAGAACGCCTGCAGCGGCATCAACGGGATATGGTTCTTGCGCTGCGCCACCAGCGACGTGAAAATATCGACGATCGTGGTGATGCGGACGATGTCGCTGATCTGGTCGCCGTGCAGCGCGTCGGGATAGCCGGAGCCGTCGAGCAGTTCGTGGTGATGCAGCACGACGTCGAGGGTCTCGCGCGGGAAGCTGCCTTCGGCGGCCAGCGCATCGTAACCGAGCCGCGGATGCTCGCGGAATTTGCGCATGCGCTCGCCCTGCAGGGCGTCGACATTGTCGAGCAGGCCGACCTCGACGAACGCCTTGCCGACGTCGAACAGCAGCGCCGCGCGGGTCAGGCGGCGCTGGTCCTCCTCGCGCATGCCGAGGTGCTGGGCGAAGGCGACCGCATAGCCGGTCGCGAACAGCGCCAGCCGATAGCTCTCATTGTGGTGGCGGCCGACCGCGGCGAGCCATTCGCGCAGCGAGGTGCGCCGGATCGCCTTGAGGATCGACCCCTCGGCCTGAAGCACGTCCTGATAGGAGAGCGGTTTGCCGGCCGGCAGCCGCTCGAAAATCCTGACCAGCACGCCGTGCGCCGCGGCGATGCCCTGGCTCATCGCCTCGGCGCGGGCGTCGGCGGTGATCTCCGACGCATCCGGAAACGCCGCGCGGATCCGCGCCAGCAGATCGCGCGAATCGAACGGGCGGGCGATGGTGTCGGTGGCGCCCAGCGCCCAGGCCTGCATCGAGCCGTGATGCAGCTCATCGGCCAGCACGAACAGCCGGGGAAAGGGCTGGTAGTCGCGGCCGAGCAGCCTTTGCTTGATGCGCTGCACGCTCTCGGCGGAGCGCAGATTGATATCGACGACGATCCCGGACAGGTCGCGCGACGGGGCTTGCGGCAGCTCGGCGGTCGAGACGACCTCGACCTCGGCGACGCCGGCGAGGATGCGTGCGAGATCCGCGCTTTGATCGCGGCGATCGGACGCCAGCAGCAGCCGCCGTCGCGGCTCGATCTGGGGCGCCGATTGTCGGGCTACTGAATTCATGGATCACCGGATTGGATATGACCTACGCCTGCGCCCATCCCTACCCGAGAAATTGGTTCCCACTGCTTAATGGGCGTTCTTAACGATCGATGTTTTTTCCGCGCGGATTTGATTGGTATTGTAAGGGTTCGAGCTGCTGCGTACTCGGCTTCCGAACAAGCCGATGCTATGATCCGAGGATCCGAAAGGACGACGATGCCACAGACCTCGCCGACCCTGATCGACCGCGACGACAGGCCGCAACCGCTGCGCCGCGCGCGAACCGCGCGGCCTGCGATGGCGATGGTCGCTTCGCTGATCGCGGCCTCGTCACTCGCGCTGCCGGCCTCGGCGCAGCAACCGGCGCCGGTCATCGTCGCGCCGCCGTTCATCGCGACGCTGTCCAACACCACGCCGCTGGCGTTCGGGATGGACGCGCTGCAGGCGGAACGCGCGCTCGGCATGCCGCTGAACTACGTCAGCGGCCGGCCCGGCGACGAAATCTTTCTGGCGATCCGCACCGGCGGCGGCAGCGGCTTCTTCAACCGCCGCGACCGGCTGTATCTGCAGTTCCGCCACGGCCGGCTCGCCGGCTGGAAGGGCGACTGGGGCCGCAACTGGATGTGGGATTAGCCGCCGACCGACCGCGTCGCTTCGCCTCAGAACCAGCGTTCACTGACCATCACGGTGTCGCCCGGCGTCAGCGGGGTACCGAGCGGGACCACCGCACGGACCATCGCGCCGCCATCGGGGTGCGTCAGCGTCACGCTGTCACGGCGGGCGCGCGGCGAGAAGCCGCCGGCAATCGCGACCGCGCTCTCCACCGTCATGCCCGGCACATAGGGATATTGGCCGGGCGCCAGCACCTCGCCGAGAATGTAGAACGGCCGATACTGATCGATTTCGACCGCCACCGACGGCTCGCGGATGAAGCCGTTGCGCAGCCGCGCGGAGATCGCGGCGGCCAGACCGGCGGGGGTGCGGCCGCGCGCGGGGACGCTGCCGATCAGCGGCATGGTGATCGCGCCGGAGGCGTCGATCGCGTAGGTGTTGGTGAGACCTTCCTGGCCGTAGACCACGATGCGCAGCCGGTCGCCGGCATCGAGGCGATATTCCGAATGCGGGCCGGGCATCGGCGCTGGCGCATAGGCGGCCCGGCCACCATAGGCCATGCTGTCGAGGGCGTTGGACGGCTGGATCGCGACCGGGCCCGACCGCCGCATGCAGCCGCCGAGCGCAAGCGCTGCCATCACGGCAATCATCGACAATCGAAACGCGTGGTCCAAACGCACTGGAGCCATTCCCTCTCCACGAGATGGCTCCGTTTATGCCCCGTTAGGGTTAACAAATTGTTGGCGGTGCGTAGTTCCGCGAGGCGCGCTTCGCCCGGCTTCGCCACGCGAGGTGTCGATGATAGCGATCTGGGCCTTGCCTATCCGCATGTCGTCCCCGCGCAGGCGGGGACCCATACGCCGCAGCGTCTCGATTGAAGCCGCTGCAGAGGCTTTCTTTTGCTTGATAAGCCAGGGGTTATGGGTCCCCGCCTGCGCGGGGACGACTCGCGGCGGGGTCGTGGCTGACATCCGATCCATCTGCGATAGCCCTGCCCGCAAGCGGGAGAGGTTTCGCCGTGCCGGATCGCAGGCGGATCAGGCGTTGACGCCGACGCCGATCGGGCAGGACACGCCGGTGCCGCCGAGACCGCAATAGCCGCCGGGATTCTTGGCGAGATATTGCTGGTGGTAGTCTTCGGCGAAATAGAACTCGCCGGCCGGCGCGATCTCGGTGGTGATCGACCCGAAGCGCTTGGCGCCGAGCGCCTGCTGATAGGCCTCGCGCGACGCGTCGACCGCGCGCGCCTGCGCCTCGCCGAAGGTGTAGATCGCGGAGCGATATTGCGAGCCGACATCGTTGCCCTGGCGCATGCCCTGGGTCGGGTCGTGGCTTTCCCAGAACGTCTTCAGCAGCGCTTCGTAGGAGATCTTCGTCGGATCGAACACCACCAGCACCGCTTCGGTGTGGCCGGTGCGGCCGGAGCAGACTTCCTCATAGGTCGGGTTCGGCGTGTAGCCGCCGGCATAGCCAACCGCGGTGGAATAGACGCCGTCGCCGAGCTCCCAGAACTTGCGCTCCGCGCCCCAGAAACAGCCGAGCCCGAACACCGCCCGCTGCAGCCCCTCGGGATAAGGCGGCTGGATGCGATGGCCGTTGACGAAATGGCTGCGCGCAGTCGGAATCGGCGTGGCGCGGCCCGGCAGCGCTTCGCTGGCGCTCGGCATCGCGGTGGTTTTACGCGTGAAGAACATGGACACCTCCCGGCGCGCCGCGGCGGTCAAGCTCGCCCGGGCGCCCTGTGCTGGATGATGCTGGCGGGCAACCGAACGCTGTCGCCACCGGCTCTCGACTGAAGTCTGGATATAGGTACTTACGCGTCGACCGACAGGGTCGTTACGCCGAGACGCACCGATCGTCAGCGGGCGTAGCCGATCAGCGGCTTGCGCGGCCGGAACAGCAGCAGCAGCAACAGGCCGGCGACGCCGAGCACCGCGAAAGTCGGCTGCGCCAGCAGCAGCTTGACGACATGGGTCCAGAGCCAGGGCGTGGCCTGCTCGACCCAGACCCGGAACGCCTGCTGGCTGGACTGGTGGACGTCGTTCCAGAATTCCCCGAGCGGGGTCCATTGCAGGGAGCTGTCGGCGACCGAACGCGCGCCGTCATAGACCAGGAAGATGAATCCTCCGGTCAGCAGCAGCAAGCCGATCAGTCGAAAGAACCCGCGGATCATCGTCCACCCCGATGGAATTGACCGCCCCCTCGGCCGCATCTACCGGGCCGGCGCACAAAACACAACCTCGCCAGCGACTTATCCCTGCCCGCCGAGCGCCCGGCTGGGCGTTGAGGCCGGCAACTCACCCCCGCGGCCCGAACCACATTGGGCCGCCGCAACCGTTGACGCTGGAAAGCTGTGGCTTTATAAGGCGCGGATTGGCGGTGGGGTCTCCCTGCCGCCGCTGTTCTTTGATGCGGCGTCGCGTTTTCGGCCCGTCGGCTCCAGGAACAAGCTTCAGAACATCCGGAACACACGGCGAGGCTCCGATCATCGGCGGCTCCGTCATCAGCCCGGCCCTCCGCAGCGGAGGCCGCTGCAGGATTTGAGAGAACATGGCCAATACGTCTTCCGCGAAGAAAGCGACTCGCAAGATTGCCCGGCGCACCGCGGTCAACAAGTCGCGCCGCACCCAGATGCGCGGTTCGGTCCGGACCGTCGAAGAAGCGATCGCCAGCGGCGACCGCGACGCAGCGCTGAAGGCGATGGCGAACGCCGAGCCGGCGCTGATGCGCGCCGCCCAGCGCAACATCGTTCACAAGAACGCAGCGAGCCGAAAAGTGTCGCGCCTCGCGCACCGGATCGCCCAGCTCGGGAAGTAATTCTCAAGTTCAGAAGAGAATCAGATGCCCGGCTGAGCCGGGCATTTTTTTTTGCGCGCGGCCGATCGAATCCTCTCGCGTAAGATGCGCGGTCCGCGATGCGCGCAATGCATTGCCATCGACACGACCGACACCGTCGCCAATTCCTCCGGCAGATCTGCTTCGGCCGACGCGCCTTGCGTCGAACGACGCGACGAGCGGCGATCGCGATCCCGCATCATGATCAACGCAGCGCAGGCGTCGCCGACGTTCGATCGCGGCGATGCTGTTCAGCTCATCGTGCACAGTGTCAGGCTGTCTGGACGACGTTCAAAAAGTGCTGGGGCACAACCGGAACTCGTTGTGTGACGACGATCGCGTCGTCGCGCCCCGGGACTCTACGCAGTAACAACAATGCGTGGGTTACCCTGTCGGAACGCTCACGAAAAAACCCGGCCAGCGAGACACTTATCGACAAAGCGAAAGCGAGCGCTTTGAATCCGCTGTCGCGCGACCGTCAAAGGTAAAGGATTCATGAAAAACTTTTAGGCGTGCGATGGATTTGTCACGCGCTGTTCACTCGACGAATCTGTGCACAGATTCAAAATCTTGCCTTCGCCGCGATGCACCCCTGCCTAATCGTGCGCACCCCGCGCCGCGTTTCGCGCCGCTCCGAACGAATCATATTCGTTGCGGGAAAAGGGAGGTCGTGTATTTCTTAGATCGCCCGCGACGCCCACGGTTCTTCAGATCAGCGCGGTTTGAGAACCAGGGGCGGGCATGCAGATCGGCGGCGGTGTGCGTGTTGGTGGCGTTTTTCAAATGACAGAGAGATTGTCACTCATAGCGATATGAGAGCGGCGAAGCCGTGTCTGAATTCGTGAGGAACGTTTGCATGCAAACGTTCCGGCGGGCGACGGCGGGGCCAGCGACAATCGGTCGTCATGAAAACGGCGCAGCGGTGTCGGACTTGAACTGGACTTGGATCGGACTTGGACGTGACACGGGATTTGACGACATCTTGCCGCGTGCAAGCGCGTCAGGAGGGGGAGGTTTCATGAGCGACGAATTCAGCGTTTCATTCCGCACTGCCGAGGTTTCGGCTCGAGATTATTTCAAGACATCCACCACCATCACCAGTCGCTGCTGCGCTCGAACTCCGGTGCATCCGTCGAGTCCGCGCTGACCTGAAGCAACTCATTCATCGGACCCTGGGCTGACGTCGGCGCGTTGCCGAACGGCGGAGCCGTGTCCGGAGTTTGCTTCGCGACGCCGCGGCGCGGCGCGAGCCGTCATGGTTTCGCCCGCTGCGTTGAACATCACTCCATCTGAAAAGCTGCTGAAATGTCGAACATGGAACATGATCGCTGGTCTCGCGTAAAAGGCCGTCTGCGCTCGAGCGTCGGCGAGGACGTGTATTCGAGCTGGTTCGCGCGCATGGACCTCGAAGCCGTTCAGCCGGAGAGCGTGCATCTGTCGGTGCCGACGCGGTTTCTGAAGAGCTGGATCCAGACCCACTATTCCGACAAGGTGCTGACCTGCTGGCAGGCGGAACTGCCGGAGGTCTGCCGCATCGATCTCACAGTGCGCTCGCCGATGCGCGCCGCGGTGGCGAAGGAAGCGCCGGCGCCGGTCGAGCAGCGCCGCGACGAGCATCGTCCGGCAACCGAGATGCGCAGCCATGCGACCGTGCCCGCCTCTTCCAATCACGACGCGCTCGGCGGCTCGCCGCTCGATCCGCGGCTGACCTTCGCGAGCTTCGTGGTCGGCCGCTCCAACACGCTGGCGCATGCCGCCGCGAGGCAGGTAGCGGAAGGCCGCCGCGGCGATCCGGTGATGTTCAACCCGCTCTACATTCATTCCGGCGTCGGCCTCGGCAAGACGCATCTGCTGCAGGCGGTGACCTGGTCGGGCAATTCGGGCAACGAGCGCAAGGTGCTGTATCTCACCGCCGAGAAATTCATGTACGGCTTCGTCGCCGCGCTGAAGACGCAGACCTCGCTCGCCTTCAAGGAAGCGCTGCGCGGCATCGACGTGCTGGTGATCGACGATCTGCAATTCCTGCAGGGCAAGACCACCCAGGCCGAATTCTGCCACACGCTGAACGCGCTGATCGACGCCGGCCGCCAGGTCGTGGTGGCGGCCGATCGTCCGCCGTCCGATCTGGAAAGCCTCGACGAGCGGGTGCGCTCGCGGCTCGCCGGCGGTCTCGTCGTCGAGATGGCGCCGCTCGGCGAAGACCTGCGGCTCGGCATCCTGAAGTCGCGCGTGGTCGCGGCCCGCGCGCATCACGCGAGCTTCGACGTGCCGGCGCCGGTGCTGGAATATCTCGCCCGCGCCATCACCCATAACGGCCGCGACCTCGAGGGCGCGATCAACCGCCTGCTGGCGCATTCCAAGCTCAACGCCCAGCCGGTGACGCTGGAGATGGCCGAGCACGAGGTCCGCGATCTGATCCGGCCGCAGGAGCCGAAGCGGATCAAGATCGAGGACATCCAGCGCATCGTCGCGCGGCAGTACAATGTCAGCCGCTCCGACCTGCTGTCGTCGCGCCGCACCGCCAATGTGGTGCGCCCGCGCCAGGTGGCGATGTATCTGGCCAAGACGCTGACGCTGCGCTCGCTGCCCGAGATCGGCCGCCGTTTCGGCGGGCGCGACCACACCACAGTGCTGCACGCCGTGCGCAAGATCGAAGGGCTGGTGTCCAAGGACACCACGCTGTCCGACGAGGTGGAATCGCTCAAGCGCCAGCTCCAGGAATAGCCGGGGCAATAGCCGGCGCGATCGCCGGCACGACGGCAGGCGCGTCGCCCGGTCGCGGGCGCCGTCCGGCCGAAACACGGGGAAATTCGGAGCCGTACCGGCCACGCACCCTTGCGTCCGCCGCCTAACCACGCCACCCTGCCGACCCCCCGCGGGTTCGGGCGACATCCGCAGGGTCCCCATTGCCGTGGCGCCGTCTCAGGCCGCACGGCTTCTCCAGTACCTCCGGCGACTCCATCACACGATGCGGGTGCGGATCAGGCGGGTTTTGCAATGAAGGTCACGGTCGAACGCGCGCAATTGTTGAAGTCGCTGGGCCACGTCCACCGCGTGGTCGAGCGCCGCAACACCATTCCGATTCTCGGCAACGTGCTGGTGCGCGCCGAAAACGCCCAGCTCGCATTGAAGGCGACCGACCTCGACCTCGAAGTCACCGAGACGCTGCCGGCGGACACCGCGACGGCGGGCTCGACCACGGTGCCGGCGCACATGTTCTACGACATCGTGCGCAAACTGCCGGACGGCTCGCAGATCGTGCTGGAAAGCGACGGTGACCGCTCGGTGCTGGCGATCCGCGCCGGGCGCTCGCGCTTCACGCTGCAGACCCTGCCGGAAAGCGACTTCCCGGATCTGGCCGCCGGCGAGATGTCGCACGCGTTCTCGCTCACCGCTTCCGACGTCAAGCGGCTGATCGACCGGACCCAATTCGCGATCTCCACCGAGGAGACCCGCTACTATCTCAACGGCATCTATCTGCACACCGCGGGCTCGGCCAAGGAGGCCAGGCTGCGCGCGGTCGCGACCGACGGCCATCGCCTGGCGCAGGTCGATCTGGAGCAGCCCGCCGGCGCGGCCGGGATGCCGGGCGTGATCGTGCCGCGCAAGACCGTCGGCGAAGTGCAGCGGCTGATCGAGGACAACGACGCCGAGATCGGCCTCGAACTGTCGGTCGGCAAGATCCGCTTCACCATCGGCAATGTGGTGCTGACCTCGAAACTGATCGACGGCACCTTCCCGGACTACGGCCGCGTGATTCCGCAGAACAACGACAAGGAGCTGGTGGTCGACAAGAAGGACTTCGAGGCCGCGGTGGATCGCGTCTCGACGATTTCCTCCGAGCGCGGTCGCGCCGTGAAGCTGGCCCTGAGCGCCGGACGGCTGGTGCTCTCGGTGACCAATCCGGATTCCGGCAGCGCCACCGAAGAGCTCGAAGTCGAATACGCCTCCGACCCGCTCGATATCGGCTTCAATTCACGCTATCTGCTCGACATCGCCGCCCAGATCGAAGGCGAAGTCGCAGTGCTGCGCCTCGCCGACCCCGGCTCGCCGACCCTGATCCAGGACCGCGACAAGAAGAACGCGCTGTACGTGCTGATGCCGATGCGGGTGTAGGGCCACGGGATCGCGCCGCGCGTCGAACCTCGTCGATTGAGCACAACTTGTCATTGCCGGGCTTGACCCAAACCCGAGCAAGCGGGTTTGATACCCTCTCCCCTTGTGGGAGAGGGTGGCTTCGCGAAGCGAAGCCGGGTGAGGGGTCATGCCGCAGCGCCCGCGTCACGTTCCAACCCCAGCGAGACTCCGTGCCTTCGCCAAGACGATGCGGCACGCGCCCACTGATGCGGAATCCGCGATGTGGAAGTTGCTGCGCGATCGCCGTTTCGCCCAGCTGAAATTTCGTCGGCAGGTTCCGTTCCAGAACTACATTCTCGACTTCGTCTGCTTCGAGCAGCGCCTGGTGATCGAGATCGACGGCAGTCAGCATGCAGAGCAATCGCGCGACCAGATTCGCGATGCCACGCTCCGCGCTGCGGGCTTTCGCGTGCTGCGCTACTGGAACAACGACGTGCTGCAGCGTCGCACAGCGGTGCTTGAAGATATCCTTGCGAAGCTTTCCGAAACGGACGAATAACCCCTCACCCGGCGCCTCACTTCGTTCGGCGCCACCCTCTCCCACAAGGGGAGAGGGTCACTCGGCGCTGTTCTCGCTGTAATCACATGACCGCCTCCCGCATCACCCGGCTGACGTTGACGCACTTCCGCAATTATCGGGCGGCGGGGCTGACGACGCGTGGGGAGCGGGTGGTGCTGGTCGGCGCCAACGGGGCCGGCAAGACCAATTGCCTCGAGGCGATCTCGTTTCTGTCGCCGGGGCGCGGGTTGCGGCGGGCGACGCTCGACGACGTCGCCGACAACGAGGGCGACGGCTCCTGGGCGGTGGCGGCCGAGGTCGAGGGCGCGCTCGGGCTCGCCACGCTCGGCACCGGCATCGATCCGCCGCGCGCCGACGCGCCCACGGCACGGCGCTGCCGGATCGACCGCGAGCCGGTCGGCTCCGCCACCGCGTTCGGCGATCACTTACGCATGGTGTGGCTGACGCCGGCGATGGACGGGCTGTTCATGGGCGCGGCCTCGGAACGGCGGCGGTTCTTCGATCGCCTGGTGCTGGCGATCGACAGCCAGCATTCGGGCCGGGTCTCGGCGCTCGACCGCAGCCTGCGGTCGCGCAACCGGCTGCTCGAGGATTATCGCAACGCGGATTCGCACTGGCTCGATGCGATCGAGCGCGAAACCGCCGAACTCGCCGTGGCGGTCGCGGCGATGCGCGGCCAGACCGCGATGCGCCTCGCCGCGATGCTCGACGCCCGCGGCGCGGCCTCGGCGTTCCCGTCGGCGAAGATCATGCTCGACGGCTGGATGGAGGGCGCGCTGCTGACCGAGCCCGCCACGGCGGTGGAAGATCGCTACCGCACCATCCTGCGCGAGGGCCGCCCGCGCGACGCCGCCGCCGGCCGCACCCTCGACGGCCCGCATCTCACCGATCTCGACGTGCTGTACGCGCCGAAGGCGATGCCGGCGCGCGACGCCTCCACCGGCGAACAGAAGGCGCTGCTGATCGGCCTGGTGCTCGCCCATGCCCAGCTCGTCTCGGAGATGACCGGCATCACGCCGCTGCTGCTGCTCGACGAGGTGGTGGCGCATCTCGACCCGTCGCGGCGCGCCGCACTGTTCGAGGAACTGGCCCGGCTCGGCGCGCAGGTCTGGATGACCGGCGCCGACCCCGCGGCGTTCGCCGAGATCGGCCCCGGCGCCGAGATTTTCACCGTCGAGTCCGGCCGGATTTCACCCCGGCACTGAGCAGAAGCGATCGCGTCGAACGCGCCGGAACCGGCCCGGGCGCGCGGTCTGTCAGGGGTCTCCGAATCGGCCATTTCGGGGCTTGCCAAACCCACTAAAAATCCTATTTCTTCAATAACTTGCTGCATGCCACTTTGGGCTAGGCGCAACCCGTCTTTCATGGCACAAATGACGCCTCATCGCGCGGTCGCCCGCCGATTCGATTTTCATCCTTCAAAGGTTGTTGCATGACTGAACCCGCCCGGCAGCCGATCGCCGAAACCCCGTCTTCCGTTCCGGTCGAATACGGCGCGGAATCGATCCGGGTGCTGAAGGGGCTCGACGCCGTGCGCAAGCGGCCGGGCATGTATATCGGCGACACCGACGACGGGTCCGGCCTGCACCACATGGTGTACGAAGTCGTCGACAACGCCATCGACGAGGCGCTGGCAGGCCACGCCACCGCGGTCGAAGTCGTGCTCAACGCCGACGGCTCGGTGACGGTGCGCGACGACGGCCGCGGCATTCCGGTCGACATCCACAAGGGCGAAGGCATTTCGGCTGCCGAGGTCATCATGACCCAGCTCCACGCCGGCGGAAAATTCGATCAGAACTCCTACAAGGTCTCCGGCGGTCTGCACGGCGTCGGCGTCTCGGTGGTCAATGCGCTGTCGAGCAAGCTGATCCTGCGCGTCTGGCGGGGCGGCAAGGAGCACATCATCGAATTCGCCCATGGCGACGCGGTGGCGCCGCTCAGCGTGGTCGGCGACGCCAATGGCCGGCGCGGCACCGAGGTGACGTTTTTTGCATCGCCGGAAACCTTCACCCACATCGAATACGATTTCGCCACGCTGGAGCATCGCTTACGCGAACTCGCCTTCCTGAATTCCGGCGTCAACATCGTGCTGTCGGACATGCGCCACCCGGTCGAGAAGCGCGAGGAGATGCGCTACGAGGGCGGCGTCACCGAATTCGTCAAATATCTCGACCGCAACAAGAAGCCGATGGTGCCGGCGCCGATCGTGCTCGCCGCCGACCTCAACGGCATCGGCGTCGAGGCCGCATTGTGGTGGAACGAGACCTACCACGAGAACGTGCTGTGCTTCACCAACAACATCCCGCAGCGCGACGGTGGTACGCATCTGGCCGGCTTCCGCGCCGCGCTGACGCGCCAGGTCAACGGCTATGCGGATAGTAACGCCAAGAAGGAAAAGATCGCGCTGACCGGCGACGATTGCCGCGAGGGACTCACCGCGGTGCTGTCGGTGAAGGTGCCGGACCCGAAATTCTCGTCGCAGACCAAGGACAAGCTGGTGTCCTCGGAAGTCCGGCCGGTGGTCGAGAACGTCCTGAACGAAGCGCTCGCAGCCTGGTTCGAGGAACATCCCGCCGAAGCCAAGGTGATCGTCGGCAAGGTGATCGAAGCCGCCGCCGCCCGCGAAGCCGCGCGAAAAGCGCGCGAGCTGACGCGGCGCAAGGGCGCGCTGGATATCGCCTCGCTGCCCGGCAAGCTCGCCGACTGCCAGGAGCGCGATCCTTCCAAGTCCGAACTGTTCATCGTCGAGGGTGACTCCGCCGGCGGATCCGCCAAGCAGGGCCGCAACCGCGAATTCCAGGCCGTCTTGCCCCTCCGGGGCAAGATCTTGAACGTCGAGCGCGCGCGCTTCGACAAGATGCTCGGCTCCGAGCAGATCGGCACGCTGATCACCGCGCTCGGCACCGGCATCGGCCGCGACGATTTCGACATCGCCAAGCTGCGCTACCACAAGATCATCCTGATGACCGACGCCGACGTCGACGGCGCGCACATCCGTACGCTGCTCTTGACGTTCTTCTTCCGGCAGATGCCGGCGCTGATCGAGGGCGGCTTCCTCTACATCGCGCAGCCGCCGCTCTACAAGGTGACGCGCGGCAAGTCGGAGCAGTATCTCAAGGACGAGCGCGCGCTCGAGGAATATCTGATCGCGACCGGGCTCGACGATTGCGCCTTCAAGATCGCCTCCGGCGAAGTCCGCGGCGGCCGGGATCTGCTGGCGCTGGTCGAGGACGCCCGCGTCATCCGCCAGACGCTGCACAATCTGCACGGCCGCTACAATCGCTCGGTGGTCGAGCAGGCGGCGATCGCCGGCGTGCTCAACACCGAGATCAGCAAGGACACCGAAAAGGCGAACGCGGCCGCCGACTACATCGCCCGCCGGCTCGACGCGCTGGCCGACGAGGTCGAGCGCGGCTGGATCGGGCGCTTCGCCGAGGGCGAAGGCTTCCATTTCGAGCGCACCGTGCGCGGCGTCAAGGACGTCGCCATGATCGACGACGCGCTGCTCGGCTCCGCCGACGCCCGCAAGCTCGACGAATACGCCGCGGTGCTGCAGGAAGTCTATCCGCGCCCCGGCGTGCTGCGCCGCAAGGATGCGGAAACCGCGATCCACGGCCCGGTCAGCCTGTTCGAGGCGGTGACCGACGCCGGCCGCAAGGGCGTGGCGCTGCAGCGCTACAAAGGCCTCGGCGAGATGAACCCGAGCCAGCTCTGGGAAACCACGCTGGACACCAACGCCCGCTCGCTGCTGCAGGTGAGGGTGCGCGAGGTCGACGAAGCCGACGACATCTTCACCAAGCTGATGGGCGACGTCGTCGAACCCCGCCGCGAATTCATCCAGGAGAACTCGCTGCAGGCGACGGTGGACGTGTAGCGCGACGGCGCACCGGATCTCGGGCGTTAGAGCCGTTCCGTCCGATGGAATCAGCGCTGGCGTTCTGGGACTCTGACCACAGGCACAACCTCATGGTGAGGAGGCGCGAAGCGCCGTCTCGAACCATGCGCCGCCGGCCATCATGCGTCGCCCCATCCTTCGAGACGCCCGGCTTCGCCGGGCTCCTCAGGATGAGGAGTCAGTGCATCTGGCAAGGTCCATATCGCTTCATCAATCGATGAAACGCTCTAGACCAGCGAGGCGGACACCGGTTCGCGTCGAGGTTGCACGTCGAGACGACGATCTCGAGCCCGTTTCCGATTCGATCGGTGTCAGCTTCGATCGGGGTCAGCTCTCGGGGCCGCCGGCGGCGCTGTGAAAGTGGCCGTAGCTCGGAATCGACATTCTGCAGACGATGCCTTCGGGTCGAAAGTCCAGCGTGGCGGCGCCGTTGCCGAGGCTGCGCGAGATCAGCGTCTGACCGAAGCCGGACGATCCCGGCTTGGTCACCAGTGGCCCGTCGAACTCCTCCCATTCGATCATCAGCGCGCCGTCCTGCGCGAGACCCGTCCGGCGCACCGCGATCTTGCCGCCCGGCACCGACAGCGCGCCGTATTTCACCGCATTGGTGGTGAGTTCGTGAAACACCAGGCCGAGCGACACCGCGGTCTTGGCGTCCACCACGATATCGAGCCCGTCGGTCGCGATCCGGCCGCTCGACAGCGACGCGAACGGCGCCAGTTCTGCGCCGAGCACGTCCTTGACCTGCAGGTTCTGCCACGACGCATTCGACAGCAGCGTGTGGGTCGCGGCCAGCGCCTGGATCCGGCCGGAAAACGCTCTCTGAAAATCCTCGATGGTGCGCTCATAGGCGGCGGTGCGCGTGCAGATCGCCATCACCATCGCCAGCGTGTTCTTGACGCGGTGATCGAGCTCGCCCATCAGCAGCGCCTGGTGGCGCTCGGCGGCCTTGCGCTGCGACAGGTTGATCAGCGTGACCACGCAGCCCTGCGTCCGCTCGCCGGACACCATCAGCGGCGCGGCGCTGATCAGCACGTCGGTGATCGCGGCCGACGGCGATCGCACCGCGGCCTCCAGTCCCTGCACCGGCATGCCGGCGGTCGCCATCGAGACGATGTCGGCCCCGCTCATCAGTTCGGACGCTTCGGTGAAGGTCAGATCGATCGCCTCGGAGAAAGTTTTGCCGACCGGCGTCTCGGCGCAGATCCGGATCGCCGCGCCGTTGAGATGGGTGACGCGGCCGGCGCGGTCGCAGACGATCACCGCCTCGTTGGCGGAGGCGAGGATCGCGCGCGCCAGCCGCTCGGATTCCTTGGCGACGGCGGCCTGTTCGCGTTCGCTGATATCCGTGAAGGTGATCGCGGTGCCGTGCACGACGCCGAAATCCAGCGGCGAGCCGGCGAGCAGGATGCTGCGTTCGACATCGCCGGCGCGCAGATGGATCTCGGCCGACTGCCGCTCCTGCATCGCCTGCGCCAGCAGCCGGCGAAACTTGGCCTGGTTGACGGCGTCGAGCAGCCCGAGCAGCACGGGACCGGTCAACGAGCCCGGCGCCCGCCCGAGCAGGGCGCACAGCGCCTGATTGGCGTACAGCAACTGCCCGTCCGAATCGTACGCCGCGGCGCCGACATCCATCGCTTCCATGAAGGTGCGGTAGGACTGGCCGCCGCCTTCGAGCGTGAACACCTTCTCGCCGCCGCCGCCCTTGACGACCAGAGCGTCGATCTCGCCTTCGCGGATCGCCCGCAACGTGTCTTCGGCCTCTTCGAGCCTGGCTTCCAGCTCGTGCCTGCTCAGCGCTGCGACCGCCGAGCCCACCTTCAGGCCCCTTCGACCGACAGATGCACCAGGACCTTCGGAGTGTCGGACAGATCGCCGATGATCTTGCGGATCGGCACCGGCAGCTCCTTCACCAGCGTCGGGATCGCGACGATGCCGTGCTCGCGCGCGAGCTGCGGCGACTTCTTCAGATCCACCACCTCGACCTTGTACTTGCCGGCGAGATGATCGGCGCAGATCTTCTCCAGGTTGCGAATCGCGGCGAGTGACTTCGGCGTTTCGCCGGCGACGTAGAGAACCAGCTTGATCGGCTCGGCCATGTCAGTTTCCTACTTGGTGATGCCGGGAGCGTGGTCGATGCCCCTGCTCTGCGCCATCGTTTCCGCGTCGATCGCGGCCTGCCGGAGGTAGTCGATCTCGACGTCGGCCAGCCGCTGCAGTTCGGAGGCGTCGGCGTCGATCTCGGCGCGGAGCGCCTCGATCTGCGCCAGCGCCCGCGCCCGGCGTTGTGCGATCTCGCCTTGCAGACGCGCCACCTCGACCCTGCGCTCGCTCTCGGCGCGGCGCAGCCGCGCCTCTTCGCTTCGCCGCGCCGATCCGGTCAAGGCTCCGTTGGCGCCGAGATAGGGCGCGAGCAGATGAATGCCGTCGTTCGACATCACGAATTCCCGGACCTGATTGGAATGGGAGATGCCCCGCGCCTTCAGCAGATAGAGCTCACGATTGAACTCGCCATGGGCCTCCCGGTTCAACAGCAGGATCCAGGCGTCCATCAGCGACGACAGCCCGGCGTCGGTCTGGGATTCCTGGCCGTGGGCGAGATGGGTGAAGACGCCGGTGACGCCGGTCGATTTCAGATAGTCGACGATCCGCAACAGCATCGACTGCACTTCGCCGAGCTGGCCGTTGCCGAGAAAGGCCGAAATCGGATCGAGCACCACGACGTCGGGCTTGAACCGGCCGACCTCGCGCAGGATCACGGCCAGATGCATTTCCAGGCTGTAGAAGGTCGGCCTTGCGGCGATATAGCGCAACTGGCCGCTCGTCAGCCATCGGCCGAGATCGGTGCCGATCGACTTCATGTTGCGGACGGCCTGGGCCTCGGATTCCTCGAACGACAGATACAGCGCCTTCTCGCCGCGGCGGCAGGCGGCGTCGGCCATCATGCAGGCGAGCGAACTCTTGCCGGAGCCGGCGACGCCCGAGACCAGAATGCTGTTGCCGCGATAGAAACCGCCGCCGCTCAGCATCGCGTCGAGGTCCGCCACGCCGGTCGAGATGCGATCCTCGAACACCTTGTGGCCGAGGCCGAGCGACGACACCGGCAGCACGCTGAAGCCGTCCTCGTCGATCAGGAACGGATATTCGTTGGTGCCGTGCGCGGTACCGCGATACTTGACGATCCGCAGCCGCCGGGTGGAAATCTGCTGGTCGACGCGATGGTCGAGCAGGATCACGCAATCGGAGACGTATTCCTCGAGCCCCTGGCGGGTCAGCGTGCCGTCGCCGCGCTCGCCGGTGATGACGGCGGTCAGGCCCTTCTGCTTCAGCCAGTCGAACAGCCGGCGGATTTCCGCGCGCAGCACCGCCGGATTCTGGAACGCCGAGAACAGGCTCTCGATGGTGTCGAGCACGATCCGCTTGGCGCCGATCTGGTCGACCGCATATTCCAGCCGGAGAAACAACGCCTCGAGATCGTAATCGCCGACCTCGGCGACTTCGCTGGGATCGATCGCGATGTGCTCGATCAGGACGCGCGAATCGTCGATCAATTGCTGCAGGCCGAAGCCCAGCGACTCGACGTTGTCGACGATATCGACCGCTCGCTCCTCGAAGGTGACGAACACGCCGGCCTCGCCGTAATGGCGCGCCCCGTTGATCAGGAAGGTGGAGGCGAACAGCGTCTTGCCGCAGCCGGCCGAGCCGCAGATCAGACTTGGACGCCCGGTGGGCAATCCGCCGAGCGTGAGTTCGTCGAAACCGTCAATGCCGGTGCGCGACTTGGCAATACCGTCGGTCATATCAATCCGATTGCGTTACTCGAACTTTGTATTTGAACAGGAACCGGCTGGCTAGGGGACCTCGCAGGAAAATGATTTAGCGCCGCGGAGGAACTCGCAAAGACGATCCGCGTTATGCGCGTCGCGATTCCAGGGGCCGCGTCAGGCCGACGTGCACGGAACTGCGATGTTATTGATATCAAATGATATGAGCGCCGGCGCGGCGCGATCGCAGGCGCTACTCGGCGCGGCTCACGATGACGCCGTACCAGCCGAGCCCCTGATAGGTCTCGTATCCCGGCGTCAGATGAAAGCCGACCAGCGCGCCCGATGCGTCCTGGTAGGTGCCGCTGCGCCGGCCGGCGACCTTCAGGGGGAAGCGCTCTTCGAGCAGGCCGCGACCGTCGGAGGCGGCGATCACCCGGAAGCGGGAGTCGAGCAGCAGCACGCGGGCCTTGTCCTGCGGATCGAGCCGCACCCCCTGCACGATCGCCCGGGCCTGCGCCTCCCAATCGAAGTGAATCGCCAGGATGCCGAGCGGCGCGCCGTTGCTGCGGCCATTGCTACGCACGCTGGCGCAATAGGTCGCGACCTGGGCATTGCCGAGCTGCGGCATCCGCTCGACATTGCCGGCGACGTAGTCGTCGCCCGATCGCAGCCGCAGCGCGTCCTTGAACCAGTCGCAGCCGGCGACGCTGCTGCCGACCACGCCGAAGCGGTCCGGCCGACCGTTGGCCAGAACGGTGCCGTCGAGGCTGCACAGCCATAGATCGAGATACACGGTGTAGGCGCCGAGGATCACCGCGAGCCGCTCGCCGGCGTAGGACGTCGAAGCCGCATCGGGATTCGCGGCGCAATCGACCACCGCGGAATCGGTCGCCCACCAGCGCACGTCGCAGGTGCGCTCGTAGAGATTGCGGTCGATCAGTTCGACCGCATTGAGCGACAGGTCGACCAGCCGGTCGCCGCGCGAACGCTCGGTCATGCTGCCGATCGAACTGATCAGTTCGCCGGTGCGCCGGGTGAGCTGGCTTTCGAGGTCGCGCGCGATCTCCTCGATCTGGGCGCCGACATTGCGCACCTCCTGGGCCACGATCGCGAAGCCGGCGCCCTGCTTGCCGGCGCGGGCGCTTTCGATCAGCGCGTTGAGCGCCAGGATCTTCATCTGGCTGGTGATCTTCTGGATCGACCGGGTCTTGCCGCAGGCGATCTCGTTGACCTCGGAGGTCAGCCGCGCCACCAGCGCCGAGATGTCGTCGTGGTCCGCGGGAGCGGCATGGTCGGCCGACCCGTCTTTTCGAATGACCGCTGTCTGCATTTGTTTCCACCCCGGCGTCGCGCGCGCCGGGGTGGAATCTGCGCGATTTTTCCTAATTAGGACTAAACCAAAGTAGGTGACTACGGAATTCAGGCCGGCGCGATGCGCTGTTAGTTTGTGCAAATGATCAATTGCCGATCAAAACGGGAGAAGCGGCTGCCCACCCAAACGCTCCGCCGCCCGCAGCCGGAGGTTGCCCGGCTCCGGCCTTCGCGGACGACCCGACCGATCCTCTCAGGCCGCGCTCATCGGCGGCACCGGGAGAGCGGTGACCGACTTGATCTTCTCCATCGCGAATCGCGAGGTGACGTTCTTCAGCGGCACCGTCCCGATCAGCCGCTTGTAGAAGATGTCGTAGGCGCGCATGTCGGCGACGACGACGCGCAGCATGTAGTCGACGTCGCCCGCCATCCGGTAGAACTCGATCACTTCCGGCATCGCGCTGACGGCGTCGGCGAAAGTCTTCAGCCAGGCTTCGGAATGGTCGCCGCTCTCGATCGAGACGAACACCGACAGGCCGAGCCCGATCTTGTCCTGATCGACCAGCGCCACCCGGCGGGTGATGACGCCGTCGGCCTCGAGCCGCTGGATCCGCTTCCAGCACGGCGTCGACGACAGCCCGACGCGGTCGCCGATCTCGGCCACCGACAGCGAGGCATCCTGTTGCAGCACGGTGAGAATCTTGCGGTCGATCGCGTCCAGCCGTCGGCCGGTTTCGGCGACGGGAATCTCGGCATCGGTCATCTTAGAACATTCTTCCAAACAGAGCAGATCTAGCCATTCTAGTTGGAAGATTTTTTCATGCAAGTCCCACTTCCGCTCGGGCGGAGGGAGGGCGGGCGCGGACGCCGTGGCAGTCAGGCCGCTCCCAGCTTGACGGCTCGGCCGACGCGCAGGCTTTCGAACAGCCGCAGCGCCGCCTTGTGGGCGTCTCCCGGCGAGCGGAAGCCGCGGCCCTCCAACCCCGTGAAGTCGTCGGTGGCGGCATGAAAGCGGAAGCCGCGGCCATCGCGGACGACAATGCCGGCGGCGCGCGAATTCACTTCGATGATGAACGCTTTGGACGCAGTGGCTTGGGACGCGTTGGCTTGGGGCATGACGGCTCTTTGATTCGAGGCGGGCGATTCGCGTCAACGGTACGCCGGCCTGATAGCCGCGGTCTGTATCAGCCCGATGAAATCGGCTTAACGCTTTGGTGCTGGAGGAACTTCTCCGGCTTGCGGGAGAGGTCGGATCGGGAGGGCTGCGGCGGTTCGACAGGGCACAGGCTCACTGCTTGGGGCTCCCTCACCCCAACCCTCTCCCGCAGGCGGGAGAGGGAGCTCGCTGCGATGCGTGGCAGCGGCGTGCATCAACACGCCGGTTGGCGCTACGCTCCCGCCGATTGAGATCGTCGTCGCTCAGCAGCAGGACAGCGGCGGGAACATCGGCTGCAGCTTGCGCAGCGCCCGGTAGAACCGCACGAACAGCCGGTGCGGCAGCGACAGCGACTGCAGCCAGCGGGCGTCGGCATCCTCGTCCGTCGCAGTCTCGGGGCGTGGCTCGACCGGCGCGGGCTTCGGCGCGATCAGCGCATCCGGGTCGTAGTAAGTAAGCATCGCCATTGTCGCCTGCCTCTCTCCAGCCTCGCACTCTCAGGCCGGTTCCTTCGCCGGCGGCCGCGGCGTCTGGTCGTCGTCGGAAATCGCCCGCCAGGCGGCGCCGTCGAGGTCCTCGTACTGACCGCTTTTCAGCGACCACAGGAACGCCGCCAGACCGAGCAGTCCCAGCATCAGCGCCAGCGGCACCAGAATCACCATTACTTCCATGACGCGCCCCCCAGGCGGACCCGACGGGCGCGCATCGCATTCAGCATCACCAGGATCGACGAGCCGGACATCGCCAGCGCCGCGATCAATGGCGTGGCGAGCCCCGCGATCGCGATCGGCACCGCGAGCACATTGTAGCCGATCGCCAGCGCCAGATTCTGCCGCATCACCGCCATCGCCTTGCGCGAATAATCGACCGCGGCCAGGACCGGAGCAAGTTCCTTGCCAAGGAACACCAGATCGGCGGTCGCCTGGCTGAGATGGGTGGCGCTGATCGGCGACATCGACACATGCGCGGCGGCGAGCGACGGCGCGTCGTTCATGCCGTCGCCGACCATCATCACCACGCGGCCCTGCGACTTCAGCGCCTCGATATGCGCGATCTTCTCGGCCGGAGTGACGCCGGCGCGCCAGGCGCTGACGCCGAGCGCATCGGCGGCATGCCGCACCGCCGGCTCGCGGTCGCCCGACAGCAATTCGACGCTGATGCCGCGATTGACCAGCGCGTCGATCGTCCGGGCAGCGTCCGGCCGCAGCAACTGCCGGACCGCGAACACCGTGTGCTGGCCGCCGCGGCTGAAGGCGACCACCGAGACTTCCGGATCGGCGCTGAGGATCGCATTGGCCTCGACATCGGCGCCGCAGAAGGCCGGGCTGCCGAGCCGCAGCTCCTCGCCCTCGAACAACGCGCGGACGCCGCGGCCGGGCTCCTCGGTGACGCCGGGAAGCGGCGCCTTGGCCTGCGCGGCGCGCGCCACCGCGGCCGCGACCGGATGATGGCTGGCGAGCGCGAGGCGGCCGGCGAGCTGGAAGACATCGTCGGGCACGCCGGCGCCGTTGACGACGTCGAGCTCAGGCAGCGTCAGCGTGCCGGTCTTGTCGAACACGATGGTGTCGACGGCGGCGGCGCGCTCGATCGCGTCGCCGGCATTGAGCAGCACGCCGGCGCGGAACATCGCGCCCGACGCCACGGTCTGCACCGCGGGGATCGCGAGCCCCAGCGCGCAGGGACAGGTGATGATCAGCACCGCGATGCCGATCACGATGGCGTCGTGCCAGCTTGCGCCGGCCAGCACCCAGCCGATCGTGGTGAGCAGCGCGGTGGCGTGCACCACCGGCGCATAGTATTGCGAGGCGCGATCGGCGAGCTGGACGTAGCGCGAGCGCGCCTGCAGCGCGTGGTCGAGCAGCCTCGTGATCTCGGCGAGCAGCGTGCCTTCGGCCGCCGCGGCGACGCGGACCCGCAGCGTGCCGGAGATGTTCAGCGTGCCGGCATAGACTTGGGTGCCGCGCTCGGCCTTCACATACAAAGTCTCGCCGGTGATCAGGCTCTGGTCGATCTCGGAACGGCCCTCGACGACGCTGCCGTCGACCGCGCAGCGCTCGCCCGGGCGCAGCAGCACGATGTCGCCGGCCCGCACCGCGGCGATCGGCACTTCGCTGATCTCGTCGGAGCCGACGAATTTGGTCGCGGTCTCGGCCTTCAGCGCGGCGAGATTGCCCGCCACCGCGCGGGTTCGCTGCCGCATCTTCTGGTCGAGAAAGCGCCCCGCCAGCAGGAAGGTGATCAGCATGATCGCGGCGTCGAAGTACGTGTGCTCGGCGTGGTGGATGGTCTCCACCAACGACATGCCGAGCGCCAGCACCACGCCGATCGTGATCGGCACGTCCATATTGACGCTCTTGGCCTTCAGCGCGCGCCAGGCCGACTGGAAGAACGGCTGGCCCGCATAGGCGGCGCAGGGCAGCACCACCAGCGCCGACAGCCAGTGGAAGAAATCACGCGCTTCGGGACTGAGATCGCCGCCGACCCACACCGGCACCGACAGCATCATCACGTTCATGGTCGCGAAGGCGGCGACGCCGAGACAGCGCAGCAGGAATTTGCTGCGCTCGGCCTCTTCGACCTCGGCGCGGACCGGCTCGTAGGGATAGGCCTTGTAGCCGAGCTCGGCCAGCCGGTCGATGAACAGCGCCGGCTCCAGCGCGCCCTTCTTCCACTCCACCGCGAGGCGGCGGTCGGTGAGGTTGACGCGCGCCAGCGTCACATCGGGAATCGCCGACAGGCCGCGCTCGATCTTGGCCATGCAGCCGGCGCAGCTCACGCCTTCGACCGCGAGGTCGAGATGCGCGATCTGCGGATCGACGTCCTTGACGTAGTGCGAGAAGTCCCGGGTCATCAACATCGGGCGACCTCTTGATCCTCGTCCGGACCCATCATCAGTTCAGCATCAGGCGGTTCTTGGACAGAAACATGCGATTGCCGTCCTGATCGCCCTCCAGCACCAGATCCCAGCGCCCCGGCGCGACGCCGTCGGCATCGCCCTGAAACACCCCGCTGTCGATCTCGGCGAGCACCAGTTCGTGGTCCCCGGCCTTGTCGGCCGGGCGCTCGAGCCGGCCGAAGAACTTCAGCCCAGACAGCGGCAGGCCGGTGCGGTCGCGCGCCTCGACCCGCAGCGTCGCACGGCCGTCGGGCCGGCGCTCGACCCTGGCGTCGACCTTCCAGCCGCGCTTTTCCTGATCGCGCGCCGCGGCGATCTCGTTTTCGTAAGCGAGGCTCGCGGCGTAGGCGCTGTCGACTTCGGTGCCCGGCAGCGTCTTGATCGCCAGCGTCATCATCAGTCCGTTGACGCCGAACACCACGCCGAAGAAGGCGATCAGCGAGACGAACACGACCCTGCCGGTGAGTTGCCGAGGCTTGGAGATTGGACGATTCATGGAACGGCTCCGGTGACGGTTCAGGGCTTGACGAAGACGTCCTTGGCGGATGCGACTTCGCCGAGGCCGATATCGGTGACGTGAAACTTCACGGGCGTCGACGGTGCGAGTTCGTCCTCTGAATACGGCCGGGAATCCACCAGCACGCGCAGTTCGGTGGTGGCGTCGCGGGCGAGAATGATCATCGGCCGGTCGGGCGTGATCGAATCCGCGCCGACGACGTGGATCACCGCGTTCGGCGGCCCGTCGACGTCGACCGCGACGACCCGGTCGAAGCCGCGCTTGTTGAGGAAGCGGATGGTGTAGCCGTTGCGGATCGAGCCGTCGCTGAGCCGCACCGCGACCGGATTGCGGTCGTGCAGCACGTTGAGGTCGAGCAGGCTGCGGTTCAGCAGCGCGTACAGCATGATCGCGCCGATGCCGGCGATCAGCGCCGAATACACCACGGTGCGGGCGCGCAGCGGCTTGAACACCTCCGGCTTGCCCTCCATCCGGCGATGGATGTTGATGTCGTTGTCGTAGCCGATTAGCCGGGTCGGGCGGCCGATCTTGGTCATGACGTTGTCGCAGGCGTCGATGCACAGGCCGCACTGGATGCAGTCGAGCTGCGGCCCGTTGCGGATGTCGATCCCGGTCGGGCACACCGCGACGCACTGGTTGCAGTCGACGCAGTCGCCGACCTGTTCGCCAAGCGCGCGCGCCTGCGCGGCCTTCTTCAGCGACGTGCGGGTCTCGCCGCGATCGTATTTGTAGGTGACGTTGAGGGCCCATTCGTCGGTCAGCGCCGCCTGGATCCGCGGCCACGGGCACATGTAGACGCAGACCTGCTCGCGCATGAAGCCGGCGAGGGTGTAGGTGGTGAAGGTGAGAATGCCGATCCAGATATAGGCGACCATCGGCGCCTGGAATGTGACCAGCTCCTTGATCAGCGTCGGCGCGTCGGCGAAATACAGCACCCAGGCGCCGCCGGTCCACCACGCGATCATCAGCCAGATCGAGTGCTTCAGCACCAGCTCGGCGCCGCGCTGCAGCGACCAGCCCTCCGCCGCCTTGCGCATCCGCTCGCGACGGTCGCCCTCGATCAGCCGCTCGACCGCGAAGAACAGATCGGTCCACACCGTCTGCGGACAGAGATAGCCGCACCACACCCGGCCGCCGAGCGCGTTCATCAGAAACAGCGTGATCGCCGCGACGATCAGCAGGCCGGTGAAGTAATAGATCTCCTGCGGCCACAATTCGATGAAGAAGAAGTAGAACCGGTTGTTCGCCAGATCGATCAGCACCGCCTGGTCGGGCGCGCCGAGACCGCGGTTCCAGCGCACGAACGGCAGGAAGTAGTAGATCCCGAGGCACACCGCCATCAGGATCCACTTGATGCGGCGGAACGAGCCCGACACGCGCTGCGGATAGATCTTCCTCCCGGCGGCGTAGAGCGGGCCTCCGTCGTCGTCCGGAACCAGATCGGTGTCGCGCAGGGGCTTGTTCATATCGGGGTTCTTCTTGGTTTCGTCGCCGCGCCGCGACTCCGCGGCCGGCGCGTCTGTCGATACTCGCGTGCCCCCCAACACGTCGAGGATCCCGTCCGGCGGACGGCGGCTATTTGCCGCCGCCGAGCGAGTGCACGTAGACCGCCATCGCCTTGATGGTGGCCGGATCGAGACGCTCGTTCCAGGCCGGCATCACGCCGCCGCGGCCGTTGGTCAGGGTGTCGATCAGAGTCGCCTCATCCGAGCCGTAGAGCCAGATCCGGTCGGTCAGATTGGGCGCGCCGAGTTCGGTATTACCCTTGGCTTCGTCGCCGTGACAGGACGAGCAGTTCTCCGCGAAGATCTGCTTGCCGGCTGCGAGATCGGTGCCAGGCCGGGTCGACAGACCGGACAACGACCGCACATAGTTCGCCACGGTGATGATCTGATCCTTTGTCAGAAGGCCGTCCTTGCCGAAAGAGGGCATATTGCCCAAGTGGGCATCGTCGTGGCCGGAGCGGGCGCCGTACAGGATGGTCTTCTCGATCTGCTCGAGGGTGCCGCCCCAGAGCCAGTCGTCGTCGTTGAGGTTGGGATAGCCCTTGGCGCCGGCGCCGCCGGAGCCGTGGCAGGCCGCGCAATTGTCGCCGAACACCACCTTGCCCTTGGCGCGCGCCAGGGCCAGCAGCGCCGGATTCTTCTCGATGTCGCCGAGCGGCGCCGCGGCGAGCGCCGCCATCTTGTCGCCGCGCACCACGTCGAGCTTGGCGAGGTCGACCGCCAGTTCGGCGCGCGAGGAGTAGTTGAAGAAGCCGGTGGTGTAACCGTTCACCAACGGCCAGGCCGGGTAGACCAGGAAGTAGCCGAGCGACCAGACGATGCAGGCATAGAAGGTCCAGATCCACCACCGCGGCAGCGGCGTGTTCAGTTCCTTGATGCCGTCCCATTCATGGCCGGTGGTGCTGGTGCCGGTGACCTTGTCGATCTCGGCGTGATGTGCGTGGTCAGCCATGGTCGTATCAATCCTCTCGCAGCGGCATGCGGGCGGCGTCGTCGAACGCCGCTTTGTTTTTCGGCCATAACGCGTAGGCCACGATGGCGAGGAAGATCACCACGAACAGCGGCGTCCACCACATGGTGACGAAGCTGGAGACGAAGTTCTCGACGGAGAGGATCGCTTTCATGGCCCGGCCTCAGCGCAAATTGGCTTTTTCATTGTAGAGCTTGAAGTCGACGAGCGTGCCGAGCATCTGCAGATAGGCGACCAGCGCGTCGAGTTCGGTCGGAGCGCCGTCCTGGCCGTCGAAATTGCGGACCACGGCCTTGGGATAGCGCTTCAGCAGGTCGGCTGCGCCGGCACTGTCGGGATCGACCTGGGTCTTGAGGTCTTCGGCCGCCTTGGCGACGTCTTCTTCGCTGTAGGGCACGCCGAGGGTGCGGTTGGTGCGCAGATGATCGGACAGGCTCGCACCGTCGACGGTGGTTTTGCCGAGGAACGCATAGGCCGGCATCACCGACTGCGGCACGATCGACCGCGGGTCCCTCAGATGCGCGACGTGCCAGTCGTCGGAATACTTGCCGCCGACCCGCGCCAGATCCGGACCGGTGCGCTTGGAGCCCCACTGGAACGGATGGTCGTACATGCTTTCGGCGGCGAGCGAGTAGTGGCCGTAGCGCTCGATCTCGTCGCGCAGCGGACGGATCATCTGCGAGTGGCAGAGATAGCAGCCCTCGCGGATGTAGATGTTGCGGCCGGCCAGTTCGAGCGGCGTATAGGGACGCATCCCGTCGACCTTCTCGATCGTGCTCTTGAGGTAGAACAGCGGCAGGATCTCGACCAGGCCGCCGATCGAGATCACGAGCAGAATGCCGACGATCAGGATGATCGAGTTCGTCTCGAAGATCTTGTGACGATTCCAGAAAGACATCGGTCGGTTCCTTACTCGGCGGCCTGCAGGGCGACGCGGGGCTGGGCCTCCGACGATTCGCCGACGCGAACCGTCATCCAGAGGTTGTAGGCCATGATCAGCGCGCCGATCAGGAACAGTCCGCCGCCCGCGGCGCGGATGGCATAGAAGGGATGCATCGCCTCGACGGATTCGATGAACGAATATTCGAGGAAGCCGAGCGAGGTGTAGGCACGCCACATCAGGCCCTGCAGGATCCCCGACACCCACATCGCCGAGATGTAGAGCACGATGCCGAGCGTCGCGATCCAGAAGTGCCAGTTCACCAGCCGGAGGCTGTAGAGCTCCTTGCGGCCCCAGATCCACGGCACCAGGCAGTACAGCGCGCCGAACGAGACGAAGCCGACCCAGCCGAGCGCGCCGGAGTGGACGTGACCGACGGTCCAGTCGGTGTAGTGGCTGAGCGAGTTGACGGCCTTGATCGCCATCATCGGGCCTTCGAAGGTCGACATGCCGTAGAACGCGACCGACACCACCATCATGCGGAGCACCGGGTCGGTGCGCAGCTTGTCCCAGGCGCCGGACAGCGTCATCAGGCCGTTGATCATGCCGCCCCAGGACGGCATCCACAGCATGATCGAGAACGTCATGCCGAGCGTCTGCGTCCAGTCCGGCAGCGCGGTGTAGTGCAGATGGTGCGGGCCGGCCCAGATGTACAGGAAGATCAGCGCCCAGAAGTGGATGATCGACAGCCGATAGGAATAGACCGGCCGCTCGGCGCGCTTCGGAATGAAGTAGTACATGATCGCGAGGAAGCCGGCGGTGAGGAAGAAGCCGACCGCGTTATGGCCGTACCACCACTGGAACATCGCGTCCTGCACGCCGGCCCAGGCGATGTAGGATTTCGAGCCGAGCAGCGAGACCGGCAGCGTCGGGTTGTTGCCGAGATGCAGCACCGCGATGGTCAGGATGAAGGCGAGGTAGAACCAGTTCGCGACGTAGATGTGCGGCTCTTTGCGCTTCATCAATGTCGCGACGAACACCAGCAGATAGGTCACCCAGACGATGGTCAGCCACAGGTCGGCGTACCATTCCGGTTCGGCGTATTCCTTGGATTGCGTCACGCCGAGCAGATAGCCGGTGCCGGCGATGACGATGAAGAAGTTGTAGCCGATCGCCACGAACCACGGAGCCAGATCGCCCGCGAGCCGCGCCCGCGTCGTCCGCTGCACCACGTAGAACGAGGTCGCCAGCAGCACGTTGCCGCCGAACGCGAACACAACCGCGGAGGTGTGCAGCGGCCGCAGCCGGCCGAAATTGACCCATTGGGCGACGTTGAGCCCCGGATAGGCCAGCTCCAGCGCGATGTAGAGGCCGACCGAGAAGCCGGCGATGCCCCAGAACATCGCCATAAAGGACAGAAACTTGATCGGGCCGAGATTGTAGTTCGGCACGCCGTTGATTTCCTGCGGCGGCACGCCGGTGCGGCGGCTGTAGCGGGTGATGATCGCGAAGACGGCCCAGGCGCTGACGGCAGCGCCGAGAGCGGCGTGGAAGGCGAACGGCGCATCCTTGGCGAAGATCGACGCGTAGATGCAAAGCACCGTGGTCAGCGTGAACACGAGCGTCAGACCACCCTCGCCGAAGGTGATCCGTTTGGTTGTGAGAGCTTGATTCATCTGATCAATCTTTTCTCGGCGGGGCAGTTGGTCGCACCAAACCTGGAAACCGGACAGGCCGTTTGATCGAAATCAAATTGCATAAATTTGCGGCACCGCTGGTCAGTCGCGGCCGTTGTCATTGAAACGCGTCAAATGTGCAAGATTCAAACAGCTTCGGAGCGTCGAACTCGGACGACTACGAGGCAATTTCATCGCGATTCTGGATGGCGCTAGACGAAAGGATGACGAGCTGGAATGCGAATGCGATCCATTCGCTTTTGTGAATAATGTTCGAGCCCGCTCGGGCCGACCGCCTCAGCCGCGCTGACCCTCGTAGGCTTTGAGGTGGGTGTAGATCACCCGCAGCCGGGCGACCGGCCGCTTGGCGGCGTCGCCGCGCGCGATCAGGTCGCCGATGACGTGGTCGGCCTCGATCCTGGCGCCGGCCTGGATGTCGCGAAACATCGAGGCGGTGAGGCTGGAGCCTTCCGCCAGCAGCGCGCCGCGGGCGCGTGCGAGGAACGCTTCGCGCGGGGGATGGCCCGCGACGGCGGCGATCGCCGAGATCTCGTCGACCACGCCGAGCATGAAATCCGCGCCGCCCGGCGCCGCCAGAATGGCGCCGACCGCCGCGCGCATCAGGCTGGTGGAGCCGGCGAGCGAAGCGAGAAACACCCACTTCTCCCACATCTCCTGCATGATCTCGGCGCTCGGGTTGACCTCGAAGGAGGAGCCGCCGAGCGTGCGCGCGATCGCGCCGACACGCTCCGAGACGCCGCCGTCGCGCTCGCCGAAGGTGATCGCGTTCATCGGTACGAGCTGCACGACATGGCGCTGCGCATCCAGCGTCGCCGCGATCACGCATTGGCCGCCGAGCACCCGCGCGCGGCCGAATGCTGTGTCGAGCACGTCGAGATGCTTCATTCCGTTGAGCAGCGGCAGCACCGCGGTCTGCGGCCCGACCCCGGCGGCGAACGAGGCGATGGCGTCGTCGAGATCGAACGCCTTGCAGCTCAGCAGCACCAGATCGTAGCCGGGCGCGAGGTCGGCCGCCTGCACCACCGGCGGGTTCGGGATGGTGAGGTCGCCATGCGGGCTCTTGATCACCAGCCCGTCGCGCGCCAGCTCCGCGGCGCGGCCCGGCCGCACCAGGAAGGTGACGTCGCGCCCGATCTGCAGCAGCCGTCCGCCGAAATAGCCGCCGATCGCACCGGCGCCGACGATCAGAATCCGCATTTTTCACTCCAGTTTCTGCTCAGGCCAGCGACAGCCGGAGGCTCGGCCGATCCGACATGTGCCGGCATTATCGTCGTCATGGCCGGGCTTGTCCCGGCCATCCACGTCTTCTTTCGGTCTTCGACCCGATTCGTGGATGCCCGGGACAAGCCCGGGCACGACGAACTCTCGCTACCACTTCTCCCCGAACGGGCGAATCTCCATCTCGAAGGTCCAGGCGCTTCTCGGCTGCTGATAGAGCTGCCAATAGGCGCCGGCGACCGAAGACGGCGGCATCAGGAGGTCGGGATTGTCGAGCGCCTCCTTGCCCCAGAGCTGCTCGCGGCGCTGCCGCACCCAGGCGGTGTCGACGCCGGAATCGATGATCAGATGCGCGACGTGGATGTTCTGCGGCATCAGTTCGCGCGCCATCGATTGCGCCACCGCGCGCAGCCCGAATTTGGCGCTGGCGAACGCCGCGAAACCCGAGCCGCCGCGGAGCGACGCGGTCGCGCCGGTGAAGAAGATGTTGCCCTGCCGGCGAGGCAGCATCAGCCGCGCCGATTCGCGGCCGGCGAGGAAGCCGGCCCAGCACGCCATTTCCCAGACCTTGCGAAACACCCGGTCGGTGGTCTCGAGAATCGGGAAATTGACGTTGGCGCCGACGTTGAAGATCGTCACTTCGAGCGGCGCATGGGCGTCGGCGGCGTCGAGAAACGCCGCGACCTCGTCCTCCTTGCGGGCATCGAGCGTGCGCGCCACGATGCGGCCGCCGGCCGCCTCGATCTCCCGCACCAGCGGCTCCAGCTTGGCGCCGTCGCGCCGGCCGGCGAACACAATGAAGCCTTCGGCGGCGAATTTCTTGGCAATCTCGGCGCCGATGTAATCGCCGGCGCCGATCACCGCGACGGTTGCGTTGCGTGGCGTCATGCTGGCGTCTCCGAATTGAACCGCGTTATGAGTTCGTCATGCCCGGGCTCGTCCCGGGCATCCACGATGACGCAACCGCTGCGCCCGTGTCCGTGGATGGCCGGGACGAGCCCGGCCATGACGGAAGTGTCGGGCGCTTTGAAATCGCGGACTCAGCCGTACATCTCCTCGACGTCGCGGAGTTGCTCCTTGCCGAAGAACATCTCGGCGCCGACGAAGAAGGTCGGCGAGCCGAACGCGCCGCGCGACACCGCGTCCTCGGTGTTGGCGATCAGCTTCGCCTTGACCTCCGGCTCCTGCGCGCGGGCGAACAGTTTTGCCGCATCGAGCCCCGACGACGCCAGCGCCTGGGCTGCGACCTGCGGATCGTCCATCTTCTTCGGCTCGACCCACATGTGGTGGAAGGCGGCCTCGACATAGGGCGCGAACACGCCCTCGAGCTGCGCCGCCACCGCCGCGCGCATCAGGTTCAGCGTGTTGACCGGAAAATTCGGATTCCACGCATAGGGCGCGACGTCGAAGCGCTTCAGGAAGCGCTCGGTCTCCAGCGCCATGAATTCGCGCTTGTTCTTGACGCCGGCCAGCGTCTCGGCCGGCGATCTGTTGTTGGTGGCCTTGAAGATGCCGCCGAGCAGCACCGGGACGTAGTCGAACTTGACGCCGATGCGCCGCTCGATCGCCGGGATCGCCCGGTGGCTGAGAAACGCGTTGGGACTACCGAAATCGAACAGGAATTGCGGGGCGGGCTGGGTCATGGTCTCTCCCGGTCGCGGCGCGTGCGGCGCGCCTTATATGATTATCGTCATGCCATCGCAGCCTAGCCGGTCGGCGGCGGGCAATCAACCGGCGCGCGGAGACGACCGGGCGGAATTCGTGCGGGCCGAGTTCTTCCGGGCGAGGCGCCGAAGCCCGCGGCCGGCCGGATCGGCTTCGGAACTGTTGATACCCGGGCTGGCACGAAGTCTGCTATGGGCGGGTGGCCACCCTGCGGCGGCGCGCCGTCGCGCAAAAACGGACATATCGAGACATGATCACCGTCCACCATCTCAACAATTCGCGTTCGCAACGGGTGCTGTGGCTGCTCGAGGAGCTCGGCCTGCCCTACGAGATCAAGCGCTATCAGCGCCAGCCCGACATGATGGCGCCGCAGGAACTGCGCGCCGTGCATCCGCTCGGCAAATCGCCGGTGATCACCGACAATGGCGCCACCATCGCCGAATCCGGCGCGATCGTCGAGTACCTCATCGACACCTATGGCGACGGCCGGCTGATCCCGCCGCCGAAGACGCCGGAGCGGCTGCGCTACACCTACTGGCTGCATTACGCCGAAGGCTCGGCGATGCCGCCGCTACTGCTGAAGCTGCTGTTCACCATGATGCCGCAGCGCGCGCCGGCGCTGCTGCGGCCGCTGGTAAAGCTGGTCGCCGGCGGCGCGCTGACCGGCTTCGTCGATCCGCAACTGAAGCAGCACATGGCGTTCTGGGACAGCGAGCTGGCGAACAGCGATTACTTCGCCGGCGCCGACTTCACCGCCGCCGACATCCAGATGAGCTTCCCGCTGGAAGCCGCCGCGTCCCGCGCCGGGCTCGACCAGACCTACCCGAACGCGCAAGCCTGGCTCGCCCGCATCCACGCGCGGCCTGCCTACAAACGCGCATTGGAGAAGGGCGGGCCGTACGAGATCGGCAAGGCGTAGGTAACAGGCTCCATAGCGTCGGACAGCCTCGCCTCAAGCAACGATCGCATACGCCGAGCACGGCAGCCCCCTCTCCCGCTTGCGGGAGAGGGCGGGGGTGAGGGCGCCCCAAGCACTGCGCTTGCGATCTAACCGATCTCTTTGAATCGAGACTCCATCGCTCGCGTCACCCTCACCCCAACCCTCTCCCGCACGCGGGAGAGGGAGTTCGCAGTGCTCGGGGCGCGCACGGCCTCATAGAATGCCCTACCCCTTCGCGCCCGGCAGCGAGGCGACGGAGACACCCGGCGGCGGAACGTCGTCGTCCGGGACGAAGAAATCCGACATCAACTGCACCGACGGATCGACCCGGTAGCGCTCGAAATCGGTCACGCCGGCTTCATACAGCACCTTGTCGTCGATGCAGAATTGGCCGGTGAAGTCGCGCGACGGCCGGGTCAGGATCGCATGCGCCGCGTCGCCCATGATTTCGGGCGTGCGGCTGGCGCGCATCATGGCGTCGCCGCCGAGCAGATTGCCGACCGCCGCGGTGGCGATGGTGGTGCGTGGCCACAGCGCATTCACCGCAACCCCCGCGCCCTTCAACTCACCCGACAGGCCCAGCACCACCATGCTCATGCCGAACTTGGCCATGGTGTAGGCGGTGGACGATGCGAACCACTTCGCCTTCATATCGAGCGGCGGCGACAGCATCAGGATGTGGGGGTTCTGCGCCTTCTTCAGATGCGGAATGCAATATTTCGACACCATGAAGGTGCCGCGGCTGTTGATCCCCATCATCAGGTCGTAGCGCTTCATGTCGGTCGCCTGCGAATTGGTCAGGCTGATCGCGGACGCGTTGTTGACGCAGATGTCGATGCCGCCGAACTCGGCCACCGTCCTGCCGATCGCGTCGATCACCTGCGCCTCGTCGCGGATGTCGCAGATCAGCGGCAGCGCCTGCCCGCCGGCGGCGCGGATCTCGTCGGCCGCGGTGTAGATCGTGCCCTGCAGCTTCGGATGCGGCTCGGCGGTCTTGGCGGCGATCGCAATATTCGCCCCGTCGCGCGCCGCCCGCAGCGCGATCGCCAGCCCGATGCCGCGGCTGGCCCCGGTGATGAACAGCGTCTTGCCCGCGAGTGACGACATGATTTTCCTCCCTTTGCGCCGACCAGCTTTCGTCCCTTGTAGCGCGGGACGCGATCGGATCGAAGCGGCTTCGGAGGAGGCGCTAATTCCGGTCTTCCGGCAGTACCGGCAGCGGGGCGACGTCGATGCCCTCCTCGATCAGCGCCTTGGCCTCGGCGGGCGAGGCCTCGCCGAAGATCGGGCGGTGCTCGATATCGCCGTAATGCATCTTGCGGGCTTCGTTGGGGAAGCGCTCGCCGACATTGTCGGCGGTCTTGACGATGTGGTCGCGCAATTCCTTGAGCTTGGCGCGCAGTTCGCGCTCCTGCGCCATCAGCAAAGGCGTCGCCGAATTCTCAGTCGCAGAATTGTCCGGCGGCGCCGCCTGCGCGTCGCTCGCGGCGGCCTCGTTGCTCACCGGCTCCGGCGCGCGGGCGCGGCCCTTCCGGCCGACGATCTGCGGCGCCATGATCGCCTTCTCGACCTTCACCGAGCCGCAGGAAGGGCACTCCACCAGCTTGCGCCGCACCTGCGAATCGTAAGCCGACGAGCTCTGGAACCAGCTCTCGAAGGCATGGCCACGATCGCACCGCAGCGTGTAGCGGATCATGTCTGCTCCCGCACGAGATGCAGATAGTCCGGGGCATTCCTGGCGTCGACCACCGTAAAACGGCGACCATGCTGCAGCGACGGGATCTTGCCGCGCGCCTTGCCGACCTCGGCCGGATCGATCCGCGCCATCACGAAGCCCGGATCGACGCCGCCTTCCGCCAGCACCACGCCCCACGGATCGATGATCAGCGAATGGCCGTAGGTCTCGCGCTTGTTCTCGTGCAGCCCGCCTTGCGCGGCGGCGAACACGAAGCAGCCGTTCTCGATGGCGCGGGCGCGCAGCAGCACGTGCCAATGCGCCTCGCCGGTCGGCCTGGTGAAAGCCGCCGGCACGGTGATGAACGACGCGCCGGCCTCGGCCAGCGCGCGGTACAGCGCCGGGAAGCGCACGTCGTAGCAGATCGTCAGCCCGATCCGGCCCCACGGCAGGTCGGAGATCACCGCGGTCTCGCCGGGCTGGTAGTTCGCCGATTCGCGATAGCTCTCGCCGTTGCCGAGATCGATGTCGAACATGTGGATCTTGTCGTAGCTCGCCAGAATCTGACCCGACGGGTCGATCAGGAACGAGCGGTTGACGGCGCGATCCGGGCTCGCGCGCAGCGCCAGCGAGCCGATATGCAGATGGATGTTCAGCTCGCGCGCGAGAGCCCGATAGGCCTTCAGCGAGGCGTCGCTGTTCTCGTCGGCGAGCTGTTCGAACAGCGCCTCGCGATTGAGCTGCATCATGTTGCTCACCTCGGGGGTGAGCACGTAGTCGGCGCCAGCCGCGGCCGCCTCGCGGATCAGCTTCGTCCCCTGTTCGAGGCTCGGCCCGGGCAACAGCCCGGTGCGCATCTGGATCAGTGCGGCGTTGAACGGCGCGGCTGCGGTCATGACGAGGCCTTCTCGCCGGACAGCAGCGCGTCGAGCTTGCCTTCGCGGTCGAGCGCATAGAGGTCATCGCAGCCGCCGACGTGATAGGCGCCGATGAAGATCTGCGGATAGGTCGCGCCGCGGCCGGCGCGCGCGTCCATCTTGGCCTGGAAACCCCGATCGACCGACACGTCGTATTCGGTGAAGGCGGCCTTCTTGCGGTTCAGCAGCGACTTGGCGGCGCTGCAATAGCCGCAGCCGGGGCGCGTGAAGATCTCGATCGCAGCGGACATCGCAGCTCCAAAGCTCGGCGGTGGCTCGGCGTGGTGAGCAAGATACGGATTATATGGGAGATTTCAGGGTGTCCACAACCCGGGCGAAGACCAGCACATCGACCGATTGCGCCCTCGCCCGCAGCAGCGCCCGGGCGCAGGCGTCGACCGTGGCGCCGGAGGTCAGCACGTCGTCGACCAATACGATTCGCCGGCCCTGCACCTCCGCCTTGCGGTCCGGCGGAACCTTGAACGCGCCCTGCACATTGGCGGCGCGCTCCGCCCGCGACAGCCCGATCTGATGCGCGGTCGGCCGGACCCGCTTCAACGCCTCGACCGCCACCGGCAATTGCGTCTGCTTGCTGATCGCCCGGGCCAGCGCGCCGGACTGGTTGTAGCGCCGGGAAAAGCCGCGCCGCCAGTGCAGCGGCACCGGGATCAACAGATCGGCATCGCGCAGCAGCGGCTCGCCGGCATGCGCCATCCACCGCCCCATGGTCGGCGCCAGATCGACGCCGTCATGGAACTTCAGCGCATGCACCAGCGTCTTGGCGACCTCGTCGTAGCGCACCGCGGCGCGGGCGCGCGCATAAGCCGGCGGGTCGGCGATCGCCTGCATCGACAGGATGCCGGGGCCGGGATCATAGACGAAGGGAATGCCGAGCTTCTCGCAATAAGGCGGCGCGATGAACGACAATTGCGACCAGCATTGCGGGCACAGCCCCTCGCCCGCGACCGGCTCGCGGCAGGCGACGCATAGCGTCGGCAGCGCGACGTCGAGCGCCAGATGCGCGGCGCGCGACCACAGCCGGCGAAGGCCGGCTGGTGATGAAAGCCGGCGCAGCGCGCCCATCACCCTGGAAACGCCGCTGCCGTCCGCTGTCGCATCTGAAGCCGTCATCGCCTCCGCCTGCATCGCGGAAGGCTAGCGCCGCCGCGTTCCGCGTCAAGGAAAACAACCGGGTAGTGTCCGGCGCGGGAATGGCGCACAAGGGCGGCACGCGCCGCAACCCCGGGAGATCGCCGTGTCCGAGCCAGCCGACAAATCCGCCGAGGCCATCATCTACGTCGACATCCCGACCGCGCCGCACGTCTATTTCGACATCGCGCCGGCGCATGGCGTGATCGCCAACAATGTCGAAGTCGAACTCGCGACGCGGACGCTGAACCCGCTCGCCGACGGCTCGGTCGAGGTGAAGTTCGTCACCACCGCGCGGCTGCGTTGCAGCCAGGCCGGCGCGCTGCATCTGCGCAACGCGCTCGATGCGGTGCTGAAGATGTTCGAGGCTTCGCAGCAGAGCCCGGCCGCGGCCTCGAAGCTGAACTGAGCATGACCACGATGCCGGCGCGGCTCTTGCCGGGCGGCGTCCGTGACGCTAGCTGCCGGCCATGACCGACTCCACGCCCATTCTGTTCGATCGCCGCCTGCTCGCAGCGAGGCTGGCGCGCGCCGGCGCGCTCGGCCCCGCGCCGTTCCTGCTCGACCGCGTCACCGAGGAGATGGCCGAGCGGCTGCATGCGGTGCTACGCGAATTCAATGCGATCGCCGATATCTGGACGCCCGGCGCGGCGCTGCCGGCGGAGCGCTTTCCGGGCGTCGCGCATGTCGAGATCGATCCCACCGGCGACGAGGCGCTGCAGCTCGCGCCGGGCTCGCTCGATCTCGCGGTGTCGGCGCTGGCGCTGCAGTTTGCCAATGATCTGCCCGGCGTACTGGCGCAGATCCGCCGCGCGCTGAAGCCGGATGGGCTGCTGCTGGCGGCACTCACCGGCGGCGACACGCTGACCGAATTGCGCCAGGCGTTCGCGGCCGCCGAGGCCGAGATCGAAGGCGGCGTCTCGCCGCATGTCGCGCCCACCGCCGATCTGCGCGACCTCGGCGCGCTGCTGCAACGCGCCGGCTTCGCGCTGCCGGTCACCGATGTCGACCGCGTCGTGGTGCGCTACGACCACGCCTTCGCGCTGATGCAGGATCTGCGGCGGATGGGCGCCGGCAATGTGCTGATCGAGCGACGCCGCACGCCGCTACGCCGCGCCACGCTACTGCGGATGGCCAACATCTACGCCGAGCGCTTCGCCGACCCCGACGGCCGCATCCGCGCCACCTTCGAGATCATCTGGCTGTCCGGCTGGTCCCCGCACGAAAGCCAGCAGCAGCCGCTGAAGCCCGGCTCGGCGAAAGCCAGTTTGGCGGAGGCGGTGAAGGGCAAGCGCTGACGGATGCGATGTGGAGCACCGAAGTGGCTCCGTCGTTTCCGTCATTGCCGGGCTCGACCCGGCAATCCATCATCTTCGTGAAATTGCTTCTTTCGCGCGCTCCCGCGCGCGATGGATACGCGGGTCAAGCCCGCGTATGACGATTGCGGAGGCGGCGGCGTCAGCCGCAAAGGTCACGATCGATCAAACCGCCGGCTTCGGCAGACCGTGGATCGCGCTCGCGGCGCGGACGGTGTTGACCAAGAGGCACGCCACCGTCATCAGGCCGACGCCGCCCGGCACCGGCGTGATGGCGCCGGCGACTTCCTTGGCTTCCGCGAACGCAACGTCGCCGACCAGCTTGTCCTTGCCGCCGTCCGGCGACGGCGTGCGGTTGATGCCGACGTCGATCACGGTGGCGCCCGGCTTGATCCAGTCGCCCTTGACCATCTCGGGCCTGCCGACCGCGGCGAACACCAGATCGGCCTGGCGGCACAGCGCCGGCAGATCGCGCGAACGCGAATGCGCGATCGTCACCGTGGCGTTCTCGTTGAGCAGCAATTGCACCAGCGGCTTGCCGACCAGATTGGAGCGGCCGATCACGATGGCATTCATACCTTCCAGCGAGGCGTGGACCTGCTTGGCCATGATGATGCAGCCGAGCGGCGTGCACGGCGTCAGCGCGAACAGTCCCGAAGCCAGCCGGCCGGCATTGACCGGGTTGAGGCCGTCGACATCCTTGGCGGGGTCGATCGCATCGATCACCGCATTGCTGTCCAGCCCCTTCGGCAGCGGCAATTGCACCAGAATGCCGTGCACCGCCGGATCGGCGTTGAGCTGGCCGATCAGGGCCAGCAGCTCGGCCTGCGGCACGTCGGCCGGCAGCCGGTGCTCGAACGAGGCCATGCCGGCTTCCTGGGTCTGCTTGTGCTTGCTGCGGACATAGACCTCGGAGGCCGGGTCGCTGCCGACCAGCACCACCGCGAGCCCCGGCGTGATGCCGTGGTCGGCCTTGATCCGCGCCACTTCGGCGGCCACGCGGGCGCGCAGCTCGGCCGAGATGATTTTTCCGTCGATGATTTGCGCGGTCATGTCGTCCCCTTTGTTATTCCATCGATGCGCTTCGCCATCGGAAGCGCGCTCCCTCTCCCATGGGGAAAGGGTTGGGTTGAGGGCATACGGTCTATCTTTAGGCCGCAACCCCTCACCCGACCGGCTTCGCCGGTCGACCTCTCCCTATGGGAGAGGTGATGCATCGTGTGCGGAGGTGCTATTGCCCAACTTGGATGCCGAATCAATCCGGCTTTGGCGCGGTCAGTTTTCGCAATATCTCGCCGAGCTTGGTCGGATCGCCGTCGACCGCGATCTGCTTCTGCCGCGACGTCGCCCCCGACAGCAGCCGGACGTTGCGCTTCGGCACGCCGAGCGACTTCGCCAACAGCTCGATCACTGCCCGGTTGGCCTCGCCGCCGTCGGCGATGGCGCGAACCCGGACCTTCACCACCGGGCGGCCGTCCGACAATGTCTCCAGCCCGTCGATGTCGTCGCGCCCGCCGCGCGGCGTGACCCGCACCGCCACCGCAACGCCCTGAGTTGAATACCGCCAAGCCTCGGCCATGGAAACTCGGGCTCCGGCGGTCGGCGGCTCAGAACACCGAGGGGTAGATGTAATAGGTGATCACCCGCTGCAGGAACATGATCAGCAGGATCAGGATGATCGGAGAAATATCCAGCCCGCCGAGCGACGGCAGCAGCCTGCGGATCGGCCCCAGCAGCGGCTCGGTGATCCGGTACAGGAATTCCGACACCGCAGAAACGAACTGGTTGCGCGTGTTCACGACGTTGAAGGCGATCAGCCAGGACAGGATCGCCGAGGCGATCAACAGCCAGATGTACAGATCGAGAATGATGAGAACGATGTCGAGAATGGCGCGCATGGCGGTGGAAATCTCGCGGGTTCGAACGCGGAAGGGCTAGCCGTAAATATCGGTTCGTGCCCGTGCAAACAAGGGAACTCGCTGCAAATAAAGCCCGGTGCCGGCAATGCGGCACGTCCTTGACTTGGCCCGATCAGGCACTGTAAATGGCGGCGTTCGCTGACCGGCGCATGACAATGCCTGCCGGCCGCGGAGGGGCCATAGCTCAGCTGGGAGAGCGCGTCGTTCGCAATGACGAGGTCGGCGGTTCGATCCCGCCTGGCTCCACCACGCTTCGCCTGCGGCTTCGCGTGGCGCAGCCACGTGAAGGCGAAGACGAAGCGTGGTGCCCGGCGAAGCCCGTAGGGCGAAGACGGGCGCGTCGCTGGACGGCCCTGCGACCCGACATAATCCCAGCACCGACATTCTCCATCGCTTGTCGACCTCACATCGGGCACGATCCCATCCCTCATGGTGAGGAGGCGCGCAGCGCCGTCTCGAACCATGAGGCGGCACGGACTCGCCGCGGGCGGGCACTCGCGGCCCATCCTTCGAGACGCCCGGCGTCGCCCTTCGGGCTTTGCCGGGCTCCTCAGGATGACGTCTTTGTGTGTGTTCGAGCTGTCAGGAGACAGTGACGACGACCAACGCCCTCACACGCTCCGGAACTGCGGCGGGCGTTTTTCGACGAAGCTGGCGACGCCTTCCTTGAAGTCGTCGCTGCCGAGCGAGACCATCATGTCGCGGTTGGCCTCGATCGTCGCCTCGGCGAGCGTCTGGAACGGCACCTCGTAGAGCTGCCGCTTGATCACCCGCATCGACGCCGGCGAAACGTTGTCGGCGAGATCGCGGGCGTACGCATAGGTCTGCTCGCGGAGTTGCTCGGCCGGATACAGCCGGTTGACCAGCCCGATCCGCAGCGCCTCCTCGGCCGAAACCCGCCGCGCCGACAGCAGCAGATCGAGCGCATTGGCGTGGCCGACGATTCGCGGCAGCATCCAGGAGATGCCGTGCTCGGCGATCAGTCCGCGTCGCGCGAAGGCGGTGGTGAACACCGCGCTGTCGGCGGCGAAGCGGACGTCGCAATACAGCGCGTGCACCAGGCCGATGCCGGCGGTGGCGCCGTTCAGCATGCCGATGATCGGCTTGCCGATCGCCGGATAGAACGCGTAGCGGGTCTGCCAATCGGCCCGGCGGTTCATGTCGAACGGCGGCAGGCTCGAGGCGCGGCGCACGTCGGACGGCTCGATGGTCTGCAGCACCTGCATGTCGGCGCCGGCGCAGAAGCCGCGGCCCGCGCCGGTCAGCACGATGACGCGGACCTCGCTGTCGGCTGCCGCCGCTTCCATCGCCTCGCGCACCTCGCGCTCCATCACCGGCGTCCACGCATTCATCCGGTCCGGCCGGTTCAGCGTGATCGTCGCGATCCTGTCGGTGACATCATAGAGGATGTCCTGGGTGCTCATCGGCGTGTCTCCCTTTTTTGCTTTTTGTTGCGCCCTTCCCGGGCATTCTCGATGCGGCAGTGCGCTGGCGCGCTCTGCCCGGCAGGAGAGTAGCAAGCCGATCCCGAGGATGGAAACAATCGGGGTGATCGCGGAGCGTTATTCGGCGGCTTCGCGCAGCGGCATCGCCGGCAGAGCGACCGGGGTCCGCGCCAGCCAGTGATCGAGGAATTCCGCGAGCCAGGCGCGCTCGAAGGCGTCGTGCAGCGCGCGGTCGGCGAAATGATCGCGGCGCGGCCGGGCGCCCGGCAATTCCAGCCGCTCGTGGCCCCTGGTGGTCCAGCGATGCAGCATCGCCAGGGTGACGTCCGGATGGAACTGCAGGCCGTAGGCGCTGCCAGTGCGGATCGCCTGGACCGGAAAGTCGCCGCCCTCCGCCAGCAGTTCGGCGCCGGCCGGCAGATCGAAGCCCTCGCAGTGCCAGTGATACACCTGCCGCGGCCATTGCGCGCACATTGCACGGCCGGCCGCGGTCGGGCGGATGTCGTAATAGCCGATCTCGGCGCGGCCCCCGGGATGCGGCGAGACTCTGGCGCCGAGCTGCGCCGCCAGCATCTGGGCGCCGAGACAGATTCCGAGAAACGGCCGGTCTTCCTTCAGCGGCACGGAAATCCACGCGATCTCGCGGCGGATATAGTCGTCGGGATCGTTGGCGCTCATCGGGCCGCCGAACATCACCACGCCGGCGTGGCCGTCGAGCGTATCCGGAAGCGGATCGCCGAAGCGCGGCCGGCGGATGTCGAGCGGATGCCCCAAGGCACGCAGTGCGTTGCCGACCCGGCCGGGCGTCGAGGTCTCCTGATGCAGCACCATCAGCACGGGCCGGGTGTCCGCCGCCTGGCCGGCGGGCTGCAGCTTGGGCGAAGCAATCCGGGAGAAGTCGTCAATCGGTCGCAGGAGCATGGCGTCTCGAAGCTGGCGGATCGATCAGGATCGTCGCACCGCCGTGCAATTGCCTCGACGGATTGAAGTTTCTCAGTCGCCAGTTACTAAAGCAAGCTCCGGGCCAGAATTATGGCCGGGCCCGCCCGTCCTCAGCGCTGCCGCTGCTGATAGCCGCCAACCGCGGCGAGAATGAAGCCGCGCGGAAAGAACCGCAGCAGGAACGGCACGATCTTGATGCCGATGCCCGGCAGCACCAGCCGCCGGTTGTTCATCAGCCCCTGATAGCCTTGGCGGGCGACCTCGGCCGGCGAGACGTTGAGCACCGCCGAATCGAAGCCCGGTTCGAAGCCGGCCCGCGACTGGAACTCGGTCGGCACCGGCCCCGGGCAGATCGCCGTGACCCGGACGCCCTTCTTGCCGAGTTCCTGATGCAGCGCCTCGCTCAGCGACAGCACATAGGCCTTGGAGGCGTAGTACACCGCCATGCCCGGCCCCGGCAGGAAGCTGGCGATCGAGGCGACGTTGAGGATGCCGCCGCGCAGTTTCGCGACGCTGTCGGCGAAGCGCAGCGACAGGTCGGTCAGCGCGCGGATATTGACGTCGATAATGCCGAGCTGGTCCTCGCGGTCGATCTCCGCGGCACGGCCGAACAGCCCGTAGCCGGCATTGTTGACCAGATACTCCACCTCGACGCCGGCCGCGGCCAGCCGGGCCACGATCTCGTCGACGGCTTCGGGCTTCGCCAGATCGCAGGCGATGATGATCGGCTCCGGGCCGCCCTTGGCGGTGATCTCGGCGGCCAACGCCTCGAGCCGATCGGCGCGCCGCGCCACCAAGGCTACTCTGTGAGCATTTGCCGCGAAAATGCGCGCCAGCTCCGCACCGATCCCCGCCGATGCCCCGGTAATCAACGTCACGCGTTCAGTCACGATGAAGGACTCTTGAGTTGAGAGGCCGGATGACCCCCGGATCATCACTAGGCCTAATGCAAGATGCAAGCAGCGTGCAAGGCAATTGGCGGCCAGGGTTCCGATCATCGGGCGCCTGACGCCCCGTCTCGCGGCCAGAACCAGATCGAAGCCGCCGATCATGACAGTTCAGAAACAAGTAGTGCCCGCAAGACTGCCCGGGCTTAGTTCGCCGGATCGGTTTCCGATTGCTGCGCGGCGACCTGGCGCTTGAGATTGACGCGGTCGCGCGACGACACTGCGAGCAGATCGGCAGCGCGCCACACCACGTTCTCCTCGAATTCGGTGACCTGGCCGTCCGCGAATACCAGCTCCCACATCATCTCGACGATCCGCAGCCGGCCCTGCTCATTCACCGAGCGCATGATGACGCTGGTGAAATTATACAGATCGACCGCCTCGCCCTCGGCCAGCGTCGCCGAGGCGATCAGTCTGGCGGCGGTGGTCGAATCCAGGTCGAAACGAGTCTCGAGCAGCTTGTGCAGCTTGCTGCGTTCGACCTCGGAGGGTTCGCCGTCGAGCGAGATGACGTGAATCAGCAGCGCCGTGGCGGCCAGCCGGTAGCCGCCGTCGTCGAAGATCAGTTCGTCCGGCGCGGTCGGCGAGACGACGTCGGAGATGAATTGGCGCAGTTTATCCAGCATCGGCTTCGAACTCTCGGCGACGAGGGGGCTAACTCAGGTTCGTTTGATGGCGCGGAATCGTAACGTTGGCAATCGGACCGGGTTCCGGCAGGGTTCATGACGGTTCGGCAATGTCACCGATCCGTTAAGAGATCTCATAGACCGGCACCTTGTCGGCGATACCGCGTAGCGCCGCATGCTTTTCGATCGGCGTGATCGCCTCGCGGTCGAGGATCGCGGTGACCGCCGGCGTGTCGATCACCGCACCGGTGAGGTGGATCGCCTGCGTGCTCGCGAGGCCGAGAACGCGCGCGGCGATGTTGACGGTCTGGCCGAAATAATCCTGCCGCTCGTTCAGCATCACCGCGAGGCAGGGGCCTTCGTGAATGCCGATCTTCACCACCAGATCGCGCGTACCCCGCTCTTCGTTGAGCGCATCCATCGCCTTGCGCATCCGCAATGCCGCGGCGAGCGCGTGGTCGGGGCGGTTGAAGGTCGCCATCACCGCGTCGCCGATGGTCTTCACCACCGCGCCCTTCTCGGCGGCGATGATCTCGAGCAGCGCGCGGAAATGCGCCCGCACCAGATCGAACGCCGCGAGGTCGCCGACGCGCTGATACAACGCGGTCGAGCCCTTGAGATCGGTGAACAGGAAGGTCAGCGAGGTGATCTTCAGCCGCTGGTCGGGGCTGAGATTGTCGGCCTTGAACACGTCGCGGAAGGTCTGGTTGGTCAGCATTCGCTTGGCGGTGAGGATCGGCTTGCGCTTGCCGAGCAGCGTATGCAGCGCGTCGGCGGCGACCCACACCGCCGGCAACACCCGCTTGTCCGCATTGTTGGTCAGCGACAGTCGCAGCGGACCCGGCCGCATCGACAATGTCGGCGTCAGCGGGTGCTGGCGCTCGAAATTCAGCGCCACCGACTGCACCTCGGCGCTGGGCTCTCCGGCGACATCGATGAACTGCGCCGAATGCGTCACCGGCTCGAATACGATGATGAACTCGCCCGGCAGATCGAGCGTCAGTTCGGTGGTCTCGCCCGGCTGCAACGCCGCGGCGCCCAGCGTGTCCTGGTCGGACAGCCGCGCCAGCACGTCCTCGTCGAGCTCGATGCCGGAGCTCCAGAACATCTGCCTTGTGTAGTCCCACAGCGGCAGGCTGTCGGGATCGTGCGCGCCGATCCGCCGGATGCTCGGACTGACGGTGAAGGCGGCCTCGACCTGATCGTCGACCGACGCCTCGTAGGCTTTGGCGCACAGCGCGCAGGTGTATTCGTCGTGCCGCAGCGCCTTCAGCGACGGATGGCTGTCGAGCACGCCGCTGCAGCCCGGGCACAGCACGTTCCAGCTCATGTCGAACAGACCGAGCTGGGCCGCATGCAGAAACCCGGCGATCACCTTCTCCTCGTCGAGGCCGGTCCGCGTGGCGAATTCCAGCACGTTGATGCGGTTGAGCTCGCTGTCGACGCCATCGGCGATCAGATGCGCGATGGCGTCGACGACGGGAGCCTCGGTCGTCTGCCGCAGCACTGCGTAGAGAGGTCGGATATCGGTCATGGCCTTCATTTAGGTCACGTCTCGATGTCGGCCAAATGAAGCCTTTTTGATCACCGCCGCGTGAGCCGGAACAGCGGCGACCGATCGGGCTGGGTGGTGACGATGCCGATCGGCATCACCGGGGCGGTGTCGATCAGTTCGATCCGGAACGCACCGACGATCCGCGCCAGCGCCAGCGTCGCCTCGACCAGCGCGAAATGCGCCCCGATGCAGATCCGCGGCCCGACGCCGAACGGCAGATAGGCGAAGCGATCCGGCGGCGGCGCGCCCGGCAGGAAGCGCGACGGCATGAAGGCGCCGGGATTGTCCCACAGCTTCTCGTGCCGGTGCAGCAGCCACGGCGCGATCAGAACGACGTCGCGCCGGCGGATGGCGTGGCCGGCGACGCTGTCGGGCCCGGCCGCCTCGCGCGCGATCAGGAACGCCGGCGGATACAGCCGCAGCGTCTCGTCGAGCACCGCGCGAGTGAACGGCAATTGCTCGAGCGCGGGGGTCCCGGCGGTGCCGGCACCGCGCGCTTCGTCGGCGAGGTTGTCCTGCGTCTGCGGATCGAGCGCCAGCAGATACAGCGCCCAGAACAGCGCGGTCGCGGTGGTCTCGTGGCCGGCGAGGATCATGGTGGCGACCTGATCGCCGAGCTGATCGTCGGAGAACGCCTCAAAGGTCTCGGGATCGCGCGCCGCGACCATCAGATCGAACAGATCGCGCGGCGGCGCGCCCTCCGCCTTGCCGGCGGCGCGGCGGGCGGCGATCAGTTCGCCGACGAATTTGGTCCAGCGCCGGCGGAACAACGCCCGCGAAATATCCTGCGGCGTCGGCCAGCCGAGCGGCAGCAGCAGGTCGAGAAATCGCGGGCTCGCGAGTCTGGTGCCGTACTCGATGACGTAATCGCGCAGCGCCTTGCCGTGGCTGCCCATCCCGAACGAGAACATCGTCCGCCCGGCGATCTCCAGCGCCAGATGCTGCATCTTCTCGCGCAGGTCGACCGGCGCGCCGGCGCTGTCGCGCAGCTCGGCGACGGTCTCCTCGGTCGCCGATATCATATGCGGCACCAGCGTGCCGACCGCGCGCGGCGTGAACGCCGGCGCCAGCGTGCGGCGCTGATGTTTCCAGGCGCGGCCCTGCGCCAGCAGCAGGCCTTCGCCGAGCATCGGCTGCAGCACGCGGATGCCGGTCGCGGTCCGCGTGTAGTTCTCGTCATTGTCGACCAGCACATGCCGGATCGCATCCGGCGTATTGAGAATGTAGCTGGCGTGGTTGAAGAACCGGCCCTTGACGATATCGTCCTGATAGGCGCGAGCGCCCCAGCTCGCGATCGCGTTGCGGCGGATCGCCGCGAGCCGGCCGAGCGCGGAGATGTCGTCCGGCGCGCGCGGCGGCGCAGGCGGCACCAGCGGCGCGCGGCGGTCGTCGACGTCGTAGACTTCGGCGATGCTCACAGGGGGCTCTCCTCGTTCCGGTTTCTCGGTCTCGGTTCCTCGTCTCTCAAGCTAGGGAGCGAACCGGGCCGAGGGAAGGCCGGCCGGCCTAATCGGTCAGTTCGGCCACCGTGACGCGGTTCTCCGTCAGCGGCCACGCCGGCCACGATTCACTTCTCGTTGAACCGGCCGGGCGCAGCGTCGGCCTACGTTGGCACTGGACAGGCCCGGAGCTTCGCAGGCATCACTGCAACAAGCTCCGGCAATCGGCGCGGTGCGGCGAGGATAACGTGCGAAGGGAACGGCTTTGATGACGGGCGGCTCGAAGCGAGGCGCGTTCTCCGCCGGCGGCGTCGCGGCGCCGCTGCGCTATGCGCTGTTCCGCCGGATCTGGCTGGCGAGCCTGTTGTCCAATCTCGGCCTGATGATCAACGGCGTCGGCGCCGCCTGGGCGATGACCCAGATGACCTCCTCGGCCGACAAGGTGGCGCTGGTGCAGACCGCCCTGATGCTGCCGATCATGCTGGTGGCGATGCCGGCCGGGGCGATCGCCGACATGTACGACCGCCGTCTGGTCGGGATGGCTTCGCTGACGCTCGGCCTCGGCGGCGCGACGATGCTGTCGGTGCTGGCGCATCTCGGCCTGGTGACGCCGGAGATCCTGCTCGCCTTCTGCTTCGTGATCGGCACCGGCATGGCGCTGTTCGGCCCGGCCTGGCAGGCCTCGGTCAGCGAGCAGGTGCCGGGCGAGGCGCTGCCCGCGGCGGTGACGCTGAACGGCATCAGCTACAACATCGCCCGCAGCTTCGGCCCGGCGGTCGGCGGCGTCGTGGTGGCGACCGCCGGCGCGGTCGCGGCGTTCGCGGCCAATGCGGTGCTGTATCTGCCGCTGCTGGTGGTGCTGTTCCTGTGGCGGCGGGTGAGCGAGCCGCCGCGGCTGCCGCCGGAGCGGATGAACCGCGCGATCGTCACCGGCGTGCGCTACATCGCCAACTCGCCGTCGATCCGCATCGTGCTGGCGCGGACGCTGATCACCGGCATCGCCGGCTCGTCGGTGCTGGCGCTGATGCCGCTGGTGGCGCGCGATCTGCTCGGCAGCGGCGCCGAGACCTACGGCATTCTGCTCGGCGCGTTCGGCGTCGGCGCGGTGATCGGCGCGCTCTATGTCGGGATGGTGCGCCAGCGCCTGAGCAGCGAGGCCGCGATCCGCGGCTGTGCGCTGATCATGGGGGTGGCGATGGCGGCGATCGCGCTGAGCCGCTGGTCGCTGCTCACCGCCGCGGCGCTGGTGGTGGCCGGCGCGGTGTGGATGCTGGCGATCGCGCTGTTCAACATCGGCGTGCAATTGTCGGCGCCGCGCTGGGTGGCGGGCCGCTCGCTGGCCGCGTTCCAGGCCTCGATCGCCGGCGGCGTCGCGATCGGAAGCTGGGTCTGGGGCCATGTCGCCGACCTGTCCGGCGTCGCGCCGTCCTTGCTGATTTCGGCCGGCGCGATGTTCGTCTCGCCGCTGCTCGGATTGCTGCTGCGGATGCCGTCGGTCGGCAAACAGATTGAGGACGCCGATCTTCTGGCCGACCCGGAAGTACGGCTGGCGCTGACGCCGCGCAGCGGACCGCTGGTGGTCGAGATCGAGTACCGGGTCGATCAGGACGATGCCCGGACGTTTCACGGCGTGATGCAGCAGGTGCAGCTCAGCCGGCAGCGCAACGGCGCCTATGGCTGGTCGATCGCGCGCGACATCGCCGATCCGGAACTGTGGACCGAACGCTATCACTGCCCGACCTGGCTGGACTATCTGCGCCAGCGCAACCGTTCGACCCAGCAGGACCGCGAGCTGCATCAGCGCGCCATGGCGTTCCATCGCGGCCCGGACCCGATCCGGGTCCGCCGCATGCTGGAGCGACCGTTCGGATCGGTGCGCTGGAAGGACGATTCGCCCGATCGCGCCACCGGCACCGAGGTGCTGCCGGTCGCCGGCGTCAGCGGCGGCTCGACCTGAACGGCCTTGCTACTGGCCGTGGTCCGCCAGCACCTTGGCGCAGGTCTTGCTCAGTCGCGCGCGGTTCTTTTGCAGGCAGGCGAGGATCGCGCCGTCGCCCTGGTCCATCACCGCGCGGCAGAACCGCGAGACGTCACGGCCGCAGCCCGGATCGGGGCGGCCGGACTGCGCCTGCGCTGCCGACACGAGCAGCAGCAGGGCAGCGAAGGTCACGACTGATTTCAGCATGGCGCCTGTCCAAATGCGTGAACGAGTTGCACGGAGCATCCAGCAAGCCGGGCGGGCCGGTTTGGTTCCGGCCGCGCTCCCGGGCGCGTCAATCGGCGGCGCGGCGCCCGAACGGACTAACCGTCGCGCGGTACGATCACCGTCGGCTTGGTCATCTCGACCACGTCCTTGGCCTGATCGGTCAGCACCCGGAACTGGGTCTGCAGAAATTCGGTCTGGATCCGGACGACGTCCTGGAAATCCTTGGCGTGCAGCAACTGTTCGGAGAAATCGAAGGTCGCCTGGACGTTGCGTTCGACATAGCCCTTCAGCGTGTTGGCCTGGCTGCTCGTTCCCATCGGAGACACCGACAGGCTCTTTTCGATGAACTGCAGATAGTTGTTCATCGCGCCGCGCGCCTGTTCGAGGTTCTTCGACATCATGTTCAGGATGACGTCGGATGAGTCCTTGTCTGCCATCGCAATCTCCTCGGGCCGCAACGCCGTTGCTGTTGTACTGTCGTATTGATCTACAAATCGCACGCCCCGTCCAGTGGCGGCGCGAGGCGTTTGAGAAAATGGCTAATCGAAAACCTGCTGCGAGCGGAGCAAGCCGAACATCATCCTGAGGCGAGCGCCTCGGGATGACGTTCGCGACGCCCGGGCGGGCGATCGCAACCGGGTGCCCGCGCGCGACTTAGTTGAACCGCGCCCGATCGAGCTGATCGACGTTTTTCTGCGCCCGGTAGATCTCGGTGACGTACCAGGCCAGCACGACCAGCGTCGCGATCCGCACCACCGACACCGGCAGCATCAGGCTGAATGCGACGATCAGCAGCGCCACCGCGGCGGCCTTCACCACCTTCACCCGATCGCCGAAGATCGGATAGAACCAGACCTTGTTCTCCTCGGCCCAGAACGGCGGCTTGACGCGGTTGAGGCCGTAGCGCGCCCAGGTGTCCTTGAAGCCGAGCTCGTAGGCCCAGACCAGATACAGCGTGACCCAGAACGACAGGAAAGCGACGACGACGGACATCGGTCCGGCGGCGAAGCCGATGACGATCAGCACCGCGACGGCGAGTGCGACGAACCAGTTTTGCATCGGTTTGACCCTTGATACTGCAGAGGGCTCCGCGTCGGACGCCCGACCGCGCAGCCCCCTTTGAGAAGTGCCGGCGGCGCTTATTTGCGGGCGCAGGACACCACGATGGCCGTCGAGGACGGGCCGCAGCTCGCGGTGATCTGTCCGTTCTCGATCAGAAGATTGTCGCTGAATTTCGCGCCGGTGGAGCCGATGCAGATCGCCGAGATCAGCGCCTCGTCGGCTTCGCAGGTGGTCGGGCAGCCGTTCGCCGGACATGACGACGACGTCACGGTGCGAAATGCCGGGGGCGGCGGCGGAGCGACCGGAGTCGCCGCGATGGCCGGTTCGATCAGCATGCCGCGCGGACCGCCGATGCGATCACTGACCGCGAATGCAGCGACAAGGGCGACGGAGCCCAGCAGGATCATCGTTGAGGAGCGCATACTACCTCCATACCAGTTGGTTTTGCACGATTCCGATCTTAACTGCAGCATCGTAGCAACACTCGGGAATTTCAACAGGGACAAGTTTAATCAGACTAAATGCCGGGCGAATGAAGCCGCGCGGACGCACGCGAAAGACGCGACGGAGCATGGCGGCGTGCGCACGCGAATTGCCTCGCAGGCCCTGCACCCGGCACGATACCAACGTCTATCGGTCTGGCAAAACGGGCGTATTTCGGACACGGCGGGCGGTGACGCGAACCCGCCGGCCGGCGTGGTCGCGACCGCAGCGCGGAACTTGCCTGCGACATCGAACTAATGGGACCTCGTCGCAGACAGCGCTCACCGAGGCGCCGTTGTCAGTTAGTTCGACATGCCTCGTCCGGGACATTCCGGACAAATCATTGCGATGCACGCAGATGATTCGCCGCAACGCACATCGGCGCGACCAAGTGATTCGCGCGTGGCCCGAACGCCGCGTCCGATTCGTCGACGGCGCGCGCGATCGCACGGCCTCGGGAGCCATGATGATTTCACACGCCTGGCAAGCGGTCCGGCGTTTTGTCAGCGGCCCGATAGGTTGGCGGCGCTAAACCCATTCGGCAGAGCATTGGGACGCGGCAGCAGCGGATCGGAACCGCGACGCGCCGGCCCCCTCGCTCGCGCCATCGCTGAAGATTGGATATCCGATGAACAACGCCCTGCTCCTCAAGCTGCACCGCTGGACCACTTTGGTGTTCGCGCTGCCGCTGATCGCGATCATCTTCACCGGGCTGATCCTGTCGGTCGAACCGATCATCCAGAGCCGTGGCCTGCCCGCCGGCATGGTCGACGCCGAGCGTATCACCGGCCTGCTGCAGCGCCACGACCCCGCCGGCAAGGCGCGTGGTCTGGCGATCAACGCCAGCGGACAGCAGATGCGCCTGATGGGCGTCAACGCGCCGGCGATCGACCTCGCCACCGGCGAAGCCGCGACGGCGTCCGATCCGCTCGGCGATGTGCTGCTGTGGGCGCGGCGCACCCATGAGCGGCTGCTCGGATACGAGTGGCTGGTGATTTCCTCGACCATCGCGCTGGTCGTGGTGATGGCCATCGGCATCCTGATGGGCCTGCCGCGGCTGCGCAACAGCCTCGCCGGCTGGCACAAGGGAGCGGCCTGGTTCACGCTGCCGCTGTTGCTGCTGAGCCCGATCACCGGCCTGTTTCTCGCGTTCGGACTGACGCTGCAGAGCGCCCCGCCGCCGGCGGCGGCCCGGGCTCCGCTGCCGCTCGCCGACGCCGTCCGCGCGGTCGCGCAGTCGCACGACGTCGCGCATCTGGCGATGATCGCCAATCGCGGCGGTCGGCTGATGGCGCGGATCTACGAAGGCGGCGAACTGCGCGCCTACGGCTTCAGCGCGGACGGCGTCGCGCCGCTGCCGCGCAACTGGCCACGGCTGCTGCACGAGGGCAATTGGTCGGCGCTGATCTCGGGGGCGCTCAACGTGATCGTCTCGGTGGCGCTGTTCGGCCTGCTGGTCTCCGGCGTGGTGCTGTGGGCGCGCCGCAAACTTCGCCGCCGTCCGCAGCCGGCGCAGACGGCGCCCGGCACGACCGCGGCCGGAGCCGCCTGATCGGCCGGCCAGCGATGGCTGACGGCGGCTTAACGGGATCGCTCGCATTGTCGGCGCGCGGTGAACGGATCGTTGCGCGGGGCGCGTTAGGTTTCCCGGCCCCAACGCTGCGAGTGCGCCATGTCCAGCATTTCCGCGATCGCCGTGTCCGGCCTGAAGGCCACGACCAGGCGGCTCGAAGTCTCCGCCAGCAACGTCGCCAATCAGCAGTCCACGGGGACGCTGCCGGCGGCGAACGGCACGGTGCCGGCCGGCGCGCCGCAGGCCTACAAGCCGCTGCAGGTGGTCCAGACCGCCGTCCCGGGGAGCGGCACGCAGACCAGCGTCACCACGACGACGCCCGGCACGATCGCGGTCTCCGATCCGCAGGCGCCGTTCGCCGATGAAAACGGCATGGTGGCCGCGCCGAATGTCGATCTGGCGCAGGAACTGATCGGCCAGATGGTCGCCAAATACAGCTACACCGCGAATCTCGCGACGCTGAAAGCCGACCGCGACATGACCAAGGCGCTGCTCGACGCCACGGCGTAGTCGTCAATCCGGGTCCGTCATTGCGAGGAGCGCAGCGACGAAGCAATCCAGCCGCGTCGCGTGCGGCCACTGGATTGCTTCGCTTCGCTCGCAATGACGATGTGGATCCGTTGTAGCTAACCGATCGGCCCGCTGGCGACGCGCGGCGTGAAGTCCGGCACGCCGAGTTCATCCTTGCGATGGCACGCGACGTAGTGCTCGGGACCGGTGGCGTCGAGGAACGGCAATTCCTCGCGGCAGCGCTCGATCGCGAACGGGCAGCGCTGCGCGAACCGGCAGCCGGGCGGCGGATCGACCGGCGACGGCGGCTCGCCCTTGACCAGATATCTCGCCTTGAGTTCGTCGCGCAGCGGCCCGGGCGGCACCGCGGCCGACACCAGCGACCAGGTGTAGGGATGCCGCGGCCCGGTGAACAGCGCCGAGGCCGGCGCCTGCTCGGCGATCTTGCCGAGATACATCACGGCGATCTCGTCGCAGAATTGCTGGATCACGCCGAGGTCGTGCGAGATGAAGATGTAGGTCAGCCCGCGCTCGCGCTGCAGCTTCTTCAGCAGGTTCAGAATCTGCGCCTGGATCGCGACGTCGAGCGCCGAGACCGCCTCGTCGCAGACGATCAGTTCGGGTTCGGGCGCCAGCGCGCGGGCGATGCACAGCCGCTGGCGCTGGCCGCCGGAGAACTGATGCGGAAACAGGTCGGCGGCCTCGGGCGGCAACCCGACCTCGGCCAGCAATTGCCGCACCCGCTCGTCGCGTTCGCGGCTGGTGCCGATCTGCAGCAGATCGAGCGGCTCGCGGATCTGGTCGCCGGCGCGGCGGCGCGGATCGAGCGCCGAGAACGGATCCTGAAACACGATCTGCACATGCCGGCGCACCTGCCGCAGCGGCTCGCCGCTGAGCGGCATGATGTCCTCACCGCGGAACACGATCTGGCCCGAGGTCGACGGCACCAGCCGCATGATCGCCTGCGCGGTGGTCGACTTGCCCGAGCCGCTCTCGCCCACGATGCCGAACGTGGTGCCGCGCCGGACCCGGAAGCTGACGCCGTCGACGGCGTGGACGAAGGACGGCTTGCCCCACGGCCGCTTCCGCCCGGTGCGGAAATGCACCACGAGGTCGTTGACGTCGAGCAGATAGGGGCTGGCGTCGTCGGGCCGCAGGTCTTCGTGAATCATCATGCCGCGATCTCCTCGGCGCGCCAGCACGACACCGCGTGCCCGGTCGAGACCGCGTCGAGCGGCGGCTGCGGCCGCGACCGGCAGACGTCGCGGGCATTGGCGCACCGTGGCAGGAAGGCGCAGTCCGGCCCGCGCTGCCCGAGCGACGGCACCATGCCGGGGATCTCGCCGAGATCGATCCATTGCGGCGGCTTGGCCACGCCGACCGCGAGATGCGGCACGCAGGCGAGCAGTCCGCGGGTGTAGGGATGGCGCGGCGCGGCGGCGATCTCGTGCGACGGCCCGGTCTCGATGCAGCGGCCGGCATACAGCACGGCGATGTCGTCGGCGAGTTCGGCGACCGCGCCGAGATCGTGGGTGATCAGCACGATCGCGGTCTCGGTCTCGTCCTGCAGCTTGGCCAGCAGATCGAAGATCTGCGCCTGCACGGTGACGTCGAGCGCGGTGGTGGGCTCGTCGGCGATCAGGAGCTTCGGCTTGCAGGCCAGCGCCATCGCGATCATCACCCGCTGCCGCATCCCGCCGGAGAGTTGATGCGGATAGGCCTTGGCGCGCTGCTCGGCGGCCGGGATCTGCACCGCCTTGAGGAACTGCACGGCCTGCTCGCCGGCGTCCTTGCGGCTCATCCGGCGGTGATAATACAGCACCTCGGCGATCTGGTCGCCGACGGTGTAGAGCGGATTGAGCGCGGTCATCGGCTCCTGGAACACCATCGACATCGCGTCGCCGCGCAGCGCGCGCATCCGCTTGTTGCGCACCGCCAGCACGTCCTCGCCCTCGAGCAGAACGCGCCCGCCGGTGATGACGAAGCCTTCCGGCAACAGCCGCATGATCGCCAGCGCGGTCATGCTCTTGCCGCAGCCGCTCTCGCCGACCAGCGCGATGGTGCGGCCCTTGTCGATCGTGAACGACAGATTCTCCAGCACCGGGACCAGGTCGCCGTCGCGATTGGTCATGCTGACGCTGAGCTTGTCGACTTCGAGTACCGGCGCCATCGTCACCTCCGTCGCAGCCGCGGATTGACCGCATCGTTGATGCCGTCGCCGACCAGGCTGATCGCCAGCACCGACAGGAAGATCGCGGCGCCCGGGAAGGTCACCGCCCACCAGGCGTCGAGCACGTAGTTGCGGTTCTGGCCGATCATCAGGCCCCAGCTCATGGTGTTGGGGTCGCCGAGGCCGAGGAAGCTCAGCCCGCCCTCGAACAGGATCGCGACGCCGATCGCCAGCGTCGCCGACACGATGATCGGCGGCAGCGCGTTGGGCAGCACCACCCGCAGGATCAGATGCAGATTGCCGGCGCCGGCGGCGCGCGACGCCTTGATGAAATCGAGATCGCGCAGCCGCATGAATTCCGCGCGCGTCAGCCGCGCCGCCGAGGTCCAGCTCACCGCGCCGATCGCCAGCGTGATGGTCAGCAGCTTCGGCCCGAACAGCGTCACCAGCACCATCGCGAACAATAGCGGCGGCAGCACCTGGAAGAACTCGGCGATCTTCACCAGCAGGCTGTCGATCCAGCCGCCGAAGAAGCCCGCCAGCGAGCCGACCGTCACGCCGATGGCGATGGTGATCAGCGCCGCCACGGCGCCGACCGTGAGCGTTGCGCGGCCGCCATAGACCAGCCCCGCCAGCACGTCGCGGCCGAGATAGTCGGTGCCGAGCCACGCATCGGCGGACGGCGGCGTGAACGGCAGGCCGACGATCTCCAGCGGGTCGAGCGGATAGATCCACGGCCCGAACAGTGTCCCCGACACCAGCACGATCAGCAGCACCGCACCGGCGACGCCGGACGGGCTCTTCAGGAATTGACGAAACGCGGCAGCGGCCGGCGACACCGCTTTGGCGGCGGGCAATGCGCCCGTCGCGGCGGGCGGCGTCGTGGTCTGCGCCACGATCAGCGTCTGGTCGAGCGTGCTCATCGGGCCCCCGCGCGGATACGTGGATCGACCAGGCGATACACCAGGTCGGTGATGATGTTGGCGGCGATCACCATCACCGCGGAGAAGAACAGCACCGCCATCAGCGTCGGATAGTCGCGGCGCAGGATCGAGTCGAATACCAGCCGCCCCATGCCCGGCCAACTGAACACGGTCTCGACCAGCACCGCGCCGGCGAACAGATTGCCGAACTGCAGGCCGACCACGGTGACGATCGGGATCAGCGCGTTGCGCAGCGCGTGCTTGAAGATCACCACGCGTTCCGGCAGGCCCTTGGCGCGGGCGGTGCGGACGTAGTCCGCCGACAGCACGTCGATCATATTGACGCGCGCCAGCCGGGAATATTGCGCGATGAACACCAGCGCCAGCGTCAGCGACGGCAGCACCAGATGGGTCGCGACGTCGCGCACATAGGCGAAGCCGGTCTTGGGATTGACGACGTCGGCCATGCCGCTGACCGGCAGCACCGGCCACACCGAGCCGAACAGCAGCAGCAGCATCAGGCCGGTCCAGAAGATCGGCGCCGCATAGCCGGTCAGCGACAGCACCGTGACGACGTGGCTGAGCAGCCCGTTCGGGCGGCGGGCGCTGACCACGCCGAGCAGCGTGCCGATCACCACCGCGGTGAGCAGCGACGACAGCGCCAGATACAACGACGCCGGCAGCCGCTGTCCGATCAGGCCCAGCACGGGCTGGTTGAAGTAATAGGAATAGCCGAAGTCGCCGTGGGCGACCTTGCCGAGATATGTGAAGAGCTGCTGCAACAGGCTGTCGTCGAGACCGTATTTGGCGCGCAGGTCGGCGATCACTTCCGCCGACGCCCCACCCATCTCTCCGGCGATCACCTGCACCGGATCGCCCGGTGCAAGATGGATCAGGCAGAAATTCAGCACCAGCACCGCGAGCAGCAGCGCCGCGGCGTTGGCGAGTTTTCCGAAAAGATGGGTGAGGAGTGTCATGGTGTTGTCTGTCTACCCGGTTGGGTTCAGGTCTTCGGCGGAGTGACCCAGTGCAGTTCGTCGAGTGGCGAGACGACGCCCCAGATCGTGGTCGGCAGCCCGCCGAGGCCGTTGGCGAAGGCGTTGTGGAACGGCACGGCATTGATGAAGAATACCGGCACCTCGTCGACGACGATCTTCTGGAACTCGGAATACAGCGCCTTGCGTTTCTCCGGCGAGGTCTCCACAGCCGCCTTGCCGAGGATCTCGTCGACCTTCGGGTTGGAATATTGCTGGGTGTTCGACCAGATGATGCCCTTGCGGATGTTCGAGGTCAGATAGGTCCGGTCGACGCCGATCACCGGATCGGCCCAGTTGTAGACCGAGTCCATCGTCAGATCGAAATCGAAATTCGAGACCCGCTGCGCCCAGGTCGGGAAGTCGGGTGCGGCGCGGACTTCGAGGTTGAGGCCGACGCGCTTCAGCGCCGAGCGCATATATTCGGCGACGTTGCGCTGCTGCTCGTCGCTGCCTGGGAGGTAGTCGATCGTCAGCGTGGCGCGGACGCCGTTGCCGTCCGGCTTCAGCCCGGCCTCGTCGAGCAGCTTGTTGGCCTTGGCGATGTCCAGCTTGTAGAGCTGGACGTTCTTCTCCTCGAGCGGCGAGCCCGGCGCGATCGGCCCGGTCGACGGCATCGCCTTGCCGCCCATCAGCTTGTTGACGATGAAGTCGCGATTAGCCGCGTAGGCGATCGCCTGGCGGACCCGGACGTCGTCGAGCGGCTTCTTCTTGGTGTTGAAGGCGAGCCAGTTCAGCGCACCGAGACCGGCGAAGCCCTTGTCGGTGACCACGATGTTCTTCGATTTCTGCAAACGGTCGATATCGCGCACGCCGGTGACGAACGGCACAGCGTGCACCTCGCCGCGTTCAGCCGAGACCATCAGCGCGTTCGGATCCGAGATCAGCCGCACCACGATCTTGTCGAGCTTCGGGCGGCCCGGGATGAAGAACTTGTCGAATTTCTCCAGCGTGTAGTATTCGCCCTGCTTGTATTCGGCGAGCTTGTAGGGGCCGGAGCCGACCGGCTTGAGGTTGGCCGGATGCGACTTGACGTCCTGGCCGTCGCCGTAGACGTGCTTCGGCAGGATCGGCATCAGCGCCGGCGACATTGCCAGCAGCAGCGCCGGATGCGGATGCGACAGCTTGATCACCGCGGTCTTCGGGTCGGGCGTCTCCACCATGTCGACCGCGGCCAGCATGGTCTTGAACGGGTGGTTCGCCTTGATCGTCATGATCGAGAACGCGACGTCCTCGGAGGTCACCGGCTTGCCGTCGTGAAACACGGCGTCGTCCACCAGCTTCAGCGTGATCGACAGGCCGTCCGGCGCGACCTCCCAGGATTTGGCGAGATAAGGCTGCGGCTTCCAGTTTTCGTCGAAGCGCAGCGGGCTGGCGAAGATCTGGGTGCTCGGCAGCGCGGTGGCGATGCCCGACTGCACCGCGCCGTTGAAGTGCCGCGGCACCTGCGTGGAGCCGATCACCAGCGTGCCGCCGCCGGCCTGCTGCGCGCGCAGATCGGCCGGCAGGCCGAGCATCGCCAAGCCTCCGAGGGAGCCGATAACAAAGGTTCGCTTCGTCAACATCATGGATTTCAACTCCGCTGTGAAGGTTCGAGGGCGAGGACGGTCGATGCGCACGGCGTACGCATCGGCAAAGCAACGGGTCGTGCGGCGCTCATGACGAAGCTCCGGCCGCGAGCGCGCGATCGAGAATCGCGTCGAGCACCGCCGGCTCCGGCAGATCGCTGGTGCCGACGCCGACCAGCACGATGCCCGGCGATTCCGGCTGGTCCGGCGCGGGCGGCGTCAGCGACCATGCCCGGTCGACCATCTGAAACACCTTCGCGCCGGCCTCGCCGTCGAGCCGGCACGAGCCCTTCAGCCGCAGCAGTTCGGGCGGCAGCGCCGCCAACGCGCCGGCGATCCGGTCGCGATCGAACGCGCCGTCGCGGCGATAGGCCCAGCTCCGGAACGCGGCGCCGTGGTCGCTGGGCGCAGCGTCGGGCGAGTCGGCGCGAAACGCCGACATGGCAGCGCCCGCGTCGAGCGACGCCAGCGTCGGCAATGATCCACGCGACGTGTCGATGATGCGCAGGCCGGGCTTCAGCGCCAGCAGCGCGGCGCGCGCCGCGGCGAGCGCGTCGGCGTCGACCAGATCGCTCTTGTTCAGCAGCACGACGTCGCACTGCGCGAACTGGCCGCGCACGGTGTCGCCGACACGAACATCGTCGATCAGTTGCGCGATCCGGCTGGCATCGGCCAAGACGACGACGCGGTCGAGCCGCAAGCTCGGCTCGATCAGCGCGATCTCGGCGATCTTCCACGGATCGCCGACGCCCGAGGCCTCGATCACGATGCGCTCGAACGGCACCTCGGCGTCGAGCACCTTGCACATCGTGTCGATGAAGCCGGTGCCGATGCTGCAGCAGATGCAGCCGTTGGTCAGCGTCATCGTGCTGCCGTCGTGGCTCGCAATCAGCGTCGCGTCGACGTTGATCTCGCCGAAATCATTGACCAGCACCGCGGTGCGCGGGCTGCCGGTGGCGAGCAGATGATTGACGAATGTGGTTTTGCCAGCGCCGAGAAAGCCGCCGATCACTGTGACTGGAGTGGTCGCGGACGGTCTCGTCATGCCCGGGGCGCCTCCCGGACGACGCCGCCCACCACGGTGCCCCAGATCGCGATATCCTTCAACCGCTCCGGCGCCACTTCCAAAGGGTGGTCTTCGAGCACGACGAAATCGGCGAACTTGCCGGTCTCGATGCTGCCGACCAGATGATCCATCTTCAGCGTATAGGCCGCCCCGATGGTGATCGCCGCGAGCGCCTGCTCCACGGTCAGCGCCTCGGTGTCGCGGCCGAGCACGCGACCACCGGAAGTGACGCGATTGACCGCGCACCACGCCGTGAACAGCGGCGCCAGCGGCGTCACCGGCGCGTCCGAATGGATCGCGAACGGCACGCCGATGCGCTGCGCCGTGCCGGTGGCATCCAGCCGCGCGGCGCGCTCCGGGCCCATCGTCAGTTCGTAATGCGAGTCGCCCCAGTAGTAGACGTGGTTGGCGAACAAATTGGCGCAGACGCCGAGCGCCTTCATCCGCCGGAATTGCGCGGCGTCGGCCATCTGGCAGTGCTGCAGCGTGTGGCGATGGTCCGGCCGCGGCGTTTCGATCTGCGCCGCCTCGATGGCGTCGAGCGCGAGCTCGGTGGCTTCGTCGCCATTGGTGTGGATGTGGAGCTGGATGCCGGCGCGGTGATACGCGCCGACGATCCGCGGCAGTTCCTCGGGCGCGATGTACCACAGCCCGTTGGCGGCGCCGTTGTGATAGCCGGGCCAGCGCAGCCGCGCGGTGAAGCCCTGGATCGAGCCGTCGACCACCAGCTTGACGATGCCGTAATGCAGTTTGTCGTTGCCGCCTTCGCGCAGCGCCGCGATCTTGGCGACGCCCTGCTCCGGCGTGTGCGACACCGCCGCCAGCGCCGGAACTAATCGCATCCCGAAATCCGCGGCTTCGGTCGCGGTGCGATACACATCGACGGTCTGGTCGGACATGTCGTTGTGCAGATCGGTGACCGTGGTGACGCCCTGCACGCAGCACGAGGCCGCGTAGCGCGCGACGTCTGCGGCGGTGATGTTGCCGGTCTGCGGATTGTTGCCGAGCGAACGAAACAGCCGCATCCGCGCCGGGATGCCCTGCAGTTCGCCGCTGGCGAGACCGTCGGCGCCGGCGACGACGCCGGAAATGTTGGTGGCGTGCAGCAGTTCGGCGCGTTCCAGCGTCGTGGTGTTGACGTTGTTGATGTGGAACGAGGCGTGGACAACGATCACCGGCCGCGTCGTCGAGACCCGGTCGAGATCGTGCCGCGTCAGCATCTTGCCGCCGATATGCAGCGGATCGAAGCCCCACGCGAACAGCGGCGCGTTCGGCTCCTGCAATTGAGCTTCGGCCTGCTGCAGCCGCGCCACGATGGCGTCGATATCGGCGACGCCGGCCACGATGCGGCCTTCCGGCGAGCGGCGGTCGAACGCGCCGATATAGGGAAGCTGCCACATCAGGCCTTCCATGATGTGGCTGTGGCCCTCGACGAAGCCCGGCATCAGCACCTTGTCGGCGAAGCGATCGTCGAGCCGCGCACCGCCGGCACACAGTTCGTCCGCCGTGCCGGTCGCGACGATCCGGCCGTCTCGCACCGCAACATGCGTAGCAGTCGGACGCGACGGGTTCATCGTGATGATGCTACGGGCCGAATAGACGACGGTATCGTGGTTCACGCTGCTGAGCCTTTCGAACTTGCATTTGCGAGCGTGAAGCGAACCACCCGGCCGCACTAGCGCCAGATGCCCCGCACGAATGGAGCCAGCGCCATCCGCCCAGCGCTGGGCTCGATGGCAGACTTCTTGCTTCTAAATCTCAAACCGACATACTCGGATTTCCGGCTTCCAACGGATCCGCGGCGCTGACAGGTTATATCGACAGGTTATATCGTCTTGGGAAAGCTCGCACAGCTCACTTATCAGGACGCCGCCCGCAACGGCGCGCTTGATCGTTCGGCAAATGCCTCGTCGAATGCCGCATCATTAGGCAATAGCGACACGCTGTTCTGGGGCGCCTTATTCCGCGGAATGGATCGCGGCGGCTCGTTTCTGCAACTGCAGATCCGCCAGATCATCGTCACCGCGATCGAGGATGGCCGGCTGCCGCTCGGGATGCGGATGCCGTCGAGCCGCGATCTCGCCGCGGTGCTCAAGGTGTCGCGCAACACCGTGGTGATCGCCTACGAGCAACTTGTCGACCAGAACTTCCTGGTGTCGCGGCAGCGCAGCGGCTACTTCGTCGCCGGCCTGTCGAAGAAGATCGCATCCGGCGCCGGCAAGCCCGCCGAAGCGGCGAGCCGCGACGATGCGCATTGGGCCGCGCGCTACGCGGTGCAGCCGTCTGCGCACCGCAACATCGTCAAGCCCGCCGACTGGCAGGCGCAGCCCTACCCTTTCATCTTCGGCCAGTTCGATCCCAGCCTGTTTCCGACCAACGACTGGCGTGAATCCGCGCGCGCCGCGTTGAGCGTTCCCGAAATCAACAACTGGGCGCGCGACCTGATCGACGGCGACGATCCGGCGCTGATCGAACAGTTGCAGCTCCAGGTGCTGCCGCGACGCGGCATCCACGCGCGCTCCGACGAGATCATGATGACGATCGGCGCGCAGCACGCGCTGTATCTGATCGCGACGCTGTTCATCAACGAGCGCACCCGCGTCGGCATCGAGGAGCCGGGCTATCCCGACGCGCGCAATATCTTCCGGATGCTGACGCCCGACGTCGTGCCGCTCGCCTCCGACGCCCAGGGGCTGCTGCCGGACGAGCGTTTTCAAAGCTGCGCGCTGGCCTATGTCACCGCCAGCCATCAATGCCCGACCGCGACGGTGATGCCGCTGCAGCGGCGGCTTGAGCTACTCAAGGCCGCCGAGACCGGCGACGTCGTGCTGGTCGAGGACGATTACGAGGGCGAACTGATGCCGGAGGCGGCGACGCTGCCGCCGCTGAAGAGCCTCGATCACGCCAGCAACGTGCTTTATGTCGGCAGCCTGTCGAAGGCGCTGGCGCCCGGCCTGCGGCTCGGCTACGTCGTGGCGCCGGCGCCGGTGATCCGCGAATTGCGGGCGCTGCGGCGGCTGATGCTGCGCCACCCGCCGCTGAACAACCAGCGCGTCGCCGCGCTGTTCATCGGCCTCGGGCACTATCGCTCGCACCTCGCCCAGGTCGGCCGCGTGCTGCTGGAGCGCGCCAGGATGCTCGACCGGCTGCTGCCGAAATATCTGCCGGACTGCAGCTTCTCGCGCGGACCGGGCAGCACCAATTACTGGATCACCTGTCCGCCGGGCACCGACACCACCGCGCTGGCGCGGGAAGCGCTGGCGCAGGGCGTGGTGATCGAGCCGGGCGCGGTGTTCTCGATGGACGAGACCGCCAGCCGGCATTGCTTCCGGCTCGGCTTCTCCTCGATCCGCACCGACCGCATCGAGGTCGGCATCGAGCGGCTCGGCCAGGTGATCGCGCGGCATCTGAACAATTAAGTCGTCATGGCCGGGCTCGTCCCGGCCATCCACGTCTTCTACTGCGACTGCGATCGCAAGGCGTGGATGCCCGGGACAAGCCCGGGCACGACGGCGTCGGTGGAGCGTGCGAAGGAACTACATCAGCTCGCTGATGCCCTTGGCGGCGCTGAGCAGGGCGACGCCGCCGAGGCTCGCAATCGACACCGTGCGATGCAGCGCCTCGGTGCCGCGGCGGAAGCCGTATTCGCCGATCCTGGTGCCGAGCAGCATCGCCGGGAACGACAGCGCCGCCAGCCAGAGAATGCCGCCATTGACCAGCCCGACCGCGGCGGTGCTGGCGAAGGCCGTGATCGAGGTCGCCAGAAAGAACACCAGCAGCGACGCGCGCGCAGCAGCCGCGCGGAACGGACCCGACATGTAGTACACCACCGCCGGCGGCCCCGGCATCGCGGCGAGGCCGTTGAACAGGCCGGCGGCCAGTCCGACCGCGGCTGTGGCCGGCCGCGACGGAATCTCCGCCAGCGCAAAGCCGCGGCTCAGGATCACCACGGCGACGGCGGTGATGGCGGCGATCGCAATTCGCGCGATGGGCGCCGGCGCGATGCTGAGCACCAGCGCGCCGATCGGCGAGCCGATCACCGCGCCGACGATCAGCCAGCGCAGCGACGGCCAGTGGCAGTCGCGGCCGGCGCGGCGGAAATCCGTCAGCCCGCCGAGCAATTGCAGCACCACCGCGATCGGCACCGCTTTCGCCGGCGCCATGAACAGGCCGAGCAGCGGCACCGCGGCGAGCGCGAAGCCGAAGCCGGTGAAGCCGCGCAGCAATGCAGCGGCGATCACCGCCGCGAGCGTCGCCGCGATCACGCCCGGCGTCGGCAGCGCGCCGAGAAAACTCGCCTGCGCCGCGGCGATCAGGTCCTGCATGGCAGCATTCACCGCATGTCGATGACGACGGTCTTCTTTTTGGTGAAGTGTTCGAGCATCGCTTCCAGCGACGCCTCCTTGCCGAGGCCGGATTTCTTGAACCCGCCGTAGCTGAGATTGGGCTGGATCGTCAAATTCTGGTTGACCTGGACGTAGCCGGCGTCGAGCCGCTGCACGGCGCGCAGCGCGGTGCGCAGGTCGTGGGTCCACACCGTGGCGGCGAGGCCGAAATCGCTGTCATTGGCGCGGGCGATGACGTCGTCCTCGTCGTCCCACGGCTGCACGCAGACCACCGGGCCGAAGATTTCCTCGCGCATCAGCGGGCTGTCCTCCGGCAGGCCGGTGACGATGGTCGGCTGCAGGAACAGGCCATCCTTGAGATGGCCGGCGCGCGGCAGCTCGCCGCAACGCGCGACCCGCGCGCCGGCGGTGCGTTCGCCGAGCGCCAGATAGGATTCGATCTTGGCCTTCTGCCGCTGCGAGATCACGGTGCCGATATCGGTCGCCTCGTCGAGCGGATCGCCGATCGTGAGCTTCGCCACCGCCTCCTGCAATGCGACGACGAACGCGTCGATCAGCGTCTTGTGCACATAGATACGGCTCGCCGCGGTGCAGCTCTGGCCCTGCCGGGTGAAGCGCATCCCGGCGATCGCGCCGGCGACGACCCGCGCCATGTCGGCGTCCGGATAGACGATCATCGGGCTCTTGCCGCCGAGCTCGAGGCTGACCGGAATGATTTTTCGCGCGGCGGTCTGGTAGATCAGCTCGCCCACGGCCTGCGAGCCGGTGAACGTCACCTTGGCGACCGCCGGATGCTCGACCAGCGCCGAGCCGCAATCGCGGCCGGTGCCGCAGATCACGTTGAGCACGCCGGCCGGCAGCAATTCGGCCATCAGCCGCGCCATCTCGATGGTGGCGAACGGCGCCTCTTCGGATGCCTTGACCACGACCGTGTTGCCGGCGACCAGCGCCGGGGCGATCTTCAGCATCATCAGCACCAGCGGCACGTTCCACGGCAGGATCGCGGCGACGACGCCGAGCGGCTCGCGGCTGGTATAGGTGAGGATCTGCGGATCGAACGGCAGCGTCTCGCCCTTCAGCTCGGAGGCGAGGCCGGCATACATCGTGACGATATCGATCGCGGTGGCGATCTCGCCGCGGCATTCGGTGCGGATTGCCTTGCCGGTTTCCAGCGCCAGCACCGCGGCCAGCACGCCCGACTTCGCCGCGATGTTTCGCGCGGCCTCGGCGATCAGTTTCCCGCGCTGCCGCGCCGGCGTCGCCGCCCAGCCCGGAAACGCCGCCGATGCGGCGTCGACGGCACGCGCGACGTCGTCCGTCGTCGCGGCAGGCGCTTCGCCCAGCACCGCGCCGGTGGCCGGATCGAGCACCTCGAGCGTGGCGCCATTGACGGCCGGAACCAGCGCGTTGCCGATCAGATGACGGCCGTGCAATTGGGTGGTCACATCCGAGACCTCGGACGCGATGGCGGGATCGATGCGGGTGGCGATGTTGATCATGCCGCCACCTTGGCGATTGTGTTTCGCGCGCGAAGGTCCAGCCGTAGCCAAGCCATTGGGCCAGTTTGCGGGGCCAGCTCGCCGCGCCGGTTGGGCCGGTTCGGCGTCGCGGCGATTCTGGCCGCAGACGTCACGGCCATCTGGTTCTAAACCGCCCTCAGCCGTCATGGCACCGTCAGATCGAAGCTGCCGGCCGATCCGCGCCATCATCACGGAGACGCTCGCGCGCCCACCATGATGGAAGCTCCATGTCTGATCCTGCTGTGTCCGATCTCGATGCCCTGCGACTGCGCAAGCTGGAACTAGTGTTCGAGGCCTTCAATCGCCACGACGGTGCCGGGGTGATGTCGGCGATGACCGACGACATCGTGTTCGATGCCGCGGCCGGTCCCGACGCCTGCGGCCGCCGCATCGTCGGCACCGAAGCGGTCCGCGCCGCGTTCGAAGGCACCTTCGCGACCTTCCCCGACGTGAGCTGGGAATGCACCCGCCACGCCGTGTTCGGCGATCGCGGCATCTCCGAATGGATTTTTCGCGCGACCGCAAAGGATGGGTCGCGGATCGAGGCCGAGGGCGTCGACCTGTTCGGTTTTCGCGGCGAGCTGATCTGCAGCAAGAGCGCGTTCCGCAAGGACCGGCCGGCGCTGCCCGCCAAGGGAGCCGCGTGATGAACCGGCCGCTGAAGACGCCGCCGCTCGCGGCCTACGATCCGCATTACGATCCGCTGGTCAGCGACGGCCCCGGCCGCAACCGCGACTACGCGCCGACCTATTGGCAGGCCACGGCCGGCACGCTGCCGGACGACGACGGCCCGATCAGTCGCGACCTCGACGCCGACGTCGCGATCGTCGGCTCCGGCTACACCGGGCTGGCCTGCGCGATCTTTCTCGCGCGCGAACATGGTATCAAGCCCGTCGTGCTGGAAGCCAATCGCGTCGCCTGGGGGTGCAGCACCCGCAACGGCGGCCAGGGCCAGAACGCCGCCGGCCGGCTGACCCGGTCGCAATGGATCGCGCGCTGGGGCGTCGACGTCGCCAAGCAGCTCCACGCCGAAATCCGCGACGGCTTCGAGACGTTCGAGGAGCTGATCCGGCAGAGCCCGATCGATTGCGAGCCGCAACGCGGCGGCCATTTGTATATCGCGCACCGCCAGCGCCAGTTCGACAAGATCGCCGCCGAAGCCGAGGTGCTGCGCGACGTATTCGGCGAGAACACCAGCGTGGTCAGCGCCGATCGCTTGCGCAGCGACTACGTCAATGAAGCCGAGGCCGTCGGCGCCGTGCTGGAGCCGCTCGGCACCGGGGTGCATCCGGCCAGGCTCGCCTTCGGCTATCAGCAGATGGCGCGCGATCTCGGCGTCAAAATCCATCCGGCGAGCCCGGTCGCCGAGATCCAGTCCCGCGACGGCGCGATGTATCTGCGCACGCCGGGCGGCACGGTGCGGGCCCGCGCGGTCGGCATCGCCACCGGCGCCTACACGGCGCCCGGTCTGACCCCGGCGCTGCGCGGCCGCTGCATGCCGATCCTGTCGAACTCGATCGTGACGCGGCCGCTGACCGCGGCCGAACTCGACGCCACCGGCTTCAGAACCAAGCTGGTGCTGACCGACACGCGGACGCTGCGCTACTACTACCGCCTGCTGCCGGACAACCGCATCCAGATCGGCAGCCGTTCCTCGATCACCGGCGCCGACGCCGATCATCCGAAGCATCTCCAGCTCCTGATCGACGGCCTGCATCGCAAATTCCCGGCGCTGCAGGGCATCGAGATCGACTATTCGTGGTGGGGCTGGGTCGACGTCAGCCACGACATGATGCCGCGGATCTTCCAGCCCGACCCGCAGAACAAATTGTTCTACGCGCTCGGCTATGGCGGCAACGGCGTGTCCTATTCGGCGCAGGCCGGCCGCCGCATGGCGCAGATGATCGCCGGCCAGCACTTCAAGGGCCAGGACCTGCCGATCTTCACCTCGCCGCTGCCGACCCACACTTTCGAGCCGTTCCGCCGGCTCGGCCAGCGCATGCTGTATCGCTGGTATCACATGCGCGACGAGGCGGCGTAGCCGCTCGCTTCGTCGCTGAAAGTCGAGTTTCGCGCCGTCCTGACAACCCGTCATGGCCGGCCTTGTGCCGGCCATCCACGAACTGGGGCTCACGCCGCAAGGAAGACGTGGATGGCCGGGACGAGCCCGGCCATGACGTATGGGGGAGCATTACTCCCGCGCGCGCTTCATCCGCGCGATCAGCAGCTCGGCGACCATCCGGCACGACGGCGAGATGTTGCGGGTGGCGAGTTGCACCAGCGTCACCTGCGTCGCCTCCAGCCGCTTGTCGCGCAGCGGCACCGCCACCAGCCGCCCGGCCGTAATCGCCGGCATCGCGGTGTCGCGCGGCAGGAAGGTGGCGAGATCGGTGCGCGACGCCAGCATCTGCGCGAACGCCAGCGAATTGGTCTCGCTGCAGATCTCCAGCCGCACCTTGGCGTTGGCGCAGGCGCGGTCGATCTCCTGACGGATGCCGAACGACGGATCGGGAACGATCACGCGCAGACCCTCGAGATCCTTGACCGAGCAGGAGCAGCGATCCGCCATCGGATGATCGGGCGCGACGATCAGGCACAGCGACTGCCGCATCCGCGCCAGCTCGATCAGGTCGCGCCGCGGCGCCCGCCCGAACACCAGCCCGAGATCGACCTCGTTGCGCCCGACCATTTCGGCGACCGCGCGCGAGCCGACCACCGTGGTCGAGACGAAAATGCCCGGATAGTCGGCCGACAGCTCGACCAAAAAGTTCGACAGGAAATTCGCCAGCATGCCTTCGACGGTCGCGAACCGGATCTGGCCGCGGCGCATGGTCTCGAATTCCTGCACCTTGGCGCGAATGCCGTCGAGCAGGCTGCGATTGTCGACGGCGTAGCGATACACCAGCCGGCCGGCGTCGGTCAGCGTCATGCCGCGGGCGTTGCGCTCGAACAGCTTGACCGACAGTTCTTCCTCGATCGCCTGGATCTGCCGGCTGATCGCCGACGGCGCGATCCGCAGCGTCGCGGCGGCCTGCTTGATCGAGCCGGATTCCGTGACTTCGCGAAAATAGCGAATCGCCGCCGACTCGATCATCGCTGCAGGTTCCTTCGGTGGCCGGGTGGCTTCGGGGCTGCCGAAGATTCCGGCAGCGGCTGGCTAGCGGTCTAATTATTCGATCTGAGAACTCTAATTTCAATGCTTTTATTCGAATGGATGGTTTGGCAGAGTCGGCCCACCCAAGGCCGCCAAGGAGGACAACAGATGCTTCACTCGTGGGTTGCTCGCTGCGTACGCCTCTCGATCCCGCTCGGCATCGCCGCGCTGGCATCCGGAACCCAGATTTCCGCAGCGTCGGCCGACGACGTCATCAAGATCGGCGCGCCGCTGCCGATCACCGGCCCGCTGGCGCCGGAAGCCATCAAGCAGCAGCAAGGCTACAATCTGTGGGCCGAGCAGGCCAACAAGGCCGGCGGCATTTCGGTCGGCGGCAAGAAGTACAAGGTCGAGATCGTCTACACCGACTACCAGTCGAACACGCCGCGCGCCGTGCAGGCGACCGAGCAGCTCATCACCCAGAACAACGTCAACTTCGTGTTCTCGCCGTTCGGCTCCGGAGCCGCCAAGGCGGCCAGCACGGTGTCGGAAAAGCACAAGGTGCCGACGCTGGCGGCGACCGCCTCGTCGTCCCAGGTCTACGACCAGGGCTACAAATATCTGTTCGGCACATTCACCCCGAACGACACCCTGACGACGCCGCTGACCGAAATGATCAAGGCCAAGGTGCCGGAGGTCAAGAAGGTCGCGATCCTCGCCCGCAACGATCTGTTCCCGCTGGCGATCGCGCAGGAGATGGAGAAGTCGGCCAAGGCCAACGGCTTCGAGGTGGTGTATTTCGAGAAATACGCGATCGGGACGCTCGACCATTCCGCCACGCTGTCGTCGATCAAGGCGCAGTCGCCGCAATGGATCTTCGTCACCGGCTACACCAACGACCTGCTGCTGGTGCGCAAGCAGATGATCGACCAGCAGATGAAGGCCCCGGTGGTCTCGATGATCGCCGGTCCGGCCTATCAGGAGTTCATCGACGCGCTCGCCAAGGGCGCCGAGAACGTCTCGAGCGCCGCCTGGTGGCATCCGGCCGCGCGCTATGACGGCAAGGACATCTTCGGCTCCACCGCCAATTTCGTGAAGCTGTTCAAGGACAAGTACAACGCCGAACCGGACTACGCGCACGCCTCGGCGGCGCTGTGCGGCGCGCTGTTCCAGATCGCGATCGAGAAGGCCGGTTCGGTCGACCGCGACAAGGTGCGCGACGAACTCGCCAAGATGGACGTCGTCACCTTCTTCGGCCCGGTCAAGTTCGGCGCCAACGGCCAGATCAACTCGCTCGACCCGCCGGTCTTCCAGATCCAGGGCGGCAAGCCGGTGGTGCTGTTCCCGCAGGCGATCAAGCAGGGCGACCTGAAGATCGGTCTCGAGTAAGCCTCGCTGATTTCTCCCGACCTCTCCCCGTCATTGCGAGGAGCGAAGCGACGAAGCAATCCATGCCACGCATGGCGCCTCTGGATTGCTTCGCTACGCTCGCAATGACGGGGCAAAGGCCTCGTTCCGCCAACTGACGTTTCGCCCGACGCTGCGCCCTCGACATTCCTCGCCTCTCACCCAAGTGAAACCTCTCTCATGCAAGCCGTCCAGATCCTGATCAACGCGCTGGTGCTGGGCAGTCTTTACGCCTGCATCGCGATCGGGTTTTCGCTGGTGTGGGGCGTGCTCAACGTCATCAACCTGATCCACGGTTCGTTCATCGTGCTCGGCGCCTATCTGGCCTTCGGCCTGTACCAGTCGCTGCATCTGTCGCCGTGGTACGCGATCGTGGTCGCCGCGCCCGTGTTCTTCGTGTTCGGCTACATCGTGCAGCGGCTGATCCTCAACCGGGTCATCACCGCGCCGGTGCTGGTGACGCTGACGCTGACCTTCGGGCTCGATCTGATCCTGAACAACGCGATGATCTATTTCTTCACCGCCGACTATCGCCGCCTGACGCTGATCCCGCCGCTCGGCTCGGTATCGTTCGAGGGCGTGGTGGTGCCGGTCGACCGGCTGATCGCGACCGCGACCGCGCTGGCGCTGACCGGCCTGCTGTATCTGCTGCTGCGCCGCTCCAGGGTCGGCCGCGCCATCGTCGCGGTGCGGCTCGATCGCGACGCCGCGGTGCTGATGGGCGTCCATGTGCCCTCGATCTACGCGGTCGCGTTCGGTCTCGGCGCGGCGCTGGCCGGCTGCGCCGGCGTGCTGATGGCGCTGATCTTCCCGATCTCGCCGCTGACCTCGACGGCCTATCTCGGCAAGGCCTTCGTGGTCTGCGTGCTCGGCGGGCTCGGCAGCGTGTCCGGCGCGCTGGCCGGCGGCATGCTGCTGGCGCTGGTCGAAAGCGTCGGCTCCGCCTTCTTCGGCCCGGCGCACGCCACCACGCTGTCGTTCCTGCTGTTGATCATCTTCCTGATCCTGCGCCCGCAGGGCCTGGTCGGCCGAAAGGGCTTCGAATGAGCCGCAGCAATATCGCCCTTCTGGTTCTCATCGCCTGCGTCGCGGCTCTGCCGCTGTTCGGCGGCGCCTATGCGCTGCGGCTCGGCACCATCGCCTGCATGTATGCGGTGCTGGCGCTGTCGTGGAACGTGGTCGGCGGCTTCGCCGGCTATCCGTCGTTCGCCACCGCGGCGTTCTTCGGCTTCGGCGCCTATTGCGGCGGCGTGCTGATGGGCAAGGGCTTCCCGCTGTGGGCGGCGGCGGCGGTCGCAGGTCTGCTGGCGCTGGTCTCCGCGGTGGCGCTCGGCGCGGTGCTGCTGCGGCTGCGCGGGCATTATTTCGCGATCGCCAGCCTGTCGCTCGCCGAGGTGCTGCGCGAGGTCGTCAACAACGCCACCGACCTCACCGGCGGCGGCATGGGGCTCAACATCCCGCTCGCCTCCGGCGCCGGCGTGATGGCGGAGGCGACGTTCTTCTTCTACGCGATGTGGGGCGTGATGCTGATCACCGCGCTGATGGTGATCGTGGTGGCGAACTCCAAGCTCGGCTTCGCGCTGAACTGCATCCGCCAGAACGAGACCGCCTCCAGCATGGTCGGCCTCAACACCACGCTGGCCAAGAGCATCGCGTTCGGCCTGTCGGCCTGCTTCGTCAGCGTCGCCGGCGGCATCTACGCCGCCTGGGTGCACTACATCGATCCGTCCGACGTGTTCGACATCCTGTATTCGGTCAAGCCGATCGTGATGGCGCTGATGGGCGGGCTCGGCTCGCCGCTCGGCGTCGCCTGCGGCGCCTTCATGTATCTCGGCCTCGAGGAAGTGGTGTGGCGCAACTACACCCACATCCACACCGGCGTGCTCGGCGTGCTGATCGTGATGCTGCTGCTGTTCCTGCCGCACGGCCTGAGCTCGCTGCGGTTCGACCGGCTGTGGCGGAGGACGAAGCATGTCTGAGCTGCTGCAACTCACCGGCGTCTCCCGGCACTTCTCCGGCCTGCAGGCGCTGCGCGACGTCTCGCTGTCGGTGTCGGGCGGCGAGGTGCTCGGCCTGATCGGGCCGAACGGCGCCGGCAAGACCACGCTGGTCAACACCATCTGCGGCGTCACGCCGGCGAATTCCGGCACCGTCAGCTTCGACGGCAGGGACATCACGAAGATCAAGACCTACCAGGCGGCCCGGCTCGGGCTCGCCCGCACCTTCCAGATCGTGCAGCCCTTCGCCGAATTCTCCGCGCTCGACAACGTCGCCGCCGCGGCGCTGTTCTCGCAGCCGGGCGCCAGCTTGAAATCGGCCCGCGAGGCGGCGCGCGAGCATCTGGCTTTCGTCGGGCTGGAGCCGCAGGCCGATCAGTCCGCCGCCACCCTGACGCTGGCGATGCGCAAGCGTCTGGAACTGGCCAAAGCGCTGGCGATGAAGCCGAAGCTGCTGTTTCTCGACGAGGTCAATGCCGGCCTCAACAGCGCCGAGGTCGAACGCGCCACCAAACTGATCCATCAGCTCGCCGCGAACGGCATCACCATCGTGATGATCGAACATCTGATGAAGGTGGTGCTGAACGTCTGCACCCGCATCGTCGTGCTGCACAACGGCCAGCTCATCGCCGACGGCGCGCCGCGCGAGGTGATCAGCAATCCCGCCGTGGTCGAGGCCTATCTCGGGCAGCAATACGCCAAACGGACCGCCCGCCATGGCTAGCGAACTGATCCTCGAAGCCAAAGGCCTCGACGCCGGCTACGGCGAAATCCAGGTGCTGTGGGGCATCGACCTCGCGGTGCGCCGCGGCGAGATCACCGCGCTGATCGGCTCCAACGGCGCCGGCAAGACCACGCTGATGCGCGCGCTATCCGGGCTGATCCCGGTCCGCGCCGGCCGATATCTCTCCGAGGGAGAGGACATCACCGGGAGCACGGCCGCGCAGATCCTGACCCACGGCATCGTCCACGTCCCGGAAGGCCGCCGGCTGTTCGGCGCGATGAGCGTCGAAGAGAATCTGCTGATGGGCGCTTACTTGCGCAGCGCCGGCCGCGCCGAGATCAAGCGCGACCTCGATCAGGTCTATGGCACGTTTCCGAAACTGCGCGAGCGCCGCAATCAGCAGGCCGCGACGCTGTCCGGCGGCGAACAGCAGATGTGCGCGATCGGCCGCGGCCTGATGAGCGCGCCGAAGCTGCTGATGATCGACGAATTGTCGCTCGGCCTGTCGCCGCTCCTGGTCGAGCAACTGGTCGATGCGCTGCGGGTGCTGAACGCCGGCGGCACCTCGATCCTTCTGGTCGAGCAGGACGTCACCATCGCGCTCGACCTCTGCCACCGCGCCTTCGTCATGGATATGGGCCGGATCGTGCGCGAGGGCTCGGGCGAGGATCTGCTCGCCGACCCGATCGTGCGCGACGCCTATCTGGGCGTGCTGCAGGACTGACACACCGAGTTTCACTGCCTGATCGAAAGAGGAATCATGATCGAGACCGTCGAAGCCCCGAACAGCGGCTATCGCTACATGCCGGGCGTCTTCCAATATTCCTGCGGCATCGCCGCGCTGCCCGGCTTCGCCATCGAGCGCGTGCGCTTCGCCGAGCCGGTGCCGCTGAAGCAGGGCTTCGCGAAGATCGCCGAAATCCTCGAGGCCGCCGGCCGGCCGCTGACCGCGTTCGGCGCCTGCGAACTGCGCTCGCCCGCGCCGTTCACCGAGGACGGCTTCAAGGCCTTCAACGAGATCTACATCCAGACGCTGGTCGACTGGGGCATCATGAAGGACGGCATCAACCCGATCGCGCGCAGCAACGTCTGTCCGCAGATCGATCCGCCGGCCGAGCCGAGCTTCTACGCCTTCTCCTACACGGTGCCGGCCGCCGACGCGCCGCCGTCCTTCGTGATTGCCGGCAGCGGCGAGGCGCCCGAGGGCAAGGGCAATTATCGCGAGCACACTGTGGCGCTCGGCGACACCAGCCCCGAGGGCCTGCGGAAGAAGGCGCAGTTCGTGCTCGGCGAGATGGAGCGGCGGATGAGCGCGTTCGGCGGCAGTTGGCGCGACATCACCGGAGCGCAGCTCTACACCGTGTACGACGTCCATCCGTTCCTGGAGAGCGAGCTCGGCAAGCGCGGCGTGTTCCGCCATGGCCTGACCTGGCACTTCAACCGCCCGCCGGTGGAAGGCCTCGACTACGAGATGGATTGCCGCTGCGTGCATCGCGAGCGCGTGGTCTGATGCGCAGCAGCCGGGCCCCGCAGCGCGTCGCCATTGCCGGGCTCGGCGCCATCGGCAAGGCGATCGCGCGTGAACTCGATCGCGGGCTCGACGGGCTGACGCTCGGCGCCGTCGCCAGCGGCGACCCGGAGAAGCATCGCGATTTCCTGGGGGGCCTGCGGGCGCCGCCGCAGGTCGTGCCGCTCGATCAGCTGCACGCTCATGCCGATCTGGTGATCGAGGCGGCCCCCGCCAAATTGCTGCGCGCGATCGTCGAGCCGTTCGTCAGCCGCGGCAAGACCGCGATCGTGCTCAGCGCCGCGGCGCTGCTGCAGAACGAGGACCTGATTGATCTGGCGAAGGCGAACGGCGGCCAGATCATCGTGCCGACCGGCGCGCTGATCGGGCTCGATGCCGTCACCGCCGCCGCGGTCGGGACGATTCATTCGGTGCGGATGATCACCCGCAAGCCGGTCGACGGACTGCGCGGCGCGCCGTTCATCGTCGACAACGGCATCGACATCGACGGGTTGGGCGAGCCGCTGAAGCTGTTCGAAGGCACCGCGCGCGAAGCCGGCAAGGGCTTTCCGGCCAATCTCAACGTCGCGGTCGCGCTGTCGCTGGCCGGTATCGGGCCGGACCGCACCATGGTGGAGATCTGGGCCGATCCCGGCGTCACCCGCAACACCCACCGCATCGAGGTCGATTCGGATTCGGCGCGGTTCTCGATGACGATCGAGAACGTGCCCTCCGACAATCCCCGCACCGGCCTGATCACGCCGCTGTCGGTGATCGCGCTGCTGCGCAAGCAGTCCGCCGCGCTGCGCGTCGGCACCTGAGACGGCAACGACCTCCCGGCGACCGGGCGACGGGCGCGCCGAAATGCCGCCTTCCCCTGCGAATTGCGGGAAGCGAAAATACCGCAACCTTACAGAAATGGTTGCCCGATTGAATTCATCCTGCTGCTTCGCGGTCCGTCTTCCGCTTGCCCCGCCATTTGCCGCTCTTGCATCCGCCGGCCAATCCTGCAAACCCTGTCAAGCATCTCCGCGGGCTGAGATTTCCGTGGTCGTAAATGCGCAGACCGGCGTCGGGGACAACGGCGTGCACGGATGGGGTCGATGCCGCTCGCACTGATTGCTCTGATACCACTGTTCGGCGCTGTCCTGCCCCTGGTTGCAATCCGGTCCGGGCGCAACGCCTGCACCTTCGTGACCGCTTCCGTCAGCCTGGTCTCGCTCGTGATCCTGCTCGCGAACGCGCCTGCGGTATTCGAGGGCGCGACGATCCGCTCAGGCACCGAATGGGTGCCGGCGCTCGGGCTGTCGTTCCGGTTCTTCCTCGACGGCCTCGGCCTGTTCTTCGCCACCCTGATCCTGGCGATCGGGCTGCTGGTGATCGTCTATTCCCGGTTCTATCTCGGCCGCGACGATCCGATGGGACGGTTCTTCGCGTTTCTGCTGCTGTTTCAGGGCGCGATGCTGGGCATCGTCATCAGCGACAATATCCTGCTGCTGGTGGTGTTCTGGGAATTGACCAGCCTCAGCTCGTTCCTGCTGATCGGCTACTGGAATCATCTGCCGGAAGGCCGCCAGGGCGCCCGGATGGCGCTGGTCGTCACCGGCGGCGGCGGGCTTTTGCTGATGGGCGGGATGCTGCTGCTCGGCCAGGCCGCCGGCTCCTATGAGCTGACCGAGATCCTGCAGCGAGGCGACGCGATCAAGGCGTCGCCGCTATACGTCCCGATCCTGCTGCTGGTGCTCGGCGCGGCATTCACCAAATCGGCGCAGTTTCCGTTTCACTTCTGGCTGCCGCACGCGATGGCGGCGCCGACACCGGTCTCGGCCTATCTGCACTCCGCCACCATGGTGAAGGCCGGCATCTTCCTGCTGGCGCGGCTGTGGCCGGTCTTGTCCGGCACCGAATGGTGGTTCGCGATCGTCGCCACCACCGGCCTGGTGACGATGCTGATCGGCGCCTGGATCGCGCTGTTCAAGGACGACCTCAAGGGCATCCTGGCGCACTCGACGGTGAGCCATCTCGGCCTGATGACGATGCTGCTCGGCTTCGGCACCCGCTTCGCCGTGATCGCCTGCATGTTTCACGTCCTCAACCACGCGACCTTCAAGGCCGCTCTGTTCATGAGCGCCGGCATCGTCGACCACGAGACCGGCACCCGCAGCCTGCGCAAGCTCGGCGGCCTGCTGCGGCCGATGCCGATCAGCGCCGTGCTGGCGCTGATCGCCGCGGCGTCGATGGCCGGCGTGCCGCTGTTCAACGGCTTCCTGTCCAAGGAAATGATGCTGGAGGCCGCGGCCGACACCGATGTGCTCGGCAGCGTCTGGCTGGTGCCGGCGGCGGCGACGCTCGGCGCGCTGCTGTCGGTGGCCTATTCGGTGCGGTTCGCGGTTTCGACCTATCTCGGAAAGCCCCGCGCCATGCTCGACGCCACGCCGCACGATCCGCCGTTCGGCATGTGGGCGCCGGTCGCGGCCCTGGTGATCCCGGTGGTGGCGATCGGGCTGGCGCCGCAGCTCCTCGCCGGCGCGGTGGTCGAGCGCACCGCGCAGGCCGTCGTCGGTGCCGCACCACTCGACTTTCAGCCGCTGGCGATCTGGCACGGCCTGACTTTGCCACTGGCGATGAGCGGCATCGCGTTGCTGGGCGGCCTGCTGCTGCTGATCGTCCACGCCCCGCTGGAGACCGTGCGCGGCTGGCTGCCGCGGCCCGACGCCAAGGCGATGTTCGACACGGTCATGGCGGCGGCGGTGCGCAGCGCGCGCTGGACCATCCGCCGGCTGCACAACGAATCGCTGCCGCGCTATCTGATGGTGATCACGCTGACGATCCTGGCGGTCGGCGCGGTCGGCTTCCTCGGCGGCCGGCACGAGGCCGGGCTGCGCGCGCTGCTGCCCGTCACCCTGCCGGCGGCGGTGGCGTGGATTCTGCTGGTCACCGCCAGCGTCGGGGTGATGATGTTCCACATCCACCGGCTGCTGACGCTGATCCTGAGCAGCGTCGTCGGGCTGATCGTGTCGCTCACCTTCATGCAGTTCTCGGCCCCGGATCTGGCGCTGACGCAGATCTCCGTCGAAGTCGTGACGGTGATCCTGCTGCTGCTGGCGCTCAACCTGCTGCCGAAGCTGACGCCGCCCGAGCCGAAATTCGGCCGCAAGCTGCGCAACAGCCTGATCGCCGGCTGCGGCGGGCTTTCGGCCGCGGCGCTGGCCTATGCGGTGATGACCCGCGACTTCAGTTCGATCTCGGCCTATCACCTCGCCGAATCCAAGCCCGGCGGCGGCGGCACCAATGTGGTCAACGTCATCCTGGTCGACTTCCGCGGCTTCGACACCTTCGGCGAGATCATCGTGCTGTGCATCGCCGCGCTGGTGATCTACGCGCTGCTGAGCAATGCGCTCGAAGGCGCGGCGGCGCGGCGGCTCGATTCGATGCGGCAGCACGTCGACTCCGCCGACGCGCATCCCTTGCTGCTGGTGGTCGCGGCGCGCGCGCTGCTGCCGCTGGCGATCACGGTCGGCGTCTACATCTTCCTGCGCGGCCACAACCAGCCCGGCGGCGGCTTCATCGCCGGCCTGGTGGTCGCCACCGCGATCATCATGCAGTTCATGGCGAGCGGCTACACCTGGTCGGCCGAGCAGCGTCGGATCGACGGCCACCGCCTGCTCGGCGCCGGGGTGCTGGCCGCCGCCGCCACCGGCATCGGCGCGTTCCTGTTCGGGCGGCCGTTCCTCACCAGCGCCTTCGTCTACGTGCCGGTGCCGCTGATCGGGAACGTCGAACTTGCGAGCGCGATCCTGTTCGACATCGGCGTCTTCCTCACCGTGGTCGGCACGGTGGTGCTGTCGCTGTCGCAGATCTCGCGGGTCGAGCGCCGCGCCAAGCGGTCGCCGGTGCCGCCCGGCCCGTCCGACATCCCGATCCTGCCCCGCTCCCCGATGCGGCCGCGGCCCGCAGCTCCCGCGGCTCAGGAGGGCTGAATGGAAATCCTGGTTGCGAGCGGCATCGGCGTATTGACCATGGTCGGCCTGTATCTGGTGCTGAGCCGGCACGCCTTTCCGGTGATCATCGGCACCACCTTCCTGTCCTATGCGGTGAACCTGTTCCTGTTCGCGATGGGGCGTCTTGCGATCGACAAGGCGCCGATCATCACCAAGGGCGTCACCGACTACGCCGATCCGCTGCCGCAGGCGCTGGTGCTGACCGCCATCGTGATCTCGTTCGGCATGACGGCGCTGGTGGTGGTGCTGGCGCTGCGCGGCTTCCTCGAGACCGGCACCGAGCGCGTCGAGAACGGCGAGCCGCGGCGCGACGCGCCCAAGCGCGAGGCGACGCGCCGATGAGCCACCTGATCATCGCCCCGATCGTCCTGCCCGCGGTCGCCGCCGCCTTCCTGGTGCTGGTGCTGCGGCACGATCTGGCCAGCCAGCGCATCGTCTCGGCGGGCGCGACGCTGGCGCTGCTCGCGGTCGCCGGCTGGCTCTATATGTCGGCGGCCGACGGCGCGCCGGCCTCCTATCAGCTCGGCGACTGGCGCGCCCCGTTCGGCATCGTGCTGGTGCTCGATCGCCTCGCGGCCACGATGGTGCTGCTGACGGCGCTGCTGGCGGTCGCGGTGCTGATCTACGCGTTGGCCGGCTGGGACGATCGCGGCCGGCATTTCCATCCGCTGTTCCAGTTTCAACTGATGGGCCTCAACGGCGCCTTCCTCACCGGCGACGTGTTCAACCTGTTCGTGTTCTTCGAGATCATGCTGATCGCCTCCTACGGCCTGATCCTGCATGGCGGCGGCGCGCGACGGCTGCGCTCGGGCTTCCATTATGTCGCGATCAATCTGGTCGGCTCGACGCTGTTCCTGTTCGCCGTCGGGCTGATCTATGCGGTGACCGGCACGCTCAACATGGCGGACCTCGCCGCCAGGGTGACGCAGATCGCGCCCGGCGACGAAGCCATCCTGCGCGTCGGCGCGCTGCTGCTGCTGCTGGTGTTCGCGCTCAAGGCCGCCTTGGTGCCGCTGCAATGGTGGCTGCCCTCGGCCTATGCGGCGGCGCCGGGGCCGGTGGCGGCGCTGTTCATGATGATGACCAAGGTCGGCGCCTATTCGATCGTCCGGGTCTACACCGTGGTGTTCGGCGCCGATGCCGGGCCGGTGGCGGACATCGCCGCGCCCTGGGTGGTGCCCGCCGCGCTGGCGACGCTGGCGCTCGGCGCGGTCGGCGTGCTGGCGAGCCCGACCTTGCTGGGGCTGGTCTGCTTCTCGATCGTCTGGTCGATGGGCTCGCTGCTGCTGGCGCTCGGCCTGTTCGACGCGAGCGGCCTGTCCGCCGGGCTGTACTATCTGCTGCACAGCACGCTGAGCGGCGCGGCGCTGTTCCTGCTCGCCGATCTGGTCGCTGCGCAGCGCGGCCGCCTTGCCGACCGGCTGGTGCCGGCGCCGCCCCTTCGCCATCCCAACCTGCTCGCTGGCCTGTTCTTCGTCGCGGCGATCGCCATGACCGGAATGCCGCCGCTGTCCGGCTTTCTCGGCAAGCTGCTGATCCTCGACGCGAGCTGGCGCGGCCCGCTGGCGGTGACGAGCTGGACGATCCTGCTCGGCACCAGCCTTCTGGTGATCGTCGGCTTCGCCCGCGCCGGCAGCACGCTGTTCTGGAAGGTCGCCGACCGTCCGCCGCAGCCGGTTGACCCCGCGCCGTCGATCGCGCTGCCGGTCGCGGTGATCGCCGGACTGCTCGGCGCAACTGCGCTGCTGTCGGTGTTCGCCGGCCCGATCACCCGCGAACTGGCGGCGACGGCGCAGCAGACGCTCGATATCAATGCCTATGTCCGCGCCGTGAACCCGGCCGCCCTGGCGCTGTCGCGGAGCGCTCCGCAATGACCAAAGTGCTGCCGCATCCGATCCTCAGCCTGGTGATCGCCGGCGTCTTCGTCGCGCTGATCAATACGTTCTCGCTCGGCAGCGTGGTGCTGGGGCTGGTGCTCGGGCTCGCGATCCCGTTGTTCACCAGCCCGTATTGGCCGACCCGACCCACCATCCGCAATCCGCTGAAGCTGATCGTGTATTTTGCGATCGTCGGCTGGGACATCGTCGTCTCCAACGTTCAGGTCGCCTATTGGGTGCTGTTCCGGCGGAGCGCGAGCCTGCAATCGCAATTCGTGGTCGTGCCGCTCGACCTCACCTCGCCCGAGGCCATCGCGCTGCTGGCGGCGACCATCACCATGACGCCGGGCACGGTCAGCGCCGATCTGGCCGCCGACGGCAGCGCCATTCTGGTGCATTGTCTGCACACCACCGATCCGGCCGGCACGGTCGAGCAGATCAAGACCCGCTACGAACGACGGCTGAAGGAGATCTTCGGATGATCGCAACAGCATGCCTCGTCGCCGTCGGCGTGATCAGCGTGTCGGTGCTGATGAACCTCTACCGGCTCGGCACCGGGCCGGACGTGCTCGACCGGATCCTCGCGCTCGATACGCTCGCGGTCAACGCCATCGGACTGATCGTGGTGATCGGCATCTGGTTCGACACCAGCCTGTATTTCGAGATCGCGCTGCTGTTCGCGGCCGTCGGATTCCTGTCGACGGTCGCGTTCTGCAAATATCTGCTGCGCGGCAATGTGATCGAATAGCATGACGATGGCCGGACTGAGCGAATTACTGGTGTCGTCGCTGATCCTGATCGGCGCGTTCTTCCTGTTCGTCGGATCGTTCGGTCTGGTGAAGCTGTCGGACGTCATGCGTCGTCTGCATGCGCCGACCAAATCCACCACGCTCGGCATCGGCTCGCTGCTGATCGCCTCGATGCTGTATTTCGCGCTGCTGCGGGACGCCCCGTCGCTGCACGAACTGATCATCTCGGTCTTCCTGTTTCTCACCGCGCCGATCGCCGCCCACATGATTTCCAAGGCCCACATCCTGCGCAACCGCGCGCTGCAGCAGCAACTGCCGGCACCGCCCGGCGAAGAAGGCTGGGCGACGCTCGACCCGCACGGCGTCGACGAAGCCAGGCCCACGGAGCCGGCGCAGCCGCCGCGGTAGTCGATCGGCAAAATCTTGCATCGCAACAAGTCCGACCTCATCCTGAGGAGCCCGGCGAAGCCGGGCGTCTCGAAGGATGCGGCGACGCACGCCCCCTGGCGCATGGTTCGAGACGGCGCTTCGCGCCTCCTCACCATGAGGTCTTGCCTGTGGCGAGCGTTTCAAAGAGCCAGTGGCGAGGGACTTTCCCTCCTCACAGACACGGCGACGCCGCAGGAATCACCAGCCCGGTCCACACCGTCGCGACCAGCGCGGCGGCGTTCGATCCGATCGCGACCCGGCGCGTGAAGGCGGCGGTGCCGTCGTCCGTCGTCCGAGGCAGCCGCCAGCAATGGATCAGGATGCCGGTCTGCACGACGAGGTGAACGCCCCAGATCGCAAGCAGGGCCGCGCGCTGCAGGTCGGTGTCGGCGATCACGATCCGCTGCCAGCCATAGGCGCAGCCGACCGACAGCGCGGCATAGAGCAGCGTGAAGGCCGAGGCCCAGACCACGAAGCCCGATGCGATCAGCAGCAGCGAGGCGGAACGGGCGGACGAACGCGTCATGCCGTCACCCCATCACCAGCGGCAGGCCGTAGACGATCAGCAGCGTCGCGATCCCGATCGCCGCCGTGAAATCGCTCCACAGCGCGCCGATCCGCAGATCGACCGTCCGCGTCTGCGACACATAGCCGGCGCGGCTGCGCCAGATGCCGAAGCCGGCGAACACCGCGGCCAGCGCGGCGTGCAGGCCGGCATAGATCAGGATGATCGTGGTCGCGGCGGCGTAGGCATGCTGGGTCGGCGGCGGCACCGCCAGGATGACGTCGGCGATGCCGAACAGTGCCACGATCTGCCCGAGCAGCGCGATCACCAGCGCCGCCTCGCGAAGACGTCCGCTGCGGACCACGCCGCGCAAGGTCGCGATCCGGCCGGCGATGAAGCCGGTCACGAGGCCGCCCGCGCTCAGCGCGACGCCCCACGGCGCCCAGCCGATCATCGACGGCGGCGGCCAGTTCGGCGCCACCACCCACAGAAACAGGATGCCGAAGGCGAGCGACGCGAAGGCGGTGGCGTCCGCCGCCAGCGTCAGCCCCATCGCCCATAGCGACGGCGGCGACCGCGCCTCGCTGTGCAGCACCGCCTCGGCGCCGTTGCCGATCGGCAGCGCGCCGCGATCGCGCCGTTCGCCCGACACCGGCGTCCAGGCCAGCAGCATCGCGACGATCGCCGGCAGCGCCAGCAGCGCGACCACGTAGAGCTTGAACAGCACCGCGACGAAGAACACGCCCGTCACCAGCGCGGTGAACAGCGGCAGCATGGTTTGGTTCGGCAGCCGCACGATCTGCTCGACCCGTCCCGACATCACATCGACGCCGAGCGTCTCCAGCCAGCCGTTGCGGACGAAGCCGAGATAGCCGCCGCCGCGCGCCAGATGGTTGCCGAGGTCCGGCCGCTCCTGCAGCGGCGCGCGCGTCGCGACGTCGGGCAACGACGCGAAGGCGTAGTTGGTCGGCGGCACGGCGATGGCCCATTCCAGCGTGCCGGCGCGCCACGGATTGCGCGCGCTGCGCTTGCCGTGCAGCCAATGCAACAGCACGTCGACGGTGAACAGCGCGAAGCCGATCGCCATCACGAAGCTGCCGACCGACGACACCAGATTCGGCCACTCCCATCCGGTCTCCGCGCCGTAGCCGTGGATCCGCCGCGGCATGCCGAGCAGGCCGGTCAGGTGCATCACCAGAAACGTCACGTTGAAACCGATGATGATCAGCCAGAACGCCGGCACGCCGAGGCTGTGGCGCGGCACCCGCCCGGTGAAATGCGGCAGCCAGTAATACGCCGCCGCCAGCATCGGAAACACGAAGCCGCCGACCAGCACGTAATGCAGATGCGCGACGACGAAATGGGTGTCGTGCACCTGCCAGTTGAACGGCACGATCGCCAGCATCACGCCGGTCAGGCCGCCGATCACGAACACCGAGAAGAACCCGAGCAGATACAGCATCGGCAGCTTGAGCTGCGGCCGCCCGGCCGCCAGCGTGCCGATCCAGGCGAAGATCTGCACCGCGGTCGGCACCGCCACCGCGGTGCTGGCCGACGAGAAGAACGCCAGCGCCAGATGCGGAATCCCGACCGTGAACATGTGGTGCACCCACAGCCCGAAGCTGAGGAACGCCAGCGCCACGACGCTGATCACGATCGCGCTGTAGCCGACGATCTCGCGCCGCGCCAGCACCGGCAGGATGGTCGAGACCATGCCGGCGGCCGGCAGGAAGATGATGTAGACCTCGGGATGGCCGAACAGCCAGAACAGATGCTGCCACAGCAGCGCGTCGCCGCCGCGGGTCGGGTCGAACAGCGGCAGGTCGAACGCACGCTCGACCTCGAGCAGGATCGAGCCGAGGATCAGCGGCGGAAAGCCGAACAGCATCATGAAGGCGGTGACCAGCAGATACCACGCCAAGAGCGGCATCTTGTCGAGCGACATCCCGGGCGCGCGCGTCTTCAGGATCGTGGCGATGATCTCGACCGCCGCCGACAGCGCCGAGATCTCGACGAAAGTGATGCCGATCAGCCAGATGTCGGAATTGATGCCGGGCGTGTAGGCCTTCGAGCTCAGCGGCGTGTACATGAACCAGCCGCCGTTCGGCGCCAGCCCGACCGCCATCGCGATCAGCAGCATCGAGCCGCCGAACAGATAGCACCAATAGCCATAGGCGCTGAGCCGCGGAAACGCCATGTCGCGCGCGCCGAGCAGCTTCGGCAGCAGGTACATCGCGAAGCCCTCGAACATCGGGATCGCGAACAGGAACATCATCACCGTGCCGTGCATGGTGAAGATCTGGTTGTAGATCTCCGGCCCGAGGAAGGCGCTGCGCGGCGTCGCGAGCTGCGCCCGGATCAGCATCGCCAGGATGCCGCCGATCCCGAAGAACACGAAGGCGGTGGCGATGAAGCGGCGGCCGACGATGGTGTGATTCACCGCCGCGAGCCGCCCCCATCCGCCCGGCGTGCCCCACACCGCGTCGAGCTGCTTGTGCAGGCGGATAGGGCTCGGCGCCGCAACGGTGTCGTTGGTGCGCTCGTCCATCATCGCTGCTCCTGCGGCAGCGCGCGCAGCCGGTCGTCGTAGTCACCGGCGTCGTGCGCGGTGACGCTGAAATCCATGATGGTGTGGCCGGTGCCGCAGAATTCGGCGCAGACGCCGCGATAGATGCCGGGCCGCGCCGCCGACAGCCGGATCAGATTGACGTGTCCCGGGATCGCGTCGATCTTGCCGCCGAGCCGCGGGATCCAGAAGCTGTGGATCACGTCGGCGCTGCTGACGCGCAGATCGACCGGCCGCCCGGCCGGGATGTGCAGTTCGTTCACCGAGATCCGCCCGCCGCCCTGCCCGGGATAGCGGAACGTCCATTGCCACTGCTTCGCCTCGACATCGACCCGCAGCGCGTCGGTCGCGGGATACGCGAGCAGCCGCTCGCCGGTCAGCAGCCCGTAGCCGAGCAGCGGCGTCAGTACCAACGCCGGCAGCACCAGCCCGCCACCGACCAGCCACAATTTCGGCGACGCCGTGCCGTCGCCGCGCCGGACGAAAGTCCACAGCAGCAGCCCCATCACCAGCACGAACAGCCCGACGGCGCCGATCAGCATCACCCACCACAATTCGGCGATCGCCGCCGCCGCCGGCCCGGCCGGATCGAGCGCCGACAAGGGTCCGCCGCAGCCGGCGAGCGGCAGACTACTCGCCGAGACGACGCCCGCGGTGAACCAAGCACGGCATCGGCGCATTAGGTCGACGCGAGGTGCATGATGCCGAAGACAATCATCGAAGAAATCCGCCAATACGACACCAATTCGATCGTGGCCCTCGCCGGCCATCCGATCCATGCGATGATGGTCTCGTTTCCGATCGCGCTGGTGATCTCGACGCTCGGCTGCGACATTTTCTACTGGTGGAGCGCCGATCCGTTCTGGGCGCGCGCCGGGCTGTGGGCGAGCGGCTTCGCATTCTGGTTCGGCGTCGCCGCTAGCCTCGCCGGCACCGCGGAGCTGCTGCTGGTCGAGGGTATCCGCAAGCGCGCGGCGAGTTGGATGCACGCCACCGCCGGCGTCATGCTGGTGTCGGTCGCCGGCGCCAATTGGGGATTGCGGCTGGTCGATCATCTGAACGTGCTGCCGGTCGGCCTGATGGTCTCGGCGCTCGGCACGGTGTTCGTCGGCATCGCGGGCTGGCACGGCGGCAAGCTGGTGTTCGATCACGGCGTCGGCCTGATGGTGTCGACGAAGGAGTGAAGCCCGCCGGGCTCGCGCATCCATGGCGGCACGAAGGCCAGATCGATCGGCGGTTTGGTCAGGATCAGCACCAGGATGACGCCGATCACCGCCAGCGTCGCGGTGGTCATCACCCAGCGCCGCCACGGCGCGTAGTTGCCTTCCGGTTCGAACAGATTGAGGATCAGGTACCCGGCCCGCATGTGGAAGATCACCAGCAGCCCGACGGCAAACAGCTTCAGCATCATCCAGGTGGTGAACGCCTCCCGCAGGAACAGCAGGATGGTGCCCGCCACCACCGCCACGAAGGCGGCCGGCGAGGTGACGGCGATATACAGCGTCCGGGTGAGTCGGTTGAGTTCGACCGCCGGGCCCGCGTCGAGCCGGCTGCGCTGGGCGAACAGGCCGGGCAGCACCAGCAGCCCGGCGCACCACACGATCAGCGCCAGAATATGGATCGCCTTCAGCCACGCGATCATCGCACCGCTTCATCGGCCGTGACCGGTCGATCGAGCCGGCTCGCCAGCAGCGCCAGCGCCGCCGCCAGATAGGGAATCGACGCCGGCACCCACATGATCAGCCCGGCGAGCTGCTGGTCCTGCAATGCGGTCAGCCCCCACGGCGCGGTGACGCCGAGATGCGCCTCGTACAGCGGCGTGCGGGCGAAGGTGATGACGGCGCCGAGCAGCCCCATCTGCACCACCTGGCCGAGCAGCAGCGCCAGCGTCGCGCCGAGCCGCGCGGCCGGCGCCAGCACCGCGCGCCACAGCCAGATCGCGCTGCCGAGCAGGCTCAGCTCCATCACCCAGAACATCGCCGGATCGGCCAGCGCGGCGGCGTAGGGCGCCGGCGCGTGCCACAGCCACAGCAGCACCATGTGCACGACGAACGCCGCCGCACCCGATGCGCCACTGGGGCTCGCCGGCGCCAGCCGACGCGGCAGCGACCACGCCAGCAGCGGCGCGGCCATCGCGACCAGCACGGCGTGATGAGCGACCCGCGCGGAGAACAGCGCCGAGGTCAGCGCGCACAGCGGCGACACGAAGATCATGAACAGCAGGGTCCATCCGGCGGCCGCCGCCAGGATGCGGCCTTGGGCGGCGGGTTCCCGCCGGAGCGCGCCGAGGTGCAGCGCAACGCCCCCCGCCAGCATCGCCAGCAGCACCGGATCGAAATTCCAGCGGCTCAGCAGTTCTGCGGGGAGCGGCGCAGCGCCGCAATAAGGATCGATCATTGTGCGTCTCCGAGCGATGTCTGCTGCCGGACAACGACGCTGCGGATGACCGTGAACGCCAGAACGCCGAGCCGCGCTGGACCAGCCCGGTCGCCAGCCCGGTCGCGATCATCGCGCCGGCCCCGCGAAAAGTCAGACGTGCCCGACCGGCAACGCGCAAAGGCCGTTCAGGATGCGACGCAGCATGGTGGCAAATGGTCACACGCAGGCCGGGCGGGCGCCTCAATCACGCCGGCGATTTGCGCAGATAGGCGACCGCATAGGCCGCCGCGATCACGAAGCCGCCGAGGATATTGCCGAACGTCACAGGAACGAGATTGCCCAAAACGCCCGCGATCGAGATCGCGCCGAATGTCTCCGGCGCAATCGCCGCCATCTCCCAGAACGGCGCGGTGGCGAAGGTCTTCACCATCCAGCCGTAAGGAAGGATGTACATGTTCGCCACCGAATGCTCGAGCCCCGCGGCGACGAAGGCGGCGATCGGGAACAGCACGGCGAACACCTTGTCGGTGGTGCTCCTTGCGCTGTAGCCGAGCCACACCGCGAGACACACCAGCATGTTGGCGAGGACGCCGCTGGCGAACGCGGTGCCGAAACTGCGAGCGCTCTTGACCTCCGCCAGTTCGAGCGCAGCCCGGCCGACGGCGCCGTCTCCCGCCAGATGCACCCCCGCGACCAAAGCAACGATCGCAATCAGCAGCGATCCGGCGAAATTGGTCAGATAGACCACACTCCAGGCGGTCAGCATCGGCTTCAGGGTGAGTCGCCGCGCCACCAGCAATCCGGCCATCAACGTATTGCCGGTGAACAGCTCGGCGCCGGCGACGATCACCAGCACCAGCCCCAGGGTGAACACCGATCCCGCCAGCACCTGGCTCGCGCCGTAGGGCCAACCATCCGCGCCGGCCAAGGCGACGGTCGCGAACAGGGCGCCGAACGCGATGTACCCGCCGGCCAGCAGGCCGAGCACGGACATCGTCCCGAGCGGCAGCGACGCCTTTTCCAGCAGGGCTTCGCTCACTTCTTCCGCCAGAGCCGGCGGCTTCGGGGCCACGAGAGCTTCGGCTTCGGTGCGGACTTTCGGCATTTCGGGCCTCGAATCGATGCGGGTTTGCCGCGCTCGCCGGACGCAACCAGCGCCCGGCGGAGGGCCAACGCCGGTGGCGCAACCGCGTTCCTGATCGGCAAACCGCGAGCGCGACCGCGCCCGCTGCAACGGCGGCGTTCCGCCGCCGCCCGCGACGTCGGCTGGAGCTGGACTGTCTCCGATGGAATCAGCACCGGCGTTGCGGGACGCGCACCACCGGCAAAATTTCATCGCGTGAGAGGCAAAACCTCATGGTGAGGAGGCGCGCAGCGCCGTCTCGAACCATGCGCCGCCGGCACTGCGTCGCCCCCATCCTTCGAGACGCCCGGCTTCGCCGGGCTCCTCAGGATGAGGGATCAGTGCATTCTGCAATCGCAATATCGCTTCACGCGATGGATGAAGCGCTGTTGCGGTCTTCGCCTGCTCGGATCGGTCCGCTTCCGACGCGGGGTTGCGGCTGCTGGAACCGGGACGCGGCCTTGCGGAGAGCGCGAGGCCACCGCGAGACCTAGCCGACGCGTCCCTTGCCGAAGCTCTCGGCGAGCGCCCTGAACCGCACCAATTGGTCGGCGCGTAGTTCGCGATTGGAATCGCGGCCGACGAACACCTTGAACATGATGCCGCCGCCCTGGTTGAGAAACGCCACGAAGGCGCTGGACTTGCCCATGAACGGCCGCTCGACGAAAGCGACGCCGCCGCAATTGTCGTGTTTCAGATGTCCGTGCAGGCCTTTCGGCTGCATCAGGTTGAAGTAACCGCGGCCGATCTCGCCGGCCGGCACCTCGCCGGTGAATTCGAAGATCGCATCCTCGGTGTGAACGATCAGCGTCACCTCGCCCCAGGTCGCGATGTCGGTCATCGCCGGGACGAAGCCGTCGCCGGGCCCGAGCCGCGCCATGCCGGGCGGCAGCGCCTCGATCACGTCGCGCGGCGACACCTTCCATTGCCGTGCCACATCCTCGATCACCGCGGCCGGATTCCCGGCCATATAGGCCCGAAGATCGGCGGGCTCCGACGTCACGACCGACGCGTCCATGTCTTGTCTCCGTTTCCGTTCAGGCGGCGTTTCCGTTCAGGCGGCCGCCGCCGATTTGCGCTCGGTGCGGATCACCTCGAAGCCCTCGAACCGCGGATGGCCGAGATAGATGCTTTCGCCGGTGTCGTTGCCGGCCCGCGCATGCGAGCGGCGGAATTGCTCCGACGTCGTCCAGGCCTCGAAAGCGGCCTTGTCGACCCAGGTGGTGTGGGTCGAATACAGCGTATGGTCGTCGCTCACGGGGCCCTTGAGGAGATGAAACTCGGTGAATCCCGGCATCTCGCCGAGATAGGATTCGCGCGCGCTCCAGATCGCCTCGAATTTGTGCTCCGCGCCGCGCTTCACCTGGAACCGGTTCATAGCAATGAACATGTCATCTCCCTGAGTTGAAATTAGCCGCCTGCCCGCTGCGTCCGGCCCGACGCGCGGGCTGCAGCGAATTCCTATGCACCTCCGAAGTGCACCTTGATCCCGCCCTTGTAGACGATGCCGGCCCCCGGACTGCTGAACAGAACGTCGTTCTGCGACGTTCCGTCGGTCGACGATCCGGGGATCGCATACGGACGATAGTAGTTGTTCAGGACATTATCGACCGAGAAGTGCAAGGTCACGTCCGGCGTCGGCCGGTAGGCGACGTTGAGATTGACCAGATCGTAGGAGGTCCCCGGCAGATAGCCGGCCGGAAGGTTGGTGTTGGCCGCGTAGGACGCCCATTGCGCCGCGATCGTGAGCTGCCGGTCGAGCAGCCGGACGCCGCCAGACGTGACGACCTTGCGCGACGGAACCGAGGCGAGGCCGAGGCCGGTGTCGGGATTGGTGCCGCGCAGCGTCGAGGCCGAGACGCCGACGAACCACAGCCCGGCGTCGTAGGAGGTCTCGAGTTCGACGCCCTCGATCCTGGCGTGCGGGATGTTCTGATACTGATAGAACTTGCTGTACTGACCGAAGGCCGGCCCCAGATTCGACGTCTGGGGCGTCGACCCCACCAGCTCGATGTAGTTGTCGACGTCGTTGCGGAAGGCGTTGATCTTGCCGCGGAAGCTGTCGCCCGACACGAACAGATCGTTGTATTTCAGGTTGATGCCGATTTCCTTGTTCTTGCCGACTTCGGGCCGCAGCCCGGCATTCGGGATCAGGCAGAACAGGCCGCTGGTGCCGTCGGCGCAGGTGAACAGCGCCGGGCCGCCGCCGGTGGCGTGCGCGCCCGAGATCAGCGTCTCGGTGATCGACGGCGCGCGATAGCCTTCGGCATAGCCGACATAGGGCGTGAAGCCCGCGACCGGCGTGACGCCGACCGTGATCTTCGGCGACAGCCGGCTGCCGCTCGCGGAACTGGTCTGCGAATTCAGCTCGTAATGGTCGTACCGCGCGGCGCCGATCACCTCGAGCCAGCTCGCATAATTGTTCTTGAGCTGGATGAAGCCGCCCGACACGGTGCGCTCGCCGCTCGGCGTCGTGATGTTGGAATTGCCGCGCGAATCCGTCGTGGTGACCTTGTCGTTGAAGGCGTCGACGCCGTAGGTGACGGCGGTGCGCCAGTCGCCGTAGTCGAATCGCGTGGTGTTGTTGGCGTCGATGCCGATCGTGTCCAGCCGGTAGCCGCGCGTGTCGCCGACGCAGCCGGAGATGTTGTTGCCGACATTGCCGGCGCCGCAATAGGCCGCGCCGCTGGTGGAATTGTGATAGGTCTTGGTCTGGTCGTTGTCGGTCCGGTTGCCGTACAGATTGATGTTCCAGTCGAACAGCATGTCGTCCGGCCGCGAATATCGCCAGCTCATCGTTCCGGTGTAGTTCTTCACGTTGGAATCGTACACCGAGGAGCCCTGATACAGCGCGCGCTGCGCCGCGGTCAGCACCGGCCCGCGATTGAACTGGCCTATATTGTAGTTGTAGTCCTGGAACAGACCGCCGAACTTGATCTCGTGACCTTCGGCCGGCCGCACCGTCAGCTTCAGCAGGCCGCCGGCGATGTCGTTGCCGGTGTTGCCGATCTCGGTGCCGGCGCCGTCCTTGTAGTTGCCCTGGGTGCGATACAGCGCGCCGCCGAACACGTCGACGGTCGGGTCGACCCGGACGCCGCCGAAGATCGAGCCGAGCCCGCGCGCATTGTTGCTGCCGTAGGAGCCGGTCATGTCGACGCCCCAGCGTTCGCCGGCGCGCAGCACGTCGTCGATGTCCTTGGTCCGGAACGACACCACGCCGCCGATCGCGCCCGAGCCGTAGACGTTGGCGCTCGGGCCGCGCACCACGTCGACGCCGCCGATCAGCTCGGGATCGAGAAAGAACGAGCCCTGCGCATTGTGGCCGGAGCGCTGATAGTTCTGCCGCGCGCCGTCGACCACCACGGCGACCCGGCCGAAATCCTGCAGGCCGCGGATGTTGATCGCGGTGGACGGGTCGTCGCCGCGATCCTGGAACGCCACGCCCGGCGTGGCGACGAAAATGTCCTGCAGCCGGTTGGGCTGAAGCCGCTCGATCTGCCCCTGCGTGATCGCGCTGGCCGGCGCCAGCGCGTCGATCGCGCGCTCCTCGGTCTTGGTCGCCGACACGGTGATCGTGTCGAGCGGCTGCATCGCCTGCCCGGCCTGCGCATAGGCCTCGCGCGGGTCGCGCGCCGGAGCTTGCACCTGATTTTGCGCCGACGGCTTCGCCGCGCGCTCGCGCTTGGTCTGCTTCTGCTTGTCCTGTTGCGGCGCGGTCGTCGCGGTTTGCGCCGCGGCCGGCGCAACCGCCAGCGCGACGACGGATCCAGATAGCAAAAGCGCACGGATGCGCGAGTTCAGCCCCACCATGACAGCCCCGTCGAGTTGATTGATTGCGGCTGGCGGGCGCGCCCGAAGGCGGCTGGCTGGCAGAGAAACCGTCGGCAGATGCCGACGGATTTGAATTTGGTACCGGAGCCAAACCGGGTGGTCAACGGCGCGTGATAAGTGATTAAAACGATTGTAAGGAATCGTCGACGCGGATCACGCTCACAACTACACGCGCGGCGGAACGACGAACTCGCGCAGATCGGCCGGCTCGGCCGGCAGCGTCGTCCGGTCGACCGTGGACAGCGTCAGGCGATGCGTCGCGGCGGCCGCGACGGTTTGCAGCACGAGGGCTGCGAGATCGGCGCGGGCGATCATGCCGTGCACGCGGGGATCGTCGTACAGCGCGCCGCTGCCGGTCGGCTCGCCCTCGGTCAATCCACCCGGACGAATGATCGTCCAGTCGAGATCTAGCCGGCGCAGATGATCCTCGGCGCGGGTCTTGGCCTCGAGCACCGGACCGATCGCGGCGATGATCCGTTCGGATGCGAACGCACGGCTGTCGCCGCAGGCCAGCGAGGAAATCTGCACCAGCCGCCGCACGCCGCCGCTCACGGCCGCATCGGCGATCGCGTTGTTGCCGAACTCGTCGACCAGCCGCCCGTCCTGCAGTGCGCCGCCGACGGTGGCGATGATCGCGTCCGGCGCGGCGCGCTGCACCACATCGGCGACACGATCGGGATCGGCGAGATCGACCACGGAGATTTCCGCCGCGCCCGGAAGGTCCTGCAACAGATCGGCGTTGCGGCCCGCCGCGTGCACGCTCCAGCCGATCGCGGCTGCCTGCGACACCAGATGACGGCCGGTCCGACCGGTCGCGCCGAATATCAGGATTTTCATACGAGTCCGATCACATCAGAGAAGCGGCCGATCCGCTTGCGCGATCGCAGCATAGCCGACCTCACGCCGGTTCGCAGCAGCCGCCCGCAGCCGCCTGCGTCGCCGACTGCAGCCCGGCGGACAGGCCGCTGGTGAGATTGCTGATCCAGAACGCGCCGGCGTGATTGGGCCTGAAGCCGTCGCCGCAGAGTTCGCCGAGACCGGCCGCCGCCCAGTTGGCGAGCAGCGGCGCCACCGCGGCGCGGAAGCCGGGCCGCAGCGTTTCGATCGCGGCGAGGTCGAGCCGCCCGGCCTCGAGGCCGGCCGCGATCATCGCATGCGCCGCATGATCGGCCGGCACCAGCGCCAGTCCCTCGACCGGCTCGCGATGCTGCGCGATCATGTCGCGGCGCTGCGCGATGTCGATGACGTTGCGCCAGCGATAGCCGTTCGCCTGGCCGCCGGCGCCCGCGCCGAACGGAAGGCAGGCGACGCCGCGCTTGATCGCCGCATTGTAGCGATTGAGTTCGCGCACCGAGCGCACCAGATGCGACTGCGACACCTGCAGCCATCCGAGCCCCGCGAGCCGCCCGACCGCCTCCGCATAAGCGCGCGCCTGCATGCCGGGCGGAGCCCCCGGCGCCAGCTTGCCCTTCTCGATCGCGCGCGCCATCGGCCCGCCCGGAAACATGTTGAGCGCATAGAGCGTGACGCCGTCGAGCCCGAGTTGGTCGACGGTCACGATATCGCTCGCCCAGGTCTCGTCGGTCTGTCCCGGCAATCCGTAGATCAGATCGCACACCACCGCGGTGCGGCCGAGCGCGACCAGGTCCGACAGAAACGCCTGCACGTCCGGGCCGGCGAGCTTGCGGCCGAGCCGGCGCCGCACCTGCGTCGAGAACGTCTGCACCCCGATCGACAGCCGGGTCACGCCGGCGTCCGCCACTTTCACGGCCTTCGCCAGATCGAAGCCGAAGGCGCGGCCTTCGAGCGTGATCTCGCAATCCCCGGTCAGCGGCAGATAGCGGCGCAGGCCCTCGACGAGGCGCGCGAGATCGTCGGCTGCGAGCGCCGACGGCGTGCCGCCGCCGATATACACCGCGTCGATCGGCGCCGACGCGATCAGCGCCGTGGTGGATCGCGCCGCGAGTTCGGCGAGCACGTCGTCCACATAGGCAGGGCCGGCCTCGGCGCGCCAGACATTCTGGTAGAAGCCGCAGAACAGGCAGTGCGTCTGGCAGAACGGCACGTGCACATAAGCGACCGCGGTCTCCGTCCGCGGCGTCGCGAAGATGCGTTCGAACACCGCGCCGACATCGTCGCTGTCGACCGGACGGCTGCCGCGCCAAGGCGGCGAGAACGAGCGCTTCGCGAACGCCTCGGTCAAGGGATCGCAGCCGATCCGCACGAAGTAATCGCTGACCTGCTGCGCCGCCGCGGGCGCCGGATGATGCCCGTGCCCGTGCCCGCCATGGGACGCTGCGCCGCCCGTCTTCACATTCGCCATCGTCATCGGCGTCGCCCCGCTGCGGAGGCGACGGCATCGATCGGCATCGGCCACGACGCGCGTCCGCGCACAAGCGCGCGCAGATGCGCGCGCAGGTAACTGGCCAGCACGACCATCCTGAATTCCAATCAGATCATCGGTGATGGGCTGGCGGGCACTGCTGATGCAGAGGGCTGGCTGGCCGAGATAGCACGCGACGCTCGCGTGACACGGAGCGCCGTCAAGTAAACCTGACGCCGGCGCCGTCGCGCGTCAAGCCGGGGCGCCCCGGTTTAAAGTGATTATAAGACACATTCCGGCGGCAGCGCCTATATTGGATCGACCCAGGCTCGACTACCAAGACGGCTGCGATGACCGAACACACTGATAACAAGAGCACCACCGACGCCGGCCCGGCGGCCGAGCGCGCCGTCAATATCGTCGGCAATCAGCTCGAGAGCCGCGATCTGTTTTCGCTGGGCCGCGAGATCGTCATCGCGCACGGCGGCGACCGATACCGGCTGCGCCTGACATCCCAGAACAAGCTGATCCTGACCAAATGATCGGCTCGCTCGTCTCGCCCCCCGCGCGCTACGCATTTCTCTCGGTGCTGGCCGCGACCGTTCTCGCCGCGAGCCCCGGCGTCGCCGGCGACATCGCGGTGCGCGACGCGCACGGCCGCGAGGTGACGATCGCCGACACCTCGCGCACGCTGTCGATCGGCGGCGCGATCACCGAAGTGCTCGTCGCGCTCGGGCTCGAACAGCGCATCGCCGGGATCGATTCGACCAGCACCTATCCGCCGGCGGCCGTGAAGGACAAGCCGAATGTCGGCTATCTGCGGCAGCTCTCCGCCGAAGGCGTGATCGGGCTGAACCCGACGCTGATTCTGGCGATGGACAGCGCCGGTCCGAAGCAGACCATGCAGGCGATCGAATCGGCCAAGATCCCGCTGGTGCTGATTCCGGAGAAGCTCACCGAGCAGGGACTGCTCGACAAGATCAGACTGATCGGCCGCGCCATGAATGCGGACGCCGCCGCGAGCTGCCTCGCGAACGCCGTGGCGGAGGATTTCGATCAGCTCCGGCAACTTCGTGCGAAGATCGCCAAGCCGCTGCGGGTGATGTTCGTGATGTCGCTGGTCAACGGCCAGGCGATGGCGGCGGGCCGCAACACCGCCGCCGACGAGATCATCGAACTGTCCGGCGGCGTCAACGCGATCGACGGCTATGACGGCTACAAGTCGATCAACGACGAGGCGATCGTCGCGGCGAAACCGGACGCGGTGCTGACGATCCGGCGCAGCCGCGACACCTTCGAGGCCGATGCGTTCTACGCCCATCCGGGCTTCGCGCTGACGCCGGCGGCGAAGAACCGCGTCTTCGTGGCGATGGACGGGCTGTATCTGCTCGGCTTTGGCCCGCGCACCCCGGCCGCCGCGCGCGACGTCGCCGCGACGCTGTATCCGCAGCTCGCGAGCCAGGCCGGCGATTTCAAGCCGAAGGCGGCGTCGACCGTTTGCCGCCCATGACGGTGATGGAGATCGGACGCCGGCGCGTCGCGAGGTCGTTCCGGCCGCGCTCCGGCGTCACCCTGGCGGTGCTGCTCGTGTTGCTGCTGATCTGCCTGGCGCTGGCGCTGACTGTCGGCGCCGCCGGCATTCCGCTGTCGCGCCTGCCCGCCGCGCTCGGGCTGTTGCCCGCCGCCGATGCCGGGCCGATGGCGGCGCGCGATCAAATGGTGTTGTGGTCGATCCGGCTGCCGCGCATCCTCACCGCCGCGATCGTCGGTAGCCTGCTGGCGGCGTCGGGCGCGCTGATGCAGGGACTGTTCCGCAATCCGCTCGCCGATCCGGCGCTGGTCGGCGTCTCCAGCGGCGGAGCGTTCGCGGCGGCCTCGTCGATCGTGCTGCTCGATCATGCGCTCGGTGACAATCTTCGCTTCCTGCAGGATCATCTGCTGCCGGTCGCCGCCTTCGCCGGCTCGCTGGTCACCACCATCGCGCTGTACCGGATCGCCAGCCGCGCCGGGCGCACCTCGATCGCGCTGTTCCTGCTCGCCGGCCTCGCCATCGCGGCCATCGCCAATGCGGGGATCGGCGTGCTGGTGTACCTCGCCGACGACCGGCAATTGCGCGACATCACCTTCTGGATGATGGGATCGCTCAGCGGCGCCAACTGGGCCAAGGCGTCGTCGACCGCACTGGTGCTGCTGATCGCGCTCCTGGTATTCGTCAAGGTCGCGCGCCATCTCGATCTGCTGGTACTCGGCGAGTCGGAGGCGTTTCACACCGGCGTCGACGTCGAACGGCTGAAGCGTCTGTCGATCGTGCTGGTGTCGCTGATGACCGGCGTCGCGGTTTCGGTCTGCGGCGTGATCGGCTTCGTCGGCATCGTCGTGCCGCATCTGCTGCGGCTGTTGATCGGCCCGTCGCACCGGCTGCTGCTGCCAGCCTCCGCCTGCCTCGGCGCGGTGATGCTGGTGGCCGCCGACACCGTCGCGCGCACCATCGTGGCGCCGGCCGAAATGCCGATCGGCATTCTCACCGCGGCGATCGGCGCGCCGTTCTTCCTCGTCATCCTGTTGCGCCAGCGCAAGCTGGTCGGCCTATGAGCACCGCGCTCGAGGCCCGCAGGGCCGGCTTCGCGACCGGCGGCGCGACGCTGGTCGACAACGTCGATCTCGCCGTCGCGCAAGGCGAGCTGATCGCCATCGTCGGGCCGAACGGCGCCGGCAAATCCACCCTGCTGCGAATGCTGTCGGGCGATCTACGGCCGACCTCAGGCTCGGTCCGGCTCGGTGACCGCGATTTGTCGTCCTATTCGCCGCGCGAGCTCGCCGACCGGCGCGCGGTGCTGGCCCAGCATATCAACGTCAGCTTCCCGTTCACGGTCGAGGAGATCGTCCGGATGGGCACCGGCGATGTCGGCCATCGCAAGGCCGGCGCGCTGATCGAGGCCGCGCTGCACGAGGTCGGCCTCGGCGAGTTTCGCGCGCGCGACATCACGACGCTGTCCGGCGGCGAACAGCAGCGCGCGCATTTCGCCCGCGTGCTGGTCCAGCTCTGGAGCAGCGAGGCGGTGCGCGGCCCGGGCATCCTGCTGCTCGACGAGCCGACCTCCAGCCTCGATATCCGCTATCAGCTCGACCTCGCCCACACGGCGCGGCGCTGCGCCCGCAACGGCGCCACCGTGATCGCGATCCTGCACGACCTCAACCTCGCCACCCGCTTCGCCGAACGCATCGTGGTGATGCACGACGGCGCCGTCGCCGCCGACGGCCCGCCGCGCGCGGTGATGCGCCCCGAACTGATCGGCGCGGTGTTCGACGTCGACCTCGCCATCCAGACCGACGCTTCAGGCAGCCCGTTCGTGCTGCCGGAGCTGGCGCGGGTGTAGGGGGCGGTCGCCCCTCCCCGGCCCGGTCGAATGCCCTCGCAGAACTCTGGGGAAAGTCTCGAACCCGGCAGCGGACCACGATGACGACCGCCGTTCTGCGCTATACTCGCAGCGTCGTCTCTGCGCGCGGTTTCGCGCCGCGATCGGTGGATCAGAACCATGGCCATAGCCAGATCCTGGGACCAAGCGCGCCGCCAAGGCGGGCGATGAGCGAATATCAGTACTACGAATTCCAGACGATCGACCGCCCGCTGAGCGCGGCCGACGTCAAGGCGCTGCGCGCGCTGTCGACGCGGGCGCGGATCACCAGCACGAGCTTCACCAATACCTATCAGTGGGGCGACTTCAAGGGCGATCCCGCCAGGCTGATGGAGCAATGGTTCGACCTCCACCTCTATCTGGCGAACTGGGGCACGCGCTGCCTGATGATCCGCCTGCCCCGCCGACTGATCGAGCAGGACCAGTTCGGCGCCTTTCTCGGCGCGCACGATTTTGGCCGATACTGGACGAAGGGAGACAACCTCATCCTCAGCATCGCGACCGACGCCGACGACGTGGACGAGGAATGGGACGATGGCAGCGGCTGGCTGGCCGCGCTCGCGCCACTGCGCGCCGCCCTGCTCGAGGGCGATCTGCGGGTGCTCTATCTGGTCTGGCTGATGGCCGTCGAGGCAGAGCTGGTGACGCCGGACGAGACAGAGCCGCTGCCCGGGCTCGGGCCGATGACGGCGGCGCTCGAAGCCTTCGTCGACTTCTTCGCGATCGACCGCGATCTCGTCGAAGCAGCGGCCGCGCGCGACGCGCAGCCGGGCCCGACGGACGCGGCGGCCGGCCCGATCATCGCCGCCATGACCGATCCGGAGAAGACCGGCTTTCTGACCAGACTATTCGAGGGCGACGCGCTCGCCGTCAACGCCCTCCGCAGGCTGGTCCGGACGCGCCTGCCCGCGACGGCACCCGTGGCGGCGCGGAGAGCCGGCGACCTGCGCGCTCGCGCCGAGGCGATCCGGCAGGCGCGCGAACGGGCGGAGGCGAAGAAGATATTGGCGGAGCAGAAGCAGCAGGAGCGGGCGGCCGCACAAGCGCGCCGCGCCAGGCTGGACGAAATCGAGCGGCGCGGCGATCGGGTATGGTCGGAGATCGAAACCGAGATCCAGAAGCGCAACGTCAACGGTTACGACAGGGCAATTGTTCTGCTCAGCGATCTGAAGGCGATAGCAAAAGCAAAGGGCACGACCGACGCCTTCGACCGGCACATCGCCGATCTTCGCCAACGCTACGCCCGAAGATACACCTTCATCGAACGGCTCGATACACTGTGAGAGCGACGCATCGAGGATGATCCCGGTGAAGGCGTGCACGCCGGCCAGCACGGCGCCACTGGCGTTCTGCAGCGCTCACAACGGGCACGACCTCATGGTGAGGAGGCGCGAAGCGCCGTCTCGAACCATGCGCCGCCAGCACTGCGTCGCCCCGTTCTTCGAGACGCCAGGCTTCGCCGGACTCCCCAGAGTGAGACTCAAGATGCGACCAATGAAATCAGGCACTTTCGGTTCAACTCGTCATGCCCGGCCTTGTGCCGGGCATCCACGTCTTGCAGCGGAATCCACACGAAAGACGTGGATGGCCGGGACAAGCCCGGCCAAGACGGATTGAATTGCGAAGTGAGCGGCTTGCAGAAGCGACTGATTTTGTAGCCTGTATTTTCGGTCGGCCCCTCGGGATGATGAGGCCGTGCATCGGGAACGGCCATCCAGTTCAATACCCGCCTCACGCCGCGAGGAAGCGCCGGAACTGGCGCAGTGCCAGAAAGAACAGCACGGCGCCGATCGCGAACAGCGCGGCGAGTTGCGGCCAGACCACGTCGAGGCCGGCGTCGCGAAACAGGATCGCCTGCGCCATCGCGACGAAATGCGTGTTCGGCGCGATCAGCATGATGTCCTGAATGATCTGCGGCATGCTTTCGCGCGGCGTCATCCCGCCCGACAGCGCCTGCAGCGGCAGCAGGATCAGCATCAGCAGCAGCCCGAATTGCGGCATGGTGCCGGCGGCGGTCGCCAGGAAAATGCCCATGCAGGTGGTGGCGAACAGATGCAGCGCCGTGCCGAACATGAACAGCGCCACCGAGCCGTGCACCGGCACCGCGAGTACGCCCTGCACGATGGCGACCAGCGCGAAGCTCGACGCCAGCAGCACCACGCCGCCCATCGACCAGATCTTGCTCACCATGATCTCGAACGGCGTCACCGGCATCACCAGCAGATGCTCGATGGTGCCGTGCTCGCGCTCGCGGATCAGCGCCGCGCCGGTGAGGATGATCGACAGCATGGTGACCGCGGTGATCAACTGGTTGATGGCGCCGAACCAGCCCTTGTTGAGCTCGGCGTTGAACCGGACCCGCAGCGCCTGTTCGACCGGGACGGTGGCGGCGGCGCGATGCTTGGCGAGAAATTCGTCGACTTCGCCGGTGACGATCGACTGCACATAGCCGCCGCCCGAGAACGCCTGGGTCATCCGCGTGGCGTCGATGTTGAGCTGAATGGTCGGCGACTTGCCCGCCAGCAGGTCGCGCTGGAACTCCGGCGGAATGTCGAGCGCGAAGGTGTCGAGCCCGGCGTCCATCCGCTTGTCCATCTCCGCTTGCGTGATCAGCTTCGGGATCGAGAAATAAGGCGGGTTGAACGCCGTGACGATCCGCTGCGAGACCGGCGACTGGTCCTCGTCGACGATCGAGATCGCCGCGTGATTGAGCGTTTCCGGCAGCGCCTTGGAGCCGGTGTAGATCGAGACGGTGAACGAATACACGATCAGCGCCAGCATCATCGGATCGCGCAGCAGGCCGCGCAGTTCCTTGACGCCGAGTTCGACGATGTTGGCGATCCGCATTACTTCGCCTGCTTCTGGAGGAGCGCGGCGCCGAGGCCGAACAGCAGCGGCACCGCGATCAGCAGCGGAACGAACGACCCCCACATCTGCTCGAAGCCGAGCCCCTTGGAGAACGCGCCGCGCGTGATGTCGACGAAATAGGTGGTCGGATAGATCCTGCCGATGATCGCGCCGGCGCCCTGCAGCGACGAGACCGGATCGATCAGTCCGGAGAACTGGATCGCCGGGATCAGCGTCAGCAGCGTCGTGCCGAAGATCGCCGCGATCTGGCTGTTCATGAAGGTCGACAGCACCAGGCCGAGCGCGGTGGCGAACATGACGTAGAGCAGCGCGCCGGTGCCGAAGGCGAGGAAGCTGCCGGTGAACGGCACCTGGAAGGCGAAGATCGCGAACGCGGTCAGCATCACGAAGTTCAGCATCGCCAGCGCCACGTAAGGCAGTTGCTTGCCGATCAGGAATTCCAGCCGCGTGGTCGGCGTCGCGTAGAAATTGATAATCGAGCCGAGCTCCTTCTCGCGCACCACGCTGAGCGCCGCCAGCATCGCCGGGATCATCAGCAGCAGCAGCGGAATCACCGCGGGCGCCATCGCCACCACGCTCCGGATGTCCGGATTGTAGCGATAGCGCATCGCAATCTGGAATTTGCCGGCGGTCGCGGCGTCGCCGTAGAGCTCGCTTGCCTTCCGCTTGAGCCAGCCGAGATGCATCGCCTGCGCGTAGCCGCGCGCGGTCTCCGCCCGCGACGGCATCGCGCCGTCGATCCAGGCGCCGACCTCGACGGGACGGCCGCGCGAGACGTCGCGGCCGAAGCCCGGCGGGATCTCGATCGCCATCGTCAGTTCGCCGCTGCGCATCCTGCGGTCGAGATCGGCGTAGTCGGTGATCGGGCGCTGCTCGGCGAAGTAGCGCGAGCCCGCGATGTCGAGGATGTAGTCGCGACTGATCGTGGTGTCGTCGCGATCGAGCACCGCGAAGCTCAGTTTCTCGACGTCGAGATTGATGCCGTAGCCGAGCACGAACATCAGCACCACGCTGCCGATCAGCGCCAGCGTGGCGCGGATCGGATCGCGCTGCAGCTCCAGCGCTTCGCGCCGCGTATAAGCGAGCATCCGCCGCAGATCGAACCAGGACGACGACGCCCGGCGCGGATGCGGGGCGTCCGCGCGCGGCGCGGTCGTAACTTGCGCGGCCGCGGCTTGCGGCGCCGACGGCGTCGCGGCGGCGCCGATCGCCTCCTCCAGATAGGCGATGAAGGCGTCTTCCAGGCTCGCCGCCGAACGGCTCGCGACGATCGCCGCCGGCGTATCGCTGATCAGCACGCGGCCGGCGTGCATCAGGGAAATGCGGTCGCAGCGCTCCGCCTCGTTCATGAAATGGGTCGAGACGAAGATGGTGACGTTGTCGTTGCGCGACAGGTCGGACAGCATCTGCCAGAAGCCGTCTCGCGCGATCGGATCGACGCCCGAGGTCGGCTCGTCGAGAATCAGGATATCGGGCGAGTGGATCATCGCCACCGCGAGCGACAGCCGCTGCCGGATGCCGAGCGGCAGGTCGTCCGGCAGCTTGTCGATCACCTCGGCGAGATCGAACCGCCGCTCCATCTCGGCGATCCGCGGCGCGATCGTCGCGGGCGCCATCTGGAACAGCCGCGCGTGGAGTTCGAGATTCTGCCGGACGGTGAGTTCGCTGTAGAGCGAGAACGCCTGCGACATGTAGCCGACACGGCGGCGCACCGCCATGTCGTTCGGGTCGACCTCGTTGCCGAACAGCCGCGCCTTGCCCTCGGTCGCTGCTAACAACCCGGTCAGCATCTTCATCGTCGTGGTCTTGCCGCAGCCGTTGGAGCCGAGGAAGCCGAAGATCTCGCCCTGCCCGATCCGGAACGAGACGTCGTCGACCGCGGTGAAGTCGCCGAACCGCATGGTGAGATGGTCGGCCTCGATCGCGACGCCGGTCCGGCCGGTCGCGCGCGGCGGAATCACCACCTCGGCATGACCGCGGCGCTCGGCTTCGGGCAGCAAAGCGATGAAGGCGGCGTCCAAGGATTTGCCACCAGTTTGCCGCAACAATTCCGCAGGCGTTCCGGTGGCCAGCACGCGCCCGGCATTCATTGCCACCAGCAGGTCGAAGCGCTCGGCCTCCTCCATATAGGCGGTCGCCACGACCACGCTCATACCGGGGCGCTGCGCCCTGATGTCGTTGATCAATTCCCAGAACTGCCGGCGCGACAGCGGATCGACGCCGGTGGTCGGCTCGTCCAGGATCAGCAGGTCCGGGTCGTGGATCAGCGCGCAGCACAGCCCGAGCTTCTGCTTCATGCCGCCGGACAATTTCCCCGCCGGGCGCTCGGCAAATGGCGAAAGCCCAGTGCTTTCAAGCAGATCGGCGATCCGCGCGGCGCGCTCGCGGCGACTGTGGCCGAACAGCCGGCCGAAGAAGTCGACATTCTCGAACACCGACAGCGTCGGATACAGATTCTTGCCGAGCCCCTGCGGCATATAGGCGATCCGCGGGCAGACGGCGCGCCGGTGCGCGGCGTCGGCGATGTCGCCGCCGAACACCTCGACGCGCCCCTGCTGCACCGCGCGCGCGCCCGAAACCAGCGACAGCAGGCTCGATTTGCCGACGCCATCGGGACCTATCAGTCCGATCATGCAGCCCGACGGCAGATCGAGCGTGACGTCGTCGAGCGCCAGCGTCTTGCCGTAGCGCAACGACACCGCGCCGAGCCGCACCACCGGCGCGCGCGGGTCGGAAGCGCCCGCCGCTGCATCGCTCATTGCGCCAGCGCTCCGCTGAGATTAGCCGGCCATTTCGCACTCGGATCGAGCTGAATATAGGCCACGCCCGGCAGTCCGGTCTTCACGCGCTGGATGTACTTGCGCAGTAGCTCCTGCGGGATATGCGCCTTGATCCGGAACATCAGCTTCTGCCGCTCTTCTTCGGTCTCCACCGTCTTCGGCGTGAACTGCGCGGTGTCGGCGACGAAGGTCGCTTTTGCGGGAATCACCACCTGCGGCAGCGCGTCGAGCACCAGACGCACATCGGCGCCGATCGCAATCTGGCCGGCCTGCGCAGTCGGCAGGAAGAAGGTCATGTAGACGTCGCTGAGATCGACCAGATTGAGCACGCGCCCGCCGGCGGCGATCACTTCGCCGGGCTGGGCGACGCGATACTGCACCCGGCCGTCGCGCGGCGATTTCAGCGTGCTGTCGTTGATCTCGACGGTGATGCTGTCGATCGCGGCCTTCGCGGCGTCGACCGCGGCGCCGGCGTCGATCACTTGCGCTTTCGCCGAGCTGATCGCCGCCTCGCTGGCCGCGAGTTGCGCCTTGGCGGCGGCGACCGCCGCCTTCGCGCCCTGCTCATTGGCGCGGTCGTCGTCCAGCACCTGCTGCGACACCGCGCTGGTCTTGATCAGCGTTTCGGCGCGCGCCAGCTTGCGCTCCAGCGCATCGAGCTGTGCGTCGCGCTGCGCGATCACGGCGACGGCCGCCTCACGCTCGGCTTCGCGCTGCATGACCAGGCTGGTGGCGGTTTCGACCCCGATACTGGCGCGCCGCAACTGCGCTTCCGCCTGCCGACGCTGCGCTTCGAGTTGATCCGTATCCATCCGCGCCAGCACTTGGCCCGCGGTGACGAAATCGCCCTCGCGCACGAGGATGTCGCGGATGCGGCCGGCCGATTTTGTGGATACGTCGATCTCGGTCGCTTCGATCCGGCCGTTGCCGCTGGCGATGCCGGGCGGCAGCCCCTTGGCGCCGAACGTCCGCCACGCGAAGTAACCGCCACCCACCGCCGCCACGACGGCGAGTATCACCACCCAACGCTTCCAGCCGCCCGTCATCGACAACCTCTCCGGTTTGCGCCGCTGCACGAAGCACCACTTCAATAGTGTCGTCACGACTCGACTAACAAACCCTTGGCAGGGACCGGCATTCAGTACCTTGACAGCGATCAACAACGGTTGACTAAACGTTGAGACATCTGTGTCCCTCGTGCATCAATCGTCCGCTCGAAGGTGGTAGCCATCCACGACGAATGCCCCCGCCAGCGCGATCGGGCTGCGACCCGTTGCGCGAGGTTGCCGTCCTGCGGTTCACACGACGATGCAATGAAGAAGCTGGCGCGCGACATCAGCACCGCCATCGATGGTTGATCACGGCGGCTATCCCGCTTCACGACGCAGGGCAACGCCGATGGTCGATTCGTCGTCACTGCCGAAGCGGGGCGCTCAGAACTCCACGCGCTCCAGCGCGGCCTTGTCGTGCAAGGAGAACAGCGGTCCGTCGTACAGGAACGAGCGCTGGTGGATCACGATGCGGTCGCCCTCGACGCTGACATGCGCGTAGTCGGGCGCCTCATGCGAGCCGGGGATGTGGCCTTCGGTCACCAGATCGAAAGCGACCTGATGCGCCAGCGCGCGCTGGATGTGGAACGGAATGCCGCACCAGACGCCGGCGATCGGCCGGTGCAGATGGCCCATGAACAGGTAGTCGGGCCGCCGCGTCCGGGCGATCACCTCCCACTCCGCCTCGGGATTGGCGAGCCGGATCGTATCCATGTAGCGCAGCCCGGTGTCGAACGGCGGGTGATGCTGGAACAGCAGCAGCGGCCGGTCGAGCGGCGCCGAGGTCAATGCATGTTCGAGAAACGCCAGCCGGGCGTCGCACAACAGTCCCTCGTGATTGGGCGCGGCTTCGTTCAGCGTGTCGAGCGTCACGATGGTGGCGGCGTCGAAGATCTGCATGGTCTGGACGAAGCCGTCGGGGTCGCGCGCAGCGCCGGGGAAATAGCGGGCAAAGCCGTCGCGCTTGTCGTGATTGCCCATCAGCAGGATCGTCGGCGCACGCAGTTCGCCGAGGACTTCGGCCAACGCCTCATAGGCGGCGTCCTCGCCCCAATGCGCGAGATCGCCGGTGACGATGACGAAGGCGATCTCCGAGTGGTCGCGATTGATGCAGCCGATTGCGGCCCGCAGCCGCTCGGCGGGATCGAGCCCGTAGATGCGCCGGCCGCGAGCGACGAAATGGGTGTCGGTGAGGACGACGAACTTCATCGCACCATGGTCTCCCGATCCCAGGCCGTGTAGTCGGGCGAACCTTCGACCCGGATCGGGCCGGTGTAGCCGAACTCGACCATGTGCACGGTGACGTAGTCGTCGCCGATGAAGGCGACGCCGTAGGATTCCGGCAGGTCCGATGCGCTCAGCATCGCCGTCTCGGAGAACAGCGGAAAGGACGCGTGATTGGTGCCGCGCAGCGACGACGTCGGCACGCCCGCGACCGAGCCTGACAGCGGCAGGTGGCAATGGCCGAAAAAGACGTGACGGATGCGGTCGCGGTGCCGGCCGACGACCTGCCGGAACGCGCCGTCATCGCGCAGGCCGATCTGGTCCATCGGGCCGAGATGGGTCGGCATCGGGTGATGATGCATGAACAGCAGGAACGGGCCGGGGTGCCCGGTCAATTGCCGTTGCAGCCAGACTTGCCGCGCCTCGCAATAGCGGCCCGCATGGGTGCCCGGTTCGACCGTGTCGAGAAACAGGCAGCGTCCCGCCGAGACGTCGTGGAAGCCCTGCACGAAGCCGCCGTCGTCATATTCGGGAAACACGCTCAGGAACACGTCGCGACGATCGTGATTGCCGATGCACAGCCGCGTCGGAATCGGAAACGCGTCGAGCGTGGTCTTGAGCCAGAGATAATCGTCGCGATCGCCCCAATCCGACAGATCGCCGGTGATCACCATCAGCTCGGCGTCGTGGTGATCGCGCAGCACGTGCGCCAGTGCGCGCTCGAAATTCCGCCGCGGATCGCGGCCGCCGATCGTCGCCCCCGGATTCGTCAGATGGATATCGCTGAGCTGGATCAGTTTCATGGCGTCCTCCCAAAAAAGAAGGCGGAGCGGGCAAGCCCGCTCCGCGCAGGTCGTTGCGTATCAGCGCGCCGCGCCGACCGATTTCGGCAGCAGCTTCTGCACGTCCTTGGTCATGTCGACGAGCACCGCGTCCGGCTCCTTGGCCCGGGTTCCGGTCACGATCGAGTTGAGATGGTCCTTGATCACGTCGGTGATCTTGAGGCCGTTGTCGCCGGGGAACGCGTACCACTTGGTCAGCAGCGCGAGCTGGCTCACCGCGGTGTAGTTGTTCGGGTTCTTCTCGTAGAAGTCCTTGAGATAGACGTCGTTGGCGACCTTGTTGGGCGGCATGTAGCCGGTGGTCTCGGCCATGATCGCCGCGCCCTTCGGGCCGGTCCAGAATTTCACCACTTCCCAGGCTGCGTCACGCTTGGCCTTGTCCTTGGCGGTGATGAGCACCACGTTGCCGCCGGCCGGCAGCCGGCCGTTCGGCTTGACGACGTCCGGGAAGATGTGGGTCTTCAGCGTGAACTTGCCGCCGATCATCTGGGTGGTCTTGTTGAGATCGGAGGTCGAGGTGATGTGGATGCCGGTCTTGCCCGCCGCGAAGGCGGCGCGCATCGACGGCTGGTCGAGATTCGGCATGCCGCCCTCGGTGACGAGGCGGGCGATCTGCTTCATGGCGAACTGGCCTTCGGGGCCATCGAACGCCACCTTGGTTTCGTCCGCGTTCAGCATGGTGCCGCCGCGGGCGAACACCGGCGCCTGCCACAGCCAGTTGCCGGTGATGTCCCAGGCGTAGGTGATGCCGTTATAGTCCGGGCCGAGCGCCTTGACCTTCTTGGCGAGGTCGATCAGGCCGTCCCAGCTGGTCGGCAGATTGTTCGGGTCGCCGCCGACCCGCTTCACCAGATCGACATTGACGTAGACGATCGGCAGCGAGATCGCGAACGGCAGCGCGTAGACCTTCCCGCTGGCGGTGCCGATGTCGTACATCGCCTGGTGGAAGCCTTGCTTGTCGAAGTCCTTTTCGGCGGCGATGTAGCCGTCGAGTTCGGCCGGAATGTTCTTGTCGACCAGCACGCGGACGCGGTTCAGGCCCTGGAAGGTGACGTCGGGGACCTGATTGGTGACGGCCTCACGCAGCACCTTCTGGGTGCCTTCCTCGTAGGATTCGTAAGGCGCCCGGAAGCTCACCTTGATCTCCGGATGCACCTTGGCGAATTCGGCCGCGATCTGTTTGTGGGTCTCGGTGAACAGCTCGGGATAGGGATATTGCAGCACGACTTCGGTCTGCGTCTGCGCGTGGGCGCAGCCGGCGGCGAGCGTGAGAGCCGCCGCAGCCATCCAGGTTCGCAACATAAGAGATCTCCTTGTGTGAGAGGGACGTCGTTACTTCAGACCGGTCATCGTGATGCCTTCGATGAACCGGCGTTGGGCGAGCAGGAACGCGATCACCAGCGGCGTGATGATCACCAGCGCCGCGGCCATCAGCGGGCCGTAATTGGTGCCGGCCTCGGCGTTGCGGAAATGCGCGACCGCGAGCGGCGGCGTCCGCAACTGCTCGCTGTTGAGCACGATCAGCGGCCAGAAATAATCGTTCCAATGGGCGACGACCGAGAAGATGCCGAAGGCGGTGACCGCCGGGATCGCGGTCGGCAGCATCACCCGCCAGACGATGCCGAATTCGGAGATGCCGTCCATCCGCGCGGCGTCGATCAGATCGTCCGGCACGGTCTTGAAGAACTGCCGCATCAGGAAGATGCCGAACACCGAGATGGTGAAGGGCAGCACCAGGGCCGCGTAGCTGTCGAGCGCGCCGATCTGGTGCAGCAGCAGGAACACCGGGATCGCGGTCGCCTGCGGCGGAATCAGAATGCCGAACAGCACCAGTGCGAACAACGTCTTGCGGCCGACGAAGCGCAGCTTCGCCAGCGCATAGGCGGCCGGCAGCGCGACCAGCACCTGCAGCACGAAGATCGACACCGTGACGATCAGGCCGTTGAGCAGGAACCGCCCGAGGTTGGACTTGGCGAAGGCTTCCTGCAGGTTCTCCCACAGCGCGAAGTGATGCGGGATCAGATGCACGTCGCTGGTGTAGATCTCGGCCGGCGGCTTCGACGCCGTCGAGATCATCCAGATGAACGGCGTCAGCACCACCAGCGCGCCGCACAACAGCACGACGTGGCGTAGTACCGCCCAGGGGCGCAGCTTCAGCGCGTCGATCATGCGTGCACCTGTCGGGCGGCGAGGCGGGCCTTGACCAGGGTCAGCGCCAGCACGAACACCAGGAACACCACGGTCAGCGCCGCGGCATATCCGGAGCGGAAGAACTCGAATCCTTCCATGTACATGGTGTGGATCAGCACTTCGGTGGATTTCGACGGCCCGCCTTTGGTGAGGACGTGCACGGTGTCGAACACCTGGAAGGAACGGATGCCGGTGATCACCACGACGAACACCGTGACCGGCCCGAGCAGCGGCCAGGTCACCAGCCGGAACCGCGACCACGCGCTGCCGGCGCCGTCGATCTCGGCGGCGTCGTAGAGCGATTTCGGGATCGAGACCAGGCCGGCGAGGAACAGCACCATGTTGAAGCCGAGCGCCTGCCAGATACCGATCACGCAGAGCGACAGCAGCGCCGTGTTGCTGTCCTGCAACCAGCCATGCGCGGGCAGCCCGACGCTGCGCAGCAGCCCGTTCACCAGCCCGAATTGCGGATGCAGCATGAACTCCCAGACGATCGCCATCGCGATCAACGTCGCCATCACCGGCAGGAAATACACCATGCGATAGAAGCCGCGCAGCCCGGCGCCGCTCTGGATCAGCAAGGCGACGCCGAGGCCGAGCGCGACCGCGCCCGGCACCACGATCACCACATAGGTCAGTGTATTGGTCAGCGAGATCCAGAACACCCGATCGGCGAACATCTCCTGATAATTGGCGAGCCCGATCCAGCCGAGCGACGGCGCGCCGAGCTGGTAGTCGGTGAACGACAGCGCGATCACGCCGAGGAGCGGCCCGAGCAGCATCAGGAGCATCAGCACAAAGGCGGGCCCGACCAGCCCGTAGGCGGCGACATGGCCCAGCCGCGGTGAGCGTCGGGAGGTGACGACGGGAGCCGGCCGCGCCAGCGGAACCGTGCCGAGGGTGGAGGCGGCGTCAGACACTGGCCGCCTCCCGCGCGCGATGCGTCGCTGCCGGCAGATGCGTTTCGATCCGTTTGCCGGCGGCATCGAACAGCCGGATGGCGTCGGGCGCGACGCCGAACCGCGTACTGCTGCCGAGCGGCGGCAATGCGCGGACGTCGCCGATCCGCGCCAGCACCGGCGTCGGCATGCCGTCGACGCCGAGATGCACGAACGCCTCGGCGCCCATGTTCTCGAGATGCACCACGGCGCCGGCGAACGCGCCGGTGGCGCCGAGCTCGATCCGTTCGGGGCGGATGCCGATGCGGCAGGGCCTCGCCGATCCGGAGGCTGCGACGCCGAGCAGATGTCCGAGCATCTCGACGGCGCCGTCGGTGCGGATGTGACCGGGAAACACGTTGATCTTCGGACTGCCGACGAACTCGGCGACGCGGATGTCGCGCGGGTTGTCGTAGACCTCGGCGGGGCGGCCGACCTGCACCAGTTCGCCGCCGATCATCACGGCGATGCGGCCGGACATCGTCATCGCCTCGGCCTGATCGTGGGTGACGTACACGAAGGTGGTGCCGAGCCGACGATGGAGCTGGGCGATCTCGGCGCGCATGTGCACGCGCAGCTTGGCGTCGAGATTGGACAGCGGCTCGTCGAACAGGAACGCCACCGGCTGCCGCACGATGGCGCGGCCGACCGCGACGCGCTGGCGCTGGCCGCCGGAGAGCTGGCCGGGCTTGCGCTTGAGATAGGCCGAGAGTTCGAGCTGGGCGGCGACGCGCTCGACCTCGCCGCGGATCTCGCGCTCGACGCGGTGGCGGTTCGGCAGCAGCCGGCCGAGCGCCGGCAGCCGCTCCAGCGTCGACAGCCGCTTCATCCGCAGCGGCACGGCGATATTGTCGTAGACGCTGAGATGCGGATACAGCGCGTAGGACTGGAACACCATCGCCAGATTGCGCTGGCTCGGCCGCACGCCGTCGACCGGCTGACCGCCGATCTTCACGGCACCGGAGGACTGTTCTTCGAGCCCGGCGATGATCCGCAACAGGGTCGACTTGCCGCAGCCGGACGGACCGACCAGCGAGACGAATTCGCCGTCCTCGATCGCCAGATCGACGCCCTTCAGCACGTCGGTGGCGTCGAAGGATTTGCGGATCGCACTGAGTTCGATTCTCGCCATACCGCCTGCTCCTCGATTGCGATCGATAAGCACGTGGGTAAGGGCGGCCCCTGACAGTCACATAACAGTCAACAGCTTTGCTTATGGTCCTCGCGAGATTTCCTTACGAAGCGTGCGGCATTGTCGCGAAGGATGGCCGGCGCGGCCGGGAGCACATTGCCGGCATGGCCCTGACATCGGCGCGGATGCGCGCAGTCAACGCAGTGTTCGAAACCGGCAGCTTTGCTGCGGCCGCGCGGCACATCGGCGTGTCGCAATCGGCGGTGGCCCAATCGGTGCGCGAGCTGGAGGCCGAATTCGATGTGGCGCTGTTCGAGCGCCATGGATCGAGCCTGATCCCCACTTCGCTGTGCCGCCAGCTTTACGGCGCGACCAGCAAGATGCAGGCGGTGGAAGCCGACGCGCTCTCGATCCTGCAGCAGCGCGGCGAGCTGGCCGGCGGCGAGCTCCGCGTCGGCCTCGGCAATTCGATGCCCGGCATGGCGCTGATCGCCGCATTCAAGCGGCTTTATCCGAAAGTGCAGGTGGCGATCGAGATCGGGAGCTGGTCGGCGATCGTCGCGGCCGTGGTCGAGCAGCGCGTCGATATCGGCGTGCTGCCCGAGGTGCCGGCGGACAAACGCTTTCGCCGCGAAATATGTCTCTCGCAGCGCGTCGTAGCGTTGTGTCACCCCGACCATCCGCTGCAGGGCCGCGAACAGGTCGGGATCGCCGAACTGACGCATTATCCGCTGGTGTTCCGGCCGCGCGATTCGTCGACGCAGCGCACGGTCGACCGCGCCTTCCGCGAGATCAGCCTGCGCCCGACGCCGTCACTGATCGTCAACACCCGCGAGGGAATGCTCGAAGCCGTCGCCAATCAGCTCGGCATCGGCTTCATATGGGAGCATGGCTCGAGCCGCAGCGACGGCATCGCGCGGATTCCGGTGCCCGAACTCGACGCCGAGGTGCCGGAATGCATCTTCGCCCTCGCCGGCAAGAAGGGCCGGCTGGTCGAATTGTTTTTCCTCGCCCGCGGCACGCAGGGCGTCGCTTAGATCAGTCGCGAAACTTCTTCTTCGGCTTTTTCTTGAAACCGGGGCTCGGCGCCGACGGATCGGCGCGGCGTGCCTTGCTGACATAAGCCGGCTTGTCGTCGCGCGGCTTCTTTGTCTTCAGGCCATCCTGTTTGAAGCCGTCCTTCTTGAAGCCGTCTTTCTTGAAGCCGGCGTCCTTGTATCCCGCGTCCTTGCCGGCGCGCGGCGGGCGCGGGTCGGCCAGCGGCTCGATCTGCGGCGACCACGAATCCGGCCGCTTGCTGCGGCGCGTCTCGCGCTCCGACATCTGGCCGCCATGCGGCTTCGCCGAGGGTCTTTCGGCCCCCGCCTCGATCGGCTTGGCGCCGATCAAAGGCTCGATCCGGATGTTGTCGTCCTTGTCCGGGCGCTTGATCTGCGCGGCGAAATCCGCCGCGGCCGAGGCCGCGATTTCGAATTCGGTGGTGGTGTCGAGAATCCGGATGGCGCCGATGACCTGACGATCGATGCCGCCGCGGCGGCAGATCATCGGCAGCAGCCAGCGCGCCTCGGCGTTCTTGCGCTTGCCGATCGCGGCGCGAAACCACACCCCGTCGGTCATCGCGTGTTTCTGTCCAGCCTTCCCCGGCCGCGCCCGCGACCCGGAATCGCGCGGACCATAGTCGCGCTCCTCACGTGGCGCCCGCGCCCCCTTGGGCGTAGCACGATCTTCGCGGCCGCGGACCGGGCGTTCGCCGGGATCGAGAATATCTTCCGGCGACGGCAGCCGGGCGCGATACAGCCGCGCCAGCGCGATCGCGATCTCTTCGCCGGAGCGCTCGGCCATCAGCGCCTGTGCCAGCGCCTGATCGTCCGGCGTCGCCTCCTCGGTGAACAGCGAATCCTGCATCATGCGCTGCTGATCCAGCGCGCGGATCTCGTCGGCCTGCGGCGCGGTGCCCCAGATCGCTTCGATGCCGGCGAGGCTGAGCAGTGATTCGGCGCGTCGTCGCCGCGCCGGCGGCACTAACAGAACGCTGACGCCCTTCTTGCCGGCACGCCCGGTGCGGCCCGAGCGATGCTGCATCACTTCCGGATCGTTCGGCAGATCGGCGTGGATGACCAGGCCGAGATTCGGCAGATCGATGCCGCGCGCGGCGACGTCGGTGGCGACGCAGACCCGGGCCCGGCCGTCGCGCAAGGCATTGAGCGCCTGCGTGCGTTCGTTCTGGGTCAATTCGCCGGACAACGCGACGACCGAGAAGCCGCGCTCCAGCAGCGAGGTCTGCAGATGGTTCACCGCGTTGCGGGTGTTGCAGAATACGATCGCGGAGGGCGACTCCACGAAACGCAGGGTGTTGACTACGGCGTGTTCGACGTCGTTCGGCGCGATCCGGATGGCGCGATATTCGATATCGGCGTGGCCGCCCTCGCGGCCGGCGACTTCGATCCGGAACGCGTCGTGCTGATAGGTCTTGGCCAGCGCGATGATGCCGCGCGGCAGCGTCGCCGAGAACAGCAGCGTGCGGCGGCTGTCCGGCGTGGTCTTGAGGATGAATTCCATGTCCTCGCGGAAGCCGAGATCGAGCATCTCGTCGGCCTCGTCGAGCACCACGGCTTTCAATTGCGAGACGTCGAGCCGGTTGCGGCGCAGATGGTCGCACAGCCGCCCCGGCGTGCCGACCACGATGTGGGCGCCCTCGGCCAGTTCGCGCTGCTCGCGGCGCGGGTCCATGCCGCCGACGCAGGACACGACGCGCGCGCCTGCGCCGCCGTACAGCCAGCCGAGTTCGCGATGCACCTGAAGCGCGAGTTCGCGGGTCGGCGCCACGATCAGCGCCAGCGGTGCGGAGGCCGATTCAAAGCGCTCGGCTTCGCCGAGCAGTTCGCGCGCGATCGCCAGCCCATAGGCGACGGTCTTACCGGAGCCAGTCTGCGCCGAGACCAGCAGATCGCGGCCGGCCGCGTTTGGCGCCAGCACCGCGGTCTGCACCGGCGTCGCCTCGAGATAATTGCGTTCCGCCAGCGCTCGGGCGAGCGGCGGGAGAGTGGTCGAAAATGGCACGGATAGAGCACCTTAATGGGCGATGACGCCGAATGGGAAGTCCCGGGACCGAACCGGTCGACGCGGCGCGCTTTGACGATGCGCAGTCGCAGGAGGCCGACGATGATGGGAGGTCACCCTGCTTTAAGCCAAGACCGCACAAAGCGCCAATCATTCGTCCGCCGCCCGGCCTCGGCCTTCGCAGCGGATGGGTTCCGCCACCGGCGGAGGGTGAAGAACTTTGCAATCCAGGGTAGCATTAAAATCAGATCGTAAAGCATGCAGATCCTCTTGCTGGTCGTCTGCGGGGGCCGGACGTCACGCCGACGGAGCTGGGTCGTGTGACGTCGGCACGGGCTCGGGATGCCGACCCGGCGCATGCGATCCCGGCGCCAGCGGCGCGTCGTGATCGACGGTCGCTGCGCCGTGCTGCGTCAGCGGGCGGTTGCCGGCCAGCGCGCGCAGAGCCACGTAGAACATCGGCGTGAAGAAGATCCCGAAGGCGGTGACGCCGATCATGCCGGCGAACACCGCGACGCCCATCGCGTGCCGCATTTCGGATCCGGCGCCGCTCGACGTCACCAACGGCACCACGCCCATGATGAACGCCATCGAGGTCATCAGGATCGGACGCAGCCGCAGCCGGCTCGCCTCGATCGCCGCCTGCACCGGGGTTCGCCCCGCGAACTCCAATTCGCGCGCGAATTCCACGATCAGGATCGCGTTCTTCGCCGACAGCCCGACAAGCACGATCAGCCCGATCTGCGTGAAGACGTTGTTGTCGCCCTTGCTGATCCAGACGCCGAACATCGCCGCCAGCAGACCCATCGGCACGATCATGATGATCGACAGCGGCAGCGTCAGGCTTTCGTATTGCGCGGCCAGCACCAGGAACACCAGCAGCAGCGCCACCGGAAACACGATCAGCGACGAATTGCCCGCGATGATCTCCTGATAGGTCAGTTCGGTCCACTCATAAGACACGCCCTTCGGCAACGTCTCCTTGGCGACGCGCTCGATCGCATCCTGGGCTTGTCCGGTCGAAAAACCGGGCGCTGCGCCGCCGCTGACATCGGCGGTGAGGAAGCCGTTGTAGCGCATCGCCCGCTCCGGCCCGGCGCTCTCCTTGACGCGCAGCAGCGTCGACAGCGGGATCATCGCATTGCTGTCGGATCGCACCTCGAGCCGGCCGATATCGTCGGCCCGCGCGCGGAACTTGGCGTCGGCCTGCACCCGCACCGAATAGGTCCGGCCGAATTTGTTGAAGTCGTTGACGTAGAGCGAGCCGAGATAGATCTGCATGGTCTCGAACACGGACGTCACCGGCACGTTGAGCTGCCGCGCCTTGGTGCGGTCGACGTCGGCATAGAGCTGCGGCACGTTGATCTGATAGCTGGTGAACAGTCCGGCGAGCTCCTTCTGTGCGCTCGCCTTGGCGACGAACGCCTTGGTGGCGTCGTTGAGCGCCTCGTAGCCGAGACCGGCCCGATCCTCGATCTGCAGCTTGAAGCCGCCGATGGTGCCGAGCCCGGCGACCGGCGGCGGCGGGAACATCGCGATGAAGGCGTCCTGGATGCCGGCGAACTTCATGTTCAGCGCCAATGCGATGGCGTTGCCGCTCAGCGACTTGTCCTTGCGCTCCGCGAAATCCTTGAGGCCGATGAAGACGATGCCGGAGTTCGACGAGTTGGTGAAGCCGTTGATCGACAGGCCGGGAAACTGGATCGAATTCTCGACCCCCGGCTCCTGCTGGGCGATCTCGCCCATCCGACGGATCACCTCTTCGGTGCGGTCGAGCGTGGCGCCGTCCGGCAATTGCGCGAAGCCGACCAGATACTGCTTGTCCTGTCCGGGCACGAAGCCGCCCGGCACCGCGTGGAACAGATACCCGGTGACGCCGACCAGCAGCAGATACACCGCCATGCCGATCGCGCGGCGCGAGATCACCCGCCTGACGCCGCCGCCATAGGCCTCCGAGCTCCGCGCGAAGAAGCGGTTGAAGCGGACGAAGAACCAGCCGAGCGTCCTGTCCATGAACCGCGTCAGCACGTCCTTCGGCGCCTCGTGGCCCTTCAGCAGCAGTGCGGCCAGCGCCGGCGACAGCGTCAGCGAGTTGAAGGCGGAGATCACCGTCGAGATCGCCACCGTCAGGGCGAACTGCTTGTAGAACTGCCCGGTCAGGCCGGTGATGAAGGCCAGCGGCACGAACACCGCGACCAGCACCAGCGCGATCGCGATGATCGGGCCCGTCACTTCGCGCATCGCCTGATAGGCGGCGTCCGTCGGGTTCAGCCCGCGCTCGATGTTGCGCTCGACATTCTCGACCACCACGATGGCGTCGTCGACCACGATGCCGATCGCCAGCACCAGCCCGAACAGGGTCAGCGCGTTGATCGAGAATCCGAACACGTGCATCACCGCGAAGGTGCCGACCACCGACACCGGGACCGCGATCAGCGGAATGATCGAGGCGCGCCAGGTCTGCAGGAACAGGATCACCACCAGCACCACCAGCGCGATGGCTTCGAGCAGCGTGTGGATCACCGCCTCGATCGAGGCGCGGACGAATTGCGTCGGATCGTAGACGATGTCGTAGGCGACGCCGTCCGGCATGTTCTGCTGCAGTTCCTTCATCGTCGCGCGGACGTTGTCGGAAATCTGGATCGCGTTCGAGCCCGGCGACTGGAAGATCGGAATCGCCACCGCGGATTTGTTGTTGAGCAGCGAGCGTAGCGCGTAGTCGGCGGCGCCCAGCTCGATCCGCGCGACGTCGCGCAGCCGCACGACTTCGCCGTTGTCGCCGTTCTTGACGATGATGTCGCCGAATTCCTCCTCGGTCTGCAGCCGCCCCTGGGCGTTGACCGAGAGCTGCAGATCGAGACCGGGCTGGCTCGGCGAACTGCCGACCTGCCCTGCCGCCGCCTGCACGTTCTGGGCGCGGATCTCGGCCACGACGTCGCTCGGCGACAGCCCACGCTCCGCGACTTTCTGCGGATCGAGCCAGACCCGCATCGAATAGTCGCCGGAGCCGAACAGCTGCACCTGGCCGACGCCCTCGATCCGCGCCAGCCGGTCCTTGACGTTGAGCACCGCGTAGTTGCGCAGATACGTCATGTCGTAGCGGTCGTTCGGCGACATCAGATGCACCACCATGGTCAGATCGGGCGCGCTCTTGATGGTGGTGACGCCGAGCGCGCGGACTTCCGCCGGCAGCCGCGGCTCGGCCTGCGAGACGCGGTTCTGCACCAGCTGCTGCGCCTTGTCCGGATCGGTGCCGAGGCGGAACGTGACGTTGAGCGTCATCCGGCCGTCGGTGGTGGCCTGGCTGCTCATATAGAGCATGTTCTCGACGCCGTTGATCTGCTCCTCGATCGGCGTCGACACCGTTTCGGCGATCACCTTGGGATTGGCACCCGGATAGTTGGCGGTCACCACGATCGTCGGCGGCGCGACTTCGGGATATTCGGAGATCGGCAGCACCGGCAGCGACAGCAGGCCGGCGAGGAAGATCAGGGCCGACAAGACGCCGGCGAAGATCGGGCGATCGATGAAGAATTTGGAGAAATTCATGGCTGTGGTCCGTGCCGATCGGCCCGCGCGGGGCGCAGAGATCCCTGCGCGGCCGAGGATGCGGCTGCGCTGCTGTCGGTCTGTGAATGAAAGACGCCCCGCCGCGCTCGGACGCGACGGGTGACGATTAGTTCTGCGCGACCGTCTTGCTGGAAGCGCCGGCGTCCATCGCCACCGCTTCCGGCTTGATGGTCACGCCCGGACGGACGCGCTGCAGGCCGTTGACCACGATGCGCTCGCCGGCCTTCAGGCCGGAGGCGACGATGCGGAGGCCGTCCACCGAAGCGCCGAGCGTCACCTCGCGATATTCGGCCTGGTTCCGGGCGTCGACCACCATGACGAATTTCTTGTTCTGGTCGGTGCCGACCGCACGTTCACTGACGAGCAGCGCGGGCTCCGGCTTCGGCTGGCCCATCGACAGTCGCGCGAACTGGCCGGGCATCAGCCGGCCGTCGACATTGTCGAACACCGCGCGCACCCGCACCGTGCCGGAGCGCGGATCGACCTGGTTGTCGATGAACTGCATCCGGCCCTTCACCGGCGCCCCGCCCGCGCCGGTCGTCATCTGCACCGGAATGCGGTCGATCGCGGTCGGTGCGTGCTCGTCGGCCAGCGTCTTCAGCGCACGCGTCACCACCTGCTCGTCGGCGTTGAAGCTGGCATAGATCGGATCGACCGACACCAATGTGGTCAGCAGCGGCGAACTCGGTCCGGCGGCAATCAGATTGCCCACCGTGATCTCCACCTTGCCGACCCGGCCCGACACCGGCGCGCGGATCTGGGTGTAGCCGAGATTGAGTTCGGCGGTCTTCAGCGCGGCCTCGGCGGTTCTGAGGCTGGCTTCCGCCTCACGATAGCCATTGGTCCGGGTATCGAGCTCGCGCTGGGTGATGCTCGAGCTCGACAGCTGCTGCCCCCGCTCGAAATCGGCCCTGGCGAGCGTCAGGCGGGCCCGCGCCGCCGTGACCTGGCTTTGGGCGCGATCGACCTCGGCGGCGTAGAGCGCCGGATCGATCACGACCAGGAGGTCATCTTTCTTGACCAGCGCGCCCTCACGGAAGCGGATCTCCTGGACGGCGCCGGCGACACGCGAACGGACCTCGACGCGCTCGACCGCTTCGAGGCGGCCGGAAAAGTCATCGGCGGGTGCGGTCGGCTTGGTCTCCACGGTCGCCACGGCGGCGGCCACCGCAGCCGGCGGCGCGGGCGTCTCCTGGGCCGCTGCGCCGGAGCGGTCGATCAGCGCCGCACTGCCCGCCAGGGCGGCCAAAACTGCGACGGTCCCTGCACCCAGGGATAGATTTCGAGCGAATTTGCCGGCCATTCGTGGACCCCATTGATGCCTGCGGACTTGCCATAAGCCACGCAATTTCAGTAGCTTGGGACGATCGGCCCGATCGTCGAGAGGACCATCGTACCATGCTGCAGCGCACATATCGTACCGCTCGGTATAAATGGATCATCGACATCCCCTGTCAAGGGACTTATCTACCGATCAGTAGAAATCTCCGGAGGCGCCAATATGGTTATCGGACGACCCCGCGAATTCGACGTCGATGCGGCGCTGGACCTCGCTTTGCACGTGTTCTGGCGCAAGGGTTACGAGGGCACGTCGATGTCCGACCTGACCGAGGCGATGGGCATCACCAGGCCGAGCCTGTATGCGGCGTTCGGCAACAAGGAGGATCTGTTCCGCAAGGCGCTGGATCGCTACGTCGACGGCCCCGGCGGCTACTATCAGGCCGGCCTGCAGAAGCCGACCGCACGCGACGTGGTCGACCACATCCTCTATGGCGCGGTCGATGCGATGACCGATCCGAGCAATCCCGGCTGCCTTGCCGTGCAAGGCGCGCTGTGCTGCGGCGAGGCCACCGAGACCATCAAACAGGAACTGACCGCGCGCCGCGCCAAGGGCGAACAGGATCTGCGCGACCGCCTTGCCCGCGCGATCACCGATGGCGACCTGCCCGCCGAGGCCGATGCCGGCGATCTGGCGCGCTATGTCTCCGCCATCCTGCAAGGCATGGCGGTGCAGGCCGCCGGCGGCGCGACGCGCGAGCAGCTCCGCAAGCTCGCCGACATGGCGATGCGGGGCTGGCCGCCGATGGCGTGATCGAGCGCCACGCCCGTCCGGCCGGCGATGCCCCCGCAGGGTTCGGCAGTGCCCCGCTTGCCCCGGCGCCCTGGATCAATCGGCCAACGAGATTGACTTCCGGCGCCATGTCGCTCCCCCATCCGCCCTATCTACGGTCGGCTCCGTCAGAACCGGCTGGAGATCGCACGTGGATTTTGAACTTTCCAAGGAGCAGCAGGAGATCAAGGCGCGCGCCGCCGCCTTCGTCGAGGAGGTCTGCAGGCCGCTCGAAGATCAATGGGGGACGGACGACTACGCCGTCCCGCACGATGTCTTCATGGGCGTGGTGCGCCAGTTTCGCGAATATGGCTTTCGCGGCCTCGCGGTGCCGAAGGACGCCGGCGGCCAAGGGCTCGGCACCATCGCGAAATGCCTGGTGTACGAGGAGATCGTCAGATCCCCGGTGATGCACGGGCTGCTCGCGACCTGGTCGGGATTTCTCGATCCGCATCCGGCGCTCTACGTCGCGCCGGAATGGCAGAAGGAGGCGTATCTCTACCCGATCCTGAAGGACGACAAATTCTACCACATCAACATTTCGGAACCGGACGCCGGCTCCGACGCCGCCGGCATCGAGACCACCGCGGTGCGGGACGGCGACAACTACGTGATCAACGGCATCAAGCGCTGGGCGCCGCCGCCGAACCATCCGGGCATCACGCCGAAATATCTGCTCTGCTACGCCGTCACCGATCCCGGCAAAGGCTATGAGGGCATCAGCCTGTTCCTGGTGGACTATCCCAATCCCGGCGTCTCGGTGCTGCGCGAATACACCACGATGGCGCCCGGCACCTATCTCGGCCGGAGCTGCGACTATCAGTACAAGGATTGCGTCGTACCGGCGAAGAACATTCTCGGCGCCGAGGGGATGGGCTTCCGCTACATGATGGATCAGCTCAACCGCAACCGCACCGTGATCGGGGCCCGCCTCACCGGCACGGCGCGGTGGGCGCAGACTCAGGCCGCCAGGCGCGCGCGCGCGCGTGAGACCTTCGGCAAGCCGCTGTCCGAACGGCAGGCGATCCAGTGGATGCTGGCCGAGTCGGAGATGGATCTCGAGCAGTCGCGGCTGATGGTCTACAAGACCGCCTGGATGCTCGATCGCGGGCTCGACGCGCGCAAGGAAGCCGCGATGGTGAAGTGCTTCGCTCCGCTCGCCGCCTGCCGGGTGATCGACCGGGCGATCCAGATCCACGGCGGGCTCGGCGTGCTGCAGGAGAGCCGGTTCGGCCAGCTCTATTTCCAGAGCCGGATCGCGCAGGTCGCCGAAGGCACCACCGAAGTGATGAAGATGACGATCGCCCGCGAAGTGCTGCGCGCCAGCATGACCGAATAGCAGACGCATCTTCCGCCCAATGAAAGACGCCCGGCTTTCGCCGGGCGTTTCCGTTTTGCCGAAGCTTGGCTGGACTACTTCTCGGCGTCGATCACCACGCCGATCGGCTTCCACCTGGTTCCGTCGAACTGCATCAACTGCTCCTGGCTCATCGGTGTGAAGTGGGTCGGGCTGGTGTTCAGCTTGATGCCGGGCAGCAGGATCGGCAGTTCCAGATCCTTGATGTTCGCCGCCTGCTTCATCAGATTCTCGCGGCTGAGGTCGTCGCCGCAGGCCTTCAGCACGTGCTCGAAGGTCTGCGCCGTGGCGTAGCCGAACACGTAGTAGGTTTCGGACGGGTCGGAGTTCGGCATGTACTGCTTCATGAACGCGAGATACTGCTTCATGCCGGGATCGTCGGCCCAGGCCGGATCGTTCGGGTCCTTGCGGAACGCGACCGTGATCACGCCCTTGGAATTCTCCAGCCCCGCCGGCACCAGCGTGCTCGAGATCGAGCCGGCGGCGTCGCTCAGCATGTGCAGCGCCTCCCACTTGGTCTCGGTCATCTTCTTGATCGCCTGCGCGGAGAATTTCGGCGTCGAGATGTTCAGGAACACGTCGGCGCCGGTCGACTTCAGCAGCAGGATCTGGGAATCGACCGTCGGCTCGGTGATCTCGTAGCTGAGCTCCTTGACGATCATGGCGTCGGCCTTGTCGCCGAGGCCGTCGCGGAAGCCTTTCGCATAGTCGCGACCGAAATCGTCGTTCTGATACAGCACCGCGACCTTCGCGTTCGGGCGTTCCGCGAGCAGATATTTGGCGTAGATCACGCCCTTGGCGTGATTGTTCGGCTGCCAGCCCATCGACCATGGATAGGTCTTCGGCTCGGACACGCGATTCGCACCGGTGCCGAGAAACAGGCCCGGGACCTTCTTGACGTTGAGATATTTCTGGATCGCGAAATTGGTCGGCGAGCCGAAGGTGCCGACGATCGCCAGCACCTCGTCGCTCTCGACCAGCCGGCGGGTCTGCTCCACCGCCTTCGACGGGCTGTAGCCGTCGTCGAGCGAGATCAGGTTGATCTTGCGGCCGTTGACGCCCCCCTCGGCGTTGAGCTTCTCGAAATACGCCGTCATCGCCCGGCCGATCGCCGCGAAGCTCGACGCCGGGCCGCTGTACGGCATGGTCTGGCCGATCTTCACCTCGGTGTCGGTGACGCCTGGGCCGTACGTTTTCGTCTCCGCTCGCGCGAATGGAGACGCAACGATGCATGCGGCGGCACAAGCCGCTGCGATCAGCTTCTTCATGATGTTGTCCTGTCGGTGGTGGGTGGAGAGGCGGATCAGGCCGGCTGGAGATAGCGCCGTTTGAGCAAATGCTTGAACAACTTGCCGTTCTCCTGGCGCGGCAACTCGGCTTCGAAGTCGATCGAGCGCGGGCATTTCACGTGCGACAGATGCTCACGGCAGAACGCCAACAGCTCCTGCGCCAGTTCGGGCGCGGCGCGCGACGGGTCCTTGAGCTGCACCACCGCCTTGACCTCCTCGCCATATTCCGGATTGGGAATGCCGAACACGGCGACGTCGGCCACCAGCGGGTTCAGCGCCAGGCAGTTCTCGATCTCCGCCGGATAGATGTTGACGCCGCCCGAGATGATCATGTGCGAGCGGCGGTCGGTGAGATAAAGGAAGCCGTCGGCATCGAGATAGCCGACGTCGCCGATCGTCGACCAGCCGCGCGCGTCGCGGGACCGCGCGGTCTTCTCGGGATCATTGTGATAGACGAATTGCGGCCCGTCGAAATACACGTCGCCGATCTCGCCGGCGCCGAGTTCGTTCTGGTTCTCGTCGAGGATGTGGATGGTCCCGACGCAGGCCCGCCCCACCGAGCCGCGATGCGTCAGCCAGTCGGCGGTCGAGATACAGGTGGCGCCGTTGCGCTCGGAACCCGCGTAGTACTCCCACACGATTGGGCCCCACCACGCGATCATCTGCTCCTTCAATTCGGGCGGACAGGGTGCGGCGGCGTGAATGGCGCAGCGATGTGAGGACAGGTCGGCGCGGTCGCGCACGTCCTTGGGCAACCCGAGCAGGCGGAAGAACATCGTCGGCACCCACTGGCTGTGGGTGACGCGATAGCGCTCGATCGCGGCCAGCGCCGGCTCGGCCGCGAATTTCGTCATCACCACCGCGGTGCCGCCGCTCTCCAGCGTGCGCATCGTGAACCGCAGCGGCGCGCCGTGATACAGAGGCGCCGGCGACAGATACACCGTGTCATCGTCGAATCCGAAATTCTCGCGCACCCAGTCGCCCGACGCCTGGGCCTGGCGAAGGTTGGAGAACAGCGGCTGCTTGATGCCCTTGGGCCGGCCCGTGGTACCCGACGAATAGAAGAAGTCCTTGCCGACCGGGCCGTCCGGAAGTTCGATCATGCGGTCGAACTTCGCCAGTTCCTTGATGTAGTCGAGGCCGCCGCGGACATCGTCGCCGACCGTGAAGATCGTGCAGCCGTGCGGTTCGCCGGCCAGCGCGGTCACGACCTCGGTGAACCGCGCCCCCACGAACAGCACCTTGGCGCCGCTGTCGCGGACGATGAAGGCCGCCTCCTCGGGCTTCAGATGCGTGCTGACCGGCGTGTAGTAGACGCCATGCCGTCGCGCGCCCCACAACAGCTCGAAATAGCGCAGATCATTGTCGAGCAGGATCGCGATGCCGTCGCCGGCGGACAGCCCCATCCACATCAGCAACTGCGTGACCGCATTGGCGCGACGATCGAGCTCGCGATAGGTGATCGCCTCGTCCGAGAACGCAATCCGTGCGGCAACCTTGTCGGGACTGAGCTCGGCCCATTGATTCAAGATCGGCATTTCTTCCCCGCGGGCCGTTATCAGGTCGGCCATTTCGCGGCGAGTATCGGTTCTGGCGCGGCCGGGCTGAATGACCGTGCGCGCCATTTCGGTTGGCGAAATCCTACCGGGTGACGAATGCCCGGGCGTGGCGCTCGCGGAATTCGCCGGGCGCGAGGCCGGTCCAGCGCCGGAACGCGCGGTGAAAAGTGCTGAGTTCGGAGAAGCCGAGCGACAGCGCCACCTCCTCCAGCGGCAATCGCGACTTCTTCAGCATGTGGGTGGCGATGTCGCGCCGCACCTGGTCCTTGATCTCCTGAAAGCCCCGTTGCTCCTCGTCGAGCAGACGCCGGCGCAAGGTCTGTGGCGACATCGCCAGCATGCCGGCGACGTCCTCGAGCGACAGCGGCCGCTTCGGATTGCGACGCAGGATGCCGCGGACGCGCTCGGCGACGCTGGCGTCGTCGCGATAGCGCACCAGCAGCGCGCTCGGCATCGACGCCAGGAACCGCCGCAGCCGCTGCTCGTCGGGCATGATCGGAAGATCAAGCAGTTCGGCGTCGAACCGGATTTCGGTGCGCGGCTGGTCGAACAGCATCGGCGCGCGATACACCGGCTCGAGTTCCGAGCTGAACGGCTCTTCGGGAAATACGTAATGCACGGTGATCAGCGGCAGCCGGCGCCCGACCAGCCAGCACATCAGCCCGTAGGTGAACAGCAGGATCGCGCCGTTGACCATCCGCCGGCGCTTCGGCTGATCGAACGTATCGGTGACGTAGACCGACGCGTCGTGCTCGCCCTCGGCGAGACGAACGACGAAATCGTCCGCCACCAGATGATAGAACTGGCAGCCGATGCGGATCGCCTCGCGCAGATTGGCGCAATGGATCAGCAGCCGGCACATCATGCGGAACGTGCCGGGCTTGATCGGGCGGCTGCCGAGCAGCCACAATTCGTCGCCCGTCGCCCGCGTCAGCAGCGAGATCATCCGCGCGAACTGATCCTGCGGCAGCCGTGCGCCGGGCTGCTCCAGTTCTCCCGGGCGAATGCCGGCCCGCGCCAGCAGGCTGTCGATGTCGAGCCCGGCTTCGCGCGCGCCGCTGAGGATCAGGCCGACATAGCCGGTGTCGATCGCGGAGCGCGACGATGCGGCGCCGCGCGGTCGGCTTCGGCGTTGGGAGATGTCCGGCATGGCGGGCAGGATAGCGGCCCGGGCGCCCCGCCGCCAGCGCCGTGCTGACGTGGAGTGCCAACCCGAACGGTCGATCCGGTCATTGCGGCTCCCGTTCCGGGCCGCCATGCCGGCAGGAGAGCGAACGAGGAGACCCGAAGCCATGCGCGCGTTGATGAGTTGCGAGCCGGGAGGACCGGACACGCTGCGGCTGCTGGATGTTCCGGAACCGGTCGCGGGGCCGGGACAATTGCTGATCGCGGTGAAGGCCTGCGGCGTGAACTATCCGGATCTCTTGATGATCCAGGATCTCTATCAGGTGAAGACGCCGCGGCCGTTCGCGCCGGGCGCGGAGATCGCCGGCGTGGTGACGGCGCTGGGCGAGGGCGTCACCGACTTCCGCATCGGCGATCGCGTCGCCGCGCGAATCGGCACCGGCGGCATGGCCGAGGCGGTGGCGGTGGACGTCGCCCGCTGCGCGCCGATCCCCGACGGCATGTCGTTCGTCGATGCCGCGGTGATGCAGTTCACCTTCGAAACGGCGCTCTACGCGCTGCGCAACCGCGCCGGGTTGCAGCCCGGCGAGACCGTGCTGGTTCTCGGCGCCGGCGGCGGCGTCGGCATCGCCGCCGTCCAGGTCGCCCGCGTCATGGGCGCACGCGTCATTGCGGCGGCCTCGTCGGAGGAGAAGCTGGCCTTCGCGCGCGATCACGGCGCCGCGGATGGCGTGCTGTATCCCGCGAGCGCGCCGCCGAATCGAAAAGAGGTCGGCGAGCGCCTGAAGGCGGCCCTTGGCAAAGGCGCCGACGTGGTGATCGATCCGGTCGGCGGCTGGCTCGCCGAGACGGCGATCCGCTGCGCCGCCGACGGCGGCCGCTACGTCGTGCTCGGATTCACCGCAGGCATCCCGGCGCTGCCGCTCAACCTGCCGCTGCTGAAGAATTGCGACGTGCTCGGCGTCAACTGGCGCACCTTCTCGCTGACGCAGCCGGAGGCGCTGCGCGCCAACAAGGCCGAGCTGGAACGCTGGTACGGACAGGGCCTGCTCTCGTCGGGCGTGACCGCGCACTTCCCGCTGGAACAAGGCGGCATCGCGATCGAAGGGCTCGCCGCGCGCCACGCGGTGGGAAAACGCGTCGTCGTGCTTTGATGCCGTCCCGGGCGCGGCCGCGCCGAAGCATCTGCCGACACAGTCCGTTCGGCGCGAGATTGGATCCCATGTCTCAGTACGAACCGTCACCTATGTCTCACGGACAGACCGTGCGGTGGCGGAGCGTGCAGGACCGGATGAGAACGACAGCTACGCTATAGCTTGCCAGCTTCGCCTGTGAGCGGCATGTGGTCTCGCGGCAGGCCGTTCCCTATGCCGATCTGCCGTCTAGTTGCCCATCGCAGACCTGGTTGCAAAAGCCACAATGATCAGCGCCACGAATATGAGGCCCACCACGACCGGCATAGGAAGCGCTGATTTGGCCGGGCTTGCCGTGTTCGCCGCGCCGCGGAGCGCGAAGGACGACACGGCCAAGGCCACACCCAGCGCTGTACCGATCCATTCCAGCGTCGCCAGGAGCGTCGACATCGGATTGGGCGGCACGGGGAAGATGCGGCCGAGGTCGAGCAGATAGACGGCGACGAAGGCGAGACCGGCCAGACCGGCCCAGCCACGTCCTTCGCCGGTCTTCGTGACGAAATAGGCGAGCACGAGGCTCCCCAAACCGAGCACGGTCAGAAAAACGTTGAACCCGCCCAGCACCATGGCCGGATAGGCGCTGAAGTCACGCGTTTCGACGAAACCTCCGGGCACCATCAGCGCCAAATTCAGAGCGGAAGCGACCAGGAGCCCGGTGATGACATGGCGTAAGCTCGGCATTCGACCAATCCTTGAGACGACGCGGCAGACTGCGCCAATGTGCCGACGCCCCCACTCGGCGCGAGCATCGCTGTATATCGAGCCGAGCGCTGCGCGTCCGGCGGCTTGCGCGATCGTTCGCGGGCCTGAAGTGGATGGTCCATCGGACGATCCATGACATCTCCTATCTATGCGCCGATCGATCGGCATACACCTTCTCGAACCGGAACGATTCCCCGCCCGGGATTCCCTCGCGGGTCTCTGGATGCGGATCCGGATGATGAACGTTGTAGAACTCGACGATTTTGAAGCCGCATTTGTTGACGTAGAAGTGGATGTTGCGCTTCTCGAAATACGGCGTGTGCGTCTCCCATGCCAGTGTGTCGGGATACATCGCTTCGATCGCGCGCCACGCTCTGGAGCCGATGCCACGCCCGTGATGTTCGGTGGAGACAAAGAACAGATCCAGCGAATTGCGATGCGTGGCGGGGTCGATCGTCAGCACGACCCCGCCGACCTGCACGCCATCGAGCACGATGTGATACGTGACCGCGCCCGGCGCATGAAAGAAATCTCCGAGTTCTGCATCCGACGGGATCGGACCTTCGGGCACCGTTCCGAATGCCGCCGTGAAGCCCGCCGCGAACGCGTCCTGCAGGCCGCGCTGGAAATCCGTCAGGTCGGCTTCCTGCGCCGGAACCAGGATGACACGATTTGTCCCGTCTAATCTCATGGCTTCGTCTCCTGTATTGTTGATCCTGCATTGTTGAATCGGCTTTCGCCGATCGTCTCGCTCATAGAGCCGTACGCCGAAGATCGATCGCACCGGCTGGATGCGGTCCGCTATTCACGTCGATCACCTCCGGCGTCAGCGCATCGATCTCGCCGTCCCATCCGCCCCCGGCGGCGCGTTCCTGATCGGACGGCAAGATCGAGGCCGTCCATAGTATCGACGGCAGGTTGCTGCGGCCTTTAGCGCGTGATCACTACGCCGGCTTCCGGCAGCGCCAGCAGCACAATCCAGCGATCCGACGGCAGGCTTTGGCCCAGCGCGCGCCGTTCGGTGGTCACGACGATACGTTCGGCCCACGGCCGCAACGCGGTGATGCGGTCGACGCAGGCCGGTGCCGAGGCCGGACATATCCCGACGAAGCCGCTGCGACCGAGTGTGTCGACCGAAATCCACGGCGTTAGTTCGGGCGCGCCGGCCGAGAACATGCGCGGATGGTCGGCGCTGTAGAACGACACGGTCGCGACCTCCTCGATGTCCCCGACCACGACCGCCAGCGGCTGGCCGACGCGCTCACGCCACAGCTCGGTCGCGATCGCCGCCAGACGATCCAGCCGCGGCGACAACGCGCGGCTGGGTTCGAACAGCACCTTGACGGTCGCAAGCCCCGGCGCCGCCATCAACGCTCCCACCCCGAGCACCAGCAGGATCACCGCCGCCCTGGCCACGGCGCGCAGCGGCACGGCGAGCCGCGGCAACGTCAGAACGGCGAGCGGGACCAGCGAGAACAGGGGGATGGTCCAATCGCTCTTCATCCGGACCGGCAACGCAATGGCGGCGATGAGCGGCCCGATCGCCAACACGGCGACGATGATCCAGATCTGGCGGGCGCGATCCAGCGCTTCGGCCGACGGCGCCGTCACGCGCCTGAGCCGCGGCAGCAGCACGGCGACGGCGCCGGCCACTAGCGGCGGCAGTAGCAGAGCGAAGGCGTGCAGCGTGGAATCCATCGCATGCCGTGCCGCTGTTCCGCGATCGGGCCCAAGATATTGCGAGGCGTAGCGGAACGGCGTGAAGCCGGCCGCGTAGAGCCAGTCGAGGTGCGAGACGATCGCCAGCAAGAACACTGCAACCGCGACATAGGGCACCGGCGAGCGGAACAGCAGGTTGCGGTCCGGCCGCGCCACTGACGCGACAGCAATCGCCACCAGTGCCCACACGCCCCAGTATTTCGTCATTACCGCGCCGGCGCCGGCAAGCCCGATTACCACGCCCCACAGAGCGGTACGCCGTTCGGCGGCGACCATATAGGCCCAGACGATCAGCACCACGAACGGCAGCTGCAGCAAGTCGGGATTGAACTTGTAGCCCTTGAAATTCAGGATCGGGTAGATCATCGCCAGCAGCGTGGCGAGGACGGCGCGCCGGCGATCGAGCACCTCCCCGGCCAGCAACCTGATCAGCAAGACGGTGGCGCCGGTGACGGCCATCGCCAGCGCGTAGAACGCCCAATCGCTGGTCGGAAACACGCTGAACCACGCTCGCGCCACCCACCCTACCATCGGCGGGTGCTTGCCCGAGCCCCAGGCCAGGGTCTGGCCCCACGCGAACGCTTCCGTGCTGTCGGAATGCAGCACCTGAGCGAATTTCAGGATGGTCAGCGCAGCCACCCACAGCAGCGCATTGCCGAGCACGACCCCCAGCAACAGCGGAGCCCCGAGTCCCGGATGCAGTAGCGCCGCAACGCCGCGGCGAAAGCCGCGTCGCAAGCTGCTATAGCGGATCACGGCCGGCCGGGACGTGGCCGCGTCCAGATCGCGACGAAGCGCGTCGGCGTTCGCGAGATTCATGGGCTTACGACGGCGAACGCGATGCGCTGCGAAGTCGATCGTCGTCCCGCAGGCCGAGCCGAAAATCCGTCAGGTCCGCTTCCTGCGCCGGGACCAGGATGACGCGTTTTGTCTCATCCAATCTCATTGCTTCGGCTCTTGCATTGTCGACCTGTGTTTCCCAATCTTCTCGTTCATAGTTCCGCACTCCGAAGAGTGATCGGACCAGCTGGATGCGGTCCGGTGTCGACGTCGATCACCTCCGGCGTCAGCGTATCGACCTCGCCGTCCCAACCGCCGCCGAGCGCCTTGTTGAGCGCGATATAGTCGGAGACGATCCGGACCCGGCTTTGCAGCAGCGCGTCTTCGGCGCCGTAGAGCGACCGCTCGGCGGTCAGGACGTCGAGAAAGCTCGACGATCCGGATCGATACAGCGTCTGCGACAAGCTCGCCGCCTGCCGATAGGCCGTGGTCGATGTCGCCAGAATGCGGCTTCGCGATTGCTCGTTACTCAGCGACACCAGCGCGTCTTCGACGTCCTTCAACGCGGTGAGTACGGACGTCTGGTAGGCCAGAAACTGCTGGTCACGCTGCGCCTGCGCGATCTCCACCGCCGCCCGCAATTTTCCGCCGTTGAAGATCGGCACCGTCAGGGTCGGGCCGAGCGACCAACTGATCGACGAATTCCTACCGAGATCGCCGAGCTTCGTGCCCGAAGTTGCAATATTCCCCGCCAAGCTGACGCTGGGATACAGCGCCGCTTCGGCCTGCCCGATTCGGGCCGTGGACTGCGCGTAGCGGCGCTCCGCCAGCCGCACATCGGGCCGCGTCAGCAGAACATCGGCCGGAATCCCGGCCGGCACCGGCAACTTCGGCGCCGGGATCGGCTTCGGCTGCGCCAGGAGAGCCGACAGCGCGGCGGGCGGCCGACCTGTCAGCACCGACAGCCGATGCACGGCGACGGCATAAGCCGTCTCGAGCGTGGGAATGACGGAGCGGGTCGTCGCGGCCTGTCCGGTCGCATTGGCGAGATCGGCGGCAGACGCGGTGCCCGCCGCCAGGCGGTCGCGGGTGATCTTGGTGGTTTCGTCCTGCGACGTCGCGGTGCGACGGGCGAGCACGATGCGCGCCTGATAGCCGCGCGCCTCGACGTAGCTCGACGCGACGTCGCCGACCAGCGTCAGCAACACGGCGCGCAGATTTTCGTCCGAGGCATCGATGCCGTAGGCCGCGGCCTCGACGGCCCTGCGGTTGGCGCCGAACAGATCGAGCTCCCAGCTCGCGTCGAACCCCGCCTGATACAGACCGGAGGTGCCGTCCGATCCCACCGACGATGACGGACCGCCGAGGTTCGGTCGGCCGGGTGCCGCCGACGAAACACCCGCCCCCTTTGCCAGCCGCGCCGAGTCGCTGTTGGCGATCGTCGGCAACAGCGCGCCCACGGCCTGCCGATAGCTCGCCCGCGCCTCGCGCACGCGCGCACTTGCCGTCGCGACGTCGAGATTGCCGTCCACCGCCTCGGCCACCAGCCGATCCAGCGTCGGATCGCGCAACCGGCTCCACCAGCGTGGCAGCGCGGGCCGCGCAGTCGCGACGCCGGTCCCGCTCCAATGCGACGGCGTCGCGAGAAGCGGCGTCCGATAGTCGGGACCGACCGCGCATCCGCCCAGCATCATGGCGACGAGGATGATCAGCATCGCAAAGGACGGCGCGGCCTTCGGTTTCGCAGGTGCCGCCGGGGATTGAGCGGGCGGCAGCGTCTTTGCCGGGTTCAGCGGAATCTCGATGGCGCACCCGCTCAGCGCAGTGGCCGTCGACGCCAACGTCGCGGAGGCCACGACCAGCGTTCCGACACGCCGGCAGCGCGCAAGCCATCGGCGAGCCCGCATCATCCCCGTTCGCGCTTCCATCATCTGCTCACGAGTCTCGCCGGCCCGAAAGGCCGATCGCGTTGGGCGGGGTTGCGCTGGCGGGGATCTCGGTGCCGGCCGCGCCCTTGAACACGCGCCGGACCACGACGAACAGCAGCGGCACGAAGAAGATGCCCAGCAGGGTCGACGCCAGCATGCCGCCCATCACGCCGATGCCGATCGAATTCTGCGCCGCCGAGCCGGCGCCGCTGGCGACGACCAGCGGCGCGACGCCGAGGATGAACGCAAACGACGTCATCAGGATCGGCCGCAGCCGCTGCCGGGCGGCGAGCAGCGTGGCGCGATGCAATCCCATCCCTGCCTGCTGTCGCGCGATGGCGAATTCGATGATCAGGATGGCGTTCTTGGCGGCGAGGCCGATCGTGGTCAGCAGACCGACCTTGAAGTACACGTCGTTGCTCTGACCGAACAGCAGCGCGGCGGCCAGCGCGCCGAACACGCCGACCGGCACCGACAGCATCACGGCAAACGGAATCGACCAGCTCTCGTACAGCGCCGCAAGACACAGGAACACCACCAGGATGGAGATCGCGTACAGCGACGCCGCCTGATTGCCGGAGAGCTGCTCCTGCCGCGACAGCGCGGTCCACTCGTGGCCGAAGCCGGCCGGCAGCCCGGCGACGAGGCGATCGATCTCCGCCATCGCGGCGCCGGAGCTGACCGAGGCCGCAGCGTCGCCCTGGATCTGAACCGCGGCCGCGCCGTTGTAGCGCTCGAGCCGCGGCGAGCCGAAGGTCCAGCGGCCGGAGGCGAAAGCCGAGAACGGGACCATCGTGCCGGAGCTGTTGCGGACGTACCAGAGATTCAGATCCTCCGGCTGCATCCGGAAATCCGGCGCCGACTGCAGATAGACCCGCTTGACGCGGCCACGATCGATGAAATCGTTGACGTAGCTGCTACCCCACGCGATCGACAGCGTCGAATTGACGTCGGCGAGATTGAGGCCGAGCGCACTCGCCTTCTCCTGATCGATATCGATCGAAAACTGCGGCGTATCATCCTGCCCATTGGGCCGGGTCCCGCTGAGGAGGCGGCTCTGACCGGCGGCGCCGAGCAGTTGATCCCGCGCGGCCATCAGCTTGTCGTGCCCCGCGCCGTTGATATCCTTCAGATAGAAATCGAAGCCGTTGCTGGTTCCGAGCCCTTCGATCGCCGGCGGCGCCAGCGCGAACACTTTCGCGTCGCGAATGCCGGCGAACACCGCCATGGCACGGCCGGCGACCGCACTGGCTGAGAGGTCGGCATCTTTGCGTTCGGCGAAGTCCCTCAGACGCACGAAGGCCATGCCGACATTCTGGCCGGCCCCGGAAAACGAGAAGCCCGTCACCGTCATGAGGCCATCCACCGCCTTGGTCTCGTGATCGAGGAAATGGCGGGTGACCTGGTCGAGCACGCGCTCCGTGCGGTCCGTGGTGGCGCCGACCGGCAATTGCACCGACACCATCAGCAGGCCCTGGTCCTCTTCGGGCAGGAACGAGCTCGGCAGGCGGATGAACAATAGGCCGGCGGCGACGATGACGAGCACGAAGGCGGCGAGCCCCTGCCGCGGACGCCGCAGCATGCCGCGCGCCCCGGCATGATACGCATTCGTGCCCCGACCAAGGACGCGGTTGAACCATCCGAAGACGCCGCGCTTCTCGTCGTGCGGCTTCGGCGGACGAAGAAACGTCGCGCACAGGGCCGGCGTCAGCACCAGCGCCACGATCACCGACAGCACCATCGCCGAGACGATCGTCACCGCGAACTGCCGGTAGATCACCCCGACCGAACCGCCGAAGAACGCCATCGGCACGAACACCGCCGACAGAACCGTGGTGATGCCGATCAGCGCGCCGGTGATCTCCGTCATCGATTTGGCCGTCGCCTCGCGCGGTGACAGCCCCTCGTCATGCATGACGCGTTCGACGTTCTCGACCACCACGATCGCGTCGTCGACCAGAAGACCGATCGCCAGCACCATGGCGAACATGGTCAGCGTATTGATCGAATAACCGGCCAACGCCAGCACGCCGAAGGTGCCGAGCAGCACGACCGGCACCGCCAGCGTCGGAATCAGCGTCGCGCGAAAGTTCTGCAGGAACACCAGCATCACGACGAAGACGAGGACGACCGCCTCGACCAGCGTGCGGGTCACGTCGCGGATCGAGATCTCGACGAACGGCGTGGTGTCGTAGGGGTAGACGACCTTCACGCCTTGCGGAAACGTCGGGGCCAGCCCGTCGATCACCGCCTTGACCGCAGCGGCCGTCCTGATCGCATTGGCGCCGGTCGCCAGATTCACGGCGAGCCCCGTCGCCGGCAGGCCGTTATAGGTCGACGCGCTCGTGTAGTCCTCCGCGCCGAGTTCGACGGTGGCGACATCGTTGATGCGGACCATCGATCCGTTGGGGTCGCTCTTGACGACGATGTCGCGGAACTGCGCCGGCGTCTGCAGCCGGCTCTGCGCCGTGACGGTCGCGTTGAGCTGCTGCCCCTTGCGCGCCGGCAGACCGCCGAGCTGACCGGCCGAGACCTGGGTGTTCTGGGCCTGAATCGCCGCCGTGATATCGGCCGGCGTCAGCGCGTATTTCAGCAGCTTCTCCGGATCGAGCCAGATCCGCATCGCATAGCCGCCGCCGAACAGTTGGGTGTTGCCGACGCCTTCGACCCGCTTGAGCCTGTCGTTGAGCGAGCTCTTCACATAATCGGCGATATCGGTCTCGCTCATCTTGCCGTTGGTCGAGACGAAGCCGACGACCATCAGAAAGCCGTTGGTCGATTTGGTGACCGAGAGACCCGTGGTCTGGACGATCGACGGCAACAGCGCGGTGACGAGCTGCAGCTTGTTCTGCACCTGCATCTGCGCGACGTCCGGATTGGCCTTGTTCGTGAAGGTGATCGTGATCTCGGCCTGGCCGCTCGAGGTCGACGACGCCGTCATGTAGTCGAGGTTGTCGAGGCCGGTCATGCCCTGCTCGATGACCTTGGTCACCGAGTTCTCGACCGTCCGCGCGTCCGCGCCGGGATAGCTCGCGCTGATCTGGATCGTCGGCGGCGCGATCTCGGGATATTGCGACACCGGCAACGTGGTCAGCGCCAACAGCCCGCCGAGCATGATCACGATCGCGATCACCCAGGCGAAGATCGGCCTTCTGATGAAGAATGCGGAGATCATGGCTCCGCCCCCGGACGGGCGGCGCGTCGTTGCGGCGGCAGGCGCCCGCGCACTTCGCCGGTCGTGTCGTCGACCACGACTTCGGCGCCGACGGCCGTCTGCCCGGCACGCACATACTGCGTGCCTTCGACGATCACCCGATCGCCTTCGCGAACGCCGGCGCCGATCAGCCAGTTGTTGCCGACGCTGCGGATCACCGACAGAACGCGCTCCTCTGCCTTGCCGTCCTTGTCGAGGAACATCGCGATCGCCTCACCCTTGGTGTTTCGGGTGACGGCGCGCTGCGGCACCAGGAAGCTGTCGGGCGCCACGCCTTCTTCGACCACGGCGCGGGCATACATGCCGGGCAGCAGCAGGCGCCGCGGATTGGGAAACACCGCGCGTAGCGTCACCGTGCCGGTCGAGGTGCTGACATTGGCCTCGGAGAATTCCATCTTGCCGGCCAGCGGATAGATCGTGCCGTTTTCCAGCTTCAGTTTCACCGCGACCTGCGGACCGCTCACTTTCAGGCGTCCGGAGTCGATCGCTTGCCGCAGGTTCAGCAGGTTGGTGCTCGACTGAATGACGTCGACGAAAATCGGGTCGAGCGTGCGGATCGTGGTCAGCAGCCCGGTCTGGCCGGCCGTGACCAGTGCACCGGGCGTCAAGGACGAGCGGTCGGTGCGACCGCCGATCGGCGCCTTGATGGTCGTGTAGTCGAGATTGATCCGGGCGGTCTCGACGGCGGCTTTCGCGGTGGCCACCTCCGCCTTCGCCTGCGCGAGCGCGGCGACCGCATCGTCGAAATCCTGCTTGCTGACGGCGCTCTGTTTGACGAGGCCCTGATAGCGCTCCGACTTGGCCTGCGCGCTGGGCACCGCAGCTTCCGCCTTCTGCAAGGCCGCGACGGCGCTGTCATGGGCCGCCTTGTAGGGCGCAGGATCGATCTGGTAGAGCGCCGCGCCCTCGGCGACCTCGCCGCCCTCGGTGAACAGGCGCTGCTGAACGATGCCCGACACCTGGGGACGCACCTCGGCCGTCTGCGAAGCGACGACGCGCCCCGGAAGCTCCGCGGTCATCACCACCGCCTGCGGGCGCAGCGTCACGATGCCGACCTCGGGGCGGCCGACGCCGCCGGCGGGATCGGCGCCGTGATCGTCCGACCGGGGCTTGCAGCCGGCAAGCGCCACGGCAAACGCCACGGCCGCGATCACGGCAATCGTTGAATGGGAAGACACGGGCTCACTCTCGAGGGAGTACGACGGGGCGACTCCCAGCCGGAGCGTGGGAGCGCAATGCGATGACGCGCGAGACTTATCCGCGGCGCATTGGTCGCGTGTGGAGACTTCGTGGAGGATTGATGGAGACGGCGATCCGGCGGCGCCCGACGCGACCCGTACATGGTGAAATCAAATGCGTATTCAATATATTACGAGACATTCGACGTCGCCGGGGGCGCGCTGGCCGTCGGGGGGATTTCGGCCGCGATCTTCGCTAACAAGAGACCGGTCGCCGATCGCGACGTTGTCAGGGAGCTCTGTGATCCGATGAGAAAGTTGCTGTTGAAAGCCGCGGTACTGATGGGCGCGCTGTCGCTGTGGGGCGGCGGCAGTGCGGTGGCGATGCCGTTCGGCCGCGCGCTGCCCGCGCCGGCGGAAGTGATCCAAGCCGACTGGCAGTGCGGCCGGGGCTGGCATGTCACGTCCTGGGGCACCTGCCGCCCCGATCGCCGCATCGGCTACAGGTTTTCTTCATGGCCGTACCGCTATGATGGTTACCACGCCGAGGATTGGGGTGACGATCACGGCTGGAGTCACGACCACGACCCGTCCGATGACGATGCTCCGCCCGCATACGACTGGTCATGGGACCGCTGAACCGGGCGCGCCTCGAGCCGAACCGATCCCGCAAACCGACCCGATCGGCGCGGCCCTGCTGGACGACGATCTATGAACGAACTCATCCTCATCGCTGAAGACGAGCCGGAGATAACCAAGATCCTCGACGCGTATTTGGTGCGGGAGGGATTCCGCACCGTGAACGCGGCCGATGGGCAGACGGCGCTCGATCAGCACGCGATCCTGAAGCCGGATCTCGTTCTTCTCGATGTGAAGATGCCGAAAATCGACGGCTGGGACGTCCTCGCCGAGTTGCGGCGTCGGGGCGAGACGCCGATCATCATGATCACGGCGCTCGATCAGGATCTCGATCGTCTGCAGGGATTGCGTCTCGGCGCGGACGACTACGTGGTCAAGCCGTTCAACCCGCTCGAGGTCGTCGCCCGCACCAAGGCGGTTCTGCGACGGTCCGGTCACGCGGCCAGTCGAACGATTCTCCGCATCGGCAAGCTCGAAGTCGATCTCGAGAGTCACCTCGCGAAGGTCCACGGCGACGACGTCTCGATGCCGTTGCAATTGACCCTGACGGAGTTCCGACTGCTGGCTCACATGGCGAAGGCGCCGACGCGAGCCTTCGCCCGCAACGAACTGATCGACGCCTGCCTTCCGGGCGGCGATGCGCTGGAGCGGACGGTCGACAGTCACGTCAGCAATCTGCGCCGCAAGCTCGAAGAGGCGGGCGCGACCGGGATGATGTCGGTGGTGCGCGGGATCGGCTACCGGTTGACTGCCGCATGAGACGTTACCGCCTCAGTCGCCAGATCACGCTGTCGATGAGCGTCGTCGCCGCCATCGCGGTGCTGATGGTATTCGTCGGCACGTTCATCTTCTACACCATCTATCTGACCTGGTTTCCGCCGCCCCCCGGCCCGCCGCCGCTGATGCCGGAAGCACCCGACTTCGCCCTGATCGCGATCTTCCTTCTGCTCGGCCTCGCCATCGCGATCCACGCCGCGCTTCGACTGACGCGGCGCATCCTCGCGCCGCTCAATTCGCTGGCCGAAGGCGCGCGCAAGATCGCAGCCGGCGACCTCACCGCGCGCGCGGTGGCGGGCGATCGCTCGCTCGGCGAGACCGCCCAACTGGTCGACGATTTCAACGCGATGGCTCAGCGTCTGCAGGACGTGGCGGAGTCGATGGCGTCGTGGAACGCCGCGATCGCGCATGAACTGCGGACGCCGCTGACAATTCTGCGCGGCCGCCTGCATGGCCTCACCGACGGCGTCTTCGAACCGAGCGACGAACTGCTCAGGGGCTTGCTGGCCCAGGTCGAGAACCTGTCGCGCCTCGTCGACGATCTGCGGGTCGTGACCCTGTCGGACAGCCAGCGCCTCGACATGCGGGTCGAGCCGACGGATCTCGTCAGGGAGGTGGAGCAGGCCGTCGATGCGATGCGCCCTGCCCTCGACGGAGCCGGCTTCTCTGTTCGGATGACGACGCAGCCGGTGACGCTGCCATGCGACGGCGCGCGGATCCGACAGGCGCTGCTTGCGCTTCTGGAAAACGCGCGCCGCTACGCGACGCCCGGGATGATCGAGATCCGGATGCATCCGGAAAAGGCGGACGTCGTCATCGCCGTCGAAGACGAGGGACCCGGCTTGAGCGCGGAGTTCGCCGCACAAGCCTTCGATGCGTTCGCACGCGCCGAACCCTCCCGGTCCCGGCAATTCGGCGGCTCCGGCCTCGGATTGTCGGTGGTCCGCGCGATCGCCGAGGCGCATGGCGGACACGCCCGATACAGGACATCGAATACGGGTGGCTCGGTCTTCGAGATCGCTCTTCCCGTCGGCGGCCCAGACGTGGACGGCAAAGGCGCGTCTCACGCTTCGTCGAAGACCTGACGATTGCATGATGACGCGGCTACTATCCTGAAGCCGCAGACCCGGATCTACTCTCGGATCGTCGAGCTGATCTGGTTCGAAAACGGTCGCCGTCCGAAGCCGACCTCTTCTGTCGCGATCACGGACGATGCGAGCGGACCAGTGAGATATTCTTTAATCAACCCTATAAGTCGAGACGATCACCTACCCGACCCGGTCTATGAGGGGAAATCGATGCAGGGCCTGATCGACCTGGCTCGCCGCGGCTTCTTTCCGGAGGACTCCCGGGTGCTGTACGCGCATCTCGGCGGCGCCCCGGCGCTCAAGGGCTACAGCGCCTATTACAAAACGGCTGAGCCGCGACCTCCGCCATCTTCCAAGGCGCCCGCGAAGTCGTTCACCGCGGCCTCGGCCATCCGCGCCGCCCCGCCAGCTACGATTCAAGACGTTGATGCCCGGCACGAGGCCGGGCATCACGCGTTGCCGAGCGGTCGGGCTCCTCGATATCGGCCCGCCGCTAAACGCCGAGCGGCGCTACGGCGTCGAACGAATTGTCGTGCGCGGCGCAGATCATGTCGGCGGCGCGCTCGCCGATGACCACGCAAGGCGCCATGGTGTTGCCCGACGTGATCCGCGGCATGATCGACGCATCCGCAACCCTGAGATTCTGGATCCCGTAGACCCGGAGACGGCGGTCGACCACGGCCATGTCGTCGCGGCCCATCTTGGCCGTGCCGCATTGATGCCAGTAAGTCACCGCCGAGTTCCGGATGAACTGGTCCATGGCCCGGCGGTCGCGCGGCTGCGGCACGACTTCACGCTGCACCAGCCGGCCGAAGGCCGGATGATTGCCGATCTCGCGGCAAAGCTCGATGGTGGTTCGCGCGGCGGCCATGTCCTCGGGCTCGCTGAGCGAGTTGGGCTGGATCAGCATGGCGTCGCCGACGCCGGCCCCGGACAGCCGAACCCGCCCGCGGCTTTTCGGTTGCGCCAACCCGGCGAACATCGTCCAGCCATGCTCGGGCGGCGCGATCCCCACTTCGGCCGGCGACGGCACCGCAAATCCGAGCTGACATTGCAGGATGTCGGGTGCGTCCAAACGGGCATCGCTCTTCCAGTACAATTTCGCCTCGCACCCTCCGCTGCCGACCTCCTGCGGCCGCAGATACTCCCAGGTGCAGCCGAAGGCGACGTGATCCTGGTGGTTCTGACCGACGCCTGGCAGATGCTGCACCACCTCGATTCCATGGGCGCGTAGCTCGTCCTCGGGGCCGATGCCGGACTGCATCAGCAGCTTCGGCGTGTTGATCGCGCCGAGCGACAGCACCACCTCGCAGCGCGCGTCGAACGTCATCAGCCGATCGCCGATCAGGGCCTGCACCCCGACCGCCTTGTTGCCGTCCAGGACGAGCCGGCAGACGATCGCGTTGGTCAGCACCGTGAGGTTCGGCTGGTGCATCCGCGGATAGGTGTAGGATTGATGGACGGACTGCCGCTTCCCGTCCTTGATCCGCAGATCCGCGATCGCCACGCCGCCGGCGGTTTCCATCATCTGGCCGTTCGGACTTTCGAAACGCGGGAGTCCGATCATGGTCGCGGCCTCGACCATCGCGCTGGCGACCGGCCGCGGCTGCGCCGGCTGTGCGACGTACACCGGACCGCCCGCGCCGCGGCGGCGGGGGTCGGGATGGCCCTGCCAGTTTTCGATGCGGCGATAATAGTCGAGCACGGACTCGTAGCCCCAGCACGCATCGCCCGCCTCCGCGGCGAAATAGTCCCAGTCGGCACGGTGGCCGCGGGCCCAGACCATGACGTTGATACTCGATCCGCCGCCGAGCCCTTTGCCCATGTTGAGGGACAGACGCCGGCCGTTGAGGCTCGGGGCGGCCTCCGCCTCGAACGCCCAGTCGCGCTCGGTGCCGAGATTCATCGGCCACAATGCGGGCTCGATCAGCCTCGGCGACATCTCGCCATCGCCCGCTTCCAGCAGCAGCACTCTGGCGTCCGGCTTCTCGGCCAGACGCGCCGCGACGACGCAGCCCGCGGAGCCCGCGCCGCACACGATGAAATCGAAACTATCCGCCAATTGCCGAGCGAGCCGGCCCTGGTTCTCCGCCACGGCCCGGGCGTGATCCTTGTCGTCAATGTCCTGTGTCATCGCACGATCCTTGTTTGACGCCGGCTTGCCGGCGTCGATTGAGATGAATCGAAAGGCGTAGCCGCCGACGGTCCGGCGCGATCGATGCGCAACGTCGTCTGCCGCGTCTGCGGGAGAGACTGTGTCGCGCGCAAATGTCGGGGGTGTTGCTGCGACGACGCCGATCGTTACAAATGAAAGATGCCGCAAGCTCCCGGGTCGGTTGCCTGGCGCTACGCAGTCGGGCGACGGCGGCGTGCAAAGCTGCTCTAAGGCAACCGGCGCGACAGCGCCCGATCCGGGCAGGCCGAGTCCGCTTCGGCCAGCGCCGTCGAGATCGCCCGGGCGAGGCGGGTCGTGGTCACCGGCTCACCAAGCACCTGGAGCCTGTTCGCTGATCCGCTCTCCGCCACGATTGAAATCGCCGAATGGCTGATCAGCAGGACCGGAATGGGTCTGAATCGCTGCTTGATGCGCGACGGATCCGGCTGGTCGGGCCACAGACTCGAATCGAGCATCACCAGATCGGCGGCGTGACCGCGCTTCGAGATCCAGCCATCGACATCGGTCAGATTCGAAAAGCCGATCGGCTCGTAGCCGAGGGCTGCGGCCTTTTCTTCGTACATCAACCGCGCCGCATCATCCGCCTCCGCGATGACGATCGTCTGCCCGGCTCCCATCGGAACGGACTGATCCGGCGTGAAGTCGCGGATCGACACCGACGGGCGATGGGTGATCGGAAAGTAGAGATCGAAGCGCGTTCCGGCGCCGACGCGGCTCTGAACGTCGACATGTCCCGCCATGCCGACGATCGCGCCGTGCACGGCGGCGAGCCCCAGTCCGGTCCCTCCTCCTTCGGACCGCGTGGTGAAGAACGGCTCGAAGATGTGTGGCATCGCACCCGGCGCGATCCCGTCGCCGGTGTCGGCGACCGCCAGCACCGCATAGCTGCCCGGGGGCGCGCGGCCGTGCGACAGACGGGTGCTGCTCCGCAGTTCGACCGCCGACAGGGTGATGGTGATCAACGCCGACTCCCGGCAGGCCTGCGCTGCATTCCGGCAGACGTTCATGACGATCTGTTGAATCTCGATCGGATTGCCGGTCACCGTCAGGCGTCGACGAGGCAGGTCGACATCCAGCGCGACGTGGTCCGGAAGCGAGACCGTGAGCAGCGGCAGCACGTCATGCACCGCCTCGCAGATGTCGAATGGTTTGCTGACGCGTGTGCCTTTGCGACTGAACGCCAGAACCTGATCGATCACGAGCTTGGCCCGATGGCCGCTGTGGATGGTCTCCTGGATGTAGCGCGACGCCGTGGCGTCGCCCGCACACGCATCGAGCGCCATCTCGCTGTAGCCCATCATCGCCAGCAGGATATTGTTGAATTCGTGCGCAATGCCGCCGGCGAGCGCGCCGACGGCCTCCAGCCGTTGCGCGTGCTCCAGGCGCGCGTGCAACGCCTCCTTTTCCTCGCGGTCCTGCACCAGCCGGACGCAGGCGGCCAGACACTCCGCGGCCTGATCCAGCAGACCGGACAGTTCGTCCTCGCCGTTCGCGCGCTGATCACCGACGTTGAGCTGCAGCAAGGCCGCGCTTCGAGCCTCGAGCGGAATGATCACCGCGGCATCGACGCAGCGCCCGCGCCGGACGGTCAGTACATTGCGGCTGTTCAGAGCGGACGAAGCGTCGGTCGCCGACACGTCATTTCTCATCCGAACCCTGATTTGCGTGACCCCGGCATCCCAGGTCCCGCAACTCGTCAGTCCGAGATCGTACTCGATATCGCCGGTCTGCGCGTCGAAGATCGTGAACCGCCCCTTCCGTCCTTCGAAGAAGGCCGCCAACAGGTCCAACCCGGCTTCGACCGCGGCTTCCAAGGTCGTGTAGTTGTCTCCGAACTGCCGCCGAAGCTCGTCGAGCGTCCGCTCGAATCGACGCTGCTGCGCCTCCGTCCGACGACTCTCTTGCAGGCGCCAAACCAACATGGCGACGAAGCCGAACATGGCGAGCGAGACCGAGCCGAGGATCACCCGGTGCCGTGTCGAGCGCTGGATCATCGTCTCGTAGGCGTCGAGGTAGCGTCTTCGGAGATCTTCGGCCGTGTTCAGCGTGCCGGCCCCCTGCAGGGCGAGGGTCGTTTGATCCAGCAGCGGCAGCGTCTTCAGGATCATCCCCGCGTGGGATGCAAGTCCCCGAACATAACTCGAAGGCGCGCCAAGCTGGCGTTTCAGGCCGTCCAGTTCGGCTCTGATCTGCACTTCGAAGTCGGCCGAGGGATTGGATGCGAACCGCATCATCAGATTGCCGAGATGGCCGGATCGTTCGCTCGGCGGCTGTCCCTCGGAATACGGGTCGAGATATCGCTGGCTGAGAAGCTGATTGAATATCTCGAGGGAGTTCTGAAGAAGCGAATTGCTGGTCTTGAACCGGTCGACCAGGCTCTCGTCGAAAGCGACCGCGGCGGAGATCGCGTCCAGCCCGTCGTCCAACCCCGATATGCCGTCACGGCGGCTTGCGGCCAGCAGATTCCGGAGATTGTCCGTCGTCGCATGGAGGCGGGCGATCGCAACGGCGAGCGGATCGTAGTTCTTCAGCAGTCCGGCGCGCGCCTGCAGGACGTCGCGTTGCAGCGACGCATGCTGCAGATCGATCATTCGCAAACTGGCGAGAACTCCGTCGTGGACGTCTCGCGACGGCACGAGAACGAGCGCGACGGCTCCGAACAGGACGGCGACGAGCGCCAGCAAGCCGATGCGCCACTGTTCACCGATCGTGTGCTGGGACCGAGTTCTCGAGTTCGCGACCATCGTACTCGCCGGTGAGCGTTTTCAGAAAAGACACAATGGCGTCGGTGTCGGACGCGGAGAGTGTCTGGCCGAGCTGACGCTGCCCCATGATCGACACCGCCTCCGACAGGCTCTCGATACGTCCATCATGGAAGTACGGCGCGGTCACTGCGACGTTACGCAGGCTCGGCACGCGAAACAGGTCGTCGTCGGAGTCTTCCGGAAGCCGCGCCTTCGCCGCCGCGCCTTCGGCTGTGCCCGTCGCGTCCGGTTGCGAAAAGATGCCGAAGCGTTGGCGCATATTGCCGCCGAGATTGGCTCCCTGATGGCACGAGGCGCATCCGTAGGTCATGAACAGCTTCAGTCCCCTGAGTTCGCCCGCCGTGAGCGCGGAGCCGTCGCCGCGAAGATGGCGATCGAATCGGGAATTCGGCGTGACGAGCGAGCGCTGGAACGTGACCAGGGCATCGAGCACGCTCTCCCGGTCGGCGTGTCGCCCGTAGATGCGACGGAACCGCGCCGCATAGTCGCGGTCCTGCCGGAGGCGCGCCGCCAGGAGGTCCCAGTCGGAGGCCATCAGCCGGCTGTCGAGCAGCACCCGCTCGCTGACCGTCTCGAGCGACTTGTGCTTGCCGCGCCAACCGAGCAGATAGTTCGCCGCGACGTTGAAGATCGTCGGAGCGTTGAAGCTGTGCTCCTTGCCGTCTTCGGCGATCGCGCGGGACAACGGCACCGTTCCGCCGCGCGCGAGGTCGTGGCAGGACGCACACGATATCGCTCGCGACTTCGAAAGCTCGGGATCATGGAACAACATCCGGCCGAGTGCGACCTTGTCGGGATCGAGCGACGACGACGCCTCGAGCGGCGCGAAGGTCCGCCGCTCCCTCGCCTCGGCCGCCTCCCCGTCGATCGGGAAAGACAGCAGCGCCACGCACAGCCAGCCCAGCGTCCGACGCGAACAGCGGGGCGGCTTGATGGATCGCATGGCCATCACGTCGTCGCGGCCCGCGGCCGATGCTCGACCGTCACCTCGGCATCGAAGACATAGCCGGCCCCGCGCTCGGTCACGATCAGTTTCGGATTCGACGGGTCCGGCTCCAGCTTGCGGCGCAGACGCAAGATGAGGACGTCGATGCTCCTGTCGAAAACCTCCTCGTTGTGCACGCGGCTGGCTGCGAGCAGTTGCTCCCGCGACATCACCTGCTTGGGCGCGGTGAGGAAGGCCATCAGCAGGTTGTACTCCGCTGCGGTCAGCTTGACCTCTCCGGCCGAGACCGATGTGAGTTGCCGCTGCCTGGCGTTCAGCGTCCAGTCGTCGAAAAGATAGAGGCTGCGATCCGGCTTGACGATGGAGGCCGGCTTCACGCGCAACGCCGCGCGGATCCGCGCCACGAATTCGCGCAGGCCGAACGGCTTGGTGATGTAGTCCGAGGCGCCGAGTTCGAGGCCGACGACCTTGTCCGCCTCGTCCAGCCGATCGCCGCTGATGATGATGATCGGCGCGTCCGACTTGGTGGAGTGCGACCGCACGATCTCGAGGCCGTCCTCCCTGCCGAGGTTGAGATCGACGACGATCAGGTCGGCGGGGTCCTTGGCCAGGATCTGCCCGAGCTGATGGCTGTCCTTTGCCGCCGATGCGCGAAAGGCATGCTGCGTCAGATAATCGACCAGCATGCTTCGCAGCCTGCTGTCGTCGTCCACCACAAGGATGTGTTTCACGTCGGACTCCAGGACGACACGGCGCAGCCCGCGTCATCGCAATGGGAAGCGAACTTCGTTCCCGGTCAATTGCTGCGGAAAACAGACGAACTCGGCCGGAACGTGCTCTCGACTTGCGGACGATTCTGATACGCGTCATGCGGCGCCTACGTTACTGAACATTTCATTCGTATGGCGCTCCGATTATGGAAGAAGATTCCACGGCCCAGATCGATCGGATCGACACCAAGATCCTGCAGCGCGCTGCAGGACGACCGGCGGCTGACCAACGCCGAAACTCGCCGCACGCGTGAAAACTCAGCGCGGCGACGTGTCACCGGCGCACCCAGCGTCTGTTCGAGCACGGCTTCAGCCATGGCCAAAAGCTGATCGCTCTGCCCGGCGTCAGGCAGACGCGGACGTTCTTCGTGATGAAGAGCGTCAAGGAGAACGCACGCCTGCCATTCTGAGCGTACTCCGGCGAATGCGGGCGCCGCCCAGCGCAACAGCTCGGCCAGGCCGGATGAGACGAGGCGCGCGAGCCTGTCGAAGTGATCGACGCTAGACATCACGGTTGCCGCGCCGAATGCGCGACCATGCCAGGATCCATGCCACGATCGCCACGCCGATCATGCCGGTTTGATCCGTCGCGATTTGAAGCGCGGCGCGCCATTGTTCGCCGACCATGCCGCCGACCGGATATCCGGCAGGCAGCGGCAACGCCGAGAGGACGCCATAGGCGCGAGCTCGCATCGACGCATCGCGGACGGCGCCGACCAAGGGGGCGACGCGCAACCGAACCCCGCCTCCCGGGCCGCCGGAGATCAGGATCGCGACGCGACCAGCGCGCTTGCGCTCGGCGATGGCGGCGAACGTCGAGGTGTTTGCGATGCGAGACATGTGACGCGATCCAGCTTCCAGTCGGTGCTGGGGTTTTCCGCCCCGGATCTTGCGCCTCGATGTCGCGGAGCTCCGATTGCATTACAACTGCAATCATCGTCAGGCCTGCGACGATCTCGAACGCCTTGCGGCGGTGCGGACGGTTCGGCGCCACGACCCGCGCTAGGCCGTCGGCACGGTTCCGCCGTCGATGACGTATTCGGCGCCGGTGATGGCGCTGGCGCGCGCCGAAACGAGAAACGTGATGAGGTCTGCGACTTCATCCGGACGGCTCGGGCGTCCCAGCGGCACGCCCCCGAGACCGGCCATAATGATCCGCCGGCCACCTTCGTAGTCGGTGCCGGCCTCGACGGCGACGCGCTCGACGAGCCGCACAGCCGCCTCGGTTTCGACCCAGCCCGGCGCGACCCGCACCACGCGAACGCCCCTTGGGGTGACTTCCTTCGACAGGCTCTTGCTGTAGGTCGACAGCGCCGCCTTCGCCGCCGCGTAGGCTGTGGTGGATTCCGGCAGCGGGAGCCGATGCTGAATGGAGCTGACGTGCACGACGACGCCTGATCCTTGCGCCACCATCGCCGGCACCAGCGCGCGGTCCAGCCGCACGGCCGCCAGCAGATTGGCGTTGATCTCGTCGGCCCAGACGGCGTCGCTGAGCGCCTGGTAGCCGCCCGCCGGCGCACTCGAGCCGCCGACGACGTGCACGATGATATCGACGCCGCCAAGCCGCTGCCTGACCGCCTCGGCCACTCTGGCGCAGCCGTCCGCCGTCGTCAGGTCCGCAGGCGCATAGTGAACGTGGTCCACGGCCGTGACCGGCGCCGATCTTGCGGTCGTCACCACTTCGACGCCGGCCCCGACCAACGAATGGACGACAGCCGCGCCGATCCCCTTGGTTCCACCGGTGACGAGAGCGCGGCGGCCCTTCAGCTCGAGATCGAAGCTCATGGCGTGATCTCCAGCGAAGCGATCTTGTCCCCATCGACCCGGAACCGATAGCGGAGGTCGACCGGGCTGCCGGGAAAATTGCCTGTGACACGGCACGTCACGATGGTCGCACCGTCGGCGGTTTCCCCCGCGATCGGCTGAACGGTGAAGTCGTACTTCGCCGAACTCTCCGTTAGCCACCGCGAGATGGCGGCGACGCCCAAATAACTGTGGCCTTCGTCTTTCACGACGGCATCCTGAACGAACAGATCAGCGATGCCGTCGCTGCGGCGCCCGTGGGCGGCGAGATAAGCGGCGATCGGGGGCGGCAGGTCGAGTTGCATGATGTTGTTCCTTTCGCTGTCCGCGTCGAGCGAGGCGTCGCGGGATCAGCGGCCGCCTCTGCGCACGACCCCGATCTAGCAATGGACAATCATTTCGGTAAGCACGTAGAATGAGGATGACGTGTTGCGAAGATCGGGATAATGCCGCGGACCTCCCTGCAAGATCTGGAAGCGGTGGTCGCGATCGCGCGGCGCGGGTCGTTTCGCGCGGCCGCGCTCGATCTCGGCATGTCGACAACGGCGCTCAGCAACGCGATCGGCAAGCTCGAAGCGAGCCTCGGCGTCCGTCTGTTCAATCGGACGACACGTAGCGTATCACTGACGGACACCGGGCAACTCTTCGTCGGCCAGACCGGCCCTGCGCTTCAGGACATCAAAGCCGCGATCGAAACGGCGAGGTCCCGGCAGGCGACGCCGTCGGGCACCCTGCGGATCAACGCCTTTGCGATGGCCGCGCGGGAGATCCTCTCGCCCTTGATCCTGGAATTTCTCCGCCGATACCCCGACGTTCACATCGACCTGGTCACCGAAGGGCGGTTGGTCGACATCGTCGCCGACGGCTTCGATCTCGGCGTCCGCGTGGCCGATCTCGTGCCCAGCGATATGATAGCGGTGTCGCTCGGCCGGCCGCAGCGTTACGCCGTCGTCGGCGCGCCATCCTATTTCGCGGATCATGCCAGGCCGCTCGTGCCGCCTGACCTGATCGGTCACCGCTGCATCCGCGCACGCTTGCCCAATGGCGCGCTTTTCCGCTGGCCGTTCGAAAAGAACGGACATCCGGTGCAGATCGAGGTCGATGGACCGATCACGCTCGACGAGGCGACGCTCGCGCGCGCGGCGGCGCTGGAAGGGATCGGGATCGGGATCTTCATGGAGCAGGACGTCCTCGCCGACATCGATGCCGGACGTCTCGTTCGGGTGCTGGAGGATTGGACGCCGCCCTTCGCCGGCCTGTGCCTCTATTACCCGGGACGTCGGAATCCTTCGGCCGCGATGAAGGCCTTCATCGGCCTGGCCCGCAGCTGGGCGGCCGAAGCGAAGTCCGGTCCCTCGCGCAGCCGGCGCCGCGTGCTGCACAAGTGAGTTTCGAGCGGCTGGTTTGACGACCTCGGCAATCGATGCCGTCGCGGACCGTCCCCTCGATATCGGAGCGGCGGCATATGCCGCGCGCAAGCAGCGGAGGAATGACGGAGCGGCATTGCGGCGCGACCTCGGCGAGTCGGGCCGACGTTACAATTGCAATCGAAGTTTAGGGCGCACGAAACAAAGCAGAAATACTCCCGGAGCTGAGTGCGCTCCACAGCTCGACGCGACCGATAAAGCCGCCTCGTCGACGCGTCATCGCGCGCCGGCCAGCGAGCTGGGCACGACTTGCCGCGCCCCGGCGGCGAGTGATGGGCCGAATTCTCTCCGACCGACGAGACCGCCATGAATCGCCTTCAGCCCGCTCGCATCGTGGATCTTTCCAAGGAGATTGTGGAGAATCCCGCCGACCCATTCTTCATGCGCGTCAAGGTGAAGCATCATCGACATCGGCGGGCTCGCTGGCTGGTCCGACTGCTGGGCCTGCCTTTCCGACTTTTCCCGAAGGACTTTGAAGGCTGGGCCGACGATACGATCACGCGGCTCGGCGTTCATGCAACTACTCATATCGATGCGCCCTGGCACTATGGCCCGACCGACAGCGAAGGCCGGCCGCTGCCGACGATCGAACAGATGCCGCTCGACCTGATGTTCGGTCCCGGCATTGTTTTCGACATGACGCACAAGCAGGACGGAGAAGAGATCGAGATCGCCGACCTCGCCGAGGGCCTCACCCGGATCGGAGTGGCGCTTTCGCCGGGCACGATCGCCATGATCCGGACAGGACGCGATCGATTCCAGGGCCAGCCGGATTACTGGAAGCTCGGGACCGGCGTCAGCGCCGCCGCAACCGAATGGCTGATCGATCACGGCGTTCGCGTCATGGGCATCGATCAGTGGGGCTGGGACCTGCCCTTTCACCATCAGATCCGCCGCAGCAAGAGCGAGGGCCGCAGTGATCTGTTCTGGGCCGGCCACCTGGTCGGCCGACGCAAGCCCTATTGGCACATCGAGCAGCTTCGTGGTCTCGACGCCCTGCCGAGCCACGGCTTCGATGTCGGGATTTTTCCATTGCGCCTGAAGGGCGCATCGGCAGCCCCTGCGCGGGTCGTCGCATTTCTGTACGAGTAGGTCCTGCAGAGCGCGACCATCGGAATGGCGCGAGCGAACGGGCCCGGCTCGGCAGGATCGGGCAGAGGGAGGCGAGGCGTCAGAAGACGTGGCGGGCCGAAGCCGATGAAACGGAGAACGACGTTTCCGCTATGGCCCTCCAAAATCGAGGCGCGAGCGAACGGTCGAAATGGGGTCGTGAGCGGTCATTCACCCTGCCCGATGAAGACGAGCACGATGCTTACGGCATAGCGCTCCAACGCCGCCGTTGGCGGGACGAGGCGGGCTTCCTGAAAGTGAAGCGCGCGGTGTTTGACCGCGCCGCGGCCTTGGCTGCAGGCTTGGCTGTTCAGATCGTCTGGCCGCCGGAAACCTCGATTCTCTGCGCCGTAACCCAGCGGTTGTCATCGCCGAGGAGGCTCGCCACCATCGGCCCGATGTCATCGGGGACGCCCACGCGGCCAAGCGCTGTCATTCCGGCGAACTGAGTGTTCACCTCGGCATTGTCGCGCACGAGGCCGCCGCCGAAGTCCGTCTCGATCGCCCCCGGCGCGACGGTGTTCACCGTGATGCCACGCGCTCCGAGTTCCTTTGCCATGTAGACCGTCAGCACCTCGACGGCACCTTTGGCTGCCGCATAGGCCGAGAAACCCGCATAGGAGACGCGCGTCAGGCCAGAGGAGAAGTTCACAATCCGCCCGCCGTCGGCGATCAGTGGCAAGAGCGCCTGAACGAGGAAGAAAACGCCCTTCACATGCACGTCGAAGAGTCCATCGAACTGCGCCTCGGTCGTCTCGCCGATCATGGCGAATTCTCCGTGCCCAGCGTTGTTGATCAGGTGATCGAATGTCTCGCGCCCCCAAGTCTCGCGAAGCGACGCGCGCAGTAGTCCGACAACGGCCGAGAAGCCGGCGATTTTCGAAACATCGAGTTGCAGCGCGATGGCTTTGCAGCCGAGCGCACGGATCTCGGAAACCACCTCTTGGGCCTGCGCCTCGTTGCCTCGATGAGCGACGATCACATCGCCGCCATGATGGGCGATGCTGAGCGCGGTGTTGCGGCCAAGACCGCGGTTTGCGCCTGTGACGAGGGTGATCTTGGCCATGTCTGTTCCTTTCGTATGAGTGATGAAGGAACATCGCGCAGGAGCCGTGATGCGTGTTGCCTATTCCTCGCAACGCTTTGCCTGTTTCTCCGAGAGATTCCGAGACATCGCAGCAAGTCGCTGGCATAATTGACATATTCAGCAGAACTTTTGCCTGATTTGATATCCTCTCTTGTCTCAAAGGCCGAAAGGCATCGCCACCGCATGCCCCACGCTCTCCTCGATCTTGTCCGGCGCTATGCCGATGTCCATGCCGACCGTCTGGGCGTGGCCTCGACGCCCATACCGGGCCTTACAGCCATCCGCGCGAGCGCACCGAGCCCCTTGCAGGTCGCGGTCAACCGGCCTCTGGTAGCGATCCTGTTGCAGGGCAAGAAGCGCGTCACGATGGGGGAAAAGACCCTGGATTTCGGTCCGGGTGAATCGCTTCTGATTTCGGCGGATGTGCCGACGGTTAGCCAGATTACCCAGGCGAGCCTTGCTAAACCTTATTATTCGCTGGTCCTCGAGCTCGACCTCGCTGTTCTGCGCGACCTGTCTATCGAGATTGTCGGAGCCTCCGCCGAAGATGTCGGCCCGATGCGGATCGCCCAGACGGACGAGGATGTGGCCGATGCCGCGCTGCGCTTGATGCGGCTGCTGGAACGTCCGGTGGCGCTACCGGTCCTGCGCGACCAGTTGCTGCGCGAGATGCACTACTGGCTGCTGAGCGGTCGTCATGGCGTGGCGATCCAAGGCCTCGGGATCACCGACAGCCATGCCCAGCGCATCGCACGCGCGGTCGCGGAAATTCGGCGGAAATTCGCCAAGCCCCTTCGCATCGAGGAACTGGCCGAGGTCGCAGGCATGAGCCCATCATCTTTCCACCAGCATTTCCGCGCGATTACCACGCTGTCGCCGCTGCAATTCCAGAAGCAGCTACGCCTGATCGAGGCGCGGCGGATGATGCTGGCCGAAGGTGCAGGTATCAACTCCGCGGCCTGGGCAGTCGGGTATGAAAGTGTGTCGCAGTTCACCCGCGAATACGGCCGACTTTTTGGAACACCGCCGGCGAGGGATATACGAATGGCGCAGCTTTGTGCGTAAGCCCCGCAGCCCTGCAGGGGCCGAAGGCAAGAGAGGCTCCGTGCGGCCTCTCGAATGAACCCGAGACCGGCGCTTGCTGCCAACGCATGCTGTCGTGACGATTTCATACGGCAATCGGCGGTGTTCAGGCGCAAAGCCGCTCGCAAGTATCGCCAATTGAGCAAATGGCGGAGAGGGAGGGATTCGAACCCCCGATAGGCTTGCACCTATGCCGCATTTCGAGTGCGGTGCATTCGACCACTCTGCCACCTCTCCGCGGCGCGAAGCGGGCGTTGCGGCCCGCGACTGGTCGGCGGTGTTTCTAGGCGAGCCGCGGCCGGCAGACAAGGCGCGCGAGCGACAATATCGATCGTCGGGCCGCCCGCCGGACTTCGTCGCCGCGGGACGCGGCCGGGAACCGGCATATCCGGGAAAACCGGCACAAACTCCGTGAACAATCCATGAACCTGCTCTAGACTCGCGGCGACACGACTGCAGACGGGATTCGCGCGCCATGACCGAACTGACCATCACTTGCCCGAATTGCGCTACCTCCGTCCCGCTGACGGAATCGCTGGCGGCGCCTTTGCTCAAGGACACCCGGAGCAAATACGAGCGGCTGATCGCGCAGAAGGACAAGGACATCGCCGGCCGCGAGGCCGCGATCGAGGCGCAGCGCGCCGATCTCGACAAGGCGAAGGCCGCGGTCGGCCAGCAGGTCGCCGAGCGGGTCGCGGCCGAGCGCACCCTGATCGCCGCCGAGGAAGCCGCCAAGGCCAAGCGGCTCGCGGCCGACGACCTCGACGCCAAAGTGCGGCAACTCGCCGAGCTGACCGAGGCGATGCAGCAGAAGGACGCCAAGCTCGCCGAAGCACAGCGGGCGCAGGCGGCGTTCCTGCAGAAGCAACGCCTGCTCGAGGACGAGAAGCGCGAGCTCGACCTCACCATCGAAAAGCGCGTGCAGGCGTCGCTGGAGAGCGTGCGCAGCAAGGCCAAACAGGACGCCGAAGAGGGGCTGCGGCTCAAGGTCGCCGAGAAGGAAGAAACCATCGCGACGATGCAGCGGCAGATCGACAAGCTGAAATCCGAGCAGGGCTCGCAGCAATTGCAGGGCGAGGTGATGGAGCTCGAGCTCGAAGCCTCGCTGCGCGCGCGCTTCCCGCAGGATTCGATCGAGCCGGTGCCGAAGGGCGAGTTCGGCGGCGACGTGCTGCACCGCGTGGTCAACGCCGCCAATCAGCCCTGCGGAACTATTCTCTGGGAATCCAAGCGCACCAAGAACTGGACCGACGGCTGGCTGACCAAGCTGCGCGACGACCAGCGCAAGGCCAAGGCCGAGCTGGCGCTGATCGTCTCCAACGCGCTGCCGAAGGGCGTCCACAGCTTCGATCACATCGACGGCGTCTGGGTCGCCGAGGCGCGCTGCGCGATTCCGGTCGCGATCGCGCTGCGACAGTCGCTGATCGAGCTCGCCGCCGCGCGCCAGGCCGGCGAAGGCCAGCAGACCAAGACCGAGCTGGTGTATCACTATCTCACCGGGCCGCGGTTCCGGCAGCGGGTCGAGGCGATCGTCGAGAAATTCACCGAGATGCAGTCAGATCTCGACAAGGAACGCCGCTCGATGATGCGGATGTGGGCCAAGCGCGAGGCGCAGATCCGCGGCGTGCTGGAAGCGACCGCCGGGATGTATGGCGACCTGCAGGGCATCGCCGGCAAGGCGCTGGGCGAGATCGACGGCATGGCGCTGCCGATGCTCGAGGATTTCAGCGACGACGAGGCCGATCAGGCGGCGTGAGCGCCGCCTTCGGCGATCGGCGCGATCAGTACGACTTCGCCAGGCCGAGCACCTTCTCGGCGATGAAGCTCAGCGCGAGCTGCGGGCTGACCGGCGCGATCCGCGGGATCAGCACTTCGCGCAAGTAACGCTCGACGTGATATTCCTTGGCGTAGCCGAAGCCGCCATGGGTCATCACCGCCTGTTCGCAGGCCGAAAACCCCGCCTCGCCGGCGAGATATTTCGCCGCATTGGCGGCGGCGCCGCACGGCATCCCGTTGTCGTATTGCCACGCCGCCGACATCACCATCAGCCATGCGGCTTCCAGCTCGACCCAGTTCTTCGCCAGCGGATGCTGGATTCCCTGATTCTGGCCGATCGGGCGATTGAACACGATCCGCGACCTGGCGTAGTCCGTCGCGCGCGACAGCGCCAGCCTGCCGAGTCCGACCGCCTCGGCCGCGATCAGGATGCGCTCCGGGTTCATGCCTTCGAGAATGTACTGGAAGCCGCTTCCTTCCTCGCCGATCCGGTCCTCGACCGGGATCTCGTAGTCGGCGAAGAACAATTCGTTGGAGTCGACGATCTTGCGGCCCATCTTCTCGATCTCGTGGATCTCGACCTTGCTGCGATCGAGATCGGTGTAGAACAGGCTGAGCCCATGGGTCGGCGAGGTCACTTCTTCCAGCGGCGTGGTGCGCGCGAGTAGCAGGATTTTGTGCGCGACCTGCGCGGTGGAGATCCAGACCTTCTGGCCGTTGACGACGTAGCGATCGCCCTGGCGCACCGCGCGGGTCTTGAGCTGGGTGGTGTTGAGCCCGGTGTTCGGCTCGGTGACCGCGAAGCACGCCTTCTCGCGGCCCTCGACCATCGGCGGCAGCATCCGCCGGCGCTGCTCTTCGGTGCCGAACACCACCACGGGATTGAGTCCGAACACGTTGATATGCACCGCCGAGGCGCCCGACATGCCGGCGCCGGATTCGGAGATCGCCCGCATCATGATCGCGGCTTCGGTGATGCCGAGGCCGGAGCCGCCATATTGCTCGGGCACGCAGATGCCGAGCCAGCCGGCGTCGGCCAGCGCCTTGTGGAAATCGTGCGGGAAGCCGCCCTCGCGGTCCTTCCTCAGCCAATAGGCGTCGTCGAAGTCGGCGCAGATTTTCGCCACCGCATCGCGGATGGCTTGCTGCTGATCGGTGAGGGCGAAGTCCATGAGCTGGCTCTTTGTTGATTGGTGTCGGGCGTTTCCCGCGCGCGAGCGTCGCGCGCCGCCGCACAATGCCATCTGCGGCCGCGCAGGCAAGCGCAACCCTGACCGGCGCGCGGCGAATTCCGAGCCGCGGCAAATCGCGCGGCGGGATCAGCGATCGAACACGGTGTTGCGCTGGGCGTTGACCAAAATGAAGGTGGTCCGCTTCGGCACCTCCTTCAGATTCTCCGCGCCCATATAGGTCATCGCCGAGCGCAGCCCGCCGGCGATGGTCTCGACCGTCGCCCGCACCTCGCCGCGATACGGCACCGCGACGGTCTTGCCTTCCGCCGCGCGATAATCGGCGACGCCGCCGTGATACTTGTTCATCGCGGTCTCGGACGACATGCCGTAAAACAGCATGCTCTTCGGCACCTGCCGGCCACCCTCCTCGACATATTGCAGCTCGCCGCCGCATTCGGCGTGGCCGGCGAGCATGCCGCCGAGCATGACGAAATCGGCGCCGCCGCCATAGGCCTTGGCGATGTCGCCCGGCACGGTGCAGCCGCCGTCGGAGCAGACGTGGCCCTTGAGGCCGTGCGCGGCGTCGGCGCATTCGATCACGGCCGAGAGCTGCGGATAGCCGACGCCGGTGAGATCGCGCGTGGTACACACCGAGCCCGAGCCGATGCCGACGCGGACGATGTCGGCGCCGGCGATCACCAGCGCCTCGGTCATCTCCGCCGTCACCACCGTGCCGGCCATGATGATCGCGTCGGGATTCTCCTCGCGCAGCTTCGACACCGCACGGACGAAATTCTCGGTGTAGCCGTTGGCGACGTCGATATTCAGCATCGGCACCCGGGTCTGCTTCTTCACCGCGGCGAGCCGCTCCCAGTCGGCGGCGCCGGTGCCGACGGTGAGGAACACGTTGGGATTCTCGTGGCGCTCGAGATAGCGCGCCAGCCGCTCCGGCTCGTAGAATTTATGCAGCGCGACCAGCGCGCCGAACGGCCGGAACGCCTCGGCCATCTCGATGGTGCCGACCGTGTCCATGTTGGAGGCGATCAGCGGAAACCCGGTCCACGCCTGGCTGGAATGACGAAACCGGAAGCTGCGGCTGATATTGGCTTCGAACCGCGACGACAGCACCGAGCGTTTCGGCCGGATCAGAACGTCGCGAAAGTCGAGCTTCGGATTGAGGTCGATATGCACGCGCGGATCCTCGGTTGCGTCGGTGGGCGGCCACTATAAGAAGCATTGGTTGCGCATTGGTTCGCGCTCGCAATGCGCAAATCGTCGCCTGCGCCATCCCCGCGAGCCGGTTGCGGCGGCGGCCGAAGCGCTGCAGAACTGGCGCAGGACGCTTGCAAGGGAGGACAGGATGAAGGTTGCGGTGATGGGCGCCGGCGCGGTCGGCTGCTATTTCGGCGCGCTGCTGGCGCAGGCGGGCCACGACGTCACGCTGATCGGCCGCCCCGACCACGTCGCCGCCATCGACGCCCACGGGCTGCGGCTCGAGACACGCGACGGCGAGAGCTTCATTGCGCTGAAGGCCGCGACCGACCCGGCCGCGATCGATCCGCCCGACCTGGTGCTGTTCTGCGTCAAGTCGGCCGACACCGAGACCGCGGGGCTGGCGCTGGCGCCGAAGCTGCAGCCCGACACCTCGATCCTCAGCCTGCAGAACGGCGTCGACAATGCGCAGCGATTGTCCGCTGCGATCGGTCATCCGGTGATCGCAACGGTGGTCTATGTCGGCACCGAGATGGCCGGCCCCGGCCATGTCCGGCATCACGGCCGCGGCGAATTGCTGATCGGCGCCTCGGCGCAGAGCGGCGTTCTCGCCGCGACGCTGACGGAGGCGAAGATCCCGACCACGGTAGCGGCCGATATCGATCAGGCGCTGTGGTCGAAGCTGATGATGAACAGCGCCTTCAACGCGCTGTCGGCGGTCGCCGACATGGCCTATGGCCGGATGTTCGAGGTCGCGGGCGCCCGCGATGTGGTGACCAGCGTGATCGCCGAATGCGCCGCGGTGGCGCGCGCCGGCGGCGTGTCGATTCCCGACGACATGCTGGAGAAGGCGCTGGCGCTGCCGGCGTCGATGCCGAACCAGAAATCATCGACCGCGCAGGATCTCGCCCGCGGCAAGCCGAGCGAGATCGACTTCCTCAACGGCTATGTGGTGCGCCGCGGCGCCGCGCTCGGCATCCCGACCCCGACCAATCAGGCCCTGACGGTGATGGTCAAGCTGATCGAGCACAGCCGCGGCATCGGCGCGCCGAATTCCTGATTCTGTTTCGCCGGACTGATACCAAAAGACTCTGCATCTCGACCGAAGGCTGTTGGTACTGGAGCATCGCATCGATTGATTGAAGCCACATGGCCGTTGCCAGATGCACTGACTCCTCATCCTGAGGAGCCCGGCGAAGCCGGGCGTCTCGAAGGATGCGGCGACTCAGTACCGGCGGCGCATGGTTCGAGACGGCGCTTCGCGCCTCCTCACCATGAGGTTGTACTTGTGATGAGCGTCCCGGAACGACAGTCCTGATTCCATCGGAGACAGACCGGCGCTAGACGGTCGCCGGCGCCGCTTCGGCCAGAATGCAGCGCGCCGTCCGGCCCGGTCCCACCTGCACATCCGGCGGCAGACCTTCGGTGCAGCGCGGCTGGGTGTGGGCGCAGCGCGGCGCGAACGAGCAGGCCGTCGGCGCCCGGTCGAGCGACGGCGGCGCGCCGGGGATCGTCTCCAGCCGCGCGCCGCGCTTGGCGCCGTGCACGGTGGAGGCGAGCAGGCCCTGCGCATAGGGATGCTGCGGCGTGCGCACGATTTCGCCGAGCGTGCCCTGCTCGATGATCTGCCCCGCATACATCACCGCGACGCGGTCGCAGATCTCGATCGCCACGCCGATATCATGCGTCACGAAGATCACCGACATACCGAACTCGCGCTGCAATTCGCGTAGCAGCAGCAGGATCTGGATCTGCACGGTGGCGTCGAGCGCGGTGGTCGGCTCATCTGCCAGGAGGATCTTCGGCCGGCAGGCGAGCGCCAGCGCGATCATCGCGCGCTGCCGCATGCCGCCGCTCATCTCGTGCGGATAGGCGTCGAGCCGCCGCTTCGCCGACGGAATGCGCACGACTTCGAGCATCTCCAGCGCCCGCGCGGTCGCGTCCTTCCGGCTCTTGCCTTCGTGGCGCATCACCGTCTCGGCGATCTGGTGGCCGATGGTGTAGACCGGATCGAGCGCCAGCGCCGGCTCCTGGAAGATCATCGACACCGTCTGGCCGCGAAAATTCGACAGCGCGTCGTCGTCGAGCGCCAGCACGTCGCGGCCCAGCACTTCGACCTTGCCGGAGATCTGCGTGCGCTTCTTCGGCAGCAGACGCATCAGCGCGCGCAGCGTCACGCTCTTGCCCGAGCCGGATTCGCCGAGCAGCCCCAGCACTTCGCCCTCGCCGAGGGTGAGGCTGAGATTGTTGACCGCGTGCACCGTGCGCTCGCCGGTGAAACGGATGTTGAGATCGCGGACCTCGACCAGATTGCTCATGACAACGCCGGCGCCTTGTTGTGGAATTCGGTGGCGCGCTGGAACGCCGCGCCGATCCGCAGGATCATCGCCTCGTCGAACGGCCGCCCGATCAGTTGCAGCCCGATCGGCAGACCGCTCGCGCTGAAGCCGCAGGGAATCGCCAGCGCCGGCAGGCCCAGATAGTTGATCGGCCGGGTAAAGCGCGTCAGCCGCTGGATCACCGCTTCGGCGTTCAGGCTGTTACCGACGTCGCTCTCCGCGATCGTCGGCGCCGGCACCGGCGCCACGGGCGCCAGCACGGCATCGACATCGGCGACCGCAGCGAGATGCGCCGACAATGCCGGCCCGCGCCAGCGCATCGCCTCGAGGTAGGAGATCGCCGGCACGCCGAGGCCGTTCTGCAATCGCATCAGCACCTGCGGCCCGTAGTCCTGCGGCCGCTCGATCATCCAGGCCTTGTGAAACGCGGCGGCTTCCGCCGCGAGCACGAGCTGGCACGCCGCCGTCAGTTGCGGCTGGTCGGGCAGATCGACCGCCACCACGCTGGCGCCTTCGGCCCTGAGCGTGGCGATGGTCTCGTCGAGCACGCGCGCCACTTCCGGATCGAGGTCGTCGACATAGAACGCCTTCGGAATCCCGATCCGGGCGCCGCGCATCGGCGCGCGCGTCGCCGCGAGATAGTCCGGCAGTTCGCCGGCGATGCAGGTGAGGTCTTGCGGATCGGCGCCGGCCGTCAGCCCGAGCAGCAGCGCGCAATCCTGCGCGGTGCGCGCCAGCGGCCCGACGGTGTCGAGCGATTGCGACAGCGGCATCGCGCCGGCGCGGCTGACGCGGCCGACCGTGGTCTTCAGCCCGGTGACGCCGCAGAAATGCGCCGGCATCCGGATCGAGCCGCCGGTGTCGGAGCCGAGCGCCGCAAAGGTCAACCGTGCCGCCACCGCGGCGCCCGAGCCCGACGACGAGCCGCCGGTGATGTGACCCTGCCCCCATGGATTATGCACCGGGCCGAAATGCGCGTTGTGGCCGGTCGGCCCATAGGCGAATTCCGACATCTGCAACGAGCCCAGCCGAACCGTGCCGGCATCCTTCAGCCGCTGCAGCGCGGTCGAGGTCGTGGTCGCGACGTCGTCCTGCCGAATTTTCGAGCCGCAGGTCACGACGTGTCCCGTCTCGTAGTACATGTCCTTGTGCGCCAGCGGCACGCCGTGCAGCACGCCGCTTCTGTCGCCGCGCGCCAGTTCCGCGTCTGCGGCATCCGCGGCGGCGAGCGCGCTGTCGGCTTCGACCGACATGAAGGCGTTGAGCCGCGGCTGCTGGGCCGCGATGCGATCGAGGCAGGCCTGCGTCACCTCGCGCGAGGAGACTGTCTTCGCAGCGATCGCCTGCGCGATTTCGGTCAGCGACAGCAACGCCGGATCGGTCGCGCTCATGATGCGGCCTTCTCGTTTTGCGCGACCAGGAAGGTCGCGGGTTCGAGATCGAACGGCAACGAGCCTGCGATCGGCGCAAAGCCATCGAAGGCCGGCCCGATCGAATTGGCGATCCGCGCCGCGACCTCGTCGCTCACCGGCACGCCCGCGACCTCCGCCATCGCCTTGATCTGGTCCGGAACGGGTCTGGTCATGTCGTCTCCATCACTTTCGGCGCGCGGCTGTGGCCCGAGCCGGGGATCGCCATGTAGCATGCCGCCTGGTGGCCGCTCGGGTCCAGCGCGGTCAGCTTCGGCGCGTCGCCGCCGCACAACGGCTCGGCGAACGGGCAGCGGGTGTGAAACCGGCAGCCGGCCGGCGGATCGATCGGGTTGGGCGGATCGCCCGAGATCGGCGGCACTTCGGTGCGGCGGTCGGGATCCGACGACGGCATCGCCGCCAGCAGCGCCCGCGTATAGGGATGCGCCGGCTGATCCCAGACCTTGTCGACCGGCCCGAGCTCGACCACTTCGCCCAGATACATCACCAGCACGCGATCGGAGATGTAGCGCACCACGTTGAGATCGTGGCTGATGAACAGATAGGTCAGTCCGAATTCGCGCTTGAGGTCTACCAGCAGGTTCAGCACCTGCGCCTCGACCGATTTGTCGAGCGCCGACACCGCTTCGTCGAGGATCACCAGCCGCGGCGACAGCGCCAGCGCGCGGGCGATGTTGACGCGCTGGCGCTGGCCGCCGGAGATTTCGTGCGGATAGCGATTGGCGAAATTCTCCGGTCGCAGCCCGACCTTGCCGAGCAGCTCGCGCGCCAGCGCACGGGCGGTGCCATCGGCCATGCCGTGCACCTTCGGGCCGAACGCGATCGACTCTTCGATGGTGAGGCGCGGGTTCAGCGACGCGTAGCTGTCCTGAAACACCATCTGCATGCCGCGGCGCAATTCGCGCAGGCTGAGCTCACGCCCGACGGCGCGGCCGTCATAGATGATGTCGCCGGCATTGCGCGGCATCAGATGCATCAAGAGCCGCGCCGTGGTCGACTTGCCGCAACCGGATTCGCCGACGATGCCGACGGTCTCGCCCTTGGCGATGGCGAACGAAACATCGTCGACCGCCCGCACCGTCTTGGCGGCGCTGAACAGCCCGCCGCGCACCGGGAAGTGCTTGGTGAGCCCTTTCACGTCCAGCAGCGGCTGCGCGGCGCCGCCGATATCCTCGATCGGCTCCAGCCCGTGGGTGAGTTCTGCGGCTTGCGTCATCTCAGTTCCTGATATCCATGGCGCTGCGCAGGCCGTCGCTCAACAGGTTGAAGCAGATCGACACCGCGAAGATCATCACGCCCGGCAATGCCGCCACCCACGGGTTGACGTAGATCGCGGTGCGCAGCGTGTTCAGCATCAGCCCCCATTCGGGCTCGGGCGGCTTGGTGCCGAGGCCCAGAAAAGACAGACCCGCGGCGAGGATCATCGACACCGAGATCAGCCCCGTCGCGTAGACGAAGATCGGCCCCAGCACGTTGCCGAGCATGTGCACGCGCATGATGGTGAACGGCCCGGCGCCGGAGGCGCGCGCGGCCTCGACGAAATCCATGTTGCGCACGCCGGTGGTGACGCTTTCGGCGACGCGGGTGATCTGCGGCAGGAACACCACGGTCAGCGACACGATCGAATTGGTGATGCCGGCGCCGAGCGCGCCCGAGATCGCGATCGCCAGCAGCACCGAGGGAAACGCGTAGAACACGTCGATGGTGCGCATGATCGCGGTGTTGACCTTGCCGCCGACATAGCCGGCGACCAGGCCGAGCGAAGTGCCGAGCACGAAGGCCAGCACCACCGGCAGGATGCCGATCAACAGCGACAGCCGCCCGCCATAGATCAGCCGCGCCAGCATGTCGCGGCCGAGCTCGTCGCTGCCGAGCGGGTAGTTCGGCGTGCCGATCGGCTTCAGCCTCCGGATCATCGAGCCCTGATACGGATCGGCGAGATGCAGATAGGGCGCGAAGATCGCCGACAGCAGAATCAGCAGCAGGACGATCGCGCAGGCGATGCTGACCTTGTCGCGCAGCAGCCTGCGGCCGACGGTTGACCAATAGCCGCGCGCGTTGCCGGCGGGCGCGGTCTGCACGGCGGTTTCGGTGATCGCGGTCATGAGCTTCGATCCTTCATGCTCAGGCGCGCTTGATGCGCGGGTCGATCGCGGCCTGCGCGATGTCCACCACCAGATTGAGGAACACGAAGAACAGCGCCAGCACCAGGATGGTGCCCTGCAGCAGCGGCAGGTCGCGCTGGAAGATCGCGGAGTTGAGCAGCAGCCCCGAGCCCGGCCAGGAGAACACCGTCTCGATCAGGATCGAGCCGCCCAGCATGTAGCCGAGCTGCAAGCCCATCACCGCCAGCGCCGTTGGAGCTGCGTTCTTCAGCACGTGGCGGAACACTTGCGTCTCGCGCAGGCCCTTGGCGCGCAGCGCCTCGACGAAATCCTGCGACAGGATATCGCCGGTGAGCGAGCGCACGGTGCGGGTGACGATGCCCATGGGAATGACGGAGGTGGTGATCGCCGGCAGCACCAGATATTTCAGATGCGCCCAGTCCCAGCCCCATTGTCCCGAGCCGCCGGGCCCGGCGCCGACCGCGGGCAGCCAGTTGAGCTGCACCGAGAAGATGATCACCAGCACCATGCCGAGCCAGTAATGCGGCACCGACACGCCGGCGATCGCGATCGAAGTCGAGACCTTGTCGATCCAGGTGTCGCGGAAGTAACCGGCCAGCAGGCCGAACATCAGCCCGAGCGAGAAGCCGATGATCGCCGCGGCGATCGCCAGCGTCACGGTGTTGCCGACCGCGCGCAGCACTTCGGTCAGCACCGGCCGGCCGGTCGCGATCGAGGTGCCGAGGTCGCCGTGCAGCGCCTTCCACAGCCACAGCCCGAACTGCACCGGCAGCGGCCGGTCGAAGCCGTAGGCGGCGCGGAGCTGCGCGGCGAGTTCCTGCGACGCATCCGCCGGCAGCACCGCGACCAGCGGATCGCCGGGCGTGATGTGCACCAGCAGAAAACACACCAGCGCGACGCTGAGCACGATCGGAATCACATAGACGATGCGGCGGGCGATATAGACGAGCAAGGGTCACCTTCGATTCAACAGAGCCGGCGACGGCTCTCTCTTCCTTCTCCCCTCGTGGGAGAAGGTGGCGCGGACGAAGTCCGCGTCGGATGAGGGGGGCGAGACAGGACGAGAGCCCCCTCACCCGTCTGCGCGCCGAGCGGCGCGCATCCACCCTCTCCCACGAGGGGAGAGGGAAGACGCAAGGCGTCGCTTACGGCGCCATCGACACCGGCGAGAAGTCGACGAACCAGCTCTTCGGCTGCACGAAGCCCTTGACCTTCGGGCTCATCGCGCGCGGGCCGACGTCGTGGGCGACGTAGAGGAAGGCCGCGTCGTCGATCGAGGCGGCGTTCAGATCCGCCAGCGCCTTGTCGCGCTCGGCGGCGTCGAAGCTGGTCCGCGCCTTCTTCACCAGTTCGTCGAACTTCGGATTGTTGATGTAGCCCCAATTGTTCGACACCGGCGGCGCCATCGACGACTGCAGGAAGCGCACCAGCGCGAAGAACGGGTCCATCGCCGCATAGGTGACGTTGGTGGCATTGGCGCCGTTGGCCGACGGATCCTTGACGCCGCGCCGCCAGTTGGTGAACAGCGTGTTCCATTCGATGACGTCGAGCTTGACGTCGAAGTAGCACTCCGCCAGCGCCTGCTGCAGATACTCGTTCATCGGCAGCGGCAGCATCTGGCCGGAGCCCGACGCCGAGGTCTGCACCTTGACGCTGAGCTTCTTGTCGGGGCCGAAGCCGGCCTCCTTCATCAGCTTCTGCGCCGCCGGCAGATCGTATTTGATCTGGAACGACGGATTGCCGCGCCACGGATGGCCGGGCTCGAAGGTGCCGGTCGCCGGCACCATCAGGCCGGCGAGCAGGCCGTCGCGCAGGCCTTCGCGATCGATGCACAGATTGGCGGCGCGGCGGACGCGGATGTCGTTCCAGGGCGAGCCCTCGATCCGCGAGAACTGCCACGGCCAGACGTGCGGCTGCTCGTTCTTCTCGATCTTGAAGCCGCGGCCCTCGATCTCCTTCACGGCGTCCGGCGCCGGCGCCTCGATCCAGTCGACCTGACCGGACAGCAGCGCCGCGGTGCGCGCATTGGCTTCCGGCATCGGCAGCAGCACCATGCGGTCGGTCTTCGGCACCCGCGCCTTGTCCCAATAATTGTCGTTCTTCACCAGTTCGAGCCGCTCGCGCGGCGTGAACTTCGCCATCTTCCACGGGCCAGTGCCGGCGGCGTCCTTGGCGAAGGCGGCCCAGGCGGCCTGCGACTTCGCCTTGGCGTCGGCGCCTTCGGCCCGCTCGTACAGCACCTGCCATTTCGACGGGCTGACGATGAACAGGTTGGTGAGGTTGATCGGCAGGAAGCTGTCCGGCTCCTTGGCGGTGAGCTCCACCGTCATGTCGTCGATCTTCTTGGCCGACACCAGCGTCGGCATCCGCGACGCGGTGACGCCGACCTGGCTGGCGTCGAACTGCGGCGCCTCCTTGTTGAGCACCTTGTCGACATTCCACACCACGGCGTCGGCGTTGAACGGCGTGCCGTCGTGGAAGGTGACGCCGGGCCGCAGCTTGAAGATCCATTTGGTCTTGTCGGAATCGTCGACCTTCCATTCGGTCGCGAGCCCGGGGATCACCACGCTCGCCTTGGTGGCGGACGACAGGTCCCACATCGTCAGCCCGTCATACATCGTCAGGCCGGTGAAGCGGTTGCCTTCGAATCCCTGGTCCGGCTGGCCGAGCGTGCGCGGGATATCCGCCGCCGTCATGCCGATCCGCAGCACGGTTTCGGCGTTGGCGTGAGAAGGCACCAGCGCCGTCGATGCCATGGCGAGCATCGTCAGGGCGGTTGCCAGTCGGCCGGAGTTGGGAAGCGGAATTCGCATCGTGATGGGTTTCCTGTTGAACGCGACTGGTCAAAACTTATGCAACGGTCGTGCCAGACGACGCGACTTGCCGATCGCCGCCTACTGATTCAGCAATCCAGCCATGAAAGCGGTGAAATGCATGCGAGAGCGACAAACTGGCATCAGGCTTGCTCCGGGTCGGGCTTACCCCGCACCTTGGAGCTGAGTTCATGGGTTTTCGGAAGTCGATCGTCCTCGCGGCAATCGCCGTCGCCATTGGTTCTGCGCCCGCGCGCGCCGAATCGGTGGTGCGTTATGGAATCTCGATGGCGGATATTCCGCTCACCACCGGCCAGCCCGATCGCGGCGCAGGTGCCTATCAATTCACCGGCTATACGATCTACGACCCGCTGGTGGCCTGGGAGATGAATGTCGCCGATCGGCCCGGCAAACTGGTGCCCGGGCTCGCCACCGAATGGAAAGTCGACGAGTCCGACAAGACGAAGTGGCGATTTACGCTGCGCAAGGGCGTCAAGTTTCACGACGGCAGCGACTTCAATGCCGACGCGGTGATCTGGAATCTCGACAAGGTGCTCAACGAAAAGGCACCGCAGTTCGACAAGCGGCAGAGCGCGCAGGTCAAGACCCGGCTTCCGTCGGTAAAGAGTTACGCCAAGATCGATGATTCAACCATCGAGATCACCACCAAGGCGGTCGACTCGTTCTTCCCCTATCAGATGCTGTGGTTCCTGGTGTCGAGCCCGGCGCAATACGACAAGGTCGGCAAGGACTGGGACAAGTTCGCGGCGCAGCCCTCGGGCACGGGTCCGTTCAAGCTCACCAAGCTGGTGCCGCGCGAACTCGCCGAGCTGACCAAGAATAACGACTATTGGGACAAGTCGCGGCTGCCGAAGACCGACAGACTGGTGCTGGTGCCGATGCCCGAAGCGCTCACCCGCACCAACGCGCTGCTCGCAGGCCAGGTCGACCTGATCGAGACGCCCGCACCCGACGCGGTGCCGCAGATCAAGGCGGCCGGCATGAAGATCGTCGACAACGTCACGCCGCATGTCTGGAACTATCACCTCAGCGTGCTGCCCGGCTCGCCGTGGACCGACGTGCGGCTGCGCAAGGCGCTGAATCTGGCGATCGATCGCGACGCCGTGGTCGGGCTGATGAACGGCCTCGCCAAGCCGGCGGTCGGCCAGGTCGATCCGTCGAGCCCGTGGTTCGGCAAGCCGACCTTCAAGATCAAATACGATCTCGCCGAGGCCAAGCGGCTGGTGAAGGAAGCGGGCTACTCGCCGGAGAAACCGCTGAAGGCGAAGTTCATCATCGCCACCGGCGGCACCGGCCAGATGCTGTCGCTGCCGATGAACGAGTTCCTGCAGCAGAGCTTCAAGGAGATCGGCATCGACGTCGAGTTCAAGGTGGTCGAACTCGAAGTGCTGTACACCGCGTGGCGCAAGGGCGCGGCCGACGAGAGCATGGCCGGCATCACCGCCAACAACATCGCCTATGTGACGTCCGATCCGCTCTACGCGATCGTGCGGTTCTTCCACTCCGGACAGGTGGCGCCGGTCGGCGTCAACTGGGGCGGCTACAAGAACCCCAAGGTCGACGCGCTGATCGACGAGGCGAAGACCAACTTCGATCCGGTCAAGCAGGACGAGCTGCTGGCGCAGGCGCACGCCCAGATCGTCGACGACGCGGCGCTGGTCTGGGTGGTGCACGACACCAACCCGCACGCGCTGTCGCCGAAGGTGAAGAGCTTCGTGCAGGCCCAGCACTGGTTCCAGGACCTGACCACGATCGGGCTGCAATAGGCGGCGCTCGAGCACACGCCTTCGAATCAAGGCTGCGCGGCTCGCGCAGCCTCGATCAATTTACGGCCTGGTCAACGTCTTCGAGTGCTTCGTCGATTGATTGAAGCGATCCGGCCTTGCCAAATGCACGGCTTCCTCATCCTGAGGAGTCCGACCGAACAAGCCGTCCATGAAATCGGCCACTTTCGTCTCAACTCGTCGTGCCCGGCCTTGTGCCGGGCATCCACGTCTTGCAGCGGACGCCACGACAAAAGCGTGGATGGCCGGGACGAGCCCGGCCATGACGGGAATGAGTTACGAGTAGAGCGATTCAAACGACATTTGATCTTGCTGCTCGCGCGTCCGGTCAGACATCTCGGGATGAGCAGACGGTGCATTTGGGAACGGCGCATCGGCTCCATCAATCGATCGAACCGCGCGACGGACGCTGGTCAACCGCGCCCGAGCGCGGCGTATTCCTGCTGATATGGCGCGTAGGATTCCTTCAGGCTCGCCGAGTTGAGCAGCATGGTGGCGACCAGCCGGCCGCCGCTGTCATAGGCCTCGGTTCGCGCCCACAGGCTCTCGGTCCGCTTGCTGCCGGACAGCGCCACGACCTTGCGCTGGACGCGGTAGCTCTCGCCGACGAACAGCGGCCCGGCGACCAGGCGAATCTCCTGATCGGCGAACAGGCCGACCGCGGGGCCGCGCACCGGCAGGCCGTCCTTCTTGCTGAGATACTGGAACAGCACGCTCAGCATCTCGACCGGGATGATCGGCCGGCCCCACGGCGATGTGTCCTGATAGTACGGCGACGGCTCGGTGATCACTTTCAGCTTGTCGGCCAGCGAGAACGGATACAGCTCGCCCATGTTCTGGTCGAAATCCATCTTCACGGTCTGCGGCGCCGTGGTCATGCCGACACTGATGTCGCGCAGGATCACGGCGTCGGTCAGCGGCTTCAGCTCGGTCAGCCGCAGATCGAGCGCCGAGGGCGGCGCGTCGGCGCCGACCGAGACGCTGCCGCGCAGCACTTCGGTGCCGTCGCGCTTCACCATCCGGATCGTGCTGTGGCGCGCGCCGCTGGCCGGCTTGTCGACGATCGCCTGCACGTCCTCGCCTTCGTACGCCGCGCTGCGATAATGCGCCGAGATGCAGCCGCTCTCGAACCAGTCGCGTCCCCACAGCCGTTCGCACAACGGCACGAACTGGCTGAAATGCGTCGGCCCCTCGATGGTGCCGCCCTTGAAGCCGAGCTTCTGCGCGGTGGCGTCGTCGTGGATCGAGGCGTGGGAATCGTAGACCTGCGCGTGCAGCATCTGGTGCGGCTGCCGCCACGGCCCGGCCAGCGCGTCGCCGGTGTCGTCGATCGGCGTCTCGAAAGCGGCTCGCGTCATCGTTTGCTCCGTCTCAACAACAGGTCTTCGAACTACCAGGCGTCGATGCAGGGCCGCTTGCGGCCCTCACGCTGCGGCGGCGTCGGCACCGAGCGCAGCCCGGCCATGATCCAGCGCCGCGTCTCGGCCGGATCGATCACATTGTCGATCTCGCACACCGAGGCGATCGAGACCGCCTTGCCGTTGGCGTACATCTCGGCGACCTTGTTCTTGTAATAGGCCTCGCGCTCGACCGGATCGGCGATCGCCTCCATCTCCTTGCGGAAGCCGAGCCGGACATAGCCTTCGAGGCCCATGCCGCCGAACTCGCCGGTCGGCCACGCCGCGGTGAAGAACGAGGCGTGGAAGCCGCCGCCGATCATCGACTGCGCGCCGAGGCCGTAGCCCTTGCGCAGCACGATGCCGAACAGCGGCACCGTGAGACTGGCGCCGGTGACGAACATCCGCGCGACGTGGCGCACGATCGCGGTCTTCTCGGCTTCGGGCCCGACCATGAAGCCCGGCGTATCGCACAGCGACACGATCGGAATATCGAAGGCGTCGCACAGTTGCAGGAAGCGCGCCGCCTTGTCGCCGGCCGCCGCATCGATCGCGCCGCCGAGATGCTTCGGATTGTTGGCGATCAGGCCGAACGGCTTGCCCTCGATGCGGATGAAGGCGGTGACCATGCCGACGCCGAAGTCGCGGCGGATTTCCAGCACCGAGTCCTCGTCGGCGATCAGGTCGATGACATGGCGGATGTCGTAGACCCGCAGACGATTTTCGGGGATCGCACGCCGCAGCAGCCGTTGATCCGGCGCCCGCCAGTCCTTCACCGCGCCCTGGAAATAGGACAGATATTTCTGCGCGACCCGCGTCGCCTCCTCCTCGTCCTCGACCAGAATATCGACCACGCCGTTCGGCGACTGGAACGACACCGGGCCGACTTCGGCGGGGTGATACACGCCGAGGCCGCCGCCCTCGATCATCGCCGGGCCACCCATGCCGATCGAGGCGTTTTGCGTCGCGATGATCACGTCGCAGCAGCCGAGCATCGCCGCATTGCCGGCGAAGCAATAGCCGGAGACCACGCCGATCACCGGCACCAGGCCGGACAATCGCGCGAACTGCACGAAGGACGGACCGTCGAGGCCGGTGAGGCCGAGCCTATCGGTGTCGCCGGGACGGCCGCCGCCGCCTTCGGCGTAGAACACCAGCGGCATCTTCCATTGCTCGACCAGCGTCAGCATCCGGTCGATCTTCTTGTGATTCATGTGGCCCTGGGTGCCGGCCAGCACCGTGTAGTCGTAGGCGATCACCATGCAGCGCGCATCGTGCTCGCCGAACTGCGCGGCGTTGACGGTGGCGACGCCGGTGACGAGGCCGTCGGCCGGGGTGTTCTTGATCAGATCGTCGAGCGCGCGGCGGCGGCGCTGGCCGGCGATCGCGAGGCTGCCGTACTCCATGAACGAGCCGTCGTCGACCAGCTGGGCGACGTTCTCCCGCGCGGTGCGCTGATTGGTCTTGCGCCGCCGCGCCACCGAGTCGGGCCGGTTCTCGTCGAGCGTATTGCCCTGCCGCACCAGCATCTCGGCGAGGTCGGGACGGATATGGTCGAGATCGACTTCGGCCTCCTCGACGGCCAGATCGCCTTCGACGTCCTGCGGCTCGAGATACAGGATCGCCTCGCCCTGCATCAGCGTCACGCCGTCGGCGGTGACGATGCGGCGAATCCGGCCGCCCTGCTCGGCGGCGACGAGGTGCTCCATCTTCATCGATTCGATCACCGCGAGCTGCTGCCCCGGTCGCACCACGTCGCCTTCCGCAACCGTGATCGCCACCACGGTGCCCTGCAGCGGCGCGGCGATCACGACCGCGCCTTCGGGCGCGGCTTCGACCGCGGCCTTCGCGCCACCGTGCTGCGCATCACCACCCGGCAGCGCGATCAGTGGCGCAGCGAGCTTGTCGGCGGCGCCGACCAGCTCGGCGATGGTTCGGTCGATGAAGCTGGTGCTGACCTTGTTGGCCTTGAAGTCCGGATGCGCCAGGATCGCCTGGATGAACGGGATGTTCGTAGCAACGCCGTCGATGCGAAATTCACGCAGGCTGCGCGCCGCCTTGGCGACGACGTCCGGCCATTGCGACGGCGTGTGCACGATGACTTTGGCCAGCAGCGAGTCGAACGCCGCGCTGGTCCTGTAGCCGGCATAGCCGAACGTATCGACGCGCACGCCGGGGCCCGACGGCGGCTCGAAGATCGAAAGCGTGCCGCCGGTCGGATGCGTCGCGCCGCTCGCATCCATGGTTTCCATGTTGATACGAAGCTGCATCGCGAAGCCGCGCGGCCGCGGCACCGCGGCCTGATCGAGGCCGAGCGATTCCAGCGTGGCGCCGCCGGCGACCGCGATCTGCGAGCGCACCAGATCGATCGCAAGTACTTCCTCGGTCACGGTGTGCTCGACCTGCAGCCGCGGATTGGCCTCGATGAACGCGAACGCGCCGTCGCCCTCGCCGGCCTCATTGTCGACCAGGAATTCGAACGTGCCGAGACTGTCGTAGTTCGCCGCCGCCGCCAGCGTCTTGGCGGCTTCGAGGATGCGCCCGCGCAAGCCATCACTCAACGACGGACTCGGCGCGATCTCGACCAGCTTCTGGTTGCGGCGCTGGATCGTGCATTCGCGCTCCCACAGCTGACTGATGCCGCCGTGCTGATCGCCGATGATCTGCACCTCGATGTGCCGCGCATTGCGGATCAGCCGCTCGGCATAGACGCCGTCGCTGCCGAACGCCGCCTTCGCCTCGGACTGACAGCGCGCATAGGCCTCGTCGAGATCCTCGGCGCGCTCGACCACGCGCATGCCGCGACCGCCGCCGCCCGCCATCGCCTTGATCATCACCGCGGCATGATCGCCGAGCGAGCCGAAGAACGCCTTCACCTCGTCCAGAGTCGAAGGCCCCTGGGTGCCGGCGATGATCGGCACGCCGGATTTCTTGGCCAATTCCTTCGCCGCAACTTTGTCACCGAATAGCCGCAAGGCTTCGGGCGACGGACCAATGAACCGGATACCTTCCTCGGCGCAGCGCCGCGCCAGATCGGGGTTCTCGCTGAGGAAGCCGTAGCCGGGATGCAGAGCGTCGCAATGCGCCGCCTTGGCGGCCGCGATCACGCCCTCGATATCGAGATAGGCCCGCGCGCCGCGCCCGGGAATCTCCCGCGCCTCGTCGGCGATCCGCACATGCAGCGACGCCGCATCGTCGGCGGGGTGGATCGCGACGGTGGCGAGCCCGGCATCGGCCGCGGCCCGCGCGATGCGGATCGCGATCTCGCCCCGATTGGCAATCAGCAGCTTGCGAAAAGGCATCTCGAATATCCTCGTCAGATCATGATCTTGATGGCAGCGCGGGCCGCCGCGGTGGCAGTCTCAGAGCGGCGCGTTGGCGTTCAGTTCCTGCTTCTTCACCTTGCCGGTCGCGGTCATCGGCAGGGCGTCGATGATGCGGATTTCCGGCACCTTGTAGACCGCCATCCGCTCGGCGCACCATGCCTGCAACTCGGCCGCAGTGATCGTGCCCTCGGCCTCCGGCTTGAGCTGGATGAAAGCGACCGGCACCTGCCCCTTGCCCGGATCGTCGCGGCCGACCACGCCCGAGCCGAGCACCTGGGGATGCTGCCCGAGCAGCGCCTCGATCTCCGGCGGAAACACGCTCATCCCCTTGACCTTCAACATCTCTTTGCGACGGCCGAGGAAATGCAGGAAGCCCTGCGAATCGATGGTGCCGATATCGCCGGTGCGCAGCCAGCCGTCGACCAGCGACTCCGCGGTGGCCTGCGGCTTGTTCCAGTAGCTCTTGAGCAGCGACGGCGTCCGCACCCGGATCTCACCCTCGCCGCCGAGCGGCACCAGCTCGCCGGTCTCGAAATCGGTGATCTTGAATTCGGCGCCCGGCACCGGCAGACCGACGAAGATCGGCTGCGACACCAGATCGAAATCATCGTCCTGGAAGCCGGCCGTGAAGGTGTTGGAAGTATGGGTCTCGGTCATGCCCCAAGATGCTTCTGTGAGGATCGTGCCGGTGAGATCCTTCCAGCGCTTGCGATAGACGGGGTTGAGCTTCTTGACGAAGGAGACGACCCGCACCTGCTTCAGCGAGGACAGATCGAACTCCTTGAAGCGCGGATGATCCATCAGCTCGACCGCGCCGTCGACCGGCATCGCGGTGACGTCGACCTTGTAGCGGTCGATCGCCGACAGCACCCCGACCGCGTCCCACCGCGCCAGCAGCACCAGCGTCGCGCCGGCGAACAGCGGAAAGATCAGGCCGAAATTCTCGCCCGCGATCCAGAACTCCGGAAAGAAGGACAGGAACACGCTGTTTTCGTCGCCCGCGACCGAGATGCCGTGATTGGCGGCGGCGGTGTAGACCATGTCGCGCTGGGTGTGGACGCAGCCCTTCGGCATGCCGGTGGTGCCGCCGGTGTAGTTCAGCGCCGCGATATCGTCGAGCGCCGCGGGCGGCAGCGGCGCTGGTTCCGGCATCGCAGCGAGCGCGGACAACAGATCGGTCGCACCGGCCACCGTTACGCGTGGGCCGTTCACTGAATCGGGGACAGGGATCGTCGGCTGCGAAGGAATGACGTCGGCGAAGCTGGTGACGATCACCTCGCGCAGACTGGTCTCGCCGCGAACCTGCTCGACCACCGGGACGAGCTGATCCAGCGCGACGATGACTTCGGCATCGGTGTCGTTGAGCTCGTAGGACAGTTCGAACGCGCGCGACAGCGGGCTGACCGGCACATGGATCGCGCCGAGCTTGAGGATGCCGAAGAACACGATGTGAAACTGCGGACAGTTCGGCAGGAACACCGCAACGCGGTCGCCCTTGCGGACGCCCTTCTGCATCAGCAATGCGGCGAAGCGATCACTGAGCCGATCGAGCTCCGCATAGGTCGTGACGTGGCCGTAGAAGATCACCGCCGGCCGCTCCGGCGCGCGCTTCGCCCAGCCGCGCAGATACTCGCTCAGCGCGATTTCGCCCTGCGGATATTGCGGCGCGTTGGGAATCCCCTCGGGCCAGGCCTCGGCCCACAGCCCGTGCAGCGTCGCGAGATAGTCGGCTTCGGTGGGGGCAGCACTCATAGTCTTGTCCTTGTTGTTCTTGTTCTTGATCTTGGTCTTGTCAGTTGCGCTTCATGGTCGGATCGAGCGCGACCCGGAGCGATTCGCCGAGCGTGTTGTAGGCGAGCGCGGTGAACAGGATCGCGAGGCCGGGCGGATACATCTGCTCCGGCGCGATCTCCATGTTCTGATAGGCCCGCGCCAGCATCGCGCCCCAGCTCGGATCCGGCGGCTGAATGCCGAGGCCGAGGAAGCTGAGGCTGGCTTCTGCGAGCAGCGCCGCCGCCAGCAGCAGCGTGACCTGCACGATCACCGGCTGGATCGCGTTGGGCAGCACGTGGCGCCACAGGATGCGGCCGGTCGAGCCGCCGAAGCAACGCGCGGCGTCGACGTAGAGTTCGTGGCGCACCACCAGCGTGCGTGCGCGGACCAGCCGCGCGAGCTGCGGCGCGAACACGATGCCGACCGAGATCATACCGTTGGTGAGTCCGATGCCGAGCGCACCGGTGACCGCGATCGCCAGCACGATGGCGGGAAACGACAGGAAGCTGTCGATGACGCGGCTGATCATGGTGTCGACCCAGCCGCCGAGATAGCCGGCGAGCACGCCGACCGGCACGCCGATCAGCACCGCTATCGCCACCGCGAGGAAGCTCGCATACAGCGACGCCATCCCGCCGTAGATCAGCCGGCTCAGCGTGTCGCGGCCGAGATCGTCGGCGCCGAGCCAATGCGCCGCCGACATCGGCGCCAGCGCCGCATCGACGTCCTGCGCGAGCGGATCGTAGGGCGAGATCCACGGCGCGAGCAGTGAGATCACCAGCAGCACCAGCAGGAACGTCAGGCTGACCGCGCCGCGGATATCCGACACGAACCAGCGCACGAAGCGCCGCATCCGTCGCGGCCGATGCGCCGTTGCCGTCATCGCCACATCGGTCATGCCGCGATCCTCGGATCGAGAACGCTGTAGAGAATGTCGGTCAGCAGATTGAGCGACACCACGATCAGCACCATGGTGAACACCACGCCCTGCACCACAGGGAAGTCGCGATGCATCGCGGCGTTGACGATCAGGCCGCCCATGCCGGGGATCGCGAACACCGCCTCGACCACCACCGTCGCCGCCAGCATCCGGTTCGCCAGCAGGCTGATGACGGTGAGCAGGTTGACGCTGACGTTCTTCAGGCCGTGACGCCACAGGATCGACGAAGGCGGCAGGCCCTTGGCGTGCAGCGTCCGGACCTGTTGCGACGACAGAATCTCGACCAGCGACGAGCGAAGCTGCCGCGCCACCTCGGCGATGCCGCCCGAGGCCAAAGCGATCGCGGGCAAAATGGCATGGCTGAGAGAAGCCCACGGGTCTTTCGTGAACGCCACCGCCCCGGTCGCAGGCAGCCAGTTGAGCTGCAGCGAGAAGAACGCGACCAGCAACATGCCCAGCCAGAAATTCGGCACCGCGACGCCGAGCGAGGCGATCGCCATCACAACGCCGTCGATCCACGACCCCGGCTTGGTCGCAGCGGCGATGCCCAGCGGCACGCCGATCAGCAGCGCCGTGAGCAGCGCCAGCGTCACGATCAGCAGCGTGTGCGGCAGGCAGCGCTCGATCGAAGTCAGCACCGCTTCATTCGACACCAGCGAGTTCGACAGATCGCCCTGCACGGCCTTCGCCAGCCACGAGCCGTATTGCAGCAGGAACGGCTGATTGAGCCCGTAGACTTCACGAATCTCGGCGATCCGCTGTTCCGACGCGTTGTCGCCGGCGAGCGTCACCGCGACGTCGCCGGGCACCAGCTTGAGCAGGCCGAACACGATGAAGGTGGACAACACCACCACCGGGATCGCCTGCAGCACCCGGCGTCCGACGATGTGAAGACGTGCAGCGTTCAACATGAGGACCCGATCCGGAACGGGCGCCGCAGATCGTGCGGCGCCGTTCGCTCACGCGAGGGAGATGTTTTCGAACTTCGGCTTGCCGAGCAGATTGGGCTTGAAGCCCTTCACCTTGGACGACAGCGCATCGAGTTCGAACTGAAACGCCAGCGGTGCCGACAGCGCCTGCTCCACCGTGATCCGCTGGATCTTGGCGAACACCTCGGCGCGCTTGGCGAGATCCTCGCTGACGCGGCTTTCGAGGATCAGCTTGGACAGCTCCGGGTCCGCGGTGCGGCCGGCGTTGTAGTACGCGCCTTTGTCGAAGCCGAGCCCATAGGTCATGCTCGGATCGGGCCGTCCGGTCCAGGCCGACACCAAGAGGTCGAACTTCTTCTCCTGCGCGAAGAACTGCGCGCTGATCTCCGCGATCGTGCCGCGGGTGAACTTCAGGCGGATGCCGACCTTGCCGAGCTGATCCTGGATCACCTCGCCGCGGCGCACCGAGTCCTGATCGGTGTAGCCGCCGATCGTCAGGTCGAGGCCGTCCTTGTAGCCGGCCTCCGCGAGTAGCTTCTTCGCCTTTTCTGGATCGTGCGGATAGGTGCCGGCGACATCCTTGTTGAATGCCCAGTGCGAACTCGGCAGCGTCATACGGGCGGGTTCGCCGAGCCCGCTCAGCGCCGCCTTGACGAAGGTGTCGCGATCGAACGCGAAGTTGATCGCCTGCCGGACCTTGAGATTGTCGAGCGGCGCGCGGGCGTAGTTGAAATACACCTGGATGCAGTAAAGCGTCGGCGAGCTGACCATGGTCAGATCCTTGGCGCGTTCGATCACCGGCTTCAGCCGCGCCGGCAACTGGAACGCCATGTCGTTCTGGCCGGCAACCACCGACCGCAACGCCGTGGCGTTTTCGGTGATGATGTTGAACTCGATGCCGTCGAGATACGGCCGGCCCTTGCGCCAGTAATTCTCGTGGCGAGCCACGACGATGATCTCGTTGTCGTTCCAGCGCACGAATTTCCACGGCCCGGCGCCCACCGGCTTGCGGTCTGTCTCGTTGCCAAGCGCCTTGATGTTGGTCGGCGACACCATCATGCCGGCGCGGTCGGACAGGATCGCCGGCAGGGACGTATCCGGGCTCTTCAGTTTCAGCGTCACCTGCAGCGGACTACTCACCTCGATCGACTCGATGCTGGCGAGATCCGACTTAATATTGGACCGCTGATCGGAGCGGTTGCGATCGAGGTTGAACTTGACGGCCTCGGCATCGAGCGGCGTGCCGTCGTGAAACTGGATGCCGGGGGTGATGTCGATCACCATCGTGGTTGGATCCGGATACGACCATTTCGCCATCCCGGGCTTCGGCTTCAGCGTCTCGTAGTCCCACTCGACCAGCGTGTCGTAGATCGTCCAGAGAATGCTGTGATCGGAGCCGGCGCCACCGGTCGCCGGATCGAGCGACGACGGGTTCGCCGGCGCTGCGACCTTCAGCACGCCGCCCTTCTTGGGCTCCTGCGCCAGCGCCGGCAGACCGACCGCAGCGGCCGCGGCGCCACCGCCGATCAGCGCCAGAATATCGCGGCGTCGCAAGGTTCGTGATCCGAGATCGAATACGCGCATGGTGTCCTCCCAATGATCCTGATTTTGATTACGACGCGGATCGCGCCTCTTGATTGTCGGCCGGCGGCCCTTCGGCCGTCGCGAAATGGCAGGCGACGCGATGGCCCGGCCTGACGTCGCGCCAGGCCGGCACCTCGTCCGCGCAGCGCGGCTGCACCGACGGGCATCGGGTGCGGAAGCGGCAGCCCGAGGGTGGCGCGACCGGGCTCGGAATCTCGCCTTCGAGAATGATGCGGCGATCGACCCGCAGATGCGACGGCAACGGACTCGGCTCCGCCGACAGCAGCGCGCGCGTATAGGGATGCAGCGGCCGCTCGACCACGTCTTCGGCGGGGCCGAGCTCCATCAGCTTGCCGAGATACGTCACCGCGATGCGATCGGAGATGTGCGACACCACCGAAATGTCGTGGGTGATGAACACATAGGTGAGGCCGAATTCGCGCTGCAGATCGGCGAACAGGTTCAGCACGTCGCCGCGGATCGAGACGTCGAGCGCCGCGACGACCTCGTCGCAGACGATCAGTTTGGGCCGCAGCGTCAGCACCCGCGCGATGTTGACGCGCTGCTTCTGCCCGCCCGAAAGCTGATGCGGATAGCGATCGGCGGCCTCGGCGGCGAGTCCGACGCGCTCCAGCACCTCGATGCCGCGGCGGCGACGCGAGGCGGCGTCGCCCTCTCCGAGGACTTCGAGCGGCTCGACCACGCTGTCGATGATCGTCATCCGCGGATTGAGCGCGGCATTCGGATCCTGGAAGATGATCTGATAGTCGCGGCGATGCTTGCGAAACGCCCGGTTGCCCAGCGTCGCCGGATCGGTGCCGTCGTGCAGGATGTGGCCGTGGGTCGGCCGCAGCAGCGATACCAGAGCCCTTCCGAGCGTGGTCTTGCCTGAGCCGGATTCCCCGATGATGCCGAAGGTCTCGCCGGCGCGCACCTCGAAATCCATGCCGTCGATCGCCTTGACGGTGTCCCGGCCATCGCGCGACGGAAACAGGATGCGCAGATCGCGCACCGCGAGAATGCCGGCGTCGGCATCGGTCTGTTGCGGAGCAGCCATCAGTTCACCGCTCCCGGGAGGGCGAGGTCCGGCGCGCGCCAGCATCGCGCGGCGTGGCCAGGATCGATCGCGATCATGCGCTGATCCTGCTCGCAGCCCGGCGCCGCATGGGAGCAGCGCGAGCGGAAACGGCAGCCGGCGGGCATCGCCTGCGGCGACGGAACGCGGCCGGGAATCGAGGCGAGCACGCCGCGACGTTTGCTCAGCCCAGGCAATGAGCGCAGCAGGCCGGAGGTGTAGGGATGGCGCGGCCGGGTCAGCACGTCGTCGACCGGCGCGTCCTCGACGACTTCGCCCGCATACATCGTGATCATCCGGGTGCAGGTCTCGGCGACGACGCCGAGATCGTGGGTGATGAAGATCAGCGCCGTGCCGGTGCGTTCGCTGAGCGAGCGCAACAGATCGGTGATCTGCGCCTGGACGGTGACGTCGAGCGCCGTGGTCGGCTCGTCGGCGATCAGCAGCTTCGGCTTGCAGATCAGCGCCATCGCGATCATCACGCGCTGGCGCATGCCGCCGGAAAGCTGATGCGGATATTCGTCGCAGCGCCGCTCCGGCGCGGGAATCCCCACTTCGCGCAGCGCCGCGATGGCGCGCTCGCGCCCTTCCGCCTTGCTGGCGGGAAAATGGATGCGATAGGCCTCGCTGATCTGATCGCCGACGGTGAATACCGGATCGAGCGCGCTCATCGGCTCCTGAAAGATCATCGCGATGTCGCGGCCACGCACCGCGCGCATCCGCCGCGGCGACAGCTTCAAGAGATCGGCGCCGTCGAACAGCACGTCGCCTTCGATCCGCGCGGAGTGCGTCGGCAGCAATCGCAGCAGCGACAGCCCGGTAACGGTCTTGCCGCAGCCGCTCTCACCGACCAGGCCGACGCGCTCGCCGGGCGCGACCGTGAAGCTCACGTTCCGGGTGACCGGCAACGCGCCGGCGGCGGTCGCGAACGACAGCGACAGGTTGCGCACCTCGAGCAAGGGCTGCGGCCCGACACCGGGCTGCACGGCGCGAGGCGTGCCGGCGCCGGTCGATGCGGAAGTATCGATCATGCTCATCGCGACGATTCAGCGGGAAGCCGGCTGCACGCCGCGCGCGCGCCGAACAGTCATCGCGACATGCGCCTTCGCGAGACGTTCGACACGGAGCGACGCGTCATCCCGGGGGTCTTGGTGGCGAACGTGTTTCGGCGCGGACATCGTCACAACTGATCCTCCCATCCGTCCGATCTGCGTCGGTACGGTGCATCGCGGGCCGGCGGTCGGCCGATTGCGGTGCGCGATACACGCCGATCAAAGGCCATCGATTGTCAATTGTCAACAATTGACAATTGGACTACTTTGTCCGCGTGGCGGAAGAGACGAGAGTGGCGGGGGACATCGTGGCAGCGACGTATCGCAGGCCGGCGACCGGGAGTGACGGCACCCACGAGCGGCGGTTCGCGCCGCGCACGCTGCCGGACCAGGTCGCCGAAGAACTCGGCGCCGAGATCGTCTCGGGCCGACGCAAGGCGGGCGAGCGCCTCGTCGAACTCGATCTGGCGCGCGACTTCGGCGTCAGTCGCGGGCCGATCCGCGAAGCGATTCGGATTCTCGAACGTCGCCGGCTGGTCGAATTGCTGCCGCGGCGCGGCGCCTACATCAAGCCGGTGTCGCTGAAATCAGTCGCCGATCTGTTCAACGTCCGCACCGCGCTGTCGATGCTGGCGGTGCGGACCATGGCGACCACGCCGGTCGAGAGCTACATCGACACGCTCGCGCGACGCTGCGCGGAATTGAAGGCGCAGGTCGAGCCCGACGATCCGATCGCCTTCGCGCGGACCACGACGCGGGCGGTCAAGACCATTGCGCGCGGCTCCGGCAATCAGTTGCTGGTCGAACTGCTCACCGACCTCGCCGATCAGACCGTGTGGACGACGATCTGGAAGTCGCCGCTGGACTATCAGACGCCGGAGATTCGGCGGCTCAGCGCCGACCTGATGGCGGCGACGCTGAAGGCGATCCGGCAGCGCCGGCCGAATGCGGCCGTGACCCATCTCGGCGAATTGCTGGAAGGCGACCGCGACCGCGCGCTGGCAACGCTCTCGCAGATCCGCGGCGAGGCCTTCGACCTCAGCGCGCTGGCGCATGTCGATGAGACCGGCGCGGCGCCCCCGACCATTGCGGGCAGCGACCGGACAGCCTGAGGGCTCAGGCCGGGATGCTACGCCTACCTGACCTGCCGCTTTTCGAGCTTGCGCGCCAGGGTCCGGCGATGCATGCCGAGCCGCCGCGCGGCTTCGGAGATGTTGAACTCGCTTTCGATCAGGGTCTGGTGGATGCGTTCCCATTCCAGCGTCTTGATCGAGGTCGGCTGGCTCGCCAGCGCGATGTCGGCGTTGCCCTCGGCCTTGCGGAACGCGGCCTCGATGTCGTCGGTGTTCGACGGCTTGGCGAGGTAGTGGCAGGCGCCGAGCTTGATCGCCTCGACCGCGGTGGCGATGCTGGCGAAGCCGGTCAGGACGACGATCAGCATCTCCGGGTCCTGAGCGTGCAGCAGTTCGACGCAGGCGAGCCCAGAGGCGCCGCCGAGTTTGAGGTCGACCACGGCGTAGCCGAACGAACGCTCGTCCAACGCGTCGCGCACCTCGTCGATGGTCGAGGCGTGCACGACTTCGTAGCCGCGACGCTCGAACGAGCGTTTCAGCGTGCGGGCGAATCCGGCGTCGTCCTCGACGACGATCAACGAGCGTTCTTCAATCAAATTGGTCTCCGATCGCCAGCGTCGAGAGCGGCAGCACCAGCTTGACCTTGGCGCCGCGGTTGCGGAGGTTTTCGGCCGTCATCGAGCCGCCGAGCTTGCGCACCACATTCATCACCAGGAACAGGCCGAGACCGCCTCCGGCCCGGCCCTTGCTCGACTGATACGGCTTGCCGATCTGCGTCAGCATGTCCTTCGGAAAGCCGGGACCGCGATCGCTGATCGACAGCACCAGATTGTCGCCGTCGCGTTCGGCGAACAGCTCGATCCAGTCGCGCGAAACCTCGAAGGCATTGTCCAGCACGTTGAAAATCGCCTGCTTCAGCGTCACGTCGGAAACGATCGGCAGGTCTTCCCCGAACGCGTTGACGAGGTGCAGCGTCGTCTTGCAGCGCGCATTCTGCCATTCCTCGACGAGCGCCGACAGAAACGCCGACACCGTGGTCGGCGACGACCCCTCGCCGCGCGCCTCGCCGGCCGAAACCAGAATCCCGGTCACGATCGATTGGCAGCGCTTCAGCGCCGTCTCCATTTCGGTGAGGTCTTCGGCGAGTTCGCGATCGGCCGTGATCTGCGGCATCCGGCGCCAGTCGCTGAGAATGACCGAGACCGACGCCAGCGGCGTGCCGAGCTCATGCGCGGCGCCGGAGGCGAGCAGACCCATCCGCACGATGTGGTCCTGCTCGGCGGCGTGCTGACGCAACGCCGCCAGATGCGCGTCGCGTTCGCGCAGATTGCGATGAATTCGCGTGACGAACACCACCAGCAGCACCGCGTTCAGCGCGAAGCCGATCAGCATGCCGGCGACGGCCAGATTGACCGGGTCGCCCGCGGCCGGCGGCAGCACCAGCGGGCGCGACGCTTCGGTCAGCCAGAGGAACGCGGTGAACACGACCGCCACCAGTGACCAGCTCGAACGGCTGTCGAGCAGCACGGCGCCGAGCGTCACCTGCAGCAGATACAGCGATGTGAACGGATTGGTGATGCCGCCGCTGAGATAGAGCAGAGCCGTCAGCGCGACGACATCGAGGATCAGCGCGACCAGCAGATCGCGATTGCTGATCGCGATGCGATAGCGCATCCACGCCAGGCTGGCGATGTTGAGCGCGACCAGCCCGAGCACGACGGCGCCCATCGGTACGATCGGCAGCGGGGCACCGAGCCACGAATGCACCGCCCCGATGGTGACGATCTGCCCGATCACCGCGGTCCAGCGGAGCTGGATCAGCAGCGCCATGTTCTTGCGGTCGGTCGCATCGTCGGCGGGCGAAGCGTCGATCGGCAGAGGTGTGCCGCCATCGCTCGGGCGAGGCGCACCGGGCTGGCCGCCGGGAGCGGGCCAGGACGCATTGTCCCGCAACGTCCAGCCGTCCTTGTCGTCAGCGATGCCCGGAGATCGGTCCAGCATGTGATCCTGTTACGAGGGCGGAATGCGCCGCTTCGCCCGGTCCGCGGCCGCCGCCCTTGCGGCGGGGAAATCTGCCGCCGAAGACGACGACACCAAGCCAGCCCGCCAGCATAAATGCCAGGCAAAACCACGTGAGCGCATAGATCAAGTGGTTGTTGGGAAACCGGATCACGGTCAGTCCGCCAATCGGCTGCCCGTCGGCGTCGAGCGAAGCGTCGGCGTCGATGAAGAAAGGCGCGATATTCTCGACGCTTCGCGTCTGCGCGATCGCCGCGACATCGCGCGAATACCAGCGGTCGGCGGCGGGGTCGTTGTGGCGCAGGAAGCCACCGCCGGGTTCCGTCACGCGTAACAGACCGTTAACCGTGACCTCGCCGGACGGCTCGCCGTCCCGTCGGGTCGCACGGTCCCGCTGGTCTGGCCGAACGTATCCGCGATTGATCAGAACGTTGCGGCCGTCGTCGGCGTGCAGCGGCGTGATCACCCAGAATCCGCCGCCGAAATCGGTGACGGCCTGCACCAGCGTCTCGCGGTCGTGCAGGAAGCGGCCGGTCACGGTCACCCGTCGATATTCGTCGCGGGCGGCGGTCACCGCGGGCCAGGACGCCACGGGGGGCAACGATGCGGGTGCGGCATGAGCGCGCTGCTCGACCCGGTCGATCAGCGCCAGTTTCCAGGCGCGCCGCTCGATCTGCCAGACGCCGAGCGCGATCAATCCGATCACGCCGGCGATCGCCGGGATCGTCAGCCACAGCGAGGGCCACCGCGCGAATTCGCGGCCGCCGGTTGCCGGATCGCTGTCGGGCGTCACGATGGCGCCGTCCTCAGCGCCGGATCATGTCGTGGGCCGGCATCATGTTGGTGGTGAGATGGTGCATCACCCACAGCGAACCGGCCAGCGCGATCACCACCATCACGATGGTGAAGATCAGCGCCATCATCGTCCAGCCCTGCTCGGCGGAGGTGGTCATGTGCAGGAAGTAGATCATGTGCACCACGATTTGCACCGCCGCGAACGCCATGATCACGAGGCCGGTCGCCTGCTTGTTGCCGAGCACATCGCCCATCACCAGCCAGAACGGAATCGCGGTGAGAACCACCGACAGTCCGAAGCCGATCAGATAGCTCTTCAACGTACCATGGGCATGCGCGGCCTCGTGGGCCTCCTGGCCGTGGTCGTGGCCGTGCGCGTCGACGGGGGCGGAATTGATGCTCATCGCAAGGTTCCCAACAGATAGACGAAGGTGAACACGCCGATCCACACCACGTCGAGGAAGTGCCAGAACATGCTGAGGCACATCAGCCGGCGGCGGTTGGCTTCGATCAGGCCGCTGCGCGCGACCTGCGTCATCAGCGTCACCAGCCAGATGATGCCGAACGTCACGTGCAGGCCGTGGGTGCCGACCAGCGTGAAGAACGACGACAGGAAGGCGCTCCGCTGCGGCGTCGCACCTTCATGGATCATGTGGTGGAACTCGTAGAGTTCGATGCCGAGGAAGGCGAGTCCGAACAGGCCGGTGATCGCCAGCCACATCTGCGTCGCGCCGACCTGGCGCTTCTCCATCGTCAGCATCGCGAAGCCGTAGGTGATCGACGACATCAGCAGCATCGCGGTGTTGAGAGCGACCAGCTTCAGATCGAACAGGTCCTTCGGCGCCGGGCCGGCCGCGTAGTTGCCGCCGAGCACGCCATAGGTCGCGAACAGGATCGCGAAGATGAGACAATCGCTCATCAGATAGATCCAGAAGCCGAGCATCGTGCTCGCGCCTTCCGGATGCGCGTGCTCGTCGACGACGTGGAACACCGGCTCGGCGGCCTGAGGGGTGGCGACGGCGACGCTCATGGCTTGGCTCCCGCGGCGAGCAGACGGGTCCGCTCGTCCTCGACGCGAACGACCTCATCGGCGGGGATGTGGAAGTCGCGGTGATAGTTGAAGGTGTGGCCGATCGCGACGGCGAGCAGCGCGATGAAGGAGATCGCCGCCAGCCACCAGATGTACCAGATCAGGCCGAACGCCATCATCGTGCTGAGCCCGGCGAGGATGATGCCGGTGCCGGTGTTGCTCGGCATGTGGATCGGCTTGAAGCCTTCGAGCGGACGCTGGTAGCCGGCCCGCTTCATGTCCCACCACGCATCGGAGTCGCGCACCATCGGCGTGAAGGCGAAATTGTAGTCCGGCGGCGGCGACGACGTCGCCCATTCCAGCGTGCGACCGTTCCACGGATCGCCGGTGACGTCGCGGAGCTGTTCGCGACGCATCACGCTGACGGCGATCTGGATCAGGAACGCGGCGATGCCGACCGCGACCAGAAACGCACCGAAGCCTGCGATAATGAACCAGATCTGTAGGCTCGGATCGTCGAACACCCGCAGACGCCGCGTGACGCCCATCAGGCCGAGCACATACAGCGGCATGAAGGCGAGGTAGAAGCCGACCACCCAGCACCAGAACGAGACCTTGCCCCAGAACACGTCGAGCTTGAAGCCGAACGCCTTCGGGAACCAGTAGGCGATGCCGGCGAACGCACCGAACACCACGCCGCCGATGATGACGTTGTGAAAGTGCGCGACCAGGAACAGGCTGTTGTGCAGCACGAAATCGGCCGGCGGCACCGCGAGCAGCACGCCGGTCATGCCGCCGATCACGAAAGTCAGCATGAAGGCGATCGTCCACATCATCGGCAGGTCGTAGCGGATACGGCCCCGATACATCGTGAACAGCCAGTTGAACATCTTCGCCCCGGTGGGGATCGAGATGATCATCGTGGTGATGCCGAAGAAGGAGTTGACGCTGGCGCCCGAGCCCATCGTGAAGAAATGGTGCAGCCACACCAGATACGACAGGATGGTGATGACCACCGTGGCGTAGACCATCGAGGTGTAGCCGAACAGCCGCTTGCCGGAGAACGTCGAGGTGACTTCGGAGAAGATCCCGAAGGCCGGCAGGATGAGGATGTAGACCTCCGGATGGCCCCAGATCCAGATCAGGTTCACGTACATCATCGGGTTGCCGCCGAAGTCGTTCGTGAAGAAATTGGTGCCGACGTAGCGATCGAGCGACAGCAGCGCCAGCACCACCGTCAGCACCGGAAACGACGCGACGATCAGGATGTTGGTGCAAAGCGAGGTCCAAGTGAAGATCGGCATCCGCATCATCGTCATGCCGGGCGCCCGCAGCTTGACGATGGTGCAGATCAGGTTGACGCCCGACAATGTCGTGCCCACACCCGCGACCTGCAGCGCCCATATATAGTAGTCGACCCCGACGTCCGGACTGTAGCCGATGTTCGAGAGCGGCGGGTAGGCCAGCCAGCCCGTGCGCGCGAATTCGCCGATGAACAGCGAGATCATCACCAGCACGGCGCCGGCCGTGGTCATCCAGAAGCTGAAATTGTTGAGGAACGGGAACGACACGTCGCGGGCGCCGATCTGCAGCGGCACGACGTAGTTCATCAGTCCGGTGACCAGTGGCATCGCCACGAAGAAGATCATGATCACGCCGTGGGCCGTGAACACCTGATCGTAGTGATGCGCGTTGAGGTAACCCTCGGAGCCGCCGAAGGCCATCGCCTGCTGCAGCCGCATCATCACCGCGTCGGCGAAGCCGCGCAGCAGCATGACGATGCCGAGGATCATGTACATGATCCCGATGCGCTTGTGGTCGACGGTGGTGAACCACTCGCGCCACAGATAGCCCCAGAGCTTGAAGTAGGTCAGGCCGGCGACCAGCGCGGCGCCGCCGATCGCAACCGCGACGAAGGTGAGGACGACGATCGGCTCGTGCAGCGGCAGCGACTCCAGCGTCAGCCGGCCGAAGATCGCTTTGACGATATCAGGATTGGTGAGCATGCGATCCCTCAGGACTCGGATTTCGACGTCGAGCCGAACGGCAAGGAGGTGGACGACCCGAGCGGCGTGAGCAGCGCCGGACGCTTCAGCCCGGCGCCGAGCAGCGGCGTGCCGTCCCGGACCGCGGCCGTGACGCGGCCCTGCGGCTCGTCGACGGTGCAGGTGCCGGCGACGAAGCTCGGCTCCGGCCCGAGCGCGGTGCCGCGGCGGGCGTATTTGTCGTAGGCGAGCGGCAGCGTGTTGCGCAGGCCGGCCATGCCGTTGCCGCCGCGCGCGTCGATCGCCATCATCTCGCTCATGCACATCTTGCCCGGCTCGACACACATATTGAGGATGGCGCGATACAGATCGCTGTCGACCTTGCCGAAGCCGCGGGCGGGCTCGTTGCTGCTGGGCTTCTCCAGCACCAGATATTCAGTGCGGCCCAGCGCGTCGGGGCTCGCCTTGATGCGCGCGATCCATTGCTCGAATCCGGCATCGTCGAGCCCGTGAAACGCGAAGTGCATGCCGGAGAAGCCGGCGCCGCTGTAGTTCGCCGAGAAACCCTTGTACTTGCCGGCATGATTGACCACCGCGTGCAGCTTGGTCTCCATGCCCGGCATCGCGTAGATCTGCCCCGCGAGCGCCGGGATGTAGAACGAATTCATCACCGACGACGCCGTGATCCGGAAATTGATCGGGCGGTCGACCGGCGCGGCGAGTTCGTTGAGCGAAGCGACGCCGTATTCCGGATAGATGAACAACCACTTCCAATCGAGCGCGACGACATTGACCTCGAGCGGGGTCTGGGCGCGGTCGATCGGCCGATCATGGGCAATGCGGTCGAGCGAGCGATAAGGATCGAGCAGATGCGTGCCCATCCAGGTGATCGCCCCGAGACAAATGATGATCGCCAGCGGCGCCGACCAGATCACCAGTTCGAGGCCGGTCGAATGGTCCCAGTCGGGATCGTATTGCGCCGCGTCGTTGGAGTGCCGGTAGCGCCAGGCGAACCACACCGTCAGCGCCATCACCGGCAGAACGATCAGCAGCATCAGCACCGTCGAGATCACGATCAGATCGCGCTGTTGCACGGCAATGTCGCCGGCCGGCGCCATCACCACGAAGTTGCAGCCGCTCAACAGTGCCGCCAAAGGTAGCAGAGCCAGGATTTTGAGACGTGCCAACGTTCCGCCCTTTGAGAATGAGAATGTCTCGCAACGCAGGGCCTAGCTGCGGCGCAGCAATCGGGACATTGGACAATTTGTCCAATGTTGCGGTGCGGGATCACCGCTCAAACAGAGGCAGGATCGCGGTGCCATTGAGAGGCGATCGCATTAAATTCCTCAGTTTTCACAACGGCAGAGCGCGATGACAGACACGACGACCGCGGGACTTGGCTCTGATCCGGCGCACAAGCAGGCCAAACCCGGCGAGATTGCGATCGGCGTCATCATCGGCCGCACCGCCGAATTCTTCGACTTCTTCGTCTATGCGATCGCGTCGGTGATCGTGTTTCCGCGGCTGGTGTTCCCGTTCGTCAGCGAGCTGACCGGCACGCTGTATTCGTTCGCGATCTTCGCGGTGGCCTTCATCGCGCGGCCGCTCGGCACCGTGATCTTCATGGCGATCGACCGCCGCTACGGCAAAAGCGCCAAGCTGATCAGCGCGATGCTGCTGCTCGGCACCGCCACGGTCGCGATCGCCTTCCTGCCCGGCTATTCCCAGATCGGCGCCGCCTCGATCTGGCTGCTGGCGCTGGCGCGCGCGGCGCAGGGCCTGGCCTGGGGCGGCGCCTGGGACGGGATGGCGTCGCTGCTGGCGCTGAACGCTCCGAAGGAGCAGCGCGGCTGGTACGCGATGGTGCCGCAGCTTGGCGCACCGCTCGGACTGATCGTCGCCAGTGCCCTGTTCGCCTATTTCACCGGGCATCTGTCGTCCGAGGATTTCTTCAGTTGGGGCTGGCGCTACCCGTTCTTCGTCGCTTTCGCCATCAACGTCGTGGCGCTGTTCGCGCGGCTACGCATGGTGGTGACGCCGGAATATTCGTCGCTGTTCGAAAGCCGCGAATTGCAGCCCGGCCGCGTCCTCGACACGGTCCGCCACGACGGCCGCAACATCATCATCGGTGCGTTCGCGCCGCTGGCGAGCTTCGCCCTGTTTCATATGGTCACGGTGTTCCCGCTGTCCTGGGTGTTCCTGTTCACCCGCGAAAGCCCGGTCCGGTTCCTGATCATCGAGACCATCGGCGCGATGTTCGGCGTGGTGGCGATCATCGTGTCCGGCATGCTGGCCGACCGCATCGGCCGCAAGCCGCTGCTGCTGGGCTCGGCGATCGCGATCGCCGTGTTCAGCGGCTTCGCTCCGCAATTGCTCGATGCCGGCCCGGCCGGCGAGACGGTCTATATGATTCTCGGCTTCATCCTGCTCGGGCTGTCGTTCGGCCAGTCCTCCGGCGTGATCGCCTCGAGCTTCCGCACCGCCTATCGCTACACCGCGTCGGCGCTGACCGCAGACCTCGCCTGGCTGTTCGGCGCCGGCTTCGCTCCGCTGGTGGCGCTACTGCTCGCCACCGATTTCGGCCTGCTGTCGTCCGGCGCCTATCTGCTGTCCGGCGCCGTCGTCACCATCCTGGCGCTGTGGATCAGCGGCCTGCGGGAATCGGAAGAGTATCGGTAACCGGCCGTCGCAAACCGGCGGCGCGACATCCGCGGTCCGCGCATCGGCGCGGCCGCTTATGTCATATTCTGCTTCTGCCGAGCAGGCGCGTCCGGTGAGAGGCGATTCCTTCATCGTGGCGAAGCGGCATCGGTGATTCCGATTCGGTCCTGGATGCTGCCGATCCCTGAAGACAGGCGTGGATGGACCCGATTCAAACAGCCCGACTCGTTCTGACGGTCCGGAAGAGGAACGCCGAGAAGTACTCGCGGCACGAAACAGCGTTCGTGACGGGCGCGGAAGCGGCATCGGCATTGCCCCAGGCCGATCCTTCGCCATGCAGGCAAGCGTGACGCTCGCTGACATCGAATCGAACACGCTGCGCAACAGCGCTCCTTGATCTTGCAATGGCTTAGTTCTTGAATTTGGCCTGGCCGGATTTGCCGTCGGCGGCCTTGAGCGTCACCGAGACGGCTGCGCCCTTCGGGATGTCCTTCTTTGCTTCGGCCTTCAGCGCGTTATCTGTGGCAACCAGCGTCAGCGTCTCCCGGTCACCGTCGGACGTCAGCAATGCGGATCCGGAAAACCCCTTGGTCGAGATCGGCTTGTTGGATTCGTCGTAGACGTTGAACGAGATCGTGCGGCCGGTGGCGACCATCTCCACATGCACGCCGGCGACATCCTCCATCGCGCCCCCGTTGGGGCCTTTCTGATGGACATGCTGGGCGAATGCCGATCCGGCCAACAGAACCGCGGAGGCGACGAGCAGTATCTTCTTCATTCAGAGGACTCCTTTGGTGGCTTGAACGGACGCCGCCCCGATGGAGGGCGGCGATTCCCGGCGGAACAGAACGTACAGCGCCGGAAGGACGAGAAGCGTGAGGATAGTCGACGAGATGATCCCGCCGATCACCACGGTCGCGAGCGGCCGCTGCACCTCGGCGCCGGCGCCGGTGGCGATGGCCATCGGGACGAACCCGAGTGATGCGACGAGCGCGGTCATCAGGACGGGCCGCAGGCGCGTCAGCGCGCCTTCCCGCACGGCTTCGACGATGTTCATTCCCTCGACGCGTAGCCGCTCGATGAAGGAGACAATCACTAGGCCGTTCAGTACCGCGACGCCCGAAAGCGCGATGAAACCGATGCCCGCGCTGATCGACATCGGAATGTCGCGTAGTACCAGCGCCGCCACGCCTCCCGTCAGCGCCAGCGGCACCCCGCTGAACACCAACGCCGCGTCGGCCGCCGATCCGAGACTGATGAACAGCAACAGGAGGATCAGCGCCAGAGCTACCGGGACAACGATGGTCAGGCGCTTGGTCGCCGAGACCAACTGCTCGAATTGGCCTCCCCAACCGATCCAGTAGCCCGCCGGCAGCTTCACTTTTTCCGCGACCTGTTTCTGGGCGTCGCCGACGAACGAGCCGAGGTCGCGGCCGCGGACGTTCGCGGTCACCACGATACGGCGCTTGCCATTCTCGCGGCTGATCTGGTTCGGTCCCGGCGCGACTTCGATGCTGGCGACCGCCGATAGCGGCGTGTAGCGCATCTGAGTCAACGGCGAGTTGCTATACGACGCCCTCGTCGCGGCGAAGGGCGTATCGACCGCTGGCAAAGGGACAGGCAGATTCTTGATTGCCTCCAAGTCCGAGCGCATCTGTTCCGGCAGGCGGACGACGAGATCGAAGCGCCGGTCACCCTCGAAGACGAGCCCGGCGTTCTTCCCGCCGATGGCGGTCTCGACGACGCTCTGGACCTCCTGGACGCTCAACCCGAGACGGGACAGAGCCGAACGGTCAAGCTTCACCGTGAGAACCGGCAGACCCGAGACCTGCTCGGTTTTCACGTCGGCGGCGCCCGAAATCCCGCGCAGCACGGTCTCGACCCGCCCCGCCATCTCCAGCAGTCTGTCGAGATCGTCGCCGAAGATCTTCACGCCGACGTCACTGCGGACGCCCGAGATCAGTTCGTTGAACCGCATCTGAATCGGCTGCGTCAGTTCGTACACGTTGCCGGGCAGCGTCTCGGCCTGCTTCTCGATTGCCGCGACCAGATCCGCCTTGCTCCGCGTCGGGTCGGGCCATTCGGCGCGCGGCTTCAACATGATGATGGTGTCCGCCACGTTCGGTGGCATCGGATCCGTCGCAACCTCGGAAGTACCGAGCTTGGAGAACACCTCCTTGACTTCGGGTAGCTGCAGGAGCGCCTTCTCCAGCCGGAGCTGCATATCGACGCCTTGTGTCAGGCTGGTGCCGGGAATGCGCATCGCGTGCATGGCGACGTCGCCTTCGTCGAGGCTCGGGATGAACTCGCCGCCCATCCGGGAGGCGACGTAGCCGGTGATCAGCAGGAGCGCGACCGCGACGGCCGCGACGGCCCCGCGGAAGCGGATCGACAGCCCGAGCAGCGGCAGATAGATCCTCCGCGCACCGCGCATGAAGAAGTTCTCCTTCTCCGTCACCCTGCCCGTCACCAGCAGCGCGACCGCCGCCGGCACGAAAGTCATGGAGAGGATCGACGCGCCGGCGAGAGCCATCAGCACGGTGAGCGCCATCGGGGTGAACATCTTCCCTTCCACCCCGGTCAGCGTCAGCACCGGCAGGTACACGACCGCGATGATCAACGTGCCGAGCAGGCTCGGTTTGATGACCTCCCGGGAGCCTGCAAGAATGGTCGCGAAGCGTTCGTCGCGGGTCAGCAGGCGCCCCTGCCTCTGCTGCTCACGGGCCAAAAGCCGCAGACAGTTCTCGACGATGATGACAGCGCCGTCGATGATGATGCCGAAGTCGATCGCGCCGAGGCTCATCAGGTTGGCGCTGACCTTGGTTTCGACCATCCCCGTGATGGTGATGAGCATCGACAGCGGGATGACGAGCGCCGTGGCAATCGCCGCCTTGAAGTTCCCGAGGATGAGAAACAGGATCACGACGACCAGCAGCGCGCCTTCGACGAGGTTCTTCTCGACGGTCGCGATGGTCGCATCGACGAGCCTGGTCCGGTCGTAGACGACCTTCGCGAAGATGCCTTCCGGAAGCGATTTCCCGATCTCGTCGAGCTTGGCGGAGACGCGCTGCGACACCGTCCGGCTGTTCTCGCCGACGAGAAGCATGGCAGTGCCGAGAACCGTCTCCCTGCCGTCGAGCGTCGCCGCGCCGGTGCGCAGGTCGGTTCCGATCTTCACGTCGGCGACGTCGCCGATTCGAACCGGCACCCCGCCGCGCGAACCGATCACCACGCGGCCGATGTCTTCGACGTCCGCGACCTGCCCCGGAGTGCGGACCAGATACTGTTCGCCGTTTCGCTCGATGTAGCCGGCACCGACATTCGCATTGTTGGCCGCGAGCGCCGTCATGACGTCGCGAAAGCCGAGGCGGTACGCCATCAGCTTGCTGGGGTCCGGCAGGACGTGGAACTGCTTTTCGTAGCCGCCGATCGTGTTGACCTCGACCACACCCGGGACCGTGCGGAGCTGCGGCTTGACGATCCAGTCCTGGACGGTGCGCAGATCGATCGGCGTCACCGCAGAGCCGTCGGCATTCCTGGCGTTCGGCTTGGCATCGAGCGCGAAAGTGTAGATCTCGCCGAGCCCGGTCGAGATCGGCCCCATTGATATCTCGATGCCCGTCGGCAACTGATCCTTCACCTGTTGCAGGCGCTCGCTCACCTGCTGGCGGGCGAAATAGATGTTCGTCCCCTCGTTGAACACGATCGTGACCTGGCTCAGGCCGTAGCGGGATATCGAACGCGTGTATTGAAGGCTCGGGATGCCGCTCATTCCCGTTTCGACCGGAAAGGTGATGCGCTGCTCGACCTCGAGCGGCGAATAGCCCGCCGCCTCGACGTTGACCTGGACCTGGACGTTGGTGATGTCCGGGACCGCGTCGATCGGCAGGCGCGTGAAATTCCAGGCGCCGAAGGCCGCCACGGCCAGCACCCCTATCATCACGAACCAGCGCTGCCGGATGGAGAAATCGAGGATGGCGTTGATCATCGCGTCACGTTGCTCCCAAGACGACAGCGGTCGTGCGGGGACAGGTCAGTGGTCATGGGACGCTTCGCCTTTGCCGAGCTCCGCCTTCACGACGAAGCTGTTCCTGGCGGCATATTTGTCGCCGTCCATCACACCGAAGACGATCTCGATGTTCTCGGAATCGCGAGATCCGATCTCCACGTCGCGCGCCTCGAATTTCTCCCCGCTACGGACGAAGACCACGTTGCGGTTCTCCACCGTCTGCAGCGCCGAGCCCTTCACGGCGACCGGCACCTGCTTTGCCGACAGGATCAGCCTGGCCGAGACGAACAACCCGGTGCGAAGGCGCATGCCGTCGTTCGCCACGACGGCCCTGACAAGCGCGCTCTGGGTATCGGCGCTGCCGACCGGGGACACGTAGGACAGTTCCGCCTTGATGGGGTCGCCGCCGTCGCCGACATCGATCAGGATCGCATCGCCCAAACGAACGCGGGGCAGATCGCGCCTGTAGACCGAAAGATCGACCCAGACCGTCGAAATGTCCGCGACCACGAAGGCGGGCTTCTGCTCGGACGCATATTCGCCGAGCGAGATCTGTCGATCGATCACGGTTCCGGAGAATGGCGCACGCATCTCGTAGACGCTCAGGCTCTGGTTGCTCTCGATCTTGGCCAGAAGCTCGCCCTTCTCGACGGAGTCGCCGATGCGTTTTTTGATCTCGCGGACCACACCCGGAAACCGGGGTGTCACCTGGACGAGCGCCTCCTGGTTGGGCTGCAGAATGCCGTTGAGGATGATGGAATCGTGCAGCGTCGCGGGCGCAGCCGTCACGATCTCAATTCCCGCGGCGGCGACCTTGGCGTCGGTCATCTCGACGACACCCTCGGCGCCATGACCTTCGTCATGGCCTTTCTCGCCGTGCTTGGCATCCTTGCCCGGCGGAGCCGCGTTGCCGCTCGGCGCGTTGGGGTAGAGAAAAGCTGCTGCCGCCAGAACCGCGATGGCGCCGACGATCATGAGTAGGGGCTTCTTCATCGTGCGCTCCCCCGCGCCAGAGCAAACGGATTGCCGACAAGCGCCTCGATGGTGGCGACGGCGACGTGGAAATTCTGCTGGGCTTCCTGTTCGCGAAGCCGCGCCTGGGCGACGCTCGCCTGCGCGTCGAGCACTTCGAGAAGCGAGTAGCGCCCCTGACCGTAGCCCTCGAAGATCGCATCCGAAGCGTCCTTCGACTTCGGGATCGCGGTCTCGCGCAGAATGACGAGTTCGCGCAGCGATCCCTGGAGCGTGTCGTAGGCACGTCCGGCCACGACAATCAGCATATTGCGGTTCGCTTTCCGCTCGGCCGCGGTCTTCGCGAGGCTCTCTTGGGCAGAGAGGATGTTGCCCCGATTCTGGTCGAATACGGGGATCGGGATCGACACGGACAGCCGCGCAGCGTCGTCGCCCGTCGAGTTGTAGTGGCGCCAGCCTGCGGAGACCGTCACGTCCGGATAGGGCTTGAGGCGCGCCAGAATCAGCTGGGCGTTCCGCTGCGCATAGACGGCCGTCCACCGCACCAGTTGCGGATTGGCATCGATGGCGGCGACGACCGTCTGGAACGCCGGCGGCCGCCCCGTCACGTCCAGCCGTCCGGACAAGGTGCCGAACTTCGGCGCGGAGTCGCCCATCAGGATCGCAAGTTCGCGACGCGCGGTCGCGAGCGACGACTTCGTTCGCTCCCGGTCGGCCTTGACGAGGGCGGAGGCGACTTCCGCGCGTCCCGTTTCCGCGACGGACGACGCGCCGGCCTCGACGCGACGCTGCAACAGCGGGGTGATCCGGTCGATCGAACTGACCAGCTCTTCGAGAATCTGGATCCTTCGCTGCAGGCCGAGCACATTCAGGAACGCGATCGCGGTCTCGCCCAGCACTTCGAGCCTCACCGCCTGCCGCTCGATCCCGGCCTGATCGAGACCGGCCTGCCCCGCGGCGATGCGCGCATCGCGCTTGCCCCAAAGCTCCAACATCTGACTGATCTGCAGCGTGGTCTCGGCCGAGCGTGTACCGCGATACGCGCCCGATCCGAAGGCGTCGTCCTGTTCGAAGGAGACCTCCGGATTGATCAGCGCTTCGGACTGGATCCGCTGTCCGCGGGCGATGCCGATGTCGCGCTCGGCAGCCGTCAGACGTGGATTGGTCGCGAGCGCGCGCTGAAGCGCCGCCCCCATGGTGAGGGTCTGCGAATGCGCGGCGTCTGCCTGCAGTAAACCTGCCAGCAAAGACGTCACGCACGCTAGACGCGTTGCGTGTTTCGAAAGCATGGGAAGACCTAACGAACGACGGAGTCAGGGCGCGATGCGCCCAGCGATTACGTTCAGGTCAGAGATTTAGGTGGGGGAGAGTCGAACCACGCGTGATCGGCGGCGAAAAACGATGCGACCGACATCGTGATCGAGCTCGGCAGACCGCCTAGAGCGTCTGCTACTACCGGCGCGGGCACCAGCGCGGGAATGCAGGTCGGGCAATGGTCGCAGAGCGTCAATTCGGCAGGCGATGAATCGTGGCCCGACGAGTTCGACACCTTTTCGATTCCAACAGGGGATGCGACGGCTTGATCGAAGCAGGACATCTCATGAGCGACGCCCACGAACAGGTAGACAAACGCAATGAACATCAGCAGGCAACGGCGCAAATCGCCCGCCTGCTTTTTCGATGCACCGGTGGGTGTCGACTGTTCCATGCGGCCCGAATATCAAATCGCTCGCGTGAACACTATCACAATTCCGCTCGGGGTGAGGCTTTCGCGCCGTCATCCGCGACGGATTGCCTCATGATCGCGTGAACCACGAACACATCAGCTCACGCCGAACTGACCGATTGCGATCCCGGTGACATAAGCGCCGGTGCGAAGATCACCGAGCTGGAGCAGGAAGCGATCTGGGGCCTGCACGGCCAGATCTTCTACATCGCGATCCGCAGATACGTGTACGGCACGCCGGTGCCGGCCGAACTCGATCCGGTGATCGTCGACCACGTCAGGCGGTTCATGCGCGGCGCCGTCGCCGGCCCGCGGCCGAAGTGAACGCGGATTGTCCCCAGCGCGAATTGCGCCAATGACGGCCAGCCATCTGCAACCTCAACCCTTGAAGGGTTTCGGCCCCCTGCCCATCCAACGATCGACCCACTGCCGGCGGCTGCCTTCCAACCAACTACATCGGCGGTCGGTGCAGCGAGCTGCGGACATCCTTGCGAGAAGCTCGCGACTTCGAGCCACTTTGAAAGTGTCTGCAATCCTGTCCAACGAAGCTGTTGTTCAGCGGCAGAATCCGTAGGGGATTTGGGCTACCCCCCCGGGGCTCCCACCACCACCCACAAGCGTGTGAGAAAACCTTTATTTTCAGGGGTTTTTCGAGACGTCAGAAGACGTGGCGGAGAGGGAGGGATTCGAACCCCCGATAGGCTTGCACCTATGCCGCATTTCGAGTGCGGTGCATTCGACCACTCTGCCACCTCTCCGCGGCGAAAGCGGGAATGATCCCGCAACTGGTCGGGCGGAGTTCTAGGTGAGGCCGCGCGGATAAACAAGCCGGCGCAGGTCTCGAGCCGGCCGCACCGACCTAACCGGGGCAAAGCGCCCTCGGACGGATCGGCAGAGCCGGTTGGGGGTGGGGATCCCGGTGGGGCCTGGCCGGGCCCATGCCGACCCCCTCAAGCGCAAGCCTTTGGGGTGCAGGCGGCCGGACTTGATTCCCGGTGTCGGCGACTCAGGCCTTCTCCTTGTCCTTGCGGTCCTTGTCCTTGTCTTTGTCCTTGCCCTTGTCGTCTTTGGCCTTGTCTTTCTTGCCCTTGTCTTTGGCCTTGCGGTTGGTGAAGCGGGCGTTGCCGAGGCCGGTGCCGATGGTCAGCACGCCCCAGCGCTCGAACTCCTGCATGAACGGCACTTCGCTCAACCCCTGGGCGACGCCGTCATTGTGCATCAGGATCGCGGTGTCGTGGTCGCCGATGGTGGGGATGCCCTCGATCAAGCTGCGCGGCAGGTGAAATCGGCTGCTTTCCCAATTGCCCGGCAGGTTCTGGGCGCCCTTCTCGATGGTGCCGTCGGCGTTGATCACGCCGGGGCAGGAAATCCCGATGAACGGCGCGAGCTTGAAGCCCTCTTTCTCGGCGGCCGCGATCAGATCCTTCAGCATCTTGGTCAGTCGCTTCACCGCGCCTTCGCGGGTCGGCTCGTCTTCGGCATGGCGCCACAGATCGACCTTCCAGACCGACGCCTTCGAGAGGTCCTTTGCCTTTTTCCAGCCGGTTTCGACCACGCCGCAGCGGATGTTGGAGCCGCCGATATCGACCGCCAGAATGCTGTCGTGTCCCTCGAAGATCCACGATGGCGCCAGATGCAGACAGCCGATCAGCCCGGCTTCGTCCGGATCGAACCGGATCGGCACCAGATCGATCTTCAACCCTTCGGATTTGAGGATGATGTCGGTGCGGGCGATCGCCAGTTCCCCGACCCGGCCCTGGCGGAAGCCGCCGCCGACCACGATGCACTCGGTATCGGCCCAGGCCTTGGTCTTGAGAAACCGGCGGGTGACATAGGCCAGTTCCTGGGCGAATTCCTCGATTGCGCCGTGCACCAGCGCCGCGGCGTGGAGGTCATCGCCGTTCACAGCATCTTCGAGCGTCCCCTTGGAAATCTCCTCTGTCGGCTTCTTGCCCAGCGGATCGTCGCCATTCTTGCGCAGCGGCTTGCGCGAGGCGTCGAGCATGCGCTGGAATGCGCCCTTGCTGGCCCGGTCGCCGAGAAATCCATCGTCATCCTTGAGCTCGATATTATAGGTATCGACGTCGACCGACGGCAGCCGCGCGGCGCCGTGAGCGGCGATGCCGGCGTTGGTGGTGGTCAGCGTGTCCTCGGCCATTGCTCGTTTCCCCGGTGTGAAAACCGGGTGACAACGATCCGGGAACCCGTTGGTTGCACCGCCCTGCGACATGGCGATCACCCACTTCCCCTTGCACGGACTCGGCTTTTCGCCGCTTCCGCCTTGACTTGAGGCGACCCGAGGCTATAAGTCCCGCACCCGGCGTGGGCAGGTCCCGCGCCGATTTGCTTTGTGTGACCAGCGCCGAAGCCCCGTCAGAGGGCCACGCCATTCACACGGATTCAAGCGACCATTCAGGTCGCAACCCGCAACGACTGAACAAAAAGCCGGCCCGGTTCACCCGAGGCTGGGATCGAACACGAAGGATGAAAACGATGTTCGCAGTCATCAAAACCGGCGGCCGGCAATACCGTGTCGTTCCGGATGATGTTCTCGAAGTAGGCAAGATCGAAGGCGAAGTCGGCACGATCGTGCAGCTCGGCGAAGTTCTGATGCTCGGCGGCGACACGCCCCAGCTCGGTCTTCCCATGGTTGCGGGCGCCAGCGTCGCCGCCGAAGTGCTGGACCACAAGCGCGGCCCGAAGGTGATTTCGTTCAAGAAGCGCCGCCGCAAGAATTCGAAGCGCAAGCGCGGCTATCGCGACGAGATCACGGTGCTGCGGATCACCGAGATCCTCGCCGACGGCAAGTCGCCCTCGATCGGCCCGCGGCCGAAGCGCGTCAAGGCCGAGCCGGCTCCTGCAGCGGACGCTGCCGAATAAGGCAGCGACCGCGATACAAACAAAAAGTGAGATGATTCCCTGACGGAATCGGTCTAGAGATCACTCGGAATTTTGGAGACGGGCTATGGCTCATAAAAAAGCGGGCGGTTCATCGCGCAACGGGCGTGATTCTGCGGGCAAGCGCCTCGGGATCAAGGCCTATGGCGGCGAGCATGTGATCCCCGGCAACATCATTGCGCGTCAGCGCGGCACCACTTGGCACCCCGGCCTCAATGTCGGCATGGGCACCGATCACACCTTGTTCGCCAAGGTGGAAGGCCATGTCGAGTTTCGCGCCAAAGGCAACGGCCGCACCTTCGTATCGGTACTCCCGATCGCGGCGGAGGCGGCTGAATAGACGGTGGACTGATCGTGTGTCCGCCGGTCCTGTCAAACCGGCGGAGCACAAAAAGGGCTCCAGGGGAGGCGGGATAACCGGCCTCCCCTTTTCGTTTTGCGTGCATGTTCAGAAGCGCATTCAGGAGCCCGCCATGTTGCAGGAAATCCCGACCCACACGCCCTCGTTGCGAGAGCCGAGACCTTGCGTCCTCGAGACCGGGCGGCTGACGCTGCGCAAACCGGCTCTCGCGGACGTCAACGCCATCGCGCGCCTAGCCAACGACCGCCGGGTCGCCGAGATGACCCGCCGGCTGCCGCATCCCTATACGCGCGACGACGCCGCGCGCTTCGTCACCTCGCTCGGGCAGGACCACGAGACCGTGTTTCTGATCGAAGCGGATTTCGAGCCGGTCGGCATGGTCGGCGTCGACTGGCGCGACCGCGACGCGCCGGAGCTCGGCTACTGGCTCGGCGTCGCGCATTGGGGCAACGGCTATGCCACCGAGGCGGCGCGTGCGGTGATCGACTTCACCTTCGAGGAACACGCGATCGGGCAGATGGTCTCGGCGGCGCGCGTCGTCAATCCGGCATCGCGCAACGTCCTCGAGAAGTGCGGCTTCCAGTGGACCGGCGTCGAATTGCATCGCATGGAGGCGATCGGCTCGTCGACCCCGGTCGACTGCTTCCGCCTGACCCGCGGCGTGTGGTCGTCGCTGAAGAGCTGGGGCAAGACCCGGCGCAGCCGCTGACGCGCGAGACGCGAGCGGCCGGGCATATCCCGGCCGCCGCGGTTCGTGATCCGGCAAGGATCGTTGCAAGTCGCCGCTTTGCCGCCAGAGATACTTAACCAGCGCCGCATCCGCTGGGGCGATCACGAGTACGCAGCGCCGCCGCAGTCGCTTAGCAAGAGCTCCGCAAACAAGGAGTTCGACATGCTGACCCAACGCTACATCCAGGCCATCCTCACTCACGACATCGCCGACGGCATCAAGCACAACGCCGACGCGATCGAAAAGTGCGAACGCGCGCTTCGCGTCGCCGAGCAGCAGGAGCACACCGAGCAATTGAGCTTCCGGTTCGTCGATCTCGACCGCCGCTTCGGAATCTGATGTCCGGGCGCTCTCGCCCGTTCGCAGATGTTTAACGACGAGACCCGGTTTCCTCCGGCGGACACCGCCGGAGCATCAGGCCTTAATCAGCTCGCCGGTAGGATGTGGCGAGTCCAGAAGAGTTTCCGGATACGAACAGGGAGCTTGCCATGTCCGACCACGCCGAACTGATTGCCGTCGCCAATGTCGAGGATCAGATCCTTCGGGATCTCGAGGCATTCGAAGCGCGCGAACGCCGCCTGTTGGCAGAGGACCGGCGCGAACGCGCCCGCCAACTCAACGCGCGCTTCACCGGCCTCAAACTGATGAACGCCGAGTAACGGGCGTCAGTTCGTCTGCGGCGGCGGCTCGTCCGGCGCCTTGCGATCGCGCAGCGCGAGATACAGTCCCGCGCCGACAATGACGACGACGCCGACCAGTGTCGACAGCGTCGGCACGTCGCCGAAGAACAGCCAGCCGAGCGCGGCCGCGAAGATGATCATCGTGTACTGGTAAGGCACCACGACGCTCGCCGGCGCCAACCGCAGCGAGCGGTTGACGCACAACAGCCCCGCTGCCGAACCTATCCCCGCAAGCACGAACCAGATCCAGTCGGACGGCGGCGGCGCGATCCAGCCGGACGGCGCCAGCAGCGCCGAGCCCAGCAGCGCGGTGCCGACGAATTGCTGCGACGCCAGCGCGATCTCGGGCGTCCGCCGCAGGAACCGGGTGATCAGCATCAGCGCCGCGAACAGCACGCTGGCGAGGATCGCGATCAGCGCCGGCCAGCTCATGGTCTGGGGCGACGGCTGCAACGCGATCAGCACGCCCACAAAGCCGACCAGGATCGCGATCGACCGCGCCCGATCGATGGTCTCGCCGAGAAACAAGGCGGCGCCGACCGACACGAACAGCGCCGAGGCCAGATAGAACGTGATGACGTCGGCGAGCGGCAGATAAACCGTGGCGAGGAAGAACGCCGCGACCTCGAAAGCCGACACCAGCATCCGCACCAGTTGCAGCCCCGGCCGCTCCAGCCGGGTGAAGGCTGCCCGCTGCCGCCAGATCAGCGGCGCGAGCAGCACCAGACCGGCCAGCGCCCGCAGCAGCAGGAATTCGCCGACCGGATAGGTCGCCACCACTTTCTTGCCGACCGCGTCCGCAAAGGAGAACGCCAGCATCGCCAGCAGCATCAGGGCAATGCCGGCCGCTTGCGCACCATGTTCGCCGGGGCCAATGGAGATTCTGCGGAACAACCCCATATCTGGCTCTGGTACCTTGCGAACCGGAACAGCTCGACCGCGGCGCTTATGGCGCGGCGGCTCGCGGCGGCGCAAGGCCGACGGTCGACAGAGCCCCACGCAAAACGCCGCACGGCAACAGCGACGCGCTTCCGGCCATCGAGTTGTTGCCGCGCCCCCTCCCTGTACGATACGGATAGCGCCATGAAATTCCTCGATGAAGCCAAGGTTTACATCCGCTCCGGCGACGGCGGGAACGGCTGTGTGGCGTTCCGCCGCGAGAAGTTCATCGAGTTCGGTGGGCCGAACGGCGGCAATGGCGGCCGCGGCGGCGACGTCGTGGTCGAGGCCGCCGACGGCCTCAATACGCTGATCGACTATCGCTACCAGCAGCACTTCAAGGCCCAAAAGGGCGTCAACGGCATGGGCAGCGACCGCCACGGCGCCAACGGCAAGGCCATCGTGCTGAAAGTGCCCGTCGGAACCCAGATTTTCGACGAGGACAAGGAAACGCTGATCCACGACTTCACCAAGGTCGGGGAACGTTTCGTGCTGGCCGAGGGCGGCAATGGCGGCTTCGGCAACGCGCATTTCAAGTCGTCGACCAACCGCGCCCCGCGCCACGCCAATCCCGGCCTGCCCGGCGAGGAGCGCTGGATCTGGCTGCGGCTGAAGCTGATCGCCGACGCAGGCCTGGTCGGCCTGCCCAACGCCGGCAAATCGACGTTTCTGTCCAAGGTCAGCGCCGCCAAGCCGAAGATCGCCGACTATCCGTTCACCACGCTGCATCCGCAGCTCGGCGTGGTGAACGCCGACGGCCGCGAATTCGTGCTCGCCGACATTCCCGGACTGATCGAGGGGGCGCATGAAGGCGCCGGCCTCGGCGACCGTTTCCTCGGCCATGTCGAGCGCTGCCGCGTGCTGCTGCATTTGATCGACGCCACCTGCGAGCACGCCGGCAAGGCCTACAAGACGGTGCGCGGCGAACTCGATGCCTATGCCGAGACGCTCGCCGACAAGATCGAGATCGTGGCGCTGAACAAGATCGACGCGGTCGAGCCGGACGAGCTGAAGAAGCAGAAGGACCGGCTAAAGCGCGCCGCGAAGAAGACGCCGCTGCTGATCTCCGGCATCACCGGCGCGGGCGTTCCGGAAGCGCTGCGCGCGCTCGCCGCCGTGATCGGCGAAGCGCCGGTTTCCGACAAGGCGAAGAACGCGGCCGAGAACGCCGCCGACGCCAAACCCTGGGCGCCGCAGGACGCATGATCTTTCGTCTCGTGTCGGATCGGAGAGGCGGCTTGCGCGGGGCGGCGCGGTGCTGCACAACGAAATCCCTTTTCGACCGTCGCCGCGTCGTTGGCCGCGACCCATCACTCGACCGATACGCCGATGGCCCGCCCGAAACTCCATGATTTCCGCCGCATCGTCGTCAAGGTCGGCTCCTCGCTGCTGATCGATTCCGGCGCCGGCGAGGTCCGGGCGAACTGGCTCGCCGCGCTCGCCGCCGACATCGCCGAGCTGCATCGCGGCGGCCGCGACGTGATGATCGTCTCCTCCGGCTCGATCGCACTCGGCCGCAGCCGACTGAAGCTGCCGCGCGGCGCGCTGAAGCTCGAGGAAAGCCAGGCCGCCGCCGCCGTCGGCCAGATCGCGCTGGCGCGGACCTGGTCGGAGGTGCTGGGCCACCACGGCATCGGCGCAGGGCAGATCCTGGTGACGCTGCAGGACACCGAGGAGCGGCGGCGCTATCTCAACGCCCGCTCGACCATCGCCAAGCTGCTGGAATGGCGCGCGGTGCCGGTGATCAACGAGAACGACACCGTCGCCACCAACGAAATCCGCTATGGCGACAACGACCGGCTCGCCGCGCGGGTCGCCACCATGGCGAGCGCCGACCTGCTGATCCTGCTGTCGGACATCGACGGCCTGTACACCGCCCCGCCCGGCAGCAATCCGGATGCGAAGCTGATCCCGGTGGTCGACTCCGTCACCGCCGAGATCGAGGGGATGGCGGGCGCCGCCGGTTCCGAACTGTCGCGCGGCGGCATGCGGACCAAGATCGAGGCCGCCAAGATAGCAACCAGCGCCGGCACCCACATGCTGATCGCGTCCGGCAAGATCGACCATCCGCTCGAGGCCATCGCCGATGGCGGCCCCTGCACCTGGTTCCTGACGCCCGCGAATCCCGTGACGGCGCGAAAGCGCTGGATCGCCGGCTCGCTGGAGCCGAAAGGCACGCTGACGATCGACGCCGGCGCGGTGACGGCGCTGCGCGCCGGCAAAAGCCTGCTGCCGGCCGGCGTGATCCGGGTCGACGGTCAGTTCGCGCGCGGCGATGCGGTGATCGTGCGCGGCCCGGACACCCACGAGATCGGCCGCGGCCTGGTCGCCTACGACGCCGACGACGCCGACAGGATCAAGGGGCGCTCCTCTCCCGACGTGATGAGCATCCTCGGCATCAGCGGCCGCGCCGAAATGATCCACCGCGACGATCTGGTGGTGGGGACCGCGCCGGGGTGAGGCTTACTTGAAGTCTTCAGGCGAGATGTCCTGGCGTCCGTGCAGAGCGCGAACGACGGCCACACCGTCCTTCAAAGGAAGATAGTACAGGACGTAGCTTCCTGACGGAAAGCTGCGCAGTTTTGGGGACAAATCCGGGCGCACTCGTCCGAGCAGAGGCGACTGCGCCAGAACGTCAAACACCTTCTCGAAGGTTTCGAGCAGCCGATCCGCGGCTTTGATGTTGTCGCTGGCGACGAAGCGCCAGATCGCGGCAATATCGCGCTCGGCTTGCGGACTCTTCCGTGCCCTATTCGCCACGTTCCGCTGCCAGCCGCTTGCGTCCTTCGGCCTTGATGCGTTCGAACATGCTGCCGACCTCTTCCATCGGCCCGCTGGCGAGGCCTTCCTGGATCGCCGCCCGCAATTCTTCTAGCTTCGCTTCGCGCGCCTGCATCAGGCGGAGGCTGTCGCGCAGAACATCGCCGACCGACTCGTAGCGGCCGCTTTCGACGAGGCTTTCGACAAAAGCCTCGGACTGCTCGTCGAGGGTATAGCTGCCGGCCATGGGCGCCTCCTGAGGACACGCAAAATGATAGTGATCGCCCGGTTTCCCCGCAACCGGCTTGGCGTGTCGGCAATTTCCGCCTATTTACATGACGCAACACGTATTTTTCAGGCTGGACCGCTCATGACCGCCTCGCTCAAAGCCATCGACGGCAGCGCCGAGCTCGCCACGCTGATGAACGACCTCGGCCGCGACGCCCGCGCCGCCGCGCGGGTGCTGGCACAGGCCTCGCCGGAGCAGAAGAACCGCGCGCTCGAGGCAATGGAAAAGGCCATTCGCGCCGGCGCCGACAAGATTTTGGCCGCCAATGCCGAGGATGTCGCCGACGCCAAGACCTCGGGCGCCAATTCCGCCTTCCTCGACCGGCTGACGCTGACGCCGGCACGGATCGAAGCCATGGCCGAGGGCATCGCCGTGGTCCGCGGCATTCCCGACCCGGTCGGCGCCGTCACCGAAAGCTGGCAGCGCCCGAACGGCATGACGATCGAGCGCGTCCGCGTCCCGCTCGGCGTGGTCGCAGTGATCTACGAGAGCCGCCCCAACGTCACGGCGGATGCCGGCGTGCTGTGCCTGAAATCCGGCAATGCGGTGATCCTGCGCGGCGGCTCGGAGAGCTTTCGCTCCGGCCGTGCGATCCATCAATGCCTGGTGCAGGGGCTACGCGAGGCGGGGTTGCCGGAAGCCGCGATCACGCTGGTGCCGACCCGCGACCGCGCCGCGGTGGGCTTGTTACTTGGCGGACTGAACGGCTCTGTCGACGTGATCGTGCCGCGCGGCGGCAAGAGCCTGGTGGCGCGAGTCGAGAGTGAAGCGCGCGTGCCGGTATTCGCGCATCTCGAAGGCGTCAACCACGTCTATATCGATCGCAGCGCCGATCTCGACATGGCGAAGTCGATCGTGCTCAACGCCAAGATGCGGCGCACCGGCGTCTGCGGCGCCGCCGAGACGCTGCTGGTCGATCGCGCCGCCACCGCAACGCATCTCGCGCCGCTGGTCGGCATGCTGATCGACGCCGGCTGTGAAGTCCGCGGCGACGCCGTCGTGCAGCAGGCCGATACGCGAGTGAAGCCCGCGACCGATCAGGACTGGGACACCGAATATCTCGACGCGGTGATCGCCGCGAAGGTGGTCGACGACGTCGACGACGCGATCGTGCATATCCACGATCACGGCTCGCACCATACCGACGCGATCGTCGCCGAGGATGCGCAGGCCGCCGCGAAATTTCTCGGCGAGGTCGATTCCGCGATCGTGCTGCACAACGCTTCGACGCAGTTCGCCGACGGCGGCGAGTTCGGCTTCGGCGCCGAGATCGGCATCGCCACCGGCAAGTTCCACGCCCGCGGCCCGGTCGGCGCGGAGCAGCTCACGACCTTCAAATATCGGATTCACGGCACCGGGCAGACCCGACCGTGAGCGCCCCGACCTGCCTGCGCGGAGCATGAGTTGACGCCGGATCCCGTGGCGGCCCGCCGCGCCGTTCCGGCCTACAGTCGCGGCATGCGGATCGGCCTGCTCGGCGGCTCGTTCAATCCGCCCCACGAAGCGCATCGCGCGATCAGCCGCTTCGCGCTGACTCGGCTGAAGCTCGACCGCGTCTGGTGGCTGGTGTCGCCCGGCAATCCGCTGAAGGACGTCACGGCGTTGCGCGAGCTCGACGCCCGGGTCGCCGCGGCGCAGGCGATGGCCGACGATCCACGCATCCAGGTGAGTTGCCTCGAAGCCGCGATCGGCACCCGCTACACCGCCGACACCATCGATTATCTGCTGCGGCACTGCCCCGGCGCGCACTTCGTCTGGATCATGGGCGCCGACAATCTGGCGCAGTTCCATCGCTGGCAGCGCTGGCAGCGAATTGCGACGTCGCTGCCGATCGCGGTGATCGACCGCCCGCCGGCGACGTTCCGCGCCCTCGCCGCGCCCGCCGCTCAGACGCTCAAGCGCTACCGCCTGGGGAGCAATGCGGCCGCAACGCTGGCCGACCGGACGCCGCCGTCGTGGATCTTCCTGACAGGGCTGAAATCGCCGCTGTCCTCGTCCTCGCTCCGGAACCCCGACGGAAGTTGGAAGAAATGAAGCTTCCTCGCCGTCTGGATTGTTGAAACCGTCAACCCCACATGCCTAGTATGGTTCTCAGGCGCCGGGATTCGGCGCGCGCGCGATACAGTGAAAGGAAAGGTCCCTGACCACATCTGTATTGTCCAAGTCGGCTCTGCCGAAGCCGGTCACCGCCAAAGCGGTCAAGTCCAAGACGGCGACTTCGAAAGCGGTTACTTCGAAGGCCGCAACTTCGAAGACCGCAACTTCGAAGACCGCAACTTCGAAGACCGCAACTTCGAAGACCGCAGCCTCGAAAACGGCTGCATCGAAGAAGACCAGTGCGATGGCCGCTGCTCCGCAATCCGTAGCCGTGACAGAAGCTGTTGCGCCCGACGCGATCTCCGGGCTCCGGTTGACGGCCGAGGAAACTCTGCAACTGATCCTCTCCCGCCTCGACGACATGAAGGCGGAAGAGACGATCGCGATCGACATCCGCGGCAAGTCAGCGATGTTCGATTACGTCGTCGTCACGAGCGGCCGTGTGAACCGTCATGTCGGCGCGATCGCCGAGAACGTCTCCAAGGGGCTGAAGGAAGCCGGCATCGTCAACATCCATACCGAGGGCATGACCAATTGCGATTGGGTGCTGATGGATTGCGGCGACGTGGTGCTGCACGTGTTCCGTCCGGAGGTTCGCGAGTTCTACAACCTCGAGCGGTTGTGGACGCAGGGACCGCAGCCGGCGAAGACGCTGTAGCAACCGCGATTCTGCACGCGCTGTCGGCGAGTGCGCGCGTGCATACGCGTGCCGGTCCGTCGACGCAGGGGGCAGGACAGCGCGGCGCAGGGAGCGCAAGCCGATGCGGCTGACAGTGATTGCCGTCGGCAAACTCAAGCAGGGCCCCGAACGCGAACTCGCCGAGCGCTATCGCGCTCGGTTCGACGATATCGGCCGCAAGCTCGGCTTTCGCGGCCTCGACATCCATGAGCTCGGCGAGAGTCGCGCCCGCGAGGCCGCCGCGCGCATGGCCGAGGAAGCCGCCGCGATCGCGGCGCTGGTTCCTGACGGCGGCACGCTGGTCACCCTCGACGAGCGCGGCAAGAGCGTCGACAGTGCGGCCTTCGCGGCGCAGCTCGGCCGCTGGCGTGACGAATCGGTGCCCGGTACCGTTTTCGTGATCGGCGGAGCGGACGGACTTTTGCCTGAATTGCGGCGCAAGGCAAAGCTGTGCCTATCGTTTGGCGCCGCGACTTGGCCGCACCAGATGGTCCGGGTGATGCTGCTGGAGCAGATCTACCGGGCCGCGACGATTTTGGCGGGCCATCCTTATCACCGTGCCTAACGAGCGCCGCAGCGATCCGATGCAACACCAACTTGCCATGGCTGTGAAGGACCAGGCCTCGGGCGCGGGCTGGCCGTCGGTCGCGCTGCTTTCGGCGAGCCTCGTCTCCGGCGGATTGGTGTTGAACTCCGGCGCGATGGTTGTTGCCGCGCAGGCACAGACTGCCCCGGCAGCGGCGCCCGCGCCGTCGCCGACGACCGATCTGATCCGGCAGCGCGAACAGGAGCTCGATGCCGCGCGCGAGCAGCAGAAGCGCGCCGCCGAGCTGCAGGACAAGCTCAGGGCCGATCTCGCCGCGATTGGTGAGGACCGCACCAAACTCAACCAGCAACTGATCGACATCGCCGCCAAGGTTCGCGCGGTCGAAACCAGGATCAGCGACGCCGAAGCGCGTCTCGTTCCGCTCGACGCCCGCGAGACGCAGATCCGCAGCTCGCTCGACCAGCGCCGCGGCGAAATCGGCGAAGTGCTGGCGGCGCTTCAACGCGCCGGCCGCCGTGCCCCGCCGGCGCTGCTGGTGAGGCCCGAAGACGCGCTGCAATCGCTGCGCACCGCGATCCTGCTCGGCGCCGTCGTCCCCGATCTGCGCGAGCGCGCCGACCGTCTCGCCACCGATCTCGGCGAACTGATCGCGGTCCGCAAGACGATCGCGGCCGAGCGCGACCAGCTCGCCGCCGACCGCGGCAGCATGACGGCGGACCAGACCCGGCTCGCCGCGCTGATCGACGAGCGCCAGCGCAAGCAGAGCGCGGTCGAAAAGGATATCGAGACCGAGCGCGCGCGGGCACTGACGCTGTCGCGACAGGTCGACAGCCTGCAGGGCCTGATCGCCAAGATGGAGCAGGATCTCAAGAGCGCCGCCAAGGCCGCCGCAGCGGCGACCCAGAAGGGTAGCCCGGTGGCCCTGAACGGCCAGCCCAATCTGGCGGCGCTGAAGGATCCCGGCAGGCTCAGCCCGGCGATCGCGTTCGCCTCGGCCAAAGGTATGCTGGCTTTCCCGGTCAATGGCAGCAAGATCCGCGAATTCGGCCGGACGGACGGCGTCGGCGGGGTGGAACGCGGGATTTCGCTGTCAGCGCGGCCCGGCGCGCAGGTCACAACCCCGTGTGACGGCTGGGTTGTGTATGCCGGACCGTTTCGCTCCTACGGACAACTCTTGATCCTCAATGCCGGTGGCGGATATCATATCCTGATCGCCGGGATGGAGCGCATTTCGGTTAACATCGGCCAGTTCGTGCTCACCGGGGAGCCGGTGGCGACCATGGGATCGAGGTCGCAGGTCGCTTCGATCCTGGCGGCGAGTGCCAGTCAGCCAGTGCTCTATATCGAGTTCCGTAAGGACGGCACTCCCATCGATCCAGGCCCATGGTGGGCCGCAAATGAAGGCGAAAAGGTTCGCGGATGATGCGCAAGACTTCGGTAATCCTTCTCAGCGCCGTCACGGGTGCTGCGCTGACACTTTTCGTCACCCAGCCGCGTTCGGTGCTGATGGGTTCGACCGCGCGCGCCGCGACGTCCGATACCTACCGTCAGCTCAACCTGTTCGGCGACGTGTTCGAGCGGGTCCGCAGCGACTATGTCGAGAAGCCCGACGACAGCAAGCTGATCGAATCCTCGATCAGCGGGATGCTCACCGGGCTCGATCCGCATTCGAGCTACATGGACGCCAAGAGCTTCCGCGACATGCAGGTGCAGACCCGCGGCGAGTTCGGCGGGCTCGGCATCGAAGTCACCATGGAAGACGGCCTGATCAAGGTGGTGTCGCCGATCGACGACACCCCGGCGTCGAAGGCCGGTGTCATGGCCAACGATATCATCACCACGCTCGACGACGAGGCGGTGCAGTGCCTGACCCTGAACCAGGCGGTCGAGAAGATGCGCGGCCCGGTCAACACCAAGATCCGGCTCAAGATCATGCGCAAGGGCCAGGACAATCCGATCGAGGTCACGCTGGTGCGCGACAACATCCGGGTCCGCTCGGTGCGCGCGCGCGTCGAATCCGACGACATCGGCTACATCCGCATCACCACCTTCAACGAGCAGACCACCGAGGGCCTGAAGCGGGAGATCGCCAATCTGACCAAACAGATCGGCCCCGACAAGCTGAAGGGCTTCATTCTCGATCTGCGTAACAATCCAGGCGGCCTGCTCGAGGAAGCGGTGACCGTTTCCGACACCTTCCTCGATCGCGGCGAGATCGTCTCGACCCGCGGCCGCAACGCCGAAGAGACCCAGCGCCGCTCCGCCCATGCCGGCGACCTCACCAAGGGCAAGCCGGTGATGGTGCTGATCAACGGCGGCTCGGCCTCGGCGTCGGAGATCGTCGCCGGTGCGCTGCAGGACCACAAGCGCGCGACGCTGATCGGCACCCGCTCGTTCGGCAAGGGCTCGGTGCAGACCATCATCCCGCTCGGCTCCGGCAATGGCGCGCTGCGGCTCACCACCGCGCGCTACTACACGCCGTCGGGCAAATCGATCCAGGCCAAGGGCATCACCCCCGACATCGAGGTGCTGCAGGACGTGCCGGACGATCTCAAGGCCCGTACCGACACCAAGGGTGAAGCCTCGCTGCGCGGCCATCTGAAGGGCCAGGACGGCGACGAGAAGACCGGCTCGCAATCCTACGTGCCGCCGGAGGCCAAGGACGACAAGGCGCTGAAGACCGCGGCCGATCTGCTGCACGGCATCAAGGCCACCGCCACCACGCCGGCCGCGCCGGTGACCGGCGAGAAGGCGGCGATCGACAAGCCGGCCGGCAACAAGGCCGCGAACTGATCGATCACGACGACACGGTTTCTCTGCGAAGGGCGGCTCTCGGGCCGCCCTTTTTGATGAGCAGGTCCGAAGGGTTGCGGGCCGGCGGCCCCGCCCCTGCGCCGCGACGTGGTATCGTCGCGCAGGTGATTCGGGAGACGGTCGGCAGTGTCCGCGGACGAACTGAGCACACCGCTGGGTCAGAAGCGCGGCCGGCTGCGCCGCTTTCGCTTGCCGTTCACCGCGACGCAGGCGATCGCGACACTGCTCGGCCTGTTCCTGCTGGCCTTTGTGGGCTTCGCGCTGTTCAACGACGACCCGCTCGGCGGCGAGCCGATCGCTCACATCACCCTGAAGCCGCCCGGCCCCGACGAGGCCAAGGAAGCCGCCGTCGCGGCCGAAAAATCGAACGCCGCCAAGGCGGAGAAGTCCGAGCGCGCCGAAACCAAGGACGCGGCGCAGCCCGGGCAAAAGACCATCACCATCATCGACGGCTCCAAGGGCACCCGGCAGGACGTCGTGGTCTCGGCCGGCAATGATGACAGAGCCGACCCTCCGCCTGCGGCGCCGGCGATGGCGGGCGGCATCAATCCGCGGCTGCTCGAGCAATCGCGCTACGGCATGATCCCGGTGATGGCCGGCGCGCTGAAGCCGTTTTCGGCCTATGCGATGTCCACCGATGCGGAGCGCGCCAAGGCCGACAGGATGCCGACGATCGCGATCGTCGTCACCGGCCTCGGCGTCGGCGCCGCGCGCACCAACGATGCCGTCATGAAGCTGCCGAGCGCGGTGACGCTGGCGTTCACGCCCTACGGGTCCGATCCCGGCAGGCTGGTCGAGCAGGCGCGGGCCAAGCGGCACGAAGTGCTGTTGCAGATCCCGATGGAGCCGTTCGACTATCCGGACAACGATCCGGGGCCGCAGACGCTGCTGACCTCCGGCGCGCCGGAACAGAACCTCGATCGCCTGAACTGGCACCTCAGCCGGATCCAGGGCTATGTCGGGCTGTCGAACTTCATGGGCGCGCGTTTCGTCGCGACCGATGCGGCGATGCAGCCGATTATTCGCGAAGCGGCCAAGCGCGGATTGGGCTACCTCGACGACGGCTCGGCGCCGCGCAGCGTCGCTCCGGCCCTGGCAAAATCGATGGCGATGCCGTTCGCCCGCGCCGACCTCGCCATCGACACCGTGCCGACCGGGGGTGAAATCGACAAGGCGCTGGCACGGCTGGAGGCGCTCGCCAAGGAGCGCGGCAACGCCATCGGCACGGCCTCGGCGCTGCCGCTGTCGATTGAACGAATTGTTAGCTGGAGCAAGAGCTTGGAGAGTCGCGGCATCGTGCTGGTGCCATTGACAACGGCGATGCTGAAATCAAAATCAACCTAGCGGTTCCGATCGAATCGGGATCGAGGCGCTGGACTTCAGTTTCGATGCGTTTTCTTCACGCGACGGTCCCCCGCTTCGCTCGAAAACGTTCTAGAGTCCGCGAAACGGACGAGGCACTGACCGAATGGCGCGCTACGAAGATCTGCCCTATCGAACATGCGTCGGCATGATGCTGATCAACCGGGCGGGTCTCGTCTTCATCGGGCGTCGCACCGGCGGCATCGAGCACGTCGACGACACCCATGTCTGGCAGATGCCGCAAGGCGGCGTCGATCCCGGCGAGGACACCTGGGAAGCGGCCAAGCGCGAGCTCTACGAGGAGACCAACGTCCGCTCGGTGGAGAAGATCGGCGAGGTTCCCGAGTGGCTGATCTACGACATCCCCCGGACCGTCGCCGGCCGCGCCTGGAAGGGCCGCTATCGAGGCCAGCGCCAGAAGTGGTTCGCGGTGAGATTCACCGGGCCGGACTCCGAAATCGACGTCGCCGCCCCCGGCGGACACAAGCCGGAATTCACCAGCTGGCGCTGGGAGCCGATGCAGAATCTGCCCGATCTGATCGTGCCGTTCAAACGCCCGGTCTATGAGCGCGTAGTGAAGGAATTCTCGCAGCTCGCCGTCGCGGTCTGAGCCTGAAAGCGACCTGCAATGCACATCGTTCGTCATGGCCGGGCTTCGTCCCGGCCATCCACGTCTTGGGCGCCGCGAAGCCGCAAAGACCTGGATGCCCGCGACAAGCGCGGGCATGACGAGATGTGAGGATGGCCGCCGGTCAGAGCGGCAGTCGCCTCACGCGAGGTCCGGCGCCAACGCCGTCTGCAGGATGTGGTCGCAATGCGCCTTGACGGTGTGGTGCGCCAAGACGTGGTCGCGCGCCGCCTGCGCCATGGTGCGCAGCTTGTCCTTGTCGGCTAGCGCCGCGGTGACCGCACGTTCCAGGCCGCCGGGCTCGATGTCGTAATACACGCCGTGCACGCCCGACAGCAGCGGCGCGTAGCGCATGATGGTCGGGTTGTTCATCACCGGCACCGCCTGCACGATCGGCGCCTCGTAGTGGCGGTAGCAGTCCCAGCCCATGCCTTCCGGTGACCACGCCAGCCAGGAATGCGACATCCGCTCCATGAAGGCGTCGTAGGGCAGCCGTTCGGTCGGCTGGTCGATCCTGACGCCCATGGCGCGCAGGCGTTCCAGCTCCGGCAGGCCGGCGGCGCGCACCGTCGAATTGCCCTCGATCCCGCCCGAGAAGAAGATGTCGTGGGTCTTCTCCGGGAACGGCGCATCGCGCCAGCGCGGCTCGAACCGGTATTGCGGCAGCGAGATCGGCTGCAGCTTGTCGATGCGCCGCCGCCACTTGTCGCTGCGGCGGTAGCGCAGCGTGGGCAGATGCGGATGTACGGTGCCGGACAGCACCTGCCAATTATCCGCCGGCAGCTCGCGCTTGAAATAGGCCTTGGCCTTGTCGAGCAGGAACACGCTGCTCTTGGCGATCCCGAAATGATCGTCCATTTCGACCGCGACCAGCGGCACCGGAACGTCCAGCCAGCGCAGCATGGCGGGGCCGAATTGCCGCGTCAGCGAGGCCCACGGATTGGTCGGCGTGTAGAACATCCCCCGCGCCCAGTAGCGCGGATGCCATGGCGAATAGCGCAGCGTGTTGACCACGACGACGTCGTATTCGCCGGCGCGCGCGGCGCGCAGCTCGCGCCAGATCCGGTCCGGCGTCGAGAAGCCGTCGAGCGCGCCGAAATCATTGGTGAGCTTGGTCCAGGTCCACAGGCAGGTGGTCCGCTCGGGATATTGCAGCTTGAAATAGCCGCCGCCGATTTCGAGGATCCGGGCGGTTGCGATATCGACGGGCGCGGACATTGCGGAAGATCGCCTGCGGGCGCCGAGGCCCTCGGTTCGAGCGGGATCGACGTGATCCGGGGCCGCGGCCGGCACTGTGCCGACGGGTAAGGGCCGGTTTCGGCGCTTGCCTAGCATGGGGTTTCTTGCCATTCAATGCGGCGGACAACGGCCGTCGCGACATCGGGGCGGGATCACCCCGGGATGCACATGCGACTTTCTCGACGAATTCTCGTGAGCGGCGGCGCCGGCTTCATCGGCTCGCATCTGTGCGACAAGTTGCTCGCCGAGGGCCACGAAGTCCTCTGCGTCGACAACTACTTCACCGGCTGGCGGCGCAATATCGAGCATCTGGTCGGCGCGCCGCGCTTCGAGGTGATGCGCCACGACGTCACCTTTCCGCTCTATGTCGAGGTCGACGACATCTACAACCTCGCCTGCCCGGCCTCGCCGGTGCACTACCAGCACGATCCGGTGCAGACGCTGAAGACCAGCGTGCACGGCGCCATCAACATGCTGGGCCTCGCCAAGCGCACCCGCGCGAAGATCTTCCAGGCCTCGACCAGCGAGGTCTATGGCGACCCGACCGTGCATCCGCAGCCGGAAAGCTATTGGGGCCACGTCAATCCGCTCGGCATCCGGGCCTGCTACGATGAAGGCAAGCGCGCCGCCGAGACGCTGTTCTTCGACTACCACCGCCAGCACAAGGTGCGGATCAAGGTGGCGCGGATCTTCAATACCTACGGACCGCGGATGCATCCGAACGACGGCCGCGTGGTGTCGAACTTCATCGTCCAGGCGCTGTCGGGCAACGACATCACGATCTATGGCGACGGCCGCCAGACGCGCTCGTTCTGCTACGTTACCGATCTGCTCGACGGCTTCGGGCGGCTGATGGCTTCAGGCGACGATTTCATCGGGCCGGTCAATCTCGGCAATCCGGTCGAGTTCAGCATGCGCGAGCTCGCCGAGATGGTGATCGCAATGACCGATTCGAAATCGAAGCTGATCTACCTGCCGCTGCCGGCGGACGATCCGAAGCAGCGTCAGCCCGATATCACGCTGGCGCGCAGCGCGCTGGGCTGGGAGCCGAAGGTCGCGCTCGCCGACGGGCTCAAGGAGACGATCGGCTACTTCCGCAAGCTGCTGGCCTCGTGAGCACGAGCCCACTTCTCGACCCGCTGCCGTACCGGCGCAATGTCGGAATCGCGCTGTTCAATGCCGAAGGTCGCGTGCTGATCGGCCGCCGCTTCCGCGACGACGGCCCGGAGATCATCCTGCCCGGCCTCGAATGGCAGATGCCGCAAGGCGGCATCGACGAAGGCGAAGAGCCGCAGGCGGCGGTGATGCGCGAATTGTGGGAAGAGACCGGCGTACGACATGCCGAGATGCTCGGCGCGACCGACTGGATGACTTACGACTTCCCGCCCTATGACGGCCCGCCGCATCGGCTCGGGCATTTTCGCGGCCAGCGCCAGAAATGGTTCGCGCTGCGCTTCACCGGCGACGAGCGCGACATCGACCCGCTCGCGGTTCGAAACGACATGCCGCCGGAATTCGACGCCTGGCGCTGGGAGCGGCTCGACCGCGTCGCCGATCTGGTGGTGCCGTTCCGGCGCGAGGTCTACCGCGAAGTGGCAAACAGCTTCGCGCAGTTCGTCTAGACGACAGTAGCCTCACCACGGTCATTCCGGGGCGCCGCGCAGCGGCGAACCCGGAATCTCGATGTGCCATGAACCTCTGGATTCCGGGTTCGCTTGCTGCGCAAGCGCCCCGGAATGACGGCACCTGGGCCAAAAAAGCAAATGGCCGGGACGATGCCCGGCCATTCGAATTCCTGCTGCGGCCGCGGCGCGGCTCAGTGCATCGCGGTGGTGGAGAGCTGGTGCTGGATGCTCTTGTAGTGATCCAGCCGCTCGATCGAGCGGTCGAGTTCGTCGCCGACCTTGCCGGGGAGCTGCTGCTCCATGGTGGTGATCGTCTCGGCGAAGTCCCGCATGTCGATATCGGCGGTCGCGGTGGCGACGTCGGCCAGCACGGTCAGGCCCTTGTCGGACACTTCGGCGATGCCGCCCAGCACCACGATCTTCTGCTGCGCGCCGCCGGCGGTCACCGTGAGAATGCCGGGGCGGATCACCGCCACCACCGGCGCGTGGCCGGCGAGCACGCCGAAATCGCCCTCGGCGCCCGGGATGTCGACCTGATCGACCTCGCCGGAGAAGGCAACCTGTTCGGGCGAAACCAGATCGAAGTGGAAGGTGGCCATGCCTGCGCTCATCCGCTGCCCTCATCCTGAGGAGCGCGCCGTTGCGCGCGTCTCGAAGGATGAGTGAGTTGTTCGTCACCCTTCGAGACGCCGGCCTACGGCCGGCTCCTCAGGGTGAGGCTTAGTTGATCAGGCCGCTTCCGCGGCCAGCTTCTTGCCCTTCTCGACGGCTTCTTCGATGGCACCGACCATGTAGAACGCCGCTTCCGGCAGATGGTCGTACTTGCCTTCGCAGATCGCGCGGAAGCCCTTGATGGTGTCGGCGAGGTCGACGAACTTACCCGGCGAGCCGGTGAAGATCTCGGCGACGAAGAACGGCTGCGACAGGAAGCGCTCGATCTTGCGGGCGCGGGCGACCGCGAGCTTGTCCTCTTCGGACAGTTCGTCCATGCCGAGAATGGCGATGATGTCCTGCAGCGACTTGTACTTCTGCAGCACCTGCTGGACCATACGGGCGGTCTGGTAGTGCTCCTCGCCGACGATCAGCGGCGACAGCATGCGCGAGGTCGAGTCGAGCGGATCGACCGCCGGGTAGATGCCCTTTTCCGAGATCGCGCGGTTGAGCACGGTGGTGGCGTCAAGATGCGCGAACGAGGTGGCGGGCGCCGGGTCGGTCAAGTCGTCGGCCGGCACGTAGATCGCCTGCACCGAGGTGATCGAGCCCTTATGGGTGGTGGTGATGCGCTCCTGCAGCGCGCCCATGTCGGTCGCGAGCGTCGGCTGATAGCCCACCGCCGACGGAATACGACCGAGCAGCGCCGACACTTCCGAGCCGGCCTGGGTGAAGCGGAAGATGTTGTCGACGAAGAACAGCACGTCCTGGCCCTGGTCGCGGAAATGCTCGGCGACGGTCAGACCCGACAGCGCGACGCGGGCGCGGGCGCCCGGCGGCTCGTTCATCTGGCCGTAGACGAGAGCGCACTTCGAGCCTTCGCCGCCGCCCTTCTTGTTCACGCCCGATTCGATGAACTCGTGATAGAGGTCGTTGCCTTCGCGGGTGCGCTCGCCGACGCCGGCGAACACCGAGTAGCCGCCGTGAGCCTTGGCGACGTTGTTGATCAGTTCCTGGATCAGCACGGTCTTGCCGACGCCGGCGCCGCCGAACAGGCCGATCTTGCCGCCTTTGGCGTAGGGCGCCAGCAGGTCGACGACCTTGATGCCGGTGACCAGAATTTCGGCTTCGGTCGACTGGTCGGTGTAGGTCGGGGCTTCCGCGTGGATCGGGCGAAGGCCTTCATTGGCCACCGGACCCTGTTCGTCGACCGGCTCGCCGATGACGTTCATGATGCGGCCGAGCGTGCCGACGCCGACCGGCACCATGATCGGGTTGCCGGTGTCGGTGACTTCCTGGCCGCGCACCAGACCCTCGGTGGTGTCCATCGCGATGGTGCGGACGGTCGATTCGCCGAGATGCTGGGCGACTTCGAGCACCAGACGGTTGTCGCCGTTCTTGGTCTCGATCGCGTTCAGAATGGCCGGCAGGTGGCCTTCGAACTGCACGTCGACGACGGCGCCGATGACCTGGGTGATGCGTCCGGTCTGATTGGCGGGTGTAGCCATTAAACTCTCTCCCTGAAGTCCGAAATCCAAATCGCGGTCGTCGACCGGATGTAAGCCTGAAGTGGTGTCGTCAGATCGCCTCGGCGCCCGAGATGATCTCGATCAGTTCCTTGGTGATCATCGCCTGCCGGGTCCGGTTGTAGATCAGCGTCTGCTTCCTGATCATGTCGCCGGCGTTGCGGGTGGCGTTGTCCATCGCGCTCATCTGGGCGCCGTAGAACGACGCGTTGTTTTCCAGGAGCGCGCGGAAGATCTGAACCGCGAGGTTGCGCGGCAGCAGCGTCGAGAGGATCTCGTCCTCTTCCGGCTCGTATTCGTAGGAGGTGGCGACGGAGCCCGCGGCCGGCGCCTCGACCACCAGCGGGATCAGTTGCTGCGCGGTCGGGATCTGCGAGATCACCGATTTGAAGCGCGAATAGAACAGCGTGCAGACGTCGAACTCGCCGTTGTTGAAGCGGGCGATCACCTTCTTGGCGATGTCCTCGGCGTTGACGAAACCGAGCTGGCGCACCGAGCGCAGCTCGAGGTTCTCGATGATCTGCTTGTCGAAGTTACGGCGGAGCTGCTCATAGCCCTTGCGGCCGACGCAGAAGATTTTGACTTCCTTGCCCTGGTTCATCAGCGCAAAAGCGCGCTCGCGGGCGAGGCGGACGATCGAGGAGTTGAACGCGCCGGACAGGCCGCGCTCGCCGGTGCAGACCAGCAGCAGATGGACATGATCCTTGCCGGTGCCGGCGAGCAGCACCGGCGCGCCGGGCGAGCCCGCCGCGGCGCCGGCGATGTTCGAGATCACCGAGTCCATCTTCTCGGCGTAAGGCCTGGCGGCTTCCGCAGCCATCTGGGCGCGGCGCAGCTTGGAGGCCGCGACCATCTGCATCGCCTTGGTGATCTTCTGCGTCGCCTTGGTCGAGGCGATGCGGACGCGCATGTCTTTAAGTGAAGCCATTCTCAGTCCACCCCGGCAATCAGATCGATGACCCGACCGCAACCCTCACATTCGTCATGCCCGGGCTCGTCCCGGGCATCCACGACTTGAAATGCTTCACGCCAGAAGCGTGAATGGCCGGCTGACGCCGGCCATGAGCCTTACGCGAACGTCTTGGCGTAGCTCTCGACGACCGACTTGAGCTTGGCGGCGGTGTCGTCGGAGAGGTCGCGGCTGGTGCGGATCGCGTCCAGAATGCCGACTTCCTTGCCGCGCAGCAGCGACAGCAGGCCGTCCTCGAAGGCACGCACCTTGGCGACCGGGAGCGCGTCGAGATAGCCGTTGACGCCGGCGTAGATCACCACGACCTGCTCTTCCATCTTCAGCGGCGAGAACTGCGGCTGCTTCAGGAGTTCGGTCAGTCGGGCGCCACGGTTCAGCAGGCGCTGGGTCGAGGCGTCGAGGTCGGAGCCGAACTGCGCGAACGCCGCCATTTCGCGGTACTGCGCGAGCTCGCCCTTGATCTTGCCGGCGACCTTCTTCATCGCCTTGGTCTGCGCCGACGATCCGACGCGCGACACCGACAGACCGACGTTCACCGCCGGGCGGATGCCCTGGAAGAACAGATCGGTTTCCAGGAAGATCTGACCATCGGTGATCGAAATCACGTTGGTCGGGATGTAGGCCGACACGTCGTTGGCCTGGGTTTCGATGACCGGCAGCGCGGTCAGCGAGCCCGAGCCGTGATCGTCATTCAGCTTCGCGGCGCGCTCCAGCAGGCGGGAGTGCAGATAGAACACGTCGCCCGGATAGGCTTCGCGGCCCGGCGGGCGGCGCAGCAGCAGCGACATCTGGCGATAGGCGACGGCCTGCTTGGACAGATCGTCATAGATGATCACGGCGTGCATGCCGTTGTCGCGGAAGTACTCGCCCATCGTGCAGCCGGTGAACGGCGCGATGTACTGCATCGGCGCCGGGTCGGAGGCGGTGGCGGCGACGACGATCGAATATTCCAGCGCGCCCTGCTCTTCGAGCACCTTGACGAACTGCGCGACGGTCGAACGCTTCTGGCCGACCGCGACGTAGACGCAGTACAGCTTCTGGGCTTCCGGCGCGCCTTCGACGTTGAGCGGCTTCTGGTTCAGGATGGTGTCGAGCGCGATCGCGGTCTTGCCGGTCTGACGGTCGCCGATGATCAGTTCGCGCTGGCCGCGGCCGACCGGGATCAGGGCGTCGATCGCCTTGAGGCCCGTCGCCATCGGCTCGTTCACCGACTTGCGCGGGATGATGCCGGGGGCCTTGACGTCGACGCGCTTGCGCTCGGTCGCCTGGATCGGACCCTTGCCGTCGATCGGATTGCCGAGCGCGTCGACGACGCGGCCGAGCAGGCCCTTGCCGACCGGCGTGTCGACGATCGAGCGGGTGCGCTTGACGGTCTGGCCTTCCTTGATCTCGCGGTCGGCGCCGAAGATCACGACGCCGACATTGTCGGTTTCGAGGTTCAGCGCCATGCCGCGCGTGCCGTTCTCGAACTCGACCATCTCACCGGCCTGGACGTTGTCCAGACCGTAGACGCGGGCAATGCCGTCACCGACGGACAGCACCTGTCCGACTTCGGTGACTTCGGCTTCTTGTCCGAAATTCTTGATCTGGTCCTTGAGGATCGCGGAAATTTCCGCGGCGCGGATGTCCATCAGCCTGCCTCTTTCATCGCGTGCTTGATCGAATTGAGTTTGGTGCGGATCGAACTGTCGACCATGCGGCTGCCGAGCTTGACGACAAGCCCGCCGATGATCGCCGGATCGACGTTGATATTGAGGGTGACGTCCTTGCCGGTCACCGCCTTCAGCGCGGCCTTCAGCGCCTCGAGATTCTTGTCGTTGAGCTTCTCGGCGACGGTGACGTCGGCGGTCGCCTCGCCCCTGAACCTGGCGACCAGCGCCCTATAGGCGCGAATCACGTCGGCGACGACGAACAGACGGCGATTGGCGGCGAGCAGCTTCAGGAAGTTGGCGCTGATGCCGGCGATCCCGGCCTTGTCGAGCACCGCACCGAGCGCCTTGGTCTGCGCCTCGGCGCCGAACACCGGGCTGCGAACCAGCCGCAGCAGATCGGGACTGTCCGCCAGCATGGCGGTGAACTTGTCCAGATCGGCGGTGACGGCATCGACGACTTTCTCGTCGCGAGCCAATTCAAACAGGGCGGTCGCGTAACGACCGGAGACTCCGGATACCGATGGATCTTCAGATGCCACAGACGCGCTCTTTTGTGCTGTCAAATTGCCAAGAAGAAAACCGTCGCCAAGTCGCGGCGCCCCCGATTTAAGCCCTTGGAATTCAAGCTGGACTTCGATTTTCGACCGGTACGATCGTAGCCGGCGGCCTTTAAAATCGCGGCTTTGCTAACATAGCGCGCGCGCAGGCGCAACATGACGCGCCGTCGGGAAGACGCTCTGTCGCATTCTTCGTTGCGCCTTCTTCGCGGGGCGGAATTCCCCCACTACGGCACCGCATCGATGAAGCCTGCGGGGAAAGATCAGCGGCTCGGGAAAATTCGCGACCGCCGCTCGAGCAAGCCTCCACACACTCGCGCGATGACCTGCGATTTCTTGGGTTTGATTTGCAGCTCCAGGTCTTTTTCTAATAAAGACTTAAAACTTTAGTATTCGCGTGTATACGAAAGTATTAATTCAATTTTCCATCCAACGCAATTCGGGGCTTTTTGATCCGGCGCATCGCTTCAAAAGATGTTTCAGCGGAGAAACGATTCGACTGTTCGTCAATTTGTCGCCTCATTACGCAGCGAACGGTCCGGCACCGCAAACGGGACGGGGGTTCCACTTGCCGCGCATGTGGCAATACTGAGGGCTTACATTAATGACTAACGCCAAGAAGTCTCCGCCGGGAATCGTAGCCCGGCCACGCACCGCGGCTGCTCTGATCGCCGCAACGGTTCTGCTGAGCGGAGCGGCCGTCACTGAAGCTTCGGCGCGATCGAAGCACCGGACTCATCATCACGGCCATCATCAGCGCCATCACGTCCAGAACGACTGGCGCAACGCCAATGCCACGCTCGAATCAAGCGGCGGCGGTCGTACCTTCTCGGGCGTCGCGTCTTACTACGGCAGTGAATCCGGCAACCGCACCGCATCGGGCCAGCGCTTCAACGCCAGCGCCATGACGGCAGCCCATCGCAGCCTGCCGTTCGGCACCAAGCTGCGCGTCACCCATGGCGGCCGCAGCGTCGTCGTCACCATCAACGATCGCGGCCCGTTCATTCGCGGCCGTGTGCTCGATCTGTCGACCGGCGCCGCGCGCGCGATCGGTCTGACCAGCCGCGGGGTCGGCCGGGTCGTCGCGGAAGTGATGTAACCGCAGCACGCGGTTCGCTTCCCAGTAATCAAGAAGAGCTACTCGTTGAGATGGCCGCGATCATCGCGCGCCCGATCTGCGGCCTGCCGTCAGCCATGACGGCAGGCTTTCCTTTTTGTGACACGCGAGGTCTCGGCGAGGCGAAGGAAGATTACAGGAAGCTTTGCGGATCGACGTCGACCTCGAGCTTCAGGTTTCCTTTCGTCTTCGGCCCCAGTGCCAGCCATTGCCGCAAGTAGTTCGACAAATCGAACGACCGCACCGACTTCACCAGCAGCCGAAATCGATAGCGGCCCTTGATCACCGCGAGCGGTGCTTCCGCCGGTCCCAGCACCTGCACGCGCTCGTCGACCGGCGCGCAGGACGCCAGCTTGCGCGCAAAGCCTTCGGCGGTCGGACGATCGCCGGCTGAAATGATCAGGCTCGCGAGCCGGCCGAACGGCGGATACAACGTGCGCTCGCGCGCGTCGATTTCGCTGGCGTAGAACGCCTCGCGATCGCACGCGACCAGCGCCTTCATCACCGGATGCTCCGGCTGATGCGTCTGCAGAAACCCCACGCCGCGGCCTTGATCGCGGCCGGCGCGGCCGATCACCTGATTGAGCAATTGAAAGGTCCGCTCGGCGGCACGCGGGTCTCCGTTGGAAAGGCCGAGGTCGGCATCGACCACGCCGACCAGATTCAGCCGCGGGAAGTTGTGACCCTTCGCCACAAGCTGGGTGCCGATGATGATGTCGACCCGGCCTTCGGCGATGTCGTTGAGTTCGCTGCGCATCGCCTCGATCGAAGTGATCAGATCGCTCGACAGCACCATGGTGCGCGCGTTCGGAAACAGGCTCGCCGCCTCCTCTTGCAACCGTTCGACGCCGGGTCCGACTGCGACTAAAGATTCCTCGGCGCCGCAATGCGGGCATTGGTGCGGGCGCGGCATCGAGAAGCCGCAATGGTGGCACACCAACCGCTGGCGGAAGCGGTGATCGACCAGCCACGCGTCACAGATCGTGCAGGCGAAGCGGTGACCGCAGGCGCGGCACAGCGTCAGCGGCGCATAGCCGCGGCGGTTGAGAAACAGCAGCGCCTGTTCGCGGCGCTCGATCGCGTGACCGATCTGCTCGGCGAGCGGCGGCGAGATGAACCGCCCGCGCATCGGCGGCGCCCGGCGCAGATCGATCGCCTCGATCTGCGGCATATGCTGGCCACCGAACCGCGACGGCAGCGGAATCCGCTTGTAGCGGCCCTTGCGGGCATTGACCTCGGTCTCGACCGACGGCGTGGCGGACGCCAGCACGATCGGAATTTTCGCGATCGACGCCCGCACCACCGCCATGTCGCGGGCGTGATAATGCGCGCCGTCTTCCTGCTTGTAGGCCTGGTCGTGCTCCTCATCGACGATGATCAGCCCGAGATCGGCGTAGGGCAGAAACAGCGCCGAGCGCGCCCCGACCACGACCTGCGCCTCGCCGGCCGCGATCGCCGCCCAGTTGCGGGCGCGAGTGCGCGGCGTCAGCTCGGAATGCCATTCCAGCGGCCGCACGCCGAAGCGTAGCGCGAAGCGGTCGAGGAATTGCCCGGTCAGGGCGATCTCCGGCATCAGGATCAGCGTCTGCCGCCCCTGACGGATGACCTCGGCGACCGCCTCGAAATACACTTCGGTCTTGCCGGAGCCGGTGACGCCGTCGAGCAGCGCAGCCTGAAAGCCACCATCCGTCACCAGCGCCCGCATCGTCTCGGCCGCCGCCGCCTGCTCCGGCGAGAAATCCGCCGGTGCGAAATCCGGATCGGGCGCCGGCGCCGTGGGCTCGCGCGGCATCGCCTCGACGCCGAGCGTGCCCTCGTCGACCAGCCCGTCGATCACGCCGGGGCTGCAGCCCGCCTCCTTCGCCGCGTCCGATTTGCCGTGCAGCAGGCCGTCGGACAGGATCTCGATCAGGCGCCGCCGCGCCGGCGTCATCCGCTGCGGCGGGGGGCCGATCAGGCGGACTCCCGTCCGCACCCGCTCCGGCCCGAGTTCGCCCATCCGCAGCGTCATCCGCAGCACCTGGCCGCGCGGCGACAGCGTGTAGTTGGCGACCCAGTCGACCAGCCGGCGCAGCTCCTCGCGCAGCGGCGGCACGTCGAGCTTTTCGGAGACGTCCTTGAGCCGGTTATGCAGCCGCGGATCGGGATTTTCGTTCTCGGCCCAGACCACCCCCATCACCTCGCGCGGCCCGAGCGGCACAGCGACGACATCGCCGGGCTTCAGATCGAGCCCGCGCGGCACCCGGTACGAATAGGCCTGGTCGATCGCGACCGGTACCTGCACGTCGACGACGCGCGTCGCCGAGGGCCGGGCCGGGCTGGTGGGAGAGTCGTCCATGGCTCCGGTGTGCCGCCAAAGCCGGCTTTCATCAATGGGAAAGGAAATCGGCTATGATCGGGCCACAACCTCCGCGTCATTGCGAGGAGCGAAGCGACGAAGCAATCCAGCAGCCCTATGCCTGGCGCTTCTGGATTGCTTCGCTTTGCTCGCAATGACGGAGAGGATCTCGTTTCAGTCGGCATCCGGCATAAGCACCCCATGGCCAAATCACAGCCCATGCCTCCCCCGATCGACCTGCCTTGCGCGACCGCCGATCTCAACACCGAGATCACCCGCTGGCTGTCGCATCTGCGCGCCGAGCGGCGGCTGTCCGGCAAGACGCTGGAAGCCTATACGCGCGACCTGCGGCAGTTCCTGTTTTTCCTCGCCGGCCATTGGGGCGGCGAGGTGACGCTCGGCCGATTCGCCCGGCTGGAAGCCACCGACGTGCGCGCCTTCATGGCGGCGCGGCGCGGCGATGCGATCGCCGGCCGCTCGCTGATGCGGGCTCTGGCCGGGCTGCGCTCGTTCGGCCGCTTCCTCGAACGCGAGGGCAAGGGCAGCGTCGGCGCGCTATCGGCGGTGCGCGCGCCCAAGATCAAGAAGAGCCTGCCGAAACCGATCCAGATCGCCGCCGCCAAACGGCTGGCGGACGCCGACGAGCGCGCCGGCGAGGACCGCGAGACCTGGGTGCTGGTTCGTGACGCCGCCGTGATGGCGCTGTTGTACGGCTCCGGCCTGCGCATCTCCGAAGCGCTCGGGCTGAAGCGTCGCGACGTGCCGGCGCCCGGCCAGGGCGACACCCTGATCGTGCTCGGCAAGGGCAACAAGACCCGGATGGTGCCGGTGCTGGACACCGTGCTGGGGCAGATCGCCGACTACGCTAAAGCCTGCCCGCATCCGCTGCCGCCGGACGGGCCGATGTTCGTCGGCGCCCGCGGCGGGCCGCTCAGCCCGCGAATCATCCAACTGGCGATGGAGCGGCTGCGCGGCGCGCTGGGACTGCCGGATTCGGCCACCCCGCATGCGCTCCGCCACTCCTTCGCCACGCATCTTCTGAGCCGCGGCGGCGATTTGCGCGCGATCCAGGAATTGCTCGGCCACGCGTCCTTGTCGACCACGCAGATCTATACCGGCATCGATACCGAGCGGCTGCTGGAAGTCTACGCCAGCGCCCATCCCCGCGCGTGATACGCCGAAGTTGTTAGCACGCCATCACCGGGCTTGACCCGGTCTGCCTTCCAACTGACAAGGTCCTGATCTGATGATCCGTTGCCCGGCCGGCGCCGGGCATGACGAATTCATGACGGGAGTTAAGGACATGGGCGCGCACGAGAGCATGGAGCATGCCGAACATGCGGAGCATGCCTCAGGCTCGAACAAAAAAATCGCCCTGCTGATTGCGGTGATTGCGCTGTTCCTCGCCTTCTCCGAGACGCTCGGCAAGGCCGCGCAGACCGAATCGCTGGCCAAGAACGTCGAGGCGTCGAATCTGTGGGCGTTCTTCCAGGCCAAGAGCATCCGCCGCACGGTGGTGCAGACGATCTCGGAAGAGGCGCGCCTCAGCATGAGCACGGTCGGCGACGACGCCGCCAAGGCCGCGCTGCAGAAGCAGATCGAGGAATGGCAGAAGACCGCGCAGCGCTATCGCTCCGAGCCGGAGACCGGCGAGGGCTCCGAGCAGCTCGCCGCGCGCGCCAAGCACGCCGAACACGACCGCGACCTCGCGCAAGCGCGCTACCATCACTACGAGCTGGCCTCGGCGGCGTTTCAGATCGGCATCGTGCTGGCATCGGCGACGATCATCACCGGCATGATCGCACTGGCTTGGATTTCAGGCGCCTTGGCGTTGACCGGCCTCGCCTTCACGGCGATCGGCCTGTTCGCGCCGCATGCGGTGCATCTGTTCTGACGTCGTCGCGCTGACGCAACCGCGCCGCGCGCGGCTCAGCGCGAGGCGCGGATCCGGTTGCGGACCTGCATCGCCTTGCGCAGCAGCCGCTGCACCGCGCCGTTGCCGTCGCCCATCAGGGCGCGAAGCTGCGCCCGGATCGCCGCCATCACCGGCGCCACGATCGCGTGCGCCTTGGCCTTGATCGTCAGCACGAACTGATAGGCGCGCACGAACCAGGCCATCTGCATCAGCTTCGGCTTGGTGACGTCGAAGATGAAGGCGATCAGGCCGAGGCCGACGAATTGCGCGAGCACGAAGGCGAGCAGGCCGGCGACAAAATGCTGCGTCGCCATCAACCACAGCGCGAACAGCTTGAACGGATACAGCGGGATCAGCGGCACCGCGAACACCACCAGCGCCAGCGGCGGCGACAGGTTTGCGATCCGCTCCGCCGTCCACGCCTTGAGCTCGCGCAGCGGGAGCGCCGCGACGATCCGCTCCACCCACGGCTCGAGGTGATCCCACAGCCATGCCTCGACCAGGAAGAGGACGGCGAGGATGAACCACAGCGGTTGCAGCAGGCGGCGCTTCATGGAGTCGTCCGGTTCCCGGACGATGCCGGCGCTCTCTCACATATGGATGGCGCGTTTCCCGACCGCAAGCGCGGCTTCCTTGACGGCCTCCGAGCGGGTCGGGTGGGCGTGGCAGGTGCGGGCGAGGTCTTCGGCAGAGCCGCCGAACTCCATCAGCACCGCGGCCTCGTGGATCATCTCGCCGGCTTCGCGGCCGACGATATGCACGCCGAGCACACGGTCGGTCTTGGCGTCGGCGAGGATCTTCACCAGGCCGTCGGTGGTCTGGTTGACCTTGGAGCGGCCGTTGGCGGTGAACGGGAATTTGCCGACCGTGTAGGCGACGCCGGCCTGCTTGAGGTCTTCCTCGGTCTTGCCGACGGATGACACTTCCGGCGTGGTGTAGACCACACCCGGAATGACGTCGTAGTTCACGTGCCCGGCCTTGCCGGCGATGATTTCCGCGACCGCGACGCCCTCGTCCTCGGCCTTGTGCGCCAGCATCGGGCCCTTCACCACGTCGCCGATCGCATAGACGCCCTGGACGCTTGTGGCGAAGTGATCGTCGATCGCCACGCGCCCGCGCTCGTCGAGCGCGACGCCGGCTTCCTTCAGCCCCAGCCCCTCGGTGAACGGCACCCGGCCGATCGCGACCAGCACGACGTCGGCTTCAAGCGTCTCCGGACTGCCGCCGGCCGCGGCCTCGACGCTGACCTTGAGCTGCTTGCCCGAACTATCCACCCCGGTGACCTTGGCGCCGAGCTTGAAGGCAAAACCCTGCTTCTCGAGGATGCGCTGGAACTGCTTGACGATCTCGGCGTCCATGCCGGGCAGAATGCGATCGAGGAATTCGACCACGGTGACTTCGGCGCCGAGGCGGCGCCACACCGAACCGAGTTCGAGCCCGATCACGCCGGCGCCGACCACGATCAGCTTGCCCGGCACCTTGTCGAGCGACAGCGCGCCGGTCGACGACACGATGCGCTTCTCGTCGATCTCGATGCCCTTGAGCTTGGCCACGTCCGAGCCGGTGGCGATCACGATCGACTTGGTCTCGACGGTTTGCGCCTTGCCGTCATTGCCGGTGACCTCGACCTTGCCGGTGCCGAGCACCTTGCCGCGACCGACGATGACGTCGATCTTGTTCTTCTTCATCAGGTACTCGACGCCCTTGACGTTGCCGTCGATGCCCTGCTGCTTGAAGTTCATCATCGTCGGCAGATCGAGCTTCGGCGCCGGCACGCCGATCCCCATCTTGGCGAACGAGTGCCCGGCCTCCTCGAACAGTTCCGAGGCATGTAGCAGCGCCTTCGACGGCATGCAGCCGACATTGAGGCAGGTGCCGCCGAGGGTGGCGTTCTTTTCGACCACCGCGACCTTGAGGCCGAGCTGCGCCGCGCGAATCGCGCAGACATAGCCGCCGGGGCCGGTGCCGATGATGACGAGATCGTAGGAGGGCATGGAGTGCTTTCTATTCAGCTAGCGAGATGAAGAAGGCCGGCTTGACGCTCGGCGCGTTGACGAAGCGAGGAGGATCCGAAATCGATCTCGTCGCCCTGATCGTCGAGCCAAAAGATCTTGTGACCATGCGGCTCGCGTTGAACTGTCGCGAAGCGGGGGGGCGCTGCGCGTAGGAACGCGAACATCTCGCCTTTGTCGATCAGAGGGCGCAGATCCACGACTCCCTCGAAGCCATCGCTCCAGACGATTTTCAGCACGCCGAAGATGACCGGCTCGGCGCTGCGTATCGCGATGATCTCAGTCATCGATCTTCTCCGGCTTGCGCAACTCTTCGACTGCGGTCCAGGCGTTCATAAGTCCCATATAGTGGCCCGCCGTCCAAGCTAGAACGCGCCCGAGTTTCGCGGGCGGCAGCGAACCGCGCAAGACCTTGCCGGTCCGGATCTCGATCTGGGCAACGTATTCTGCGTAGCGGGCGTGAAAATGCGGCGGCGGATGCTCGTCGGGATAGAATTCGATCTTGACCCCGTCGACCTTCGCAATGACCGGCATGTTTGGCTCCGATCAACGACCCGATCCTACCGTCCGCCCGAGACATCGATGATGGCGCTGGTGACGTAGGAGGCTTCGTCCGACATCAGCCAGACGACGGCGTTGGCGATTTCCTCGGCGCGGCCGACGCGCTGCATCGGCACGTGGCCGCTGAGCCGGTGCGCGCGGCCCGGATCACCGCCGGAGGCGTGGATCTCGGTGTCGATCAGGCCGGGCCGGATCGCGGCGACGCGAATGCCTTCGCCTGCGACCTCATGGCCGAGACCGATGGTGAAGCTATCGATCGCGCCTTTCGAGGCCGCGTAGTCAACGTAAGTATTCGGCGAGCCGAGTTTGGCCGCGACCGACGACAGATTGATGATCACGCCGCCGGGGCCGCCGTGCCGGGTCGACAGCCGCTTGACCGCCTCGCGCGCGCACAGGATGCTGCCGGTGACGTTGACCGCCATCATCCGCTGGATGCGCTCCGCCGACATCTCGTCGACCCGCGTGGTCGGGCCGACGATGCCGGCATTGTTGACCAGCGCGCCGAGCGTGCCGAAATTGTCGGCGGCTTCGAACAGAGCGAGGATATCGGCCTCGTCGCCGACATCGCATTTCACCGCGATCGCCTGGCCGTTGCTGGCCTCGATCGCCGACACGGTCTCGCGCGCCGCATCCGCATTGCTGGCGTAGCCGACCACGACCTTGTAGCCGCGGGCCGCAGCGGCCAGCGCGGTGGCGCGGCCGATGCCGCGGCTACCGCCGGTGATGATGACGACGCGGTCGTTCATGCGCACCTCATGACAGCAGCCGGATCAGCATCGCGACGAGCGCCAGCAGCGCCACGAACCAGGCGATGCTGCGGGCAAACGGAATCTCGATGATGTAAAGCGGTGCATACAGCACCCGCGCGACCAGCCAGACGATCGCGGCGGTCGCCGCATAGCCGCCGGTCTTGCCGGTGACGGCCAGCGCCAGCGCGAGCGCGACGAAGGCCGGATAGGTCTCGAGCAGATTGCGGAAGGCGCGCGCCGCACGGCCGGCGAACCGGCCCTGCGCCACCTTGCCCTCGTCGCGGGGACCGGCCTGATATTTCGGTCCGAGTTCCAGACCAACGGGCACGGCAGCCAGGAACATCTGCACGATCAGTAGCGCCACGCTCCAACCCAGCACCACGATCTCGGTCGGCATCGGCTGCATCATGTCCCCCCCAATCCGCTTCGACGACCCGCCGGCTCTCCTGCCCGTATCGACGTCGCTCTTACAGATCCAGCACCAGCCGCGCCGGGTCTTCCAGGCTTTCCTTGACGCGGACCAGGAAGGTGACCGCTTCCTTGCCGTCGATCACGCGGTGGTCGTAGCTCAGCGCCAGATACATCATCGGGCGCACTTCGATCTTGCCGGCGACGACCACCGGCCGCTCCTGGATCTTGTGCATGCCGAGAATGGCGGATTGCGGCGCGTTGAGGATCGGCGTGGACATCAGCGAGCCGTAGATGCCGCCATTGGTAATCGTGAAGGTGCCGCCCTGCATCTCCTCGATCTTGAGCTGGCCGTCGCGGGCGCGCTTGCCGAAATCGGCGATGCCCTTTTCGATCGCGGCGATCGACTTCTCGTCGCAATCGCGCACCACCGGCACGACCAGGCCCTTATCGGTGCCGACGGCGACGCCGACATGGTAGTAGTTCTTGTAGATCAGATCGGTGCCGTCGATCTCGGCGTTGACCGCCGGGATGTCCTTCAGCGCCTGGACGCAGGCCTTGGTGAAGAAGCCCATGAAGCCGAGCTTGGCGCCGTGCTTCTTCTCGAACACGTCCTTGTACTGGCTGCGCAGCGCCATGACGTTGGTCATGTCGACCTCGTTGAAGGTCGTCAGCATCGCCGCGGTGTTCTGAACTTCCTTGAGCCGGCGCGCGATGGTCTGGCGCAGCCGGGTCATCTTGACGCGTTCCTCGCGCGCGGCGTCGTCGGCCGGCGACGGGGCGCGGACCTGGACGGCGGCGGCGGGCTGATTGACCGGGGTCGGCGCCGACGCCGCCTTCTCGATCGCCGCCAGCATGTCGCCCTTGGTGACGCGGCCGTCCTTGCCGGAGCCGGGCACGGTCGAGGCATCGACGCCGCTCTCTGTCGACAGCCGCCGCACCGACGGCGCCTGCGGCGCATCGGACGGCGGAGCCTTGAGGTCGGCCTTGGCGTCGGATTTCGGCCGCACTTCCTCGGGGCCGGCGTTGATCGGCTTGGTGGTTTCGCTCTTCAGATCCGGACGGCCGGTGGTGGTCTCGGGCGCAACCGCCGCGGCTGACTTGGCAGACTCCTTAGCGGCCGGCTTGGCGGCGCCGCCGCCTTCCGAAATCTGGCCCAGCAGCGCGCCGACGGCGACGGTCTCGCCGTCCTTGGCGATGATCTCGCCGAGCGTGCCGGCCGACGGCGCCGGCACTTCGATGGTGACCTTGTCGGTCTCGAGTTCGACCAGCGGCTCGTCGACCGCAACGGCGTCGCCCTGCTTCTTGAACCAGCGGCCGATGGTCGCCTCGGTCACCGATTCGCCGAGCGTCGGAACGCGAATTTCAGTCATTGTTTCTGTCCTCTTGCGGCGTCACCGCTGCTGCGGCGGTTCGCCCCTGATCCAAATGTCTCGACAACACCGGCCGCCGGCGCGCGGCAGCCCATGGCGTCAGCGCAGCGCCTCGTCGAGGAAGGCCTTGAGCTGGGCCAGATGCTTCGACATCAGGCCGGAGGCGGTGGCGGCCGACGCGGGACGGCCGACATAACGCGGACGGCGATGGGTCGCGCCCGCCTGATTCTGCACCCACTCCAGATACGGCTCGATGAAGTGCCACGCGCCCATGTTGCGCGGCTCTTCCTGGCACCACACCAGCTCGGCCTCCTTGAAGCGCGACATCTCCTGCACCAGCGTCTTCAGCGGCACCGGATAGAGCTGCTCGACGCGCAGCAGATAGACGTCGTCGACGCCGCGCTTCTCCCGCTCTTCGTAGAGATCGTAATAGACCTTGCCGGAGCAGATCACGACGCGGCGGATCTTGTTGTCCGGCACCAGCTTGATCTTCTCGTCCGGCAACGACTGGGCGTCGTCGGCCAAGACGCGGTGGAAGCTGGTGTCGGGCCCGAGCTCGTCGAGCCGCGACACCGCGCGCTTGTGGCGCAGCAGCGATTTCGGCGTCATCAGGATCAGCGGCTTGCGGATCTCGCGGCGGAGCTGACGGCGCAGCACGTGGAAGAAGTTCGCCGGCGTGGTGGCGTGCACCACCTGCATGTTGTCCTCGGCGCACATCTGCAGGAAACGCTCGAGCCGGGCCGAGGAGTGCTCCGGTCCCTGGCCCTCGTAGCCGTGCGGCAGCATGCAGACCAGGCCGGACATCCGCAGCCATTTGCGTTCGCCCGACGAAATGAACTGGTCGAACAGCACCTGGGCGCCGTTGGCGAAGTCGCCGAACTGCGCTTCCCAGATCGTCAGCGCATTCGGCTCGGCCAGCGTGTAGCCGTATTCGAAGCCGAGCACGGCTTCTTCCGACAGCATCGAGTTCACCACCTCGTAATGGCCCTGATCGGGGGAGAGGTGATTGAACGGGGTGTAGCGGGTCTCGTCTTCCTGATCGAACAGCACCGAATGGCGCTGCGAGAAGGTGCCGCGTTCGGAGTCCTGGCCGGACAGGCGGACGCGATGGCCTTCCTGCAGCAGCGTGCAGAACGCCAACGCCTCGCCGGTCGCCCAGTCGATGCCGACGCCACTGTCGATCGCCTTGGCGCGGTTCTCGAGGAAGCGCGCCACCGTGCGGTGAACCCGGAAGCCCTCCGGCACCTTGGTGATCTTGCGGCCGACGTCCTTGAGCTGCGCCAGGTCGACGCCGGTGATGCCGCGGCGCGGATCCTCTTCCTGATCGGCCGACTTGAAGCCGGCCCATTTGCCGTCGAGCCAGTCGGCCTTGTTGGGGCGATAGCTGGAGCCGGCCTCGAGCTCGGCGTCGAGCCGGGCGCGCCAGTCGGCCTTGGCCTTCTCGACTTCACCTTCGGTGATGACGCCGTCGGCGATCAGTCGCTTCGAATACAATTCCAGCGCCGACGGATGGCCCGCGATCTTGCGGTACATCATCGGCTGGGTGAAGGCCGGCTCGTCACCTTCGTTGTGGCCGTGGCGCCGGTAGCAGAACATGTCGATCACGACCGGCTTGTGGAACTTCTGCCGGTACTCGACCGCAATCTTGGCCGCGAACACCACCGCTTCGGGATCGTCGCCGTTCACATGGAAGATCGGCGCGTCGATCATCTTGGCGACGTCCGACGGATACGGCGAGGACCGCGAATAGCGCGGATAGGTGGTGAAGCCGATCTGGTTGTTGACGATGAAGTGGATCGAGCCGCCGGTGCGATAGCCCTTCAGGTCGGACAGGCCGAAGCATTCGGCGACCACGCCCTGGCCGGCGAACGCCGCGTCGCCGTGCATCAGCAGCGGCAGCACCGAGACGCGCTCTTCCGGCAGGTCGCCATGCTGGTCCTGCTTGGCGCGGACCTTGCCGAGCACCACCGGATCGACGATCTCGAGATGCGACGGGTTGGCGGTCAGCGACAGATGCACCTTGTTGTGGTCGAACTCGCGGTCGGACGAGGCGCCGAGGTGATATTTGACGTCGCCGGAGCCTTCGACCTCGTCGGGGTTGGCCGAGCCGCCCTTGAATTCGTGGAACAGCGCGCGGTGCGGCTTGCCCATCACCTGGGTCAGCACGTTGAGCCTGCCGCGATGCGGCATGCCGAGCACGATCTCGCGGACGCCGAGATTGCCGCCGCGCTTGATGATCTGCTCCAGCGCCGGGATCAGCGACTCGCCGCCGTCGAGACCGAACCGCTTGGTGCCGGTGAATTTCAGGTCGCAGAACCGCTCGAAGCCTTCGGCCTCGACCAGCTTCATCAGGATGGCGCGCCGGCCTTCACGGGTGAAGCTGATCTCCTTGTCGGGACCTTCGATCCGCTCCTGCAGCCAGGCCTTCTGCGCCCCGTTGGAGATATGCAGAAATTCGATGCCCATCGTCTGGCAATAGGTGCGCTCGCAGATCGCGACGATCTCGCGCAGCGAGCCGTATTCGAGGCCCAGCACGTGATCGAGGAAGATCTTGCGGTCGAGATCGGCCTCGGTGAAGCCGTAAGACCGGATATCGAGTTCCTCGTGATCCTTGGTCGGCTCCAGCCCGAGCGGATCGAGCTTGGCGTGGAAATGGCCCCGCATGCGGTAGGCGCGGATCAGCATCAGCGCGCGGACGGAATCGCGGGTCGCCTGATTGACGTCGGTGGTCGACAGCTCGACGCCTTTGGTCTGCGCCTTGGACTGGATCTTCTGGCCGACGCTCTTTTCGACCTGGGCCCAGTTGCCGTCCAGCGCCGAGGTGAGATCGTCACGCGGCGTCAGCGGCCAGTTGGCCTGCTCCCAGGACGGGCCCTCGGCGTTCTTCTGGATGTCGCCGGGGTTGTCCTTCAGACTTTTGAAGAATGCCTGCCAGTCGGCATCGACGGAGGACGGGTCGTTTTCGTAGCGGGAATAGAGGTCGTCGATATAGGTGGCGTTGGCGCCCTGGAGAAACGAAGAAAGGGCGAAAGCGGCATTCGCGTCCTGGCGAGACATGATTGCTTCCTGATGATGACGATCGCGACAGACACGCGATAAGCTGATCCGGTTACCGGATCAGCAACATAGTGCACCTTTTATCGGATTCTAGGGAAATGTAAGCTCGTAATGAAACAAGGTTTGAATTAGGACTTCAATTTTTCGGCAAGCGTCTTGCCGAGCCGCGCCGGGGACGGCGAAACGGTGATGCCGGCGGCCTCCATTGCGGCGGTTTTCGACGCCGCGTCGCCCTTGCCACCCGAAATGATCGCACCGGCATGCCCCATACGCCGACCTGGCGGGGCGGTGACGCCGGCGATGAATCCGACCGTCGGCTTTTTGCGGCCGCGCTTGGCCTCGTCGATCAGGAACTGGGCGGCCTCTTCCTCGGCGGAGCCGCCGATCTCGCCGATCATGATGATGGACTCGGTCTTGTCGTCGGCCAGGAACATTTCCAGCACGTCGATGAATTCGGTGCCCTTGACCGGATCGCCGCCGATGCCGACCGCTGTGGTCTGGCCCAGCCCCTCGCTGGTGGTCTGGAACACCGCCTCATAGGTCAGCGTGCCGGAACGCGACACGATGCCGACCGAGCCCGGCTTGAAGATGTTGGCCGGCATGATGCCGATCTTGCACTCGCCGGCGGTCATCACGCCCGGGCAGTTCGGCCCGATCAGCCGCGACTTGGAGCCGACCAGCGAGCGCTTCACCCGCACCATGTCGAGCACCGGGATGCCCTCGGTGATGCAGACGATCAGCGGGATCTCGGCGTCGATCGCCTCGCAGATCGCATCGGCCGCGCCCGGCGGCGGCACGTAGATGACCGAGGCATCGGCGCCGGTCTTGTCGACCGCCTCGCGCACGGTGTCGAACACCGGCAGGCCCAGATGGGTGGTGCCGCCTTTGCCCGGCGAGGTGCCGCCGACCATCTTGGTGCCGTAGGCCACCGCGGCCTCGGAATGGAAGGTGCCGTTCTTGCCGGTGAAGCCCTGGCAGATGACTTTGGTGTTGGCGTCGATCAGGATGGACATAGTCGGGATGCTTTCGCGGTCGAACCGGTGGGTCGGGAGCGTGGGTGAGTGGCCGGGCCCGCGGGCCGCGGCCGTGAAGCCTCAGGCTCCCTTGACGGCGTTGACGATCTTCTGCGCGGCGTCGTCGAGATTGTCGGCGGGCAGCACGTTGAGGCCGGAGTGCTTGATGATCTTCTTGCCGGCTTCGACATTGGTGCCTTCGAGGCGAACCACCAGCGGCACCGAGAGGCCGACTTCCTTGACGGCCGCAACCACGCCCTCGGCGATCACGTCGCACTTCATGATGCCGCCGAAGATATTGATCAGGATGCCCTTCACGTTGGGATCGGCGGTGATGATCTTGAACGCCGCCGTCACCTTCTCCTTGCTGGCGCCGCCGCCGACGTCGAGGAAGTTGGCGGGGGTCATGCCGTAGAGCTTGATGATGTCCATCGTCGCCATGGCGAGGCCGGCGCCGTTGACCATGCAGCCGATGGTACCGTCGAGCGTGACGTAGTTGAGGTCGTATTTCGACGCCTCGATTTCCTTGGCGTCTTCCTCGCTCTCGTCGCGCAGCGCCTGGACGTCGGCGTGGCGATACAGCGAGTTGCCGTCGAACGACATCTTGGCGTCGAGGCACTTGAGATCGCCCTGCTTGGTCAGCACCAGCGGGTTGATCTCGAGCATCTCCATGTCCTTGGCGAGGAACGCGGTGTAGAGCTTGGTCACCAGGCTTTCCGCCTGCTTGGCCTGCTCGCCCTTCAGCCCCAGCGCCTTGGCGACGGCGCGGCCGTGGTGGCCCATGATGCCGGTGGCCGGATCGACCGTGAACGAGACGATCTTCTCGGGGGTATCGTGGGCGACGTCCTCGATCGACATGCCGCCTTCGGTCGAGACCACGAAGGAGATCCGCGAGGTGGCGCGGTCGACCAGCAGCGACAGGTAGAACTCCTTGTCGATCTCGGAGCCTTCCTCGACGTACAGCCGGTTGACCTGCTTGCCGGCCGGGCCGGTCTGCACCGTCACCAGCGTCGCGTGCAGCATCTGCTCGGCGTATTGCTTGACCTCGTCGACCGACTTGGCGAGCCGCACGCCGCCCTTGTCGCCGGCGGAGGCTTCCTTGAACTTGCCCTTGCCGCGGCCGCCGGCGTGGATCTGGCTCTTCACCACCCAGACCGGACCGCCGAGCTGCTTGGCGGCGCCTTCCGCTTCGGACGCCTTGAAGATCGGATAGCCGTGCGACACCGGAACGCCGAATTCGCGCAGCACCGCTTTGGCCTGGTATTCGTGGATATTCATCTAATGCCCCTCGGCAGATCGTTTCCAGCCCGTTGAACCGGGGTGCGCGCCGCGCCTTGGCGGGCGGCGGCGCACCCCGGCCGTTTCAAACTCAGCGCCCGAGCAGATCGGGCGCGATCTTCTTGCAGGCGTCGACCAGGCCCTGCACGGCGCCGACCGATTTGTCGAACGCTTCGCGGTCCTTGCCGGCCATTTCGATCTCGACGATGCGCTCGACGCCCTTGGAGCCGATCACCACCGGAACGCCGACATACATGTCCTTGACGCCGTATTCGCCGTTCAGATAGGCGGCGACCGGCAGCACACGCTTCTTGTCGCGCAGATAGCTCTCGGCCATCGCGATCGCCGAGGCGGCCGGGGCGTAGAACGCCGAGCCGGTCTTCAGCAGGTTGACGATCTCGGCGCCGCCGTTGCGGGTGCGGTCGACGATTTCGTCGAGACGGGCCTGCGAGGTCCAGCCCATCTTCACCAGGTCCGGCAGCGGAATGCCCGCCACCGTCGAGTACTTCACCAGCGGCACCATGGTGTCGCCGTGGCCGCCGAGCACGAAGGCGGTGACGTCCTCGACCGAGACGTTGAATTCGTCGGCCAGGAAGTAACGGAAGCGCGCCGAGTCCAGCACGCCCGCCATGCCGACCACCTTCTTGGCCGGCATGCCGGAGGCCTTCTGCAGTGCCCAGACCATCGCGTCGAGCGGGTTGGTGATGCAGATGACGAACGCGTCGGGGGCGTATTTCTTGATGCCGGCGCCGACCTGCTCCATCACCTTGAGATTGATGCTGAGGAGGTCGTCGCGGCTCATGCCGGGCTTGCGCGGCACGCCGGCGGTGACGATCACGACGCTGGCGCCCTCGATCGCCTCGTAGGAATTGGCGCCGGTGAAATTCGCGTCGAAGCCGTCGACCGGCGAGGATTCCGCGATGTCGAGCGCCTTACCCTGCGGCACGCCCTCGGCGATATCGAACAGCACCACATCGCCGAGCTCTTTCAGCCCGATCATGTGAGCCAGCGTTCCGCCGATCTGGCCGGAGCCAATCAAAGCAATCTTGTCGCGCGCCATGGGAAAGGAGTCCTTTGAGCCCGAAGGTGGGGAGGGTGGGAAAATCCGTTTGGGTGGTTATCCCTTTCGCCGGAAGCGTTCAAGTCGGGCAGCGCCCAATTGTTGGCCAGCCGGAGTCGAAGGATTGTAATCGCGTTGTGGTGCGATGTGGGTATCGGATTGTGTGTAACGAAACCGCATCAAAACAAGGACCTAGGTTTCGACCAGGCCGGTCGTGGCGCCGGAGGCGAGCGAGTCGCTGCGGCCGTGCGGCAGCGCCAGGTACGATTCCGAGCCCATCTCGATCAGGCGCGACACCGTACGGTTGAATTCCATCGCCTCGTAGCCCTCGGAAGCGCGGTACAGGTCGGCCGGCTCGGCTGCGGCCGAGGCCATCAGCTTCACGGCATTGTCGTACAGCGTGTCGATCAGCGCGATGAAGCGCTTGGCGGCGTTGCGGTCGGCGTAATCCATCGCCGGCACGTGGTCGATCAGCAGCGTGTGGTATTCATGCGCAAGCCGCAGATAGTCGGACGCACCGAGCGGCTTCTGGCACAGGTCGGCGAAATCGAACCGCGCGACGTGATGGTCGGATTTCGGCACGTGCAGATGCCGGCCCTTGATCGAGATGTCGCGCGGCTTGCCCGCAGCGCCGCCGGTGATCCGGCTCCAGGCGCGATCCAGCGCGGCGGTCGCCTCCGCATCGTCCGGCGCCAGCCAGACCTTCATCCCGGCGAATTTCTCCAGCCGATAATCGGTGCGAGCGTCGAGCCGCAGCACCTCCATGTGCTGTTTGACCTGGCCGATGAACGGCACGAACAGCGCGCGGTTGAGGCCGCCTTTGTAGAGATTGTCGGGCGCGACGTTCGACGTCGCGACGACGACCGTGCCGAGTTCGAACAGCTTGCCGAACAGCCGCGACAGGATCATCGCGTCGGCGATGTCGGTCACGTGGAATTCATCGAAGCACAGCAGCCACGCTTCGTCGAAAATCGACGCCGCGGTCAGCCCGATCACGTCGCCGTCGGGGATTTCGCCGCGTTTGATGTTCTGCCGGAAGGCGTTGATGCGCTCGTGCGCCTCGGCCATGAATTCGTGGAAATGCGCGCGGCGCTTGTGCGCCACCGGGCTCGCATCGAAGAACAGATCCATCAGCATGGTCTTGCCGCGGCCGACCTCGCCATGGACGTAGAGCCCGCGCGGCGGCTTGTCGGGCTCGCCGCCGCCGAACAGTCGGCCGAGAAAGCCCTGCTTTTTCGGCGGCTTGTAGCCTGCCAGGGTGTCGTCGAGCGCGCCGAAGGCTTCGACCGCGCGCGCCTGGGCGGGGTCGGCTTCGATCGCACCGGAGGCGACCAGGGACTGATAATGCTGACGGAACGAGAGCGGCGGGGACATGGACGCCCTTACCGCCTCAGCCTGCGGCAAAATGCAAGCCGGGATTCCTGCTGGGGGCTATGCAGTTCGGACGGCTCGGGCCTCGGCGGCGGATCTGAGCTCGTACGGCGCCTCGACGACATACGGCCCGCCGCCGGTCGAGGCCCGCGACGAATACAGCACGAAGCGCTCGGCCTTGAACACCTTGGCCGGGAAATAGCCGCGCAGCGACAGATAATCCGCGACGTCCTGACAGGAGGCGTCGCGCAGCCAGGCCAGCGTGACATGCGGGGTGAATTTGCGACCTTCGGGATCGAGCCCGACCCGCTGCAGCAGCCGCTCCAGTTCGGCCTGCAATTCGATCAGCGGCTTCGACGGCACCACCGACGCCACCACCGCGCGTGGCTTGCGCCCGCCGAAGCTCGCCAGCCCCTGCAATTGCACTTCGAACGGTTTGCGGTTGACCCGAAACAGCGTCGAGGCGATCTCGTTGGCGGTGACGCCGTCGATGTCGCCGATGAAGCGCAGCGTGAGGTGATAGTTTTCCGGATCGACCCAGCGGGCGCCGGGAAGGCCGCCGCGGAGATGGGACAAGGTCTGGGTGACCTCGGCGGGAATCTCAAGTCCAGTGAATAAACGCGGCATCGGAACTCCCCATACTGAGGCCCGATTGCGGTCGCCGTCCCTGTCGTTCGGGACTTTGCACTCCGCAAAACGTCCGGCGAATCAACTCACCAATTCTGTATCGCGTTTATGTAACAGCGCTACCGCTACAACGCCCGGGTGACGAAAAAGTTGAGGGCAATCCGCCCCTTAGAAGAACGTTGCCGGAATTTTCAGCCGTTCTGCCCAGCGGCCGATCGGAGGAATGCCTCGATCGTGGGCAGGATGTTCGCGACCACGAGGTCGATGCCCGCGGCGGTCGGGTGGATGCCGTCCGGCTGATTGAGGCTCGCCACCGCCGCGACGCCGTCGAGGAAGAACGGGTACAGCGGCACGTCGTATTTTTTCGCCAGATCGGGATAGATCGCGTTGAACTGCCTGGCGTAGTCCGGTCCGTAATTCGGCGGCGCCAGCATCCCGCACAACAGCACCGCGATCTTCCGCGCTTTCAAACGCTTGACGATCTCCTCCAGCGCCTGTTGCGGGACCTTGGGATCGGTGCCGCGCAGCGCGTCATTGGCGCCGAGCTCGACGATCACCGCGTCCGTATCCGCCGGCACCGACCAATCCAGCCGCGCGAGCCCGCCGCTGGCGGTGTCGCCCGACACCCCGGCGTTGATCATCTCGGTCGCGATCCCCTTGGCCTGCAGTGCTTTCTGCAGCTTGGCCGGAAACGCCGCGTCGGCCGGTAATCCGTAACCGGCGGACAGCGAATCACCCAGCACCACCACTTTCAGGGGCTTCACGGCCGGCTGCGCGAAGGCGTGTGGCATCGGTATCACCGTCATCGCCAACACCGCGATAACCATCGCCCACGCAATCGTGCGCCCCGCCCTCTCGACCGCACCGAAACAATCGCCATATGCACCAGCCATGGACAGCTTCATCGAACCCTCGTCGCGGCCCGGCACCACGCCGGACACCATCTCCATTTCGAACGTCAATCTGTCGCTGGGCAGTGGCGCCGCGCGGGTGCACATCCTCAAGGATATCAGCCTCCGCGTCGCACCCGGCGAGGCGATCGGCCTGATCGGCCCGTCGGGATCCGGCAAATCCACCCTGCTGATGGTGATGGCCGGGCTGGAGCGGCCCGACAGCGGTGAGGTGGTGGTCAGCGGCACCGCTTTCAATGGCCTCAGCGAGGACGCATTGGCGCGCTTCCGCGGCCGCCAGGTCGGCATCGTCTTCCAGTCCTTTCATCTGATCCCGACCATGACCGCGCTGGAGAACGTCGCAGTGCCGCTCGAACTCGCCGGCGCCCCGGACGCGGCTGAGCGGGCGGCGCGCGAGCTGGATTCGGTGGGACTTGGCGAACGGCTGCATCATTATCCGACGCAGCTCTCCGGCGGCGAGCAGCAGCGCGTCGCCCTGGCGCGGGCGCTGGCGCCCGATCCGACCATCCTGGTGGCCGACGAGCCGACCGGCAATCTCGACGAGGCGACCGGCCGGCAGATCGTCGACCTCTTGTTCACCAAACACGCCGAACGCGGCATGACGCTGGTGCTGGTGACCCACGACACCTCGCTGGCGCAGCGCTGCGACCGCGTGGTCAGGCTGCGCTCCGGGGCGATCGACACAACAATGCCGGGCAATGCCCGGGCGCGATCGGCCTGACGCATGACGCTGGTCGCCGATCCGCTCGCCAAATCCGCGCCGCAGTCGCGCGGCTGGTCGCTGCCGTTGCGCTATGCGCTGCGCGAGATGCGCGGCGGTCTCAACGGGTTCTACGTCTTCATCGCCTGCATCGCGCTCGGCGTGATGGCGATCGCCGGCGTCGGCTCGGTCGCCGCCAGCCTCGGCGAAGGGCTGGCCCGCGAAGGCCGCACCCTGCTCGGCGGCGATGTCGCGTTCTCGCTGATCCAGCGCGAGGCGACGCCGCAAGAGCTCGGCTATCTGCGCGACCGCGCGCCGGTCTCGGTCGCGGCGTCGATGCGCGGCATGGCGCGCACCGCCGAAGGCGCCTCGGCGCTGGTCGAGATCAAGGCGGTCGACAGCCTCTATCCGATGCTCGGCGAGCTGAAACTCGATCCGCCGCTGCCGCTCGCCGACGTGCTGGCGGAGCGCGATGGCGCGTTCGGCGCCGCGGCCGACGCCGCGTTTCTCGCCCGGCTCGACCTCAAGATCGGGGACCGCGTCAGCGTCGGCAGCGCCGCGTTCCAGATCCGCAGCGTGGTCGCCTCCGAGCCGGACAAGCTCGCCGGCAATCCCGGCTTCGGGCCGCGCTTCCTGATCAGCGAGGATGCGCTGCGCGCCACGCAATTGCTCCAGCCCGGCAGCCTGGTGCGCTGGATCTATCGCGTCCGGCTGCCCGACAACCGCGCCGACGATAAAGCCGCGCAGGATTTCGCCGACGCCACCCGCGCGGCGCTGCCGCAGGCCGGCTGGGAAATCCGCAGCCGCGGCAACGCCTCGCCGCAGCTCGAGCGCACCATCACCCGCTTCACCCAGTTTCTGACGCTGGTCGGCCTCGCCGCGCTGCTGGTCGGCGGCGTCGGCGTCGCCAACGCGGTGAAGAGCCACATCGATCGCCGCCGCGACGTGATCGCGGCATTCAAGGCGCTCGGCGCTACCGGCCGCGACGTGTTCTCGATCTATCTGACCCAGGTGCTGGTACTGGCGACGATCGGCTCGCTGATCGGACTCGCGCTCGGCGCCGCGCTGCCGTTCGTCATTGTCGGCGCCTTCGGCAAGCTGCTGCCGCTGCCGGTGGTGGCGGCGCTGCATCCCGAAGAACTGGCGCTGGCGCTGGTCTACGGCCTGCTCACCGCGCTCGCCTTCGGGCTGTGGCCGCTGGCGCAGGTGCGCGACGTGCCTGTGGCGACGCTGTTCCGCGAAGCCGCCACCGCCGAGGCGCATCGACCAAAACTGCGGCACATCGTCTGGATCGGCGTGGTGATCGCGCTGCTGCTCGCGGTGGTGATCGGACTCGCTTACGACAAGCGCGTCGCGATCGCCTTCGTGGTCGCCGCAATCCTGATGTTCGCGCTGCTGCGCGGCGTCGCCGCGGGGTTGATGGCGATCGCGCGGCGGCTGCCGCGCTCGCGCATCACCATGCTGCGGCTGGCGATCGCCAACATCCATCGCCCCAGCGCGCTGACCCCCTCGGTTGTGCTGTCGCTCGGCCTCGGCCTCGCGGTGCTGGTCACGATCTCGCAGATCGACGGCAATCTGCGGCGGCAATTCCTCGCCGCGCTGCCCGAGAAGGCGCCGACCTTCTTCTTCATCGACATCCCGTCCAGCGAGACCGAGCAATTCGGCGCCTTCCTGAAGCAGGCTGCGCCGAACGCCACGCTCGAGGACGTGCCGATGCTGCGCGGCCGGATCGTCGCCGCGCGCGGCGTTCGCGCCGAGGATCTCAAGCCGGGGCAGGACGCCGAATGGGTGCTGCAGAGCGACCGCGGCCTCACTTATGCGGCCGAGATGCCGGCAGGCTCCAAGGTCATCGAAGGCCATTGGTGGCCCAAGGACTATGACGGCAAGCCGCTGGTCTCGTTCGAGAAAAAGCTCGCCGACGGGCTCGGCCTGAAGATCGGCGATAGCGTCACGGTGAACGTGCTCGGTCGCGAGATCTCCGCGACCATCAGCAATCTGCGCAGCGTCGACTGGCAGAGCCTCGGCATCAATTTCGTGCTGGTGTTCTCGCCCAACACGTTTCGCGGCGCGCCGCACACGCACATTGCGACACTGACCGAGACCGGCAGCACGGTGGCGAGCGACGCCGCCCTGATCAAGCAGGTGGCGGACAAATTCCCGATGGTGACCAGCGTCCGCGTCCGCGAGGCGCTGGAGACGGTCGGCGGCGTGGTGGCCAATCTGGCCTTGGCGGTGCGCGGCGCCAGTTCGGTGACGCTGATCTCGGCGATCCTGGTGCTCGGCGGCGCGCTCGCCGCCGGCCATCGCCACCGCGTCTATGACGCCGTGATCCTGAAGACGCTCGGGGCCACCCGCGGCCGGCTGATCGGGGCCTTTGCGCTCGAATACATGATGATCGGGCTCGCCACCGCGGTGTTCGGGGTGATCGCCGGCTCTGCCGCCGCGTGGCTGATCGTCACACGACTGATGTCGCTGAGCTTCACCTGGCAGGCCGGCTCCGCCGCCGGCGTGGTGGTGGCCGCCCTGGTTGTGACCGTCGGCCTCGGCCTGGTCGGGACCCTGCTGGCGTTGAACCAGAAACCGGCGTCCGTGCTGCGGAATCTGTAGCCCGCCGGTGGGCGGAACGCCCGCTTCCGGCGCGCGCTGAGGTCGCGCGGCACCACCGCTGCGGGAAACGGACGGCGATTCGACCATTGTCGAAACCGTCCGTTTAACCTGATGCTGCGGAGCGACATTCAGCCGCGCATAAACCCTTGCCCCGATTGTGTTAGTTTCCCACATACCAGATTGGGTCGGGCGGCGCGCGGATGACCGAAATTTAACGTCTACCGCGCATCACCGTCCGGGATAATTTCGCGCCGGCCTTCGCCACCCTTTGCGTCGGCCGGACCAACTCAGGATTTCGACCATGTCGGACTTGGACCGTAACTACGCCTCTCCCTTCGGCCGGGCCGCCGGACGCGTCGACAGCGCGGCCGTCGATGCTGGCCTGCGCTCCTATATGCTGCGCATCTACAACTACATGACGATCGGCCTGGCCATCACCGGCCTGGCGGCGCTCGGCGTCTATATGGGCGCCGTGACCCCGGATGCGGCCGGTGCGGCCGGCAAGATCGGCAACACCTACCTGACGACCTTCGGCGTGGCGATGTTCGCCAGCCCGCTGAAGTGGGTGTTCATCCTGGCGCCGCTCGCCATGGTGTTCGCGATCTCGTTCGGCATCAACCGGCTGAAGCCGGCGACCGCGCAATTGCTGTTCTGGGCCTTCGCGGCCTTGATGGGCATCTCGCTGTCGTCGATCTTCCTGGTGTATACGCACACCTCGATCGTGCGGGTGTTCTTCATCACCGCGGCGTCGTTCGGTGCGCTGAGCCTCTACGGCTACACCACCAAGCGTGACATGACCGGGATGGGCTCGTTCCTGATCATGGGCCTGTTCGGCGTCATCATCGCCAGCGTGGTCAACTTGTTCGTCGCCTCGTCGATGCTGCAGTTCATCGTCTCGGTGGTCGGCGTGCTGGTGTTCGCGGGCCTCACCGCCTACGACACCCAGCGGCTGAAGAACGACTACATGTACGGCTACGCCTCGGAAGGCGGCGACGTGGCGGAGCGCGCCGCGATCACCGGCGCCCTGTCGCTGTACCTGAACTTCATCAACCTGTTCACGCTGCTGCTGCAGTTGCTGGGACAGAAAGAGTAAGCCACCTCACCAGTGGTGAAGTCGAAAGCCCCGGCCTCGCGCCGGGGCTTTTTCGTTGCGCGGGTGAACGACGGGCTGACCAGGATGCGAAGGCAGATGCTCCAACACGGTCGTCATCGCCGGGCTTGACCCGGCGATCCATCCTACCGAGAGAACCAGTCATGCCGCCTTGCGAAGGGGATGGATACGCGGGTCAAGCCCGCGTATGACGCTGGGATTGGCGATCAGCCACGAGTTGAATTTCGCATGCCCGACCTCCTGATCCGCCCGGCCACCGCCGCCGACCTCCCCGCGATCACCGCGATCTACGCCGACGCCGTCCGCACCGGCACGGCGACCTTCGAACTGACACCGCCGGATCTCGCCGAAATGACGCGACGGTTCGAGACACTGACCGGCGGCGGGTTCCCGTATCTGGCAGGGCTGCTCGACGGCCGTCTCAGTGGCTATGCCTATGCGGGGCCGTACCGGCCGCGTCCGGCCTATCGCTTCACCGTGGAGAACTCGGTCTATCTCGATCCGCTCGCGCATCGCCGCGGCCTCGGGACCGCGCTGCTGCGCGAGCTGATCGCGCAATGCGAGGCGCGCGGCTTCCGGCAGATGATCGCGGTGATCGGCGATTCCGCCAATGCCGGGTCGATCGGCGTGCATCGCAAGACCGGCTTCGACCTGATCGGCACCCACCGCGCCGTCGGCTTCAAATTCGGCCGCTGGCTCGACACCGTGATGATGCAGCGTGCATTGGGCGAGGGTGGCGGGACGGTGCCGGAGCTCGAAGCGGGGCCGAGCAATGCGTGATGCCGTCACCCTCCGCGAAAGCGGAGGGCCCAGTATCCCAGGGCGCCGGTGATTGATCGCAGACGCTCTGGAATACTTGGTCGCCCGGTCGAGCCGGGCGATGACCTCCGTTTGCAGCGCGACGCTTCGCGCTTCACGCCGGCGGGTTTCTCACACCAGCGCCAGCTTCCTGTCGATCACCAGCAGCACGCGATCGAGGTCGTGGCCGCGGCGCAGGATCTGGCCGGAGGCCGCGATCACGCTGTAGGCGCCCTGCTTGCGCGCCAGCCGCGGGTCCTTGACGATGCGGTAGATCGGGACTTCCGAGGCGCGGCGGAACACCGAGAACACCGCCTGATCCTTGAGAAAATCGATCGCGTAATCGCGCCACTCGCCGTCGGCGACCATCCGGCCGTAGAGGTTGAGGATGCGGTTCAGCTCCAGGCGATTGAACGTCACCCGCCCCTGCAGCGGCGCGGCGCCCTGGCGCTCCGCTGCCCGGCTTTCGCTCGGGTCGGCCTCCCCTGAAATCAAGCTCATCGGCGCCTCCTGTCACTGACGTGACATGATTGCTCCCGGCGCGGCGCGCCGCAAGGGGACCTAAAGCAGCAAACCGCCGGCGGTCCGCTCAGTGATCGCGGAGAAACATTGCCTCACGCCTTCGTTAAACGAATCTTATTACTGCCCGATTTTCGCCCATCGAACGCCAGGCCGGCCTGCGAGAACATCGTCACTGCGTTGGCCCGGTCCTGTCGGTCTCGGATTCCTCAGCCCCCAGCCCCCCGAGGCGGTCGGGATCGGGTCCACGCAGCAGCCAAATCCCCAGCCTGGGCCAACGCGAGTTGGCCTTTTTGTTTTTTGGGGTGGCTTCTTCCGCCGGCCGCATGCTCCGAGCATAGCCGCCGCCGCGGCGCTCCCCGGCCCCAGAAGATCGATCGGAATTGCGCTCGCTCAGTGCAGCGACGTCATCGCCGCGCCGAGCATCGCGCCAGGTCTGTCGCGGTTGCCGTCCTGGACGTAGACCGCAGCGGCATCGATGCCGTCATGCGCGATGTTCTCCAGCGGAACCGACCAGTTGCCGGCCGCGCCGGTCCAGTCGCCGACCTTGAGCAGGTTGCGGACGACGTTGTGATAGACGATCTCGCGACCGCGATTCTCGCCGCGCGCAATCGCGATCGGCACCGCCTTCGACACCGAACAGATCCAGACCTCACCGCGCTGGGCGCCGCCGCCGGAAGGCGCCGCCGCGACCGAGACCTTGATCTCCTTGCCGTTGAGGGCCATCCGCACCGGCACCGTCATCGTGCCGGGCATCTGCTCCGTGCTCTTGATCGCATTCTCGATGCCGGCGCGGTTGCTGCCGACCAGATGCGTCTGGCCGTTGATGATGACCTGCGGCGTGTACACGTCGCGGTCACCGCGCATCTGCGAATAGGCTTTCTGGCGGGCACTGAAGCGTGAATCCGCCAGCGTGTCCTTCCAGCCGAGATAGTCCCAATAGTCGATCGGCATGCTCAGCGCGATCACCGACGGATCGCGGGCGAGGTCGCCGATGATCCGGTCGGCCGGCGGGCACGACGAGCAGCCCTGCGACGTGAACAGTTCGACCACCGCGCGCGGATCGGCGGCGCTGGGACGAACCATCGCGATCAGCGCGCACAGACCGAGGGCGCCGGACCATCGCGAAAAGCCATCTACACCGATCATCATCGCCTTTGCATGGGAGCGGGTGAGCGCCTTGAAAACGAAAAGGCGGCCCTTTGCATAGGCCGCCTTCCGTTCACCTGCCACTCACTTCGCAGTGAGGCTTTTGCGCCACGCTTGTGGCCCGCATGCGTCGCTTAGGCTGCGAGTTTCCTGAGAACGTAGTGAAGGATACCGCCGTTGCGGTAATATTCGAGCTCGTCCAGCGTATCGATGCGGCAGAGCAGCGGCACGCGGCGCATTTTTCCGCCCGCCGAAGTGATCTCGGCCTCGAGCATCTGCCGCGGCTTGAGATCGCCCTGCAGGCCCTTGATGGTGACGGTCTCGTCGCCCTTGATGCCGAGCGAGGCCCACGAGGTGCCGTCCTCGAAGGTCAGCGGCAGCACGCCCATGCCGACCAGGTTGGAGCGATGGATGCGCTCGAAGCTCTGGCAGATCACGGCGCGCACGCCGAGCAGCCGCGTGCCCTTCGCCGCCCAGTCGCGCGACGAGCCGTTGCCGTATTCGGCGCCGGCGAACACGACGAGCGGCACCTGCTCGGCCTGATACTTCATCGCGGCGTCGTAGATCGACATCTGTTCGCCGTCGGGCCAATGCTTGGTCAGGCCGCCTTCCGGGATGTTGCCGTCGGCGCCCTTCAGCATGAAGTTCTTGATGCGGATGTTGGCGAAGGTGCCGCGCATCATCACTTCGTGATTGCCGCGGCGGGTGCCGTACTGGTTGAAGTCGGCCGGACGGACCTGGTGCTCCGACAGATACTTGCCGGCCGGCGAGGTCAGCTTGATCGAACCCGCGGGCGAGATGTGGTCGGTGGTGATCTTGTCGCCGAACAGCGCGAGGATGCGGGCGTCGACCACGTCGACGATCGGCTCCGGCTGCATCTTCATGCCTTCGAAGTAAGGCGGATTCTGCACATAGGTGGAGCTCATGTTCCACTTGTAGGTCTCGGAGTCGACGGTCTTGATCTTGCGCCAGTTGGTGTCGCCCTTGAACACGTCGGCGTACTTCTTCTTGAAGATCGTCGAGGTGACGTACTTCTTGACGAAGGCGTTGATCTCCTTGGTGGTCGGCCAGATGTCCTTCAAATAGACGGGCTTGCCGTCACGGCCGGTGCCGATCGGGTCGACCGAGAGATTCTTGGTCACGGTGCCGGCCAGCGCGTAGGCGACCACCAGCGGCGGCGAGGCCAGATAGTTCGCCTGCACGTCCGGCGAGACGCGGCCTTCGAAATTGCGGTTGCCCGACAGCACCGCCGCGGCGACGATGCCGTTGTCGTTGATCGACTTCGAGATCTCCTCCGGCAGCGGACCCGAATTGCCGATGCAGGTGGTGCAGCCGAAGCCGACCAGGTTGAAGCCGACCTTGTCGAGGTCCTTCTGCAGACCGGAATTGGCCAGATACTCGGCGACGACCTGCGAACCGGGCGCCAGCGAGGTCTTGACCCACGGCGCCGCCTTGAGGCCCTTGGCGGCGGCGTTGCGCGCCAACAGGCCGGCGCCGATCAGCACGCTCGGGTTCGAGGTGTTGGTGCAGGAGGTGATGGCGGCGATCACCACGTCGCCATGGCCGAGGTCGAAATTGCGGCCGTCGACCGAATAGCGCACGCCGTCCAGCGCCTTCTTGTACTCGGTCTCCATCGCGGCGGTGAAGCCTTCCGCCACCGCGGGCAGCGCGACGCGGCCCTCGGGACGCTTCGGCCCGGCCAGCGACGGCACCACGTCGGCGAGGTCGAGTTTCAGCGTCACGGTGAACACCGGGTCCGGCGACTTGGCGGTGCGGAACAGCCCCTGCGCCTTGGCGTACTTCTCGACCAGGGCGACACGCGCCGAGGCGCGGCCGGAGGTCTTGAGATAGCCGAGGGTTTCGGCGTCGACCGGGAAGAAGCCGCAGGTCGCGCCGTATTCCGGCGCCATGTTGGCGATGGTCGATTTGTCGGCGACCGACAGATGGTCGAGGCCGGGGCCGAAGAACTCGACGAACTTGCCGACCACGCCCTGCTTGCGCAGCATCTGCGTCACGGTCAGCACCAGATCGGTGGCGGTGACGCCCTCTTTCAGCGCGCCGCTCAGCTTGAAGCCGACCACTTCGGGCAACAGCATCGACAGCGGCTGGCCGAGCATCGCGGCTTCCGCCTCGATGCCGCCGACGCCCCAGCCGAGCACGGCGAGGCCGTTGACCATAGTGGTGTGCGAATCGGTGCCGACCAGCGAATCCGGATAGGCGACTTCGAACGTGCCGGTCTTGCGGCCGATCGTCATCTTCTGCTTCTTGGTCCAGACCGTCTGCGCCAGATATTCGAGATTGACCTGGTGGCAGATGCCGGTGCCGGGCGGCACTACCGAGAAGTTCGAGAACGCCTTCTGGCCCCACTTCAGGAACTCGTAGCGCTCCTGATTCTGCTTGTACTCCTCGGTGACGTTCTTGCCGAACGCCTTGTTGTCACCGAAGAAGTTGACGATCACCGAGTGGTCGATGACGAGATCGACAGGCACCAGCGGGTTGATCTTCTCGGGCGAGCCGCCGAGCGCCTGCATGGCGTTGCGCATCGCCGCCAGATCGACCACCGCGGGCACGCCGGTGAAATCCTGCATCAGCACGCGCGCCGGGCGGAACGCGATCTCGTGTTCCAGCGCCTTCTTGCGCATCCACTTCGCGACCGCCTGGATGTCCGCTTTCTTGACCGTGCGGTCGTCCTCGTTGCGCAGCAGATTTTCCAGCAGCACCTTCATCGAATAAGGCAGCCGGGAGATGCCTTTCAGGCCGTTCTTCTCGGCGGTGGGCAGGCTGTAATAGACGTAAGACTTGCTGCCGACCTTGAGGATCTTCCGGCATTTGAAGCTGTCGAGCGAGGTCATGAAAGGCGGGTCCCAGATTTTCGTTTTTCGATGGGCGGGCGAGCGTTCATGCGGGCACCCGGAGAAGCGAGCCGAACGGCTTGCAGGCGCCGATGGTGTACTGCATCAAGTTCCGGCTTATAGAACCTTTCCAGATGCGCCGCCAGTTCGACAACGACTAGCGCCCGCATCGATTGTGAGCAAGACGGTCCCGATTCCGGGGACGGAACAGGCGACGTGGAATGCGGCTTTCGGGACGCGGGCTGAGATGCATACGAGGCGGCCGCGAGGTGTTCGACGGACTCGATTTCGAGGCCGCGGGCGGCGAGGCGCTGGCGCTGGTCGGCCATAACGGCGCCGGCAAGACCTCGCTGCTGCGGCTGATCGCCGGCCTGCTGATGCCGGCGGCTGGTATCATCACGTTCGATGGCGGCGAGCCGGACACCCCGGTGGCGGAACAAGCGCACTATCTCGGCCATCGCGACGCGCTGAAGCCCTCGCTCAGCGTCGTCGAAAATCTCGCCTTCTGGCGCGATTTTCTCGGCGGCGAACCGGCCGATCTGATGGCCGGGATCACCGCCGTGGGCTTGTCGCACGCCGCGGAACTACCGGCCGCGTATCTTTCCGCGGGCCAGCGGCGGCGGCTGTCGATCGCGCGGCTCTTGGTGGTGCGCCGGCCGATCTGGCTGCTCGACGAGCCGACCTCCGCGCTCGACGTCAAAGGTCAGGCGATGTTCGTGAACCTGATGAGCGACCACCTCGCCCGCGGCGGCCTGATCGTCGCCGCCACCCACAGCCCGCTCGGCATCACCACGCGCGAGATGCGGATCGGAGCGGCAGCGTGAGCGGGGTGCGGGTCATGAACGGATTGCGTTTCGCGGCGGCGCGATCGCCGGCGTCGTGCTCGGGGACCCCCACCCCCGACTCCGGACCGAGCCATGGGCAGGCTCCCTCCCAGAGGGCAGGGCAATCACATATAGAATTTCGACGGCACGGGGGCTCTCTTCACCCTCCCCTGGAGGGGGAGGGTCGGCACCCAGGCCGCGAAGCGGCGTGGGTGACGGGGTGGGGTGAGCAGCGGGCACGGCGGATGAACTCTTCGCCACCCCACCCCGCTCGCTGCGCGAGCGACCCTCCCCCTCCAGGGGAGGGTATTCCTCGTGGCAGCCGCAAACCCTCAGATGCGATCGCCGCGCGCAGCGCAGGAGGCCCGCGATGACCGCGCTCGGCGCGATCATTCGCCGCGATGTGAAAATCGCGATGCGGGTCGGCGGCGGGGCGCTGATCGGGGTGCTGTTCTTCCTCACCGTGGTGGTGCTGATGCCGTTCGCGGTCGGCCCCGACCTCAAGCTGCTGCAGCGATTGGGCCCCGCGATCCTGTGGCTCGGCGCGCTGCTGGCGAGCCTGTTGACGCTCGACCGGCTGTTCACCGCCGACGCTGAGGACGGCTCGCTCGATCTGATCGTGATGAGCCGCACGCCGCTGGAACTGACCTGCGCCGCCAAGGCCCTGGCGCATTGGCTCGCCGCCGGCCTGCCGCTGATCGTCGCGACCCCGGTGCTCGGCCTGCTGCTCAACCTCGACGGCACCGCCTCGCTGGCGGTGATGGCGACGCTGCTGGCCGGCACGCCGGCGCTGACCTTCACGGGCATGATCGGCGCCGCGCTGGCGGTGGCGCTACGCCGCGGCGGCCTGCTGATGGCGGTGCTGGTGCTGCCGCTGTCGATCCCGGTGCTGATTTTCGGCGTCGCCGCCTCGCAGGCCGCGATCACAGGGCCGGTGCCGTTCGGCACCCCGTTCTCGATCCTGTGCGCGCTGTCGCTGGCGAGCCTGGTGGTCGGCCCATTCGCCGCCGCGGCGAGCCTGCGCCACGGGCTGGATTGAACGCTGACCGGCCGTGCGGGGCTGCCGTCATGGCGACGCCCGCAGCAGCCTCACCCCAGCTTGCGGGCTTCTTCCGGCAGCATGATCGGAATGCCGTCGCGGATCGGATAGGCGAGCTTGGCGCCGCGCGAGATCAGCTCCTGACGGGCGGCGTCGAATTCCAGCGGGCCCTTGGTGATCGGGCACACCAGGATTTCCAGCAGCTTGCGATCGACGGTGGTCTCGGGGCGCTCGGGGGATGTCGTCATGGTCCACGATCTGGAATGAGGATTGCGGGATTGAAGCGGCAAGTCGGCCCCGGCGTCAACGCGGCGGCGCAAATCGCGCCGGCGCTCACTGCAGCGGAGGATCGCCGCTGGTGCGCTTCTTGGCGAGGTCCATCTCGGTGACCGCGATCAGGATCTCGGCGCGGGTCTTGAGGTCGGGCGCTTCCAGCATCGCCTGCTTCTCCGGCGCGCCATAGGGCGACATCATCGCCAGTGCGTTGACCAGCGCCTCGTTCGGCGCGCTTTCGACGCCGTCCCAGTCGACCTTGAGATTGTTGGCCTTGAGGAAGTCGGTCAGCACCGTGAGCAGCGACTCGCGATCGACCTCGTCCTCGCCCTTGCGGGCGGTGAAATCGTCGACGTAAGGGAAGTAATCCACCTTGCACTGCCGGTAAGGCGTCTTCACCGACAGCTCCTCGACCACCTTGAAGCGCGACACGCCGGTGAGTTCGAGGATGTAGCGGCCGTCGCCGGATTCGGCGAGCTGAGTGATGCGGCCGACGCAGCCGACCTGGAACAGTTTCGGCGCCTCGTCCTTTTCCGAATGCGTCGCGTCGGGCTGGATCATCCCGATCAGCCGGTGGCCGTCGCGCAGTGAATCGTCGACCATCGCCAGATAGCGCGGCTCGAAGATGTTGAGCGGCATCTGGCCGCGCGGCAGCAGCAGCGCGCCCGGCAGCGGAAACACCGGAATCACCTCGGGAAGGTCGGCGGGACCGCGATAGTCGGCATTGATCGGCATCGGCGAATCCCGCAGTTCGAGAGCAACTTCAGGAGAACAGGATGGTCGAGAGCCGCTTGCGCCCCTCGACCGTGGCGTCGTCGACCGGACCCCAGGCCTCGAACAACTGCACCAACTGCTTGCGGGCGCCGTCCTCGTTCCATTTGCGGTCGCGCCTGACGATCTCCAGCAGATGCGTGGTGGCCCCGTCGCGCCGGCCGGCCGCGTTGAGCGCTGTGGCGAGATCGAACCGGGCCTGATGGTCGAGCGGGTCGGCCGCGACCTTCTGCTCGAGTTCCGCGATCGGCCCGACCTGCTCGGCCTGTTCGGCGAGATCGATCATCGCCTGCACCGCCTTGACGGCGGCGTCCTCGCGCTTGGCTTCGGGCACCTGCGCCAGCGTCTGCTTGGCCTCGTCGACCGCACCGGACACCATATAGCAGCGCGATAGCCCGGCGAGCGCCGCGACATTGGTGGCGTCGGCGGTCAGCACTTCGGCGTAGATCGCGGCGGCCGTCTGCACATCGCCCTCGGCCAGTACGGCTTCGGCTTCCTGCAGCAATTCGGCGGCGGTCGGTGCGCCGCCCGGGACGCCGGAGGCGAGCTTGTCGATAAATGCCGTCACCTGGCTTTCCGGAACCGCCCCCATGAAGCCGTCGGCCGGCTTGCCGTCGACGAAGGCGATCACCGCGGGAATCGACTGGATCCCCATCTGGCCCGGGATCTGCGGATGCTCGTCGATGTTCATCTTGACCAGCTTGACCTTGCCGCCGGCGGCGCGGACCGCCTTTTCCAGCATCGGGGTGAGCTGGCGGCACGGGCCGCACCACGGCGCCCAGAAGTCGATCAGCACCGGCTGGCGCTTGGACTCCTCGATCACGTCCTGAACGAAGGTCTGCGTCGTGGTGTCCTTGATCAGATCGGGCGCAGCCTGGGGGGCCGCACCGCTGCCCTGCTCGATGATTGTCACGTGATCCTCGCCTGATGTCCGGAAGAGCGCCGTTCTAGCGCAGGATGACGTATCTTCGGATCGTCATCCTGCTCTGGATTCTGATTGAGCATGATCCCGAAAACCGGCACCCGCTTTTCGGGATCATGCTCTAGCATGCCCTGTAAATGGCGCGCGACGTTTCGTTTTCAACCGGAACCCGGCGCGAGCGGGTGTCCCGTCTCGGGACTTTGTGATCTCGGCGGACGGATTCGAAGCTCCGGGACCGCCGCAGCCGGGCATCGCCACGCCGAGGGGAAGGCGTCTGGCCGTCCCCCTGCAAAAGGGGCGCATCGAAGACGCCATGGGCTGTTGCATTCGCGTGCGGCATTTGGCATAGGACTGCGCACGGCTGCGGCGCAAGCTTCGGCGTTTCTCGGATGCGGGTGTAGCTCAGGGGTAGAGCACAACCTTGCCAAGGTTGGGGTCGAGGGTTCGAATCCCTTCGCCCGCTCCAGAAACTCAACGGACCGATGTGTCCGGCCTCCCGATAACGGCGACGACCCGACACGCGTGACGAGCAGACGGGTGACCGTCAGACACGGGTGACAATCTCGTGCCGAGCGGGATCGTCGATTGTTTGCAGGGTTCTCTGCCCAGGCCGATCCGCCCGAATCATGCTGCGTGAGGCTGACGAGCCATTGCGGCCGCCACTTCCTCAAGTCCGAGTTCCTGACCGGCGTGCACGGTCGGGGCGTCGACCTTCTATCTTGGGCAGAAACGCGACGCACGAACCAGCCGCTGCGCAAACAAAAAGCCCGCGGCGAGCGCGGGCTTTTGAACTTGATCGAGGCTTGTCACCACCCGCGCCCCCTCCGGCCGAAGGGGGCGCGTGACGGTTGATCGTCAGGCGCGTTTCGGAACGCCGAGGCCGTTATGCACCCATTCGCTCCAGGATCGCGACAGCGTCTCGCTGATGGTCTTGCCGTCGGTGAGCAGCATCTCGCGGGCATTGCGGGCCGCGGATCTCAGGTCGCCCCACATCTCCTTGAGATTCTCCAGCATCGAATTGGCGCCGCCGACCACCCGCTGGGTCTTGAGCTTGGCGAGTTCGATCAGCGATTCCTGGATCTTGGCGATCGAGCGCGCGATCCGGCCGATCTCGTCGGAGCGGCTGAGGGCGTGGATGCGGATGTTGGTCTCGCCGCTGGCGAGCTTCTCGACGTCCTTCTCGAGTTCACCGAGCGGAGCGAGCAGGCCGCGCGAGATCCGGGTGCCGATCAGGCCGACCACGGCGAAGACAACGATCCCGGCGAGCAGCAGCATCGTGTTCGCGGCGCTCATGGCGTAATTCGCGGCCGGCGCGGTGACGGTCTCGGCCGCCTGGACCAGGAGGCCCTGGCCCTCATAGGAGGCCGGCATCACCACGGCTCCGGCATCCTGCTGCATCACCAGCATGCCGACGATACTGCCATCCGCCGCCCGGACCGGCGACAGCGTCGCCCCTCCATGTCCGATCAGACGGTCCAGCGAGGCCACGCTGGCGTGCTGCTTGGCCTGGTCGGTGGTGACCTTGTGCAGCACCAGCTGGCTGACGCCGCCGATGGCGAGCGCCACCACGAAGGTAATTCCCAGCACCAGAATCGAGATCTTTTGCGCGAGGCTCCGATTTGAAAGGTCGAATTGCATCGTATTTCTCCAGCTTTCTTCAATTAGGGGCGGCTTGCCCCCTAAGGTGAACAGCGTGATCAACGCTTTACTTATCAAGGTTAACGAAACCTCTAGATTTCGGCGAAATCGGTCAGTCCGGTCACGCCAAAACGCCTCACGCTGGAACGGTGAACGAGCGCTGGTAACCAGGCACTCGTTCTTCAGAATCGCGAATCACCTGTGAGTCAAAAACAAGTCTAACTCTTTGTTTAAACTTGATAGTTGCTCAGCCTAGATGGACTCGTCGATTCAGTTTTGCGCTGATTCGCACAACTGTAAATATACGTAGCCGATAACCATATCGATTGATTCAGAACAAAGACGTAAGCGCGCTTCAGTCTTTGCCAACTAACTGCCGGGCGATACCTTCGCCCGCACCTTCGCCGGAATGGACACCTGTGGTTTCGTTTCGCGGGCACCTGCCTGGAACTACGCGAAACACTCACGAGAATCCTGTCCGATCCTCCCGGAGTGATACCACGAATCGGGATTCGCCAGAACATCGTAAGAGCGCGATGCTCGTCGAGCCAGCCCGGGGGCCGGCTACCTTGCAACGATCTCACGACCTGAGCGGTATCTGAGTCCGATTTCGGCGATCCGCTCGCGACAGCATCGCGACGCTTTGCCGCTGCCGCGCCTCGCGAGCCGCGGCGCAGGCGCGCGTCCGCCGCCCGGCCGTTTTGATCCAGAGCAAAGACGAGCTGTCGATTCCGGGGCTCCCTCTGCGATGCGGCAACGGCGCTGCCGGTTGTTCCGGGCCGTGGCCGCATGAGGAAACCCCGACCTGCTTCCCCTCGGCAGCCTCGCTGGGTCTCGACATTCACCAATTCCCGATGGTCCGAGGGCAACCAGATCGAGTGCGTGCCGTGCATCAAGAAAGCATAGTCTCGACGGTCATCCCGCACCTTCTCGTCAAGCACGCCGCCGCACCGGCGCGGATCCGCGCGGCGAAAGACCCGGCGGACGCCCGCGCCGACGAACTGGCCCGGCTGCTGATCGCCCCCAATCTCGCCGACGCATTCGACCTGATCGACCGTTCGCTGACGCGCGCGGCTTCGCCGACCGCCTTGTTCACCGGCCTGTTCGAGCCGACCGCGCGCAAGCTCGGCGATCTGTGGAGCGAGGATGCCTGCAGCGAATTCGAGGTCGCGATCGGCCTGTGCCACCTGCAGACCGCGATGCGCCGTATCAGCTTCGATCTGCTGTCGGCGCCGCTGACCCGCTCGCAGCCGCGCACGGTGCTGGTGGTTTCGCAGCCCGGCGAGCCGCATTCGTTCTGCGCCGCCCTGCATTCCGAGCTGCTGCGCCAAGCCGGCTGGAACACGGTCGGTGAGTTTCCCGACAACGAAAAGGCGCTCACCGATCTGGTCGCCAATGGCTGGTTCGATGCGGTCAACCTGTCGCTCAGCCCGGCGCTGCGCCGCGAGCACTGGCTGCCCCGTGTCGCCGAGAGCATCCGCAAGATCCGCAAAGCCTCGCGCAATCCGGCGCTCGCCGTCGTCGCCAGCGGCCGGGTCTTCGCCGAACGCGCCGATGCCTGCGCGCTGGTCGGCGCCGACGCCGCGACCGTCTCCTCGGTCCAGATCGAGCGCTGCCTGATGCGCTCGCTGCTCAACCGCACGGCCCGCCCGGCGGCGAACTTCGCCTGGATCTGATTCCGGAACCCGCTCGCTCCGGTCCGCCGTGAGCACGACGCCGCGCGGCGAGGCGGTCGCATCGCGCGGTGCGGCCTTGGCGCGCAGGTGGGCGCAAGGGCGCGATTTCCCCGGGACATCGCCGTATTGCTATCTCGCGCGATGCGGCGCCGCCCACCATAGTCCGCATTTGGTGTCTATGGGATTCGCGAGCCACTGAGGGGCAGGTCATGCAGTCCGAAGCAAAGTCCTATCCGTTCGATCATCTGCCGGCGATCGACTACGATGCCCATCCGGCCTATGGCCGCGTGATGTCGATGCCGATGCTCGGCGCGAGGCTGAAGGCGATCAGCTATTTCGGCTATGGCTTCCTGCTGACCTCGGCGCAGCGCCTGATCGACATCGAGCACCTGCCGCGCCCCGCCGAAGCCGGCAAGCCGTTCGTCGCGGTGCTGCGCAGCCTGCCGACCCTGCTGCGGCTGATCCTGCTGCAGCGGCTGTCGCGCTTCACCGCCGGCCAGGCCTTTGCGCCGAAGACCGAGCGCGGAGCCGCCGTCTATGTGCCGCTGCAGGGCGACGGCTTCGCCGTCACCCGCCTCGGCGCCGATGCGATCGCACAGATCCGCAATCTGCTGGCGCCGCAATTGACGACGCTGGAGCAGCGCGCAACGCCGGCCGGCGATCCCGCCAACAGCCGGATCCGGATCGATCCGGCGGCGGCGGCCGAGCTGTATCGCTGGTTCAACCAGACCGCTGCCGATCTCGGCCTGACCGAAGCAGCGAGCGCCTATCTCAAGCGCCCGGTCGGCGTCGGCGACATCGCCGCCGAGGTGGTCGACGCGCCGAGCGCGCCGCCCGCAAGCCCGTTCGCCGACGTCAGCGTCGAGGCCTCGCCCTGCGACGGCTTCAAGGTCGACCCCGGCACCAACGTGCTGAAGCTGGTGATCTATCTCGGCGATATCGGCGCCGCCAACGGCCCGCTCACCTATGTGGCCGGCAGCAACCGGGCCGCGACGGGGTTCGGGGACGGCCTGATCCGCCGCGCCAACGACCTCGCCGGCCTGTCCTCGACCCTGCAGAACTGGCGCGAGACGTTTTATGCGCTGCCCGCCGGCCTGCAGCGCAAGGCGTCGTTCGGCGCCGACCTGGTCGCCGACAGCAATTTCGCCACGGCGATCGAGGCCCATCAGGTGGCGGTGACGAGCAGCGACGGCAACGCCGTGCTGTACGATCCGGCCGGCATCCACCGCGACGCCGCCCCGACGCAGGGCCGTCGCACCGCCGTGATCGTCACCTTCACCGAACTGCCGCGCTGAGCGCGAGCGGCCGCCATCAGCGGCCGCCGAACGCCCGCAACGCCGCCGCGAGTTCGGGATGATTGGCGGCGTGCTCGCCGACCGGGATGCCGGCCGCGATCGCGTCCCACGCCTGACGCAGACTGGCGGCGCCGGCTGCGGGTCCCATCGGGTGGCCGAACACGCCGCGGCCCGGCACGAAGCCGAAATCGACGCTACCGACCTTGCGGTACACGCCCTCCAGCGTCGCGGCGGAATCGCTGCCGCCCGGCACCGGCAGGCACGGTTTGATCGGCCCCATCGGCTCGAGGCAGACGCGCACGCACTCCATCACCTCGTGCTCCGGCGTCATCATCCGCGGCCCGAAGCCCGGCATGATCACCACGTCGAAACCGGCGAGGCGCTGCAGCCGCGTCATCACCCGCGAATGGATTCCGTAATTGGCGAGCCGGCTGAACGCGGCGATGAACGGGAAATGCGCGATCAGCGGCACCGTGGCATGCCGGCGCAGCATCCGCACCGCCGACAGGCCGACCGGCATCGCGTTGATCAGCAGCGCGCCGGCGCCGTTCGCCACCGCGACATCATGCAGCTCGATCAGCCGATCCACTTCGTCGGTGATATTGGCGAGGTAGATCTTCGGCACGCCGGTCTCGGCCGCGGCCTTCCGGCAGGCGTCGCCGAGCAGCGCCGCGCGCTCGGCGAGCGGACACCAGTCGACATCCGCCAGCATCTCGTCGTCCTTGGCGATATCGAGGCCGCCGCGCCAGGCCTGGTAACCGAGTTCGGCGAACGGCTCCGCCGGCAGGCCGATATTCGGCTTGATCACGCCGAAGAAGATCGGCCGATCGAACGCCTGAAGCCGTTCGCGCAGGCCGGCGATGCCGAAGCGCGGACCTTCGAACGCCGCCAGGTAGCTGTCCGGAAACCGGATGTCCTGCAGCCGGATCAACGGAATGCCGGGCGAGAAGAACACGCCCTCACCGCACACCGCCGACAGCAAATTGGGAATCTTCGCGCCGAAATTGCCGTGCGGATGCGCGATCGTGACGCGGCAGGCGTGAACCGGCCCGCGCGCCGCACATTCGACCGGCGTGCTGAAGCCAGACGGCCGCGGCTCGGCGGACAGCTCCAGCACTTTCGCCGCGAAACGCGGCCGGAAATCCTCGTCGATTCCGACCCGGCGCCACTGCGCGGTGGATTGCTCGCTGCACAGATGCGCCGCCGCCTCGCGCGGATCACCGGCGCATTCGAAGTCGAAATCGAGTTCGATGTAATCGTCGGGGTCGAGCTCCGCGCGCGTCGCGTAGAAGCCTGCAATGTCGTCCGGCGTCATGGGATTGTCCGCTCCAGATACCAAGCCGTCATACGCGGGCTCGACCCGCGTATCCATCGCAAAGAGCCCATCCTTTGGATGGATGGGCCTGCAGCGGTCTAACCCTGCCCGATGATCTGCAGCTCGACGCCGCGGCGCTCGCGCGGGCCGTCGAGTTCGATGAAGAAGATCGACTGCCATTCGCCCAGCACCATCGCGCCGCTCGCGAGCGGGATCGTCTCCGACGAATTCATGAACAGTCCGATCAGATGCGAATGGGCGTTGTCGCGGCCGTCGATCGGCGCGAGATTGTGCAGATAGTCGCCGTCGCGCGGCGCGAAGCGTTTCAGAAACGTCAAAATGTCGCGCTCGAGCTTCTCCTCGCGCTCATTGACGTTGATCCGCGCCGTGGTGTGCAGGCAGCTCACGGTGACGAGGCCGTCTTTCAGGCCGCTGCCGGCGACGAAGCCGCGGACCTGCTCGGTGATGTCGATGATCTGGATCGGCGCCGTGGTGGCGAGTTCGATCCGGTGCCTGACGATGTTCATGGTCGCGTCCGCTGTTGGAATCGGGCGAAGCATCGCCCGGTTGTGGAACCCGCAATGTAGGCGCAGCGCGTGAAGGGTGGCAAACGCCGGCCCGCGCCGTTGCGCAGTCAATGTTGCGAGGGGATCGCGACGGCGTCCGCTCCGGCGGCTTGACAGATCCGCCGCGCTTCGCGAATGGACGCGTCCGATCTCGACTGTTTCCGCGCGTTTCCGCGGGAACCGCTCGGCCGGGATCGCCGACATTTTCCAGCGAACCAAGTCTCCAGCGAAAAGGGCCGGGCGACCGCGCGATGAGGCCGAGCTACCGCAGCGATATCGACGGATTGCGCGCCATCGCCGTGTTGCTGGTGATCGCGTTTCATGCCTTCCCGAATTCCGTTCGCGGCGGCTTCGTCGGCGTCGACGTGTTCTTCGTGATCTCCGGCTTCCTGATCACCTCGATCATCTGCCAGGCCCAGCGCAGCGGCGATTTCAGCTTCCGCACGTTCTACGCGCGACGCATCAACCGCATCTTTCCGGCGCTGGCGCTGGTGCTGATCACCTGCGCGGTGGCCGGGTGGTTCCTGCTGTTTCCGGTCGATTACCGCGATGCCGGCAAGGCGATCGGGTTCGGCGCCGCGTTTCTGTCCAATCTCGCGCTGCTGCACGACGCCGGCTATTTCGACACCTCGTCCGAACTCAATCCGCTGCTGCATCTGTGGTCGCTCGGCGTCGAGGAGCAGTTCTATCTGCTGTGGCCGCCGGTAATCGTGCTGGCGTGGCGATGGCAACGCGGGGCGCTGATCGCGGCCCTCGCGATCCTGGTGGCATCGTTCGCCGCCAACATCGTCCTCACGCCGATCAATCCGCTCGCGGCGTTCTATTTGCCGGTGACGCGGTTCTGGGAGCTGATGACGGGTTGCCTGCTCGCGATCGCCGCGGGCGCAGGCCCGGGCCGTGACATCAGCTCGATCGCGGCGCTCGGCGCCGTCCGTGCGCTGTTCGAACGCCATGCGGCGGCGATCCGCGCCGTCTGCGCCTGGCTTGGTCTTCTCCTGCTCGCGGCCGGCGCGGCGCTGATCAGCAACGATCGCGGCTTTCCCGGCTGGTGGGCGGCGCTGCCGGTGTTCGGCGCGGCGTTGCTGATTTTCGCCGGCCCCTCGCCCTGGGTGAGCCGGCATCTGCTCGGCAACCGCCCGATGGTCTATGTCGGGCTGATCAGCTATCCGCTGTATCTGTGGCACTGGCCGCTGCTCGCCGCGATCCGGATCGTTCGGTTCGGCGAAGAGCCACCGCCGCTGATGAAGGCGATCGCGATCGTCGTCGCGTTTGCGCTGGCGCATCTCACCTGGCGGTTCGTCGAGCGGCCGTTCCGCGCGCGCCCGAGCCGCGGCAAGACCACGGCCGCGTTCGCGGCCGTGGCGGTCGCCGGCCTCGCCGGAGCCGGCATCTATGCGGCCAGCGGATTCCCGTCGCGCTTCGGGCCCGAGATCCAGCGCGTCACCGGCGATCTCGTCGAGGAGGCGAAGACCGCCTTTCGCAGCGGCCATTGCTTCTTCGAAGGCCCGGCCGCGTTCGAGCCGCAATGCGACGACGACGCCCCGGCAGACGCGCCGCGTGTCGTGCTGTGGGGCGACTCCCATGGGGCGCATCTCTATCCCGGGCTGCGCGCGGTGCAGCAGGCCGATGGCGGCTTTCGTCTGTCGCAATACAACACCACGGCGTGTCCGCCGATCCTCGGCTTCGCGAGCGTCAAGTCGCCGTTCTGTCGTGCCAATAACGACATCGTGCATGCGCGGCTGAAACGGCTGAAGCCGGACACGGTGATCCTGGTGGCGCGGGAGTGGCGCAACTACGATTGGAGCGATCAGAAGGACGATGCGTCCGAGGCCCTGATCCGCGCGACGCTTGCCGAACTCCGCGCAATCGGTGTCCGGCGCATCGTGGTGGTCGGGATGTTTCCGTCGTGGCGCACGCCGCCCCGGCGCATCCTCGCGCAGTATTATCGCGCCCGCGCGGCCGGTCTCGCCGCGCCCGACGCGATCCCGCTACGCGATGCGCCGCCGCGACTGTCGACTTCCGAGGCCGAGGGCAACGAGGCGTTGCGGCGGTTCTTCGAGGCGGAGGGCGTGGCGTTCGTATCGCCGACGCCGAGCTTCTGCAATGCGCAGGGCTGCCTGCTGAGCGTGCCCGGCGACAGCGGCACGCCCATCATGTTCGACGGTAGCCACCTAACGCCGGCCGCGTCGGAATTCTTCGTCCGCCAACGGGCGCGCGAACTGCTCGGGCGCTGACGTTCGGGCCTCAGGCCGGCAGGATCGCCGCGCAGGCGCGTCCGGCGACATCGGCGGCGCCGGCGTCGCGCGTCACCAGCGCCATCACGATGGCGCCGTCGATTACCAGCCCGAGCGTGTGCGCGACTTGCGCCGGTTCGGCGATTTCGGCCTCGGCGCACAACGCGGTCAGGCGATCGTGCACGATGGTCTTGTGCGCGATCGCCAGGCTGCGCATCCGGTCGTCGGCCTTGTCGGATTCGCCGACCGCATTGATGAACGGACAGCCGTAGAAATCGGGACGGCTGAACCAGGTCTTCAGCGCCGGGCCGATCCGCGCCAGCCGCTCGCGCGCGCTACCGCCCGGCCCGTCGATCTCGTCGATGAACCAGGTCCGCCAGCTCTGTCCCTCATGCTGCAGCACGGCTTCGACCAGGCCGTCCTTGGAGCCGAACAGCTTGTAGAGCGTGGTCTTGGCGGTGCCCGCGTCGGCAATGATGGCGTCGACGCCCACCGAGTTGATGCCGTAGCGGCAGAACAGCAGCCGCGCGCTGTCGATCAGCCGGTCGCGCGGTGACGTCCGCACGGCGGGTGGCGCGTCGATCGCGGGGTGGGGTGCTGCCTGAGCCATTCCGACGCACATACCCCCGCCTTCGCCAAACTTCAATCAGGAAACCGAAGGGTCTGTTTGCAGGCCTTGGTTGACGTCGAGTCGGGCAATTGCGCAGGCGAAGTGACTGCAAAAGCGGCTGGCCTATTTCGTGGGCGGCAGTTCCAGGGCGCGGCTCCGTTGATTCTCAACGCCTTTTTGGGCGGATCGAGCTGGCACGCTTCCTGCTAATACAGAACGGTCTGTAGCCTAAACACTGCCGGACGCACCGGTAGCCAGAGGAGATCCCATGACCAAAGCCGCCACCGCGATGACCGCCTGCCTCACCCCGGACGCCCCGACCGCCATGACAGGCTGCCTCGCGCCGATCGACAAGGCCGGCCTCGACGACCTGATCGCCAAGGGCAAGGCCGATCCGACGGTGATCAAGACGCTGAAGTGCAAGACCGTCGCCGAGGGCCGCTTCCGTCATCTCAACTTCATCCGCGCGCTGCCGCCCTACATCGTCGACGAGCCGCCGGGCCTTCTTGGTGACGATACCGCGCCGAATCCGTCGGAAGCCTCGCTCGCCGCGCTCGGCTCCTGCCTCGCGGTCGGCATCCATGCCAACGCCGTGGCCCGCGGCATCACCGTCTACAAGCTCGAGATCGAACTCGAGGGCGACCTCAACATCACCGGCGTCTGGGGCACCGGCGATCTCTCCGAAAAGCCGGTCGGCTTCACCGACGTCCGCTGCAAGGTGACGTTCGAGGCCGACCGTCCGCGCGAAGAACTCGACGCGCTGGTCGCGCATGCGCGGCTGTGGTCGCCGGTGGCGAACACCTTCTCGCGCCCGGTCAATCTCGACATCGCGATGACCTGACCCCAGCCCTCCAACAGCGGACCGAGCCCATGCTGGATGTCCAGTCAGTGACCACAGGTGATGCCGCCGTGCTTCCCGGCGCCGAAGTCGTCGAGGCGGTGCGGGCGCTGTCCGCGCGCGAACTGCCGTCGCTGGTCAACCGGATCGACGTCGACGGTCACTACCCGGAAGATCTGATGCGCGCCTTCGGGCGCCTCGGCGCCTATGCGCATCATCTGCCGGGCAAGAGCCCGAACCTCGACCTGATGACCTCGATCAACGCGATGGCGGCGGCCGGCGAGCACTGCCTGTCGACCTCGTTCTGCATGTGGTGTCAGGACGCGCTGGCCTGGTACATCTACGCCTCGGACAACGAGCACCTGCGGACCGGGATCGGCCCGCAGATCGCGACCGGCGCGGCGCTCGGCGGCACCGCGCTGTCGAATCCGATGAAGTCGCTGTTCGGCATCGAGCCGATGCGGCTGAAGGGACGACGCGTCGCCGGCGGCTACGTCGTCAAGGGGCTGCTGCCCTACGTCTCCAACCTCGGCGCCGATCATTATTTCGGCGGCATCTTCGAGGTCGAGGATGGCGGCGCGACGCGCAACGTGATGGCGGTGATTCCCTGCGCCGCCGAAGGCGTCAACCTCGCCGACAATGCGAAGTTCACCGCGCTCGACGGCACCCGCACCTTCGCGGTGCAGATGCGCGACGTGATGGTGCCGGACGCCTGGGTGCTGGCCGATCCGGTCGACGACTTCATCAAGCGGATCCGCGCCGGCTTCATCCTGCTGCAGGCCGGCATGGCGTTCGGCCTGATCCGCGACTGCCTGCGGCTGATCGAGCAGTGCAAAGGCCCGCTCGGCCACGTCAACAAATATCTCGACGTCCAGCCCGAGCCGATCGCCGAAGGGCTCGCGGCGATGGAGGCCGAGGTCGCGCGCCTCGCCGCGACGCCGTTCGAGAGCGACCGCGACTACTGGCGCGCGGTGATCGAGGCGCGGCTCGCCGCCGGCGACGCCTCGGTCGCCGCCGCTCACGCCGCGATGCTTCATTGCGGCGCACGCGGCTATGTCGCCGGCGCCGCCGCGCAGCGCCGGCTGCGCGAGGCTTACTTCGTGGCGATCGTGACGCCGGCGACCAAGCAACTCCGCAAGATGCTGGCGGACATGGCGCATTAGTCCGCGCAGTGCGCGGACGCCCCATTCGTCCGCGCAGCGTCTTCCATCCGGGCCCTCCCCGCGCTCGGCAACAGTCACCACAGGACACTGCCCTGTGCCGCAGAGGTCTCCCGCGAGCCAACGTTCAACGACGAACACAGGAGCGACTGATGACTGAGAAGGTTCTTGTCACGCCGGCCGAACTATCCGAAATGCTGTCGTCGCCGACCACGGTGGTGATCGACACCCGCAATCCCGACGCCTATGCGGCGGGTCATATTCCGGGCGCCGTCAACATCCACGAGATCTTCACCTATCTCGCCACCTCGACGCCCGAGGGCGTCAAGGAGATGAGCGAGAAATTCGCCGCCGCCTTCGGCGCCGCCGGCCTGTCCGGCGAAGAGACCGCGGTGATCTACGAACAGTCGATGAACACCGGCTTCGGCCAGTCCTGCCGCGGCTACGTGCTGCTGAAGTCACTCGGCTATCCCAAGGTCAAGATCCTGCACGGCGGCTACGCCGCCTGGACCACGGCCGGCCTGCCGAGCACCACCGACGTGCCGACGCCCACGCCCAAGAGCTTCACGGTCGACCCGGCCGCCGCTTCGATCCTGGTCGATCTGGAATCGATGAAGGCCGCGGTGGCTGATAGCACCAAGGTCAAGCTCGACACCCGCGACGTCGACGAATGGATCGGCGAAAGCTCGTCGCCCTACGGCAAGGATTTCTGCCCGCGCAAGGGCCGCATCCCCGGCGCGGTTTGGATCGAATGGTACCGGATGATGAAGCCGTCGCCGGACGGCCCGATGTTCAAATCGTCGAGCGAGATCCTGGCCGAATGCGCCAGCGTCGGTATCACCCCCGAGACCCCGGTGGTGCTGTACTGCTTCAAGGGCGCCCGCGCCTCGAACACGCTGGTGGCGCTGAAGGAAGCCGGCATCAAGGACGTCAGCCTGTATTTCGGCTCCTGGAACGAATGGTCGCGCGACCCGTCGCTGCCGATCGAGGAAGGCGCCCCCTATTCGGCACCGTCGCTGATGGCGGCGGAGTAATCGCGCGGCGGGGCCGGCCGCGCTGGCCGGCTCCGCCGATCCGCAAGGAACCCTGTTCGAGGAGCGGCTGCAGGCGATGCCGGCATTTCAACCCAAGAAGGCCTGGCCCGGGGCGCATATCGCCATCCAGGGCGTAAGTCACCGCTACCGTCGCTCGAGCGGCAACGCGCTGAGCGGAATCGATCTCGAGATCAAGCCCTGCGAGGCCGTGGCGCTGGTCGGGCGCTCAGGCTGCGGCAAGTCGACCTTGCTGCACATCATCGCCGGCCTGATCGCGCCGAGCACGGGCGAGATCCGCATCGACGGCGCCAGGGTCGAAGGCGCGTCGCCGCGCTGGATCGTGATGTTCCAGCAGCCGCATCTGTATCCGTGGATGAGCGTGGCGCAGAACGTCGGGCTCGGACTGAAATTCGCCGGCCGGCCGCGCGCGGAGATCGCCGCGCGGGTCCGCGAATTGCTGCACCTCGTCGAACTCGACGGCTACGCCGAGCGCAACGCGCAGGACCTCTCCGGTGGCCAGCAGCAGCGCGTCGCGCTGGCGCGGTCGCTCGCGACCTGCCCGGAAGTGCTGCTGCTGGACGAGCCGTTTTCCGCGCTCGACGCCGTCACCCGCCGCGCCTTGCAGCGCGACGTCCGCCGCATCGCCGAGGAGATGAAGATCACGCTGGTGATCGTCACCCACGACATTCCGGAAGCGGTGACGATGGCGGATCGCGCGGTGATCATGCGATCCGACCCCGGTCGCATCGCCGAGATCGTGCCGGTCGCGGTCGATCGCGCCGAGGCCGATCCGGACCGCCGCGCGGCGAACATCCAGGCCGCGCAGGCGCGGCTGCAGGCGGCGTTCGAACGCGCCACCGGCCGTGCCGGACCGGAACCATCGCTCACGCGCCACTCCGACAATCAAGAAACGCCACGGACGGAACCGCTCAAGATCGTCGCCGCCGGCCACCGCTGAAAGGATCTCGTAATGTGCATCAATTGCGGAAATGACATCGTCCACGCCGATGACGATCGCTTCCGGTTCGCGATCAACCGCCGGCAGACGCTCGACATGCTGGCGGCCGGCGGCCTCGCCGCGCTCGGCACCATGCTGGGCGGCTTCGGCCAGTCCGCGCGTGCGGCCGACGACGACGTGGTGCGGATCGGCTATCTGCCGATCACCGATGCCACCGCGCTCCTGGTCGCGCACGGCATGGGCTACTTCAAGGACGAGGGCCTCGAGGCCGAGCGCCCGACCCTGATCCGCGGCTGGTCGCCGCTGGTGGAGAGCTTCGCCGCCGGCAAGTTCAACCTGGTGCATCTGCTCAAGCCGATCCCGGTGTGGATGCGCTACAACAACAATTTCCCGGTCAAGATCATGGCCTGGGCCCACACCAACGGCTCCGGCGTGGTGGTGGGCGGCGAGAGCGGCATCGCGTCGTTCAAGGATTTCGGCGGCAAGCAGGTCGCGGTGCCGTTCTGGTACTCGATGCACAACATCGTGCTGCAATACGCGCTGCGCAAATCCGGCATCAAGCCGGTGATCAAGGGCCAGGGCGAGACGCTCGCGGCCGACGAATGCAATCTGCAGGTGATGGCGCCGCCGGACATGCCGCCGGCGCTCGCGGCCAGGAAGATCGACGCCTACATCGTCGCCGAGCCGTTCAACGCGCTGGGCGAGATCAAGGCCGGCGGCCGGATGCTGCGCTTCACCGGCGACATCTGGAAGAATCACCCCTGCTGCGTGCTGTGCATGAACGAGGAGGTGACCAGGAAGAAGCCGGAATGGACCCAGAAGGTGATGAACGCGCTGGTCCGCGCCGAAATCTACGCCGCCGCCAACAAGAAGGAAGTCGCCAAGCTGCTGTCGAAGGACGGCGAAGGCTATCTGCCGCTGCCGGCGCCGGTGATCGAGCGCGCGATGACCTATTACGACGACAAGACCTATGGCGAGAGCGGCGCCATCACCCATCCGGACTGGAAGCTCGGCCGGATCGACTTCCAGCCCTGGCCGTATCCGTCGGCGACCAAGCTGATCGTCGGCGCGATGAACGAGACGGTGGTCTCGGGCGATACCACCTTCCTGAAGAAGCTCGATCCGGAATTCGTCGCCAAGGATCTGGTCGACTATCACTTCGTCAAGCAGGCGATGACGAAGTACCCGGACTGGAAGACATCGCCGAGCGTCAATCCCGAAGATCCCTTCGCCCGGACCGAGGTGCTGTCGCTGTGAGCCTCGATCTGACGATCGACGACGCGCCGGCACAGGCGGCGGCGTCACGAAGCGGCGCCTTCGCCGGCCGGCTGCGCAGCTCGGGCCATATCGCGCTCGGCATTGCGGTGCTGCTCGGCGTGTGGTGGATCGGCGGCTTCATCGTCGCCTCCGATCCGCGCACCGCGAATTTCGCCGACTTCGCGCCGCTGCCGACCTTCGAGCGGCTGTGGCAGATGCTGATCAGCGGCGAGGCGGCCAAGATGGCGTGGCCGAGTCTCGGCCGGATCGCCGGCGGGCTCGCCTGGGCGATCGCGCTCGGCGTGCCGCTCGGCATTCTGGTCGGCCGCTTCCGCGGCATGCGCGAGGCGAGCTCGGTGCCGTTCCAGTTCCTGCGGATGATCTCGCCGCTGGCCTGGATGCCGATCGCCGTGATGGCGTTTGCGAGCTGGAATGCCGCGATCGTGTTCCTGATCGGCGTGGCGGCGATCTGGCCGATCCTGTTCTCGACCGCGCACGGCTTCCGAAGGATCGACCCGGCCTGGTTCAAGGTCGCGCGCAATCTCGGCGCACGGCCGTGGCACATGCTGTTCACCATCATCGTGCCGGCGATCATGCAGGATTCGCTGGCCGGCATCCGGCTCGCGGTCGGCGTCGCCTGGATCGTGCTGGTGCCGGCCGAATTCCTCGGCGTCACCTCCGGCCTCGGCTACGCCATCAACGACGCCCGCGACACGCTGGAATACGACCGCCTCGCCGCCACCGTGGTGATCATCGGCCTGATCGGCTTCGCCCTCGACTTCCTCTGCGAACGCGCCGTCAAACGCGCGAGCTGGGCAAGGGAGGAGTGATGTGAGGAGTGATATCGACGGCGAAACATTCACGCCCGCGCGCGTCGCGGGCCGTGACGCCTCGAAACACGCGCGCGATCGAAGCGACCGCTGCTGAGAATCGTGGGAGAAAAATGGTGCCGCAAGAGGGATTCGAACCCCCGACCCCGTCATTACGAATGACGTGCTCTACCAGCTGAGCTATTGCGGCGACCTTCGGGCGGGTGATGCACCGCCCGAAAACGCTGGCCTCTGATATCGACCGGCGGGCGAATTGGCAAGAACCACGGCCGATCGGACGTCGGATCGGCCTCTCAGATCCGACCAAATCGTCAAAATCGTTGTCGGGCGCCGCGATTGCCCCGGTGGCGGCTGCAGCCCGCCTCAGCGCGGCGGGCGGTAGCCGCGCCAGCTGCCGGTCTGGCCGGCGGGGGCGGTGGAGCGCTCGCCGAAATCCTCCGGTGCGGCTTCCTCGTCGACGCCGGGATCGTCCGGGGCACGGACGATCGGGATCACCGGCGGGGTCTGCGACGGGCGGCGATGGAACAGCGGCGTCGACGGCATCGGTATCACGGTTTCGGCCGCGGCGACCGGCGCCTCGGCCTTGCTGCCGTCCTTGCCGCCGTCCTTGCCCTGCTCCTTGGGCGCATCCTTCAAGACGTCCTTGGGCTTGTCGGCCACCGTGTCGGGCTCGACCGTGATCAGCGTCGCCTCCGCCTCCTTCGGCGACACCACCGCGGCTTCGGTCACCGTCTCGACCGTCACGACCACCGGCTCGTCCGGCTTCGCGGCCGGGAGCGCCTCGGGCGCCGAGGAGGCGATCAGCGCGTCATGGAAAGGGTTGTCCTCGATCACCACCGTCTTCTTGGCCGGCAGTGCGGCCAGCGGCACCTGCCACTGGAACGCGTCGAGCCGGCCGGTCACCGGCGACACCGGACGCCAATGGTCGGAGACGTAGCCGTCGGCGGTCCAGACCGGGTCCGGCAGCGCGCGGACCGCGCGCAGCGTCCAGGCCCGCGCCTTGGCGGTATCTCCGCGTTCGCCGTGCTCGATCTCGGCCATCAGCATCGCGACGCGCTGGGTCGGGTTGTCCAGGAACGGCTCAAGCGCCCGGCGCGCCTTGGCGAATTCGCCGGCGTCGATCCCGGCGCGGGCGAGCGCCAGCGCGCTCTCGAAATCCGCCCGGTTCTTGGCGATCAGGTTTTCGACCCGCGCCAGCCTGATGTTCGGCGGATCGCCGGGCTTGAGGTGGGCATAGGCCTCGGCGATGTCGGGGTGCGGCTCGGCCTGCCAGGCCGCCTCCAGCAGTTTCATCGCGCGGCGCACCTGATGCGTCTCGGCCAGACATCTGGCGGCGAGCACCGCGGCCGGCACCAGCGTCGGCGCCAACTTGTTGGCCTCCAGCGCGCTGTCGCGCGACAGGCTCTCGTCGCTGTCCTCGACGTCGAGCGCCCGCGCCGTCAGCAGCACCGCGCGCTGGCGGCGGAACGCTTTCTTGTCGACCAGGCCGGACGACAGATTGGTTTCGAGAATCTCCAGCGCCCCGGTCCAGTCGGCGCGGGCGCAGCGGAAGCCGAGCACCGCCTGCGACGCCCAGGCCGCATTCGGCTGCAGCCGCAGCGCCTCCTCGGCGATCGCCAGCGCCGCCTGCGGATCGTTGGCGCGCTGCGCCTCGATATACAGCCCGCGCATGCCGAGCGATTTGGTGTCGTCGCGCCCGGCCATCGCCAGGAAGGCGCGGCGGGCGCCGTCGCGGTCGCCCTCGAGCTGCGCCGATTGCGCCTGCAGCAGCAGCGCCAGCGGATCGTGCGGGGCGTGCCGCCGCGCGGCGGTGGCGTGGCTCCGGGCCGCTACCGCATCGCCATGGCCGACCGCCAGCAGACCCTGGGTGATGGCGCGCTGGGCCCGGCCGCTGCGTCGCGCGGCGCGGCCGAGCTTCATCCGCTTGGGCGCCCGCCACAGCGCGGTGATGATCGCCCACACCAGCCCGATCGCAACGATCGCGCCGCCGAGCGTGAGGATGAAAACCGGCAACCGCATCTCGGCGCGCCAGGCATTCCACGACAGCACGACCTCGCCGGGCTGTTCGGCCACCCAGGCCGCGCCCGCGGCCGCGAGCGCGATGATCACGAGAAACAGGATGATGCGCAGCATGGGAATCCTATGGCGACGGTTTTGGCAACGCGGCCAGCGCCGCGGTGGCGAAGGATTGCGAAGCGGCGAGAGCCTGATCGCGCGCCTCGGATCGCTCGATCCAGGATTGAACAGGAGCACGGTCGGCCGGCGCAAGCGCTTTCAGTTCGCGCCGGGCTTCGGCAAGGTCGCCGCGCTGTGCGGCGGCGGTGAGGCGGCCGACGATCGCGGTGCGGTCGACGCCGGGCGTGGCGTCGGAACGCTGGATCCGGATCAGCCGCTCGGCATTGGCCTGGAACCGGTCGATGAAATTGGTGGTGTTGGCCGGGTCGTCGCCCGGCAGCAGCTTCGGCAGCAGCGCGATCAGCTCGCGGCCGAGCGCGGCGGCGCTGGGCACGCCGGTCGCGGCGAACGGCTCCAGCGGCTGCAACGCGGCCGGCTCGGTCGCGAGCGGCTGCGCCGCCTTCAGGATCGGCGCATAGGGCGCGCCCTGCCGGACGGTGAGATCCAGCATGGTCGCGGTAACGAGCCGGCGCAGCGGCGCATCCTCCGACGCGGCTGAAGACTGCGGCGGCTGCGGCGTGGCTGCGGTCGCGGCCTTGGAGGCCTGTTCGAGTTCGGTCAGCCGCGCATTGATCGCCGCCAGCGCCGCCGCGGAATCGGCCGCGGGCGTATCGGAGGCCGGCGTCTCGGTCGACGACGTCGCCTTGGCGTCCTTGACCGCGCGTGCGAGCTGCTCGGACCGACTGCGCAGATCAGTCAGATCGTCGCGCAGCGACGCGACCGTCTTCTCCAGCGCCTCGACCTTGCCGGTCAGCGCCGGATCGGCCGCGGCGGCCGGCGGCGCGGCGGTCTCCGCGCCGGTCGACACTGGTCGCGCCTCGAGGCTGGCGAGCCGGGCGGCGAGCGCGTCGAAGGTGGTGGCGTCGGCGACCGGCGCCGCGCCGGCGCCGGGGCGGGCTTCAAGCTCGGCGACCCGCGCCTTCAGCGCATCGAGCGCGGCGGCATCGCCCTGCGGCGCGCTCGCGCCGGTCGTGAAGTAGTCCGGCAGCAGCCCCGCTTTCCCCGCCCCGATCACCGCGGCGGCGGCAATCGCGACCGCCAGTACCGGCGGCAGCATCGTTGCGGCGATGCCGGGCCGGCGCGGTTCGGCAGCCGACCGGGCGGCGGGTTCCTCGGCGTCGCGCGCGGCGGCGGCGAACCGGGTCTCGGAATCGGCGGTCGCGATCTCCGGCTCCGGCGCATCGTCGGTCTCGGCCCGACGCGACGGCGCGTCTGCCTCCGCCGTCTCCGACACTTCTGTCACCTCTGCGGCCGGAGCGTCGCGAAACTCCTCCGCGGCTGGTTCGACGGGATGCTGCGGTGGCGATTCGATCGCCGCGTCGACATCCACCTCGGTGGCGTTTTCCGGATGCGCATCGGCGTCCTGTCCGGGAAGCACATCGCCGGCGCCATCGGGCGCGAGCGGCTCCCGCCGGTCCTCTCCGTGCTGCGTATCCTCGTGTCCGGGCCTGTTCTCGACCATCCGCAATCGTTCCTCGTCGCTCCTGCCGGATCCGTTGCCGGCCCGGCGCGTTGTTCGTTCAGCGCGCGGGCGCGCCGACCGCGCGGTCCAGCGCCTCGAACAGCGCCTTCTCGTCGGGCGTGCGCGCCACCATCACCTGCGTTGCACCGGCCTCGCGCATCACGTCGGACACCGATTCCGACAGGCAGCATTGCGGGATCGCCAGCGCCGAGATCTCGATCCCGGACGCCCGCGTCGCGTCGATGAAGGCGCGCGCGCTGCGCCGCGAATAATGCAGCACCGCCTCGATCCGGTTGGCCGCGAATTCGGCGCAGATATCCCCAGGGAGCGTCGGCACCGGCAGCATCTTATAGGTCGTCTGCATCACCACGTTGAAGCCGTCTTCGCGCAATTCGCCGGCGAGATCGCGCGACAGATCGGCGCCGGCCAGATACAGCAACGCGCCGGCCGCCTTCTTTTTGCCGCGCACGCTGTCGGCGACCTTCAGCCGCAGTTTCGCGGCGTCGCCCTCGGCGACGATGACGTCCTTGAAGCCGGCGTCGCGGGCCGCGCGCGCGGTGTGCTTGCCGACCGCGAACAGCGGCAGCTTCAACAGCCGCGCGAAGCCGGGCTGGTCGGCGATCGCCCGCAGCGCGTTGGCGCTGGTGACGATCACGCCCGTATAGTCGGCGTCCTGATCGTCCGGAAACGGCACCGGCTCGAACCGCAACATCGGCGCCAGCAACACGTCGTAGCCCTTCGCGCGCAGCGCTGCGGCGGTGGCGTCGTTGTCGGGTTGCGGGCGGGTGACAAGCATAGCCACGCCTGACGTCCTCGCATGTGAGAGGGAAACAGGGGTCGTCGCGGCCGCCCGCACAGGCAGGCCGCCAGACTTAGCCGGAGCTGCGGGGAGCCGACCGGATGATTGCATTCCGAGACCCCGCAATGCTACGCGAAGCAAGGAGAACGCCGGTTCGGCGGCAAACGCAAGGGCTCAATTTGACTAGTGAACAGACCTTGCTGGTGCTTGGAATCGAGACCACCTGCGATGAAACCGCAGCCGCGGTGGTCGAGCGCCGCGCCGACGGCAGCGGCCGGATTCTCTCCAACATCGTGCGTTCGCAGACCGAGGAGCACGCGCCGTTCGGCGGCGTTGTCCCCGAAATCGCCGCGCGCGCCCATGTCGATCTGCTCGACGGCATCGTTGCCCGTGCGATGCAGGAAGCCGGAACCGGATTCGCGGAGCTGTCCGGCGTCGCGGCGGCGGCCGGACCCGGGCTGATCGGCGGCGTCATCGTCGGCCTGACCACCGCGAAGGCGATCGCGCTGGTGCACAATACGCCGCTGATCGCGGTCAACCATCTCGAGGCGCACGCGCTGACGCCGCGGCTGACGGATTCGACCGAGTTTCCCTATTGCCTGTTTCTCGCCTCCGGCGGCCACACCCAGATCGTCGCCGTGCTCGGCGTCGGCGACTATGTCCGGCTCGGCACCACGGTCGACGACGCCATCGGCGAGGCGTTCGACAAGATCGCCAAGATGCTGGGGCTGCCTTACCCGGGCGGGCCGCAGGTCGAGCGCGCGGCGGCCTCCGGGGATGCGACCCGGTTCGCCTTCCCGCGGCCGATGCTGGGCCGGCCGGACGCCAACTTCTCGCTGTCCGGGTTGAAGACCGCGGTGCGCAATGAGGCCAGTCGGCTGACGCCGCTGGAGCCGCAGGACATCAATGATCTGTGCGCCGGCTTCCAGGCCGCGGTGCTGGACTCGATGGCCGACCGGCTGAGCGCCGGACTGCGGCTGTTCCGCGAACGCTTCGGCGCGCCGAAGGCGCTGGTCGCGGCCGGCGGCGTCGCCGCCAATCAGGCGATCCGCCGCGCCCTGCGCGAGGTCGCCGCCAAGGCACAGACCACGCTGATCGTGCCGCCGCCGGCGCTGTGCACCGACAACGGCGCGATGATCGCCTGGGCCGGCGCCGAGCGCCTCGCACTCGGCCTCACCGACACCATGGACGCCGCCCCCCGCGCCCGCTGGCTGCTCGACGCCAACGCGGTGGCGCCGGGCAAATTCACCAATACGCGCGCGGGATTTTGAGAGGGCATCGAGTTGTCTGCTTCATTGTCCGCAGTGGTTCCTAGCTTCTCCCCGCATGCGGCGGGGCGATCGTATATAGACTCTCGCGGGCCATGGTACCGGAGCTCTCTTCACCCTCCCCTGGAGGGGGAGGGTCGGCACCCAGGCCGCGAAGCGGCGTGGGTGACGGGGTGGGGTGAGCAGCGGGCACGGCGGATGAACTCTTCGCCACCCCACCCCGCTCGCTGCGCGAGCGACCCTCCCCCTCCAGGGGAGGGTGAGTCTCCTATCGGCCGAAGACTTTCATATGCGACCGCGCCGCGTCTCGGGCCGGCGCTTCCTGCCATTTTGACGAGATGGTCCGATGAGTAACTTTCAGTCGATCGCCGTGCTCGGCGGCGGGGCGTGGGGGACGGCGCTGGCGCTGACCGCTGCGCGGGCGGGGCGTAGCGTGACGCTGTGGGAGCACGATCCCGGCAACGCGCAGCATCTGATCGAGGCGCGCGAGAGCCGGTTTCTGCCCGGCGTCAGGCTCGACGATTCGATCAAGGTGACGCGCGATCTGGCCGAGGCCGCGCGCGCGCAGGCGCTGCTGCTGGTGGTGCCGGCGCAGGTGTTGCGCCAGGTCGTGACCTCGCTGCAGCCGCTGATCGCCGCGCGCACGCCGCTGATCGCCTGCGCCAAAGGCATCGAGCACGGCACCCATCGCTTCATGACCGAGATCATCGCCGAATGCGCGCCGGCCGCGATCCCGGCGATCCTGTCGGGGCCGAGCTTCGCCGCCGACGTCGCGCGCGGGCTGCCGACCGCGGTGACGATCGCCGCCACCGACGCCGATGTCGCCCAGGCGCTGGCGCAGGCGATGAATTCGGGCTCGTTCCGGCCCTATCACTCCACCGACGTCCGCGGCGTCGAACTCGGCGGCGCCACCAAAAACGTGATGGCGATTGGCGCCGGCATCGTCGAGGGCCGCAAACTCGGCGCCTCGGCGCTGGCGGCGATGACGACGCGCGGCTTCGTCGAACTGGTGCGGTTCGGCAAGGCCTATGGGGCGCGGATCGAGACCATGCATGGCCTGTCCGGATTGGGCGATCTGACGATGTGCTGCTCGACGCCGCAATCGCGCAATTTCTCGTTCGGCATGGCGCTCGGCCGCGGCGAGAGCATCGAGACGGCGGCGCACGGCAAGCTCGCCGAGGGCTATTACACCGCGCCGGTGCTGCTCGAGATGGCGCAGGCGAAAGGCGTCGAGATGCCGATCTCGACCGCGGTCGCGGCGATCCTTGCCGGCAAGCTCGGCGTCGATGCGGCGATCGAAGGCCTGCTGACGCGACCGCTCAAGGCAGAGGCATAGTGACGATGGCGTACTGGCTGGTGAAATCCGAGCCCTCGGTGTGGTCGTGGGACCAGCAGGTGGCCAAGGGCGCCAAGGGCGAGGCCTGGACCGGGGTGCGCAATCACTCCGCCAAGCTGCACATGATGGCGATGAAAAAGGGCGACCGCGCGTTCTTCTATCACTCCAACGAGGGCAAGGAGATCGTCGGCATCGCCGAGATCATCCGCGAGGCCTATCCGGACCCGACCGACGAAAGCGGCAAATTCGTCTGCGTCGACCTCAAGGCCGACAAGAAGCTGAAGACCCCGGTGACGCTGGCGGCTGTGAAAGAAGAGAAGAAGCTCGCCGAGATGGCGCTGCTGAAATACTCGCGCCTGTCGGTTCAGCCGGTCACCGCCGACGAGTGGAAGCTGGTCTGCAAGATGGGCGGGCTGTAATCCAACTCGTCATTGCCGGGCTTGACCCGGCAATCCATCCTCTTCGCGAATTTTCGGTCCGCTTCGCGGATGATGGATGCGCGGGTCAAGCCCGCGCATGACAGGTCGCTTTGTTGTGACCCCCTGCCCTGGACGTGCGGCGCAGCGGCGACCCCATGGACATCTCCACACCGCCGCTCCATCACCCTTCGATGAGCACCGCCATCGCCGATCCCCTCGCCTTCATTCGCGACAACACAAGGCTGCGGCCCGTGCCGCTGGTGCCGGAGATCTCGCTGCACGTCGCCGACGAGGCGCTGCCGCTGTGGCGGCTGACCGAGGAGGAGCTCGGCGAGGCCGGGCTACCGCCGCCGTTCTGGGCGTTCGCCTGGGCCGGCGGGCAGGCGCTGGCGCGCTATGTGCTCGATCATCCGGACTGCGTCGCCGGCCGCGAGGTGATCGATTTCGCCGCCGGCTCCGGGCTGGTGGCGATCGCGGCGATGAAGGCCGGGGCGAAGCGCGTCACCGCGTTCGACATCGACGGCTTCGCGCGCGAGGCGATTGCCGTCAATGCCGCGGCGAACGGCGTCGCGCTCGACATCAGCGGCGACGATCTGCTCGCCGCAGAGCACGCCGCGCCGGCCCAGACCGTGCTCGCCGGCGACATCTTCTATCAGCAGGACATCGCCGAACTGGCCTTCGCCTTGCTGCAGCGCCGCGCGGCGAACGGCGCGCTGGTGCTGATCGGCGATCCGGGCCGTTCCTATCTGCCGAAGGACAGACTTACCCGACTCGCCGACTACAGCGTGCCGGTGACGCGGGAGCTGGAGGACGCCGAGATCAAGGCCACCGGCGTGTGGACGCTGAAATGATCAGGCGGTCGCCTGCCCGCCCGCCAGATCGAAATTGCTTCGACTGATCAGGACCTTGCGGAATATCGCGCGGGCACCGCGGAGAGCTCGATGCGGCCGCCGCCCCGGCTGCTTCGCCACACCTCCCTGCCGCCCGGCCCATCAGGCGGCCGCAAATCAGCGCCAAAAGTCGGATGAACGCCCCGCTTGTCGGCGCGGGGGGCGGCGACGCATAATCGCACCAATAACAACGGCCGGATGGTCAGACGATCGCACGTCTTTTCGCCGGCGAACCTCATCCATCAGCAATCCTCGCGATTTCGCCCGATCCGGGTTCTAGGGTCCGGCGAGCAGGATGTGCTGACGGATGAGCCCGCCGGGTTTGAAGCGATTTGCGGTCCGTGCACCGACGGCGGGTGCGGCAAGGCCGCGTATTCGGGTGGAGGAAAGAATGTCCGAGAAGATCTATGACGTGCCCTCGGAATGGGCGAGCCGCGCCTTCGTCGACGACGCGAAGTACCGCGAGATGTACGCCCGCTCGGTCAATGACCCGAACGGCTTCTGGGCCGACGAGGCCAAACGCATCGACTGGATCAAGCCGCCGCACAAGATCGAGAACTGCTCGTTCGCGCCCGGCAAGGTCTCGATCAAATGGTTCGAGGACGGCATCCTCAACGTCGCGCACAACTGCATCGATCGGCATCTCGCCACCCGCGGCGACCAGGTCGCGATCATCTGGGAGGGCGACGATCCCTCGCAGTCGCGCCACATCACCTATCGCGAGCTGCACGACGAGGTCTGCAAATTCGCCAACATCCTGCGCAGCCGCAATGTCGAGAAGGGCGACCGCGTCACCATCTATCTGCCGATGATCCCCGAAGCGGCCTTCGCGATGCTGGCCTGCGCGCGGATCGGCGCGATCCATTCGGTGGTGTTCGCCGGCTTCTCGCCGGACTCGCTGGCCGGCCGCATCAACGACTGCCAGTCGAAGATCGTGATCACCGCCGACGAGGGCCTGCGCGGCGGCAAGAAGGTGCCGCTGAAGGCCAATGTCGATGCGGCGCTGAAGAAGTGCGACGCCGTCGATTGGGTGATGGTGGTGAAGCGCACCGGCGCGCCGGTGGAGATCGATGACGTCCGCGACTTCTGGTACCACGAGGCCGCCGAGATGGTGACCACCGAGTGCCCGATCGAGCACATGCACGCGGAAGATCCGCTGTTCATCCTCTACACGTCGGGATCGACCGGCCAGCCCAAGGGCGTGCTGCACACGTCCGGCGGCTATCTGGTGTTCGCCTCGATGACGCACCAATACGTGTTCGACTATCACGACGGCGACATCTACTGGTGCACCGCCGACGTCGGCTGGGTCACCGGCCACAGCTACATTCTATACGGGCCGCTCGCCAATGGCGCCACCACGCTGATGTTCGAGGGCGTGCCGAACTATCCGACCAATTCGCGGTTCTGGGACGTCATCGACAAGCACAAGGTCAACATCTTCTACACCGCGCCGACCGCGATCCGGGCGCTGATGCAGGCCGGCGACGAGCCGGTGACGAAGACCTCGCGCAAATCGCTGCGGCTGCTCGGCTCGGTCGGCGAGCCGATCAATCCGGAAGCCTGGGAGTGGTACCACCGCGTCGTCGGCGACGACCGCTGCCCGATCGTCGACACCTGGTGGCAGACCGAGACCGGCGGCATCCTGATCACGCCGCTGCCCGGCGCGACCAAATTGAAGCCCGGCTCGGCGACCCGGCCGTTCTTCGGCGTGGTGCCGGAGATCCTCGATCCGGAAGGCGTGGTGCTGGAGGGCGAGTGCACCGGCAATCTGTGTCTGGCGCGGTCCTGGCCCGGCCAGATGCGCACCGTCTATGGCGATCACGAACGGTTCGAGCAGACCTACTTCTCGGCCTACAAGGGCAAATACTTCACCGGCGACGGCTGCCGCCGCGACGCCGACGGCTATTACTGGATCACCGGGCGGGTCGACGACGTCATCAACGTCTCCGGCCACCGCATGGGCACGGCCGAGGTCGAATCCTCCCTGGTGGCGCACCCCAAGGTGTCGGAAGCCGCCGTGGTCGGCTATCCGCACGACATCAAGGGCCAGGGCATCTACGCCTATGTGACGCTGATGGCCGGGATCGAGCCGTCGGAAGAGCTGCGCAAGGAGCTGGTCGCCTGGGTCCGCAAGGACATCGGCCCGATCGCCTCGCCGGACCTGATCCAGTTCGCCCCCGGCCTGCCGAAGACCCGCTCCGGCAAGATCATGCGCCGCATCCTGCGCAAGATCGCCGAGGACGAACCCTCGACGCTCGGCGACACCTCGACGCTGGCCGATCCCGCCGTGGTCGACGACCTGGTCGAGCATCGCCAGAACAAGCACCACAAGGCGGTCTGACCGCCGCGGCGGCGACGCCCCGCCCCCTTGACGGGGGCGGGGCCCGGACTGCGGCGCCGGCCAGGCGCACCCCTCACATTCGAAACGACGGACCGCGCCGCCCCCGCTCGCGGACGTTGCGAGTGTGGCTGTTCAACAACATGTGTAGCTGCGGTCGGCCTCGGTGGTTACTTTGCGGCCGAGTGTTGTTTTCCTGATATTTACTTTCATCCGCGGATTTTCTTTCAATGCCGCGTTCGCTCTCCTCCCGGCGCCAGCTCACAACCAGTCGGTTAACGCGTCGCGCTACCATGTCGCGGCGGCGCGCCGAACGGTCGGACGGGACGGAGACCGGCAGAGGGATTGGGAGAGACGGATGTCTTTTGGATTTCGTTCGGCAAGACGAGCAGTTGCATTCGCGGCGCTGGCCGCGACGTCGATGCTGGCGGCGCCCGGCGCCGAGGCAGGGCCCAGTCTGGTCGCCTTCCGGGGTGACTATTCGCCGGGGACGATCGTGGTGAAGACTCACGAGCGCAAGCTGTACCTGGTGGTCGAGCCGGGCCAGGCGGTGCGCTATCGGGTCGGCGTCGGCAAGCCCGGCAAGAGCTGGGAAGGCGTCACCAAGATCGACGGCAAATATCGCAACCCGGCCTGGGCGCCGCCCGCGGACGTCAAGCGCGACAATCCGGCCATCCCGGATGTGATCGCCGGCGGCACGCCCGAGAACCCGATGGGCGTCGCGGCGATGACGCTGGCCGGCGGCGAATACGCCATCCACGGCACCAACCGGCCGAGCTCGATCGGCGGCTTCGTTTCCTACGGCTGCATCCGGATGCTCAACGACGACATCACCGACCTGTATCAGCGCGTCCCGGTCGGCACCCAGGTGGTGGTGACGCGCTGAGGCGCGGCCAACCTCGGACGCTGCCGAAGTCTCTCAATCGGGCGGCCCTTTCTTCAGCGTCATCCTGAGGCGCACGTCGCGCCGCGCTCGCGCGGCACGGCGTGCCTCGAAGGATGGCCGCGGGCACTCGTCTCTCATCCTTCGAGGCTCGCTGCGCTCGCACCCCGGATCAAGTCCGGGGCAGGCTCTCAGGATGACGGCGTGGGGGTGGAGAGCCTGAAGGGTGGGCGGATCAGCTCGTATCGGATCAATCAGCTCGTCAAAAAAGCCGCGCACGGAGCGCGGCTTTTCAGTTCGTGTGGGCGCGCCGCTCAGCGCGGCGGGGCGACGCCCGGGGGCGGCGGCGGCAGCGCGGCCTGACCACCGTTCAGCAGCGGCGTGATGCGGCGGACGGTGACGCGGCGGTTCTGCCGCTCCGGTCCGTCGGTCTGCACCTTCAGATACTGCTCGCCATAGCCCTGCGAGGTCAGGTTCTCCGCCGGAACGCCGAACTGCTGGGTGAGCAGCGTCGCGGCGGCCTCGGCGCGGCGGTCGGACAGCGACAGATTGTCGGTGTCGTTGCCGGTCGCGTCGGTGTGGCCCTCGATCAGGAACACCTCGCGCGGATTGCGCCGGATCGCCCGGTTGAGGCCGTCGGCGATCACCTGCAGCTTGGACGCCTGATCCGGCGAGATGTCCCACGAGCCGAGCTCGAAGGTGATGGTGTTGAGGTCGATCGAGGGCATCCGCTGCCGCACCGACGGGCTGTAGCGGATCTCGTCCATCGAGTAGCGGCGTTCGATCCGCTCCACGGGTGGGGCTTCGAGCGTGTCGTAGATCAGCTCCGGCGAGGCGTCCTCGTAGTCGACGATGTAGCGGTCGCGCGGAATCCGCAGCACCGGCGGCGGCAGATCGACGTAGAAGTTCGCCCGGTCGCTCGGACCGAAGCTGTTGTCGATGATGATGATCTCGCGGCCGTCGCGATCGCGGCGGATTCGCCGCACCAACTGGCCGTCGCGGCCCGTGACGTTGATGATCTCGGTGCCGTCGGGCCGGACCACGATGGTGCGGGTGTCACCGCCGCGACCGGGCTCGGTGCGGATGTCGCGCGCGCCGTAGCGGAAGCGATCCATCTCGTTGTGGCGGATGAACTCCCGGCCTCCCGGATCGCGCACGATGACGCGGCCGGGCTCGGTGATCACGGTGCGACCGCCCTCGCGGACCTCGCGGCGTTCACCGCGGAAGTCGGAGATGTTGCGCGGGCCTTGCGGCGCAGCACCCGGGGCGATCGGCGTCATCGCCTGCGGCGGCGGCGGCGCGGCCGGAATCGGGGTGGTCACCGTCGGCGGCGGCGTGCGCGCCACCGGGGCACCCGGCGGCAAGGCCGCTCCGCCGGGCTGCGCGCCCTGCGGGCCGATCGTGCCGGCGGCGGGCAGAGGCGGCGGAGCCGCGGCGCCCTTGTCGGCCGGTGCGGCGGCAGGCGGAGGCGGAGCCGCCTTCTGCGCGGCGGGCGGCGGTGGGGTCTGGGCCGGCGGCGGCGAGCCGATCTGACCGGCAGCCGGCGGCGGCGCGCCCTTGTCGGCCGGCGCAGCCGGCGGTTGCTGGGGCGGCGCGCTCCGCTGGGCGGCAGGCGGCTGCGCAGCGGCCGGGGGCGGTCCGCCCTTCTGCACGGCCGGAGGCGGAGTCTGGCCCGCCGGCGGGGCGCCGATCTGGCCCGCAGCCGGCGGTGCCGGACGCGGCGGCGGCGCGGCGCCCTTGTCCGCGGGAGGCGGCGCGGATTGACGCTGCTGCGGAGCCGCAGCCGGCGGGGGCGGCGGTGCGACGCGCGGGGCAGCGGGTGGCTCGGCGCGCGGGGCGCTCTTCTCGGCCGGAGGCGCCGGCGGGCGCGGGGGCGTCGCGGCCGCGGGCGGAGGAGGAGGCGGCGCCGCGCGCGGGGCGGCCGGCGGCTCCGCCTTCGGTGCCGGCGGGGGAGCCGGACGCGGCGGCGGTTCGGCGCGCGGCGCAGCCGGCGGTTCGCCGATGCGACCGGCGGGCGGCGCGGCGGCGGGCGGAGCGGCGGGACGCGGCGGCGGCGGGGCAGCGCCCGGTGGCGGCCCCTTCCGCTCCCCGGCCGGCGGGCCCTTCTTCTCGTCGCCCTTGTCGGCAGGTGCGGCTTGCGCCATCAGCATCGGCGTTGCAATCACCGACGTCGCATCGGCGTGCGCCGGGAGAGTTGCGGACTGCCACACGACGATCGCTGTCGAGGCGAGCAAGGCGAGCTGAATTCTTTTCATTGGTATTCCCCGCGTATCAAAATGCTGCGAGCCAAACGATCCATCGCGGACGTAGCCGGCCCGTCGATTCGATCAACGATGACCCGTGGGGCCGGATTGTGGCCGTCCGCCCGGCGGCGCAACTAATTATTTCGAGATGTGTCGCCGACCAACGAGCCGCTATTCATCGCGCATTCAGACGTCGGATACGGCGGCGGCCCGGCCGCGGTCGGTGATCACGCCGCGTGATCGCGACGAACGAGACGGCATCGCAGCACGCCGCTCGTCGTTGCGCGACGATGCGGCGTTCACATGATGGCCGGGTTGGGCGCGCCCGGCCCGGGTGAAGGTGGCATTGGTACTTCGTCCGGCGTCTGTCCCGGCAGTTCTTCCGGCACCGGCGGCGCGCCGGGCTCGTCGATCGGCGGCGGAATGTCCGGATTGGGATTTCCCGGCGGCGATTCGCGCGGCGGCTCGGTGGGCGTGCCGGGCGTGCTCGACGGCACCTCCGGCGGCGGCTCGACCGGGCCCGGTGTATCAGGGACTTCCTGCGGTTCGGGCATCATCAGATCGCGACCTTGCGATTGTCGCCGAGATCGGGGCGCGACCCGGTCGCCGCCGCCACCGCCATCTTCACATAGCTGACGAGGGTGCCCGGTGAATCCCAGTACTCGGCCTCTTCGGGCGTGACCTCGAGAATGCGAATGTTCGGATCATCGGGGCTGTCCCACCACGCTTTCGCAGCGGTGCCGAACAGCTCCTTGATCTTGGCGCGGTCGTTGCTGATCGCCCCATAGCCCGACACCGAGACGTATTTCTGCGCGCTCGCATCGGCGAAACCGAGATTGACGTGGTGATCCTGCGCGATCTCATCGTCCTTGTGGCGGCGGACATCGGTGAGGAAATAGATCAGACCTTCCTCAGGACGAATATAGGCTGCCATCGGCCTCGAGCGGATCTTCTCGCCGTCGCGCGTCGCCAGCATCGCGAAGGTGATCTTCTTCATCAGATCCCAGGCGTGCTGCGCTTCGCCCGGATTGGTATTCACCGCCATCGACAATCTCCATGCCTGTTCTGCGGCATAACGATTGCTGTGCGGCGATGTTCCGCGGCTCCGGGTTGTCCTCTCCGTCATTGCGAGCGTAGCGAAGCAATCCAGCGGCAGCACGCGATGCGCTGGATTGCTTCGTCGCTGCGCTCCTCGCAAGGACGGGGGATGGTGCCGGACGGCTACCGAAAGCAGAACGGCCGGGCACAGAGCCCGGCCGTTGCAGTGCGACAAAGCTGCGCAGCGCTCAGATCTGGCGTTCGACCAGCTTGAGCTTGAGATTGGCGATCGCTTCCGAGGGGTTGAGGCCCTTCGGGCAAGCCTTGGCGCAGTTCATGATGGTGTGGCAGCGATAGATCCGGAACGGATCCTCGAGATTGTCGAGCCGCTCGCCGGTGGCTTCGTCGCGGCTGTCCTCGACCCAGCGCGTCGCCTGCAGCAGCGCGGCCGGTCCGAGAAAGCGGTCTGAATTCCACCAATAGCTCGGGCACGAGGTCGAGCAGCAGGCGCACAGGATGCATTCGTACAGGCCGTCGAGCTTCTCGCGGTCCTCGTGGCTCTGCCGCCATTCCTTCTGCGGCGTCGGCGTCACCGTTTGCAGCCACGGTTCGATCGAGGCGTATTGCGCGTAGAAATTGGTGAGGTCGGGGACCAGATCCTTGACCACCGGCTGATGCGGCAGCGGGTTGACCTTCACCGCCTCGCCGCGGACGTCGTCCATCGCCTTGGTGCAGGCCAGCGTGTTCTCGCCGTCGATGTTCATCGCGCACGAGCCGCACACGCCCTCGCGGCAGGAGCGGCGGAAGGTCAGCGTCGGATCGATGTTGTTCTTGATCCAGATCAGGCCGTCGAGAACCATCGGGCCGCAATCGTGCTTGTCGACATAGTAGGTGTCGACGCTCGGGTTCTTGCCGTCGTCGGGATTCCAGCGATAGACGCGGAATTCGCGAACCTCGGTCGCGCCTTCCGGCTTCGGCCACGCCTTGCCGCCGACAATCTTCGAATTCTTCGGAAGTGCGAATTCAACCATCTCGTCTGCCTTTCGTCATTCCGGGATGCGCGCTTGCGCGCAGACCCGGAATCTCTGGTCCTTGCTCGGTCTCAGATTCCGGGTTCGCGCTTGCGCGCGCCCCGGAATGACGGGCCGGGTTTCCTTAGCTCAATACACCCGCGGCTTCGGCGGGATGTACTGGACGTCGTTGGTCATCGTGTAGTCGTGGACCGGGCGGTAATCGATCGTGGTGCCGCCGCCTTCGTCGATCCACGCCAGCGTGTGCTTCATCCATTGCTTGTCGTCGCGATCCGGGAAGTCCTCGCGCGCATGGGCGCCGCGGCTCTCGGTGCGGTTGGCGGCGGAGTTCATCGTCACCACCGCCTGGATGATCAGATTGTCGAATTCCAGCGTCTCGACGAGATCGGAATTCCACACCAGCGAACGATCCGACACGCCGATATCGGCGACCCCGCCGTGCACCTTGCGGATCAGATCCTTGCCCTCGGACAGAACCTCGCCGGTGCGGAACACCGCGCAGTTGTTCTGCATCACCTGCTGCATCCCCTCGCGCAGCTTCGCGGTCGGCGTGCCGCCCGATGCGTAGCGATTCTTGTCGAGCCGTCCGAGCGACATGTCGGCGGAATCCGCCGGCAGCTCCGGCTGCTTGCCGTTCGGCGTCAGCTTCTCGGCGCAGCGCAAGGCTGCGGCGCGGCCGAACACCACGAGGTCGATCAGCGAATTGGAGCCGAGGCGGTTGGCGCCGTGCACCGACACGCAGGCGGCCTCGCCGATCGCCATCAGGCCCGGCACCACCGCGTTGTCGTCGCCGTCCTTCTTGGTGACGACCTCGCCGTGGAAATTGGTCGGGATGCCGCCCATGTTGTAGTGCACGGTCGGCAGGATCGGGATCGGCTCGCGGGTGACGTCGACGCCGGCGAAGATCCGCGCCGATTCCGAGATGCCCGGCAGCCGCTCGTGCAGCACTTCCGGCGCCAGATGGTCGAGATGCAGGAAGATGTGGTCCTTCTTCTTGCCGACGCCGCGGCCCTCGCGCATTTCGATCGTCATCGCGCGCGAAACGACGTCACGCGACGCCAGATCCTTGGCGGAGGGCGCGTAGCGCTCCATGAAGCGCTCGCCTTCGGAATTGACCAGATAGCCGCCCTCGCCGCGGGCGCCTTCGGTGACGAGGCAGCCCGAGCCGTAGATGCCGGTCGGGTGGAACTGGACGAACTCCATGTCCTGCAGCGGCAGTCCCGCACGCAGCGCCATCGCGCCGCCGTCGCCGGTGCAGGTATGCGCCGAGGTGCAGGAGGCGTAGGCGCGTCCGTAGCCGCCGGTGGCCAGAATCGTGGTCTGCGCCTTGAAGCGGTGGATGGTGCCGTCGTCGAGCTTGAGCGCCACCACGCCGCGGCAGCAGCCCTGATCGTCCATGATCAGATCGATGGCGAAGAACTCGATGTAGAATTCGGCCGAATGCCGCAGCGCCTGGCCGTACATCGTGTGCAGCATGGCGTGGCCGGTGCGGTCGGCGGCCGCGCAGGTGCGCTGCGCCTGGCCCTTGCCGAAATCCAGCGTCATGCCGCCGAACGGCCGCTGATAGATCCTGCCGTCCTCGGTGCGCGAGAACGGCACGCCCCAATGTTCGAGCTCGTACACCGCCTCTGGCGCGTTGCGCACCATGTACTCGATCGAGTCCTGATCGCCGAGCCAGTCCGACCCCTTGACGGTGTCGTACATGTGCCAGCGCCAGTCGTCCTTGTGCATGTTGCCGAGCGAGGCCGAGATGCCGCCCTGCGCCGCCACGGTGTGGGAGCGGGTCGGAAACACCTTGGTGATGCAGGCGGTGCGCAGCCCCGCTTCGCTGCAGCCCACCACCGCGCGCAGGCCCGCGCCGCCGGCGCCGACAACGACGACATCATAGACGTGGTCTTCGATCGGATAGGCGTGGCCGCCCGCGGCCGCTGCGCCGTTGCCGTTCGCCGCCATGCGTTACACTCCGGATGCGAGTTTGAAGATCGCGAAGATCGCGGCGAGTGCCACGGCGATCGAGAAGAAATTGTTGGCCATCACGGTCACGAGCTTGAGCTTCTCGTTCTGGATGTAGTCCTCGATCACCACCTGCATGCCGATCTTCATGTGGATCGCGCTGGCGATGATGAACAGGATCATGGTCAGCGAGATCAGCGGCGAGCCGAGGATCTGCGCCGCGCCGGCCTGGTTGCGGCCGAGCAGCATCATGATGACGACGATCACCGGCAGGATCAGCAGCGTCATCGCCACGCCGGTGATGCGCTGCTGCCAGAAATCCGAGGTGCCGGAGCCGGCCGGGCCGAATTTGCGCACCTTGCCCATCGGCGTGCGCATCGTGGCCTCGCGCCGCCGCGCGGTGCCGTGGGATTCTTCGACGCTCATCGGGCGACCCCCATCGTGAAAGCGATCACCCAGAGCAGCACCGTCGACACGATGCCGCCGATCAGCGCCGCCCAGGTCAGCCATTCGCGGTCGGCGGTCTTGAAGCCGTAGCCGAGGTCCCAGACGAAATGACGGACGCCGCTGAGCAGATGGTGCATCAGCGCCCAGGTGTAGCCGAACAGGATCAGACGTCCGATCCAGCTGCCGGTGAAGGCCTGAACGTTGGCGTAGGCGGCGGGGCCTGCGGCGCAGGCGATCAGCCACCAGGCCAGCAGAAGGGTTCCAAAGTACAGCGCAATACCGGTGGCGCGGTGGACGATGGACAGTGCCATCGTCAGGCTCCAGCGGTAGGCCTGCATGTGGGGCGAAAGCGGTCGGTCGATCCTGGCGGTCATCGGCTGCTATAGGTTGGCTGCAAGCGGACAGGGCCCGGTCAGGGCTCGCGAAGGTGACCTTATTTACGAAGGTCGTTCAGCGAGTGCAACGACGAATTCACGTTTATTGAACTCCAAATCACTGTTTGAAGTGTACGCTGTGCCAAGGCGATGGTGCTTTCCGTCGCAGCAGGCTTCGGATACAAATGAAAATCGGTTCACTGATCCGAAGGCTTCCTGTCCGGCACGTCTTCCGACGGCCGCCCGCACCGCAAAGGTAAGAAACTGCAGCACTTTTGAAGCGCTCTAAGCGGTTCTAAACGGCGTCGCTTCCCGCCGAGGCATGGCCGTGCGATGCTCGGTCACGGCCCCGATCACGCCCCCGCCTCCCCCTCGCGCCCGACCTCCAGATGACCCACGCCGAAGATCATTGCCACGATGACCATGCCGGCCGGCACGATCACGGCCGCGCCGATCATCATCACGCGCATGGCCATGGTCCCGGCGCGCATAGTCATGCCCCGAAGGATTTCGGCCGCGCCTTTGCGATCGGCATCGGGCTCAACATCGGCTTCGTGATCGTCGAAGCGGTGTTCGGCTGGCTCGGCAATTCGATGGCGCTGCTCGCCGACGCCGGCCACAATCTGTCCGACGTGCTCGGCCTCGCCGTCGCCTGGGTCGCCGCCGAACTGTCGAAGCGGCCACCCTCGGCGCGTTTCACCTACGGGCTGCGCGGCTCGTCGATCCTCGCGGCGCTGTTCAATGCGGTGTTCCTGCTACTCGCGGTCGGCGCGATCGGCTGGGAGGCGATCCTGCGGCTGTTCAATCCCGAGCCGGTCGCCGGCGTCACCATGATGATCGTGGCCGGCGTCGGCATCGTCATCAACGCCGCCACGGCGTGGCTGTTCTTTGCCGGCCGCCACAGCGATCTCAACATCCGCGGCGCCTATCTGCACATGGTCGCCGACGCCGGCGTCTCGGCCGCCGTGGTGATCGCCGGCGTGGTGATCCTGTTCAGCGGCTGGACCTGGATCGACCCGGCGGTGAGTCTCGTCGTCGTCGGCGTGATCGTCTGGGGCACTTGGGGGTTGCTGCGCGACTCCACCGCGATGTCGCTCGGTGCGGTGCCGCGCGGCATCGATCCGGCCGCGGTGCGCGCGTTCCTGGCGAGCCGGCCCGGCGTGACGCAACTGCACGATCTGCACATCTGGCCGATGTCGACCACCGAAGTGGCGCTGACCTGCCATCTGGTGATTCCGTCGGGGCCGCCCGGCGATGCCTTCCTGATCGAGATCGCCCACGAACTGCAGCACGATTTCGGCATCGCCCATGCGACGGTGCAGATCGAGACCGACCCGGCCTCCTGCGCGCTTGCGCCGGATCACGTGGTGTAGGCGCGATCTTGTATTCGCGCTTGCTTACCACGCCACTCTTTCTGCAACGAGTGCGGCTACTAACTCATGTCTCACTCAGGGCACGGCCACTAACAGCGCCCTGTGAATAACGGTGGCAGTTCGGTGGAAGATTACTACCAGCATTCGAAACGTCAGCATTGGAGCATCTGGCCCGCGCCCCGCCGTCCGGATGAATCTTCCAGATAGGTCAGCGGGTTAATGTCAGAAGTTAAACTTGGCATACCCCAGTTTTCCACCCGAAATTACCACATTTAGTATTTGATTCAGGAACCCGCACTATTGCTTGACGCGTCGGACGAGGTTCCCATACCTTCGTCGACAACCGGAACTAAGAAGCCGCCGAGCCCTTGCACGGCTCGACGGCTCCGAAGTTTCGGCCCGCTACTCACCCACGAGACGGGCAAGGCGGGACACTGCGCAATAGTCAGCACGCCGATAGAATCGGAGTTATTGCCAGTGGTCAAGCCCGTCCTCACGTTGTTAACGGAGATGGACAATGAACACTTCTACCGCGATTAAAACCTGTCAGATTAAGTGCATCCGCAAGTCTGATCGGTTCAATCCCCACGAACGCATCACCCATGTAGGCGGTTACGAGGACGCACCATGGCGGATCACTCAAGAGGAAGCCATCCGCCTTCTGGAGGCGCGAGAATGGCGCTTCTGGGTCAAGCCTCTTCACGGGGATGCTGTTTGGGTTACCGTCGCCGTAAGCCGCTTTGGCAACAAGTATCTAAAAACCGAAGCCGACGGAGAGCAACCCAACAACCTGCTCTCCCTCCCCGAATGCCCGTGACAGGACATAGCTGAAACCAACGGGCCGCCTCTATCGTTTGGAGGCGGCCCTCCTCGGCCGCGTCGAAATTTCCCAAACTACGCATCTTGCGACTTCCGGGCACTCGATATGCCCCTGAACCGCGTTCCTATCCCCTTGCGAGGAGGGTCGGCCGAGCGAAGCGGAGGCCGGGATGGGGGTACCGCGGGCACTGCGACTCGTGGACCCCCACCCCCGACCCCTCCCCGCAAGGGGGAGGGGAGCCCTCCGCACATCAGTCATTCCGGGGCGCTCGCACCAGCGAGCGAACCCGGAATCTCGCGGTGATGGAAACGACCTAGCGTGCAACAACTTCGAGATTCCGGGTTCGCGCGTTTCACGCGCGCCCCGGAATGACGCGACTTGTTACTTGTAGATGTCCTTGTAGGTCTCGCGCAGCACGTTCTTCTGGACCTTGCCCATGGTGTTGCGCGGCAGGTCGTCGACGAACAACACTTTCTTCGGCATCTTGAATTTGGCGAGCTGGCCGTCGAGGCCCTTCAGGACTTGCGCCTCGTCGATCGAGGCGGCCTTGTCGCGCACCACCACGGCGGTGACGCCCTCGCCGAAATCGGCGTGCGGCACGCCGATCACCGCGGATTCGATCACGCCCGGCATGGCGTCGATCTCGCTCTCGATTTCCTTCGGATAGACGTTGAAGCCGCCGGTGATCACCAGATCCTTGCCGCGGCCGAGAATGTGGACGTAGCCGCGCTCGTCGATCTTGCCGAGATCGCCGGTGATGAAGAAGCCGTCGTCGCGGAATTCCGACTTGGTCTTTTCCGGCATCCGCCAATAGCCCTTGAACACGTTCGGGCCCTTCACCTCGATCATGCCGATCTCGCCCGGCGGCAATTCGCGGCCGGTTTCGGGATCGGTGACGCGCGCCGAGACGCCGGGCAGCGCCGGGCCGACCGCGCCGGGCACGCGCTCGCCGTCATACGGGTTCGAGGTGTTCATGTTGGTCTCGGTCATGCCGTAGCGCTCGAGCACGGCGTGGCCGGTGCGCGCCGACCATTCGCGATGGGTCTCGGCCAACAGCGGCGCCGAGCCGGAGATGAACAGCCGCATGTGGCTGGTCGCGTCCCTGGTCAGTCGCGGGCTCTGCAGCAGTCGCGTGTAGAACGTCGGCACCCCCATCAGCACGGTGGCGCGCGGCATCAGGTCGATGATCCGCTCCGGATCGAGCTTCGGCAGGAAGATCATCGCGGCGCGCGCGAACAGCGTGACGTTGCTGGCCACGAACAAACCATGGGTGTGATAGATCGGCAGCGCGTGGATCAGCACGTCCTCGGGCGAAAAGCGCCAGACATCGACCAGCGTCAGCGAGTTCGACGCGAGGTTGTCGTGGCTCAGCATCGCGCCCTTGGAGCGGCCGGTGGTGCCCGAGGTGTAGAGGATCGCGGCGAGATCGTCGCCGCTGCGCGGCACGGTCGCGAAGTCGGGCGACGCCTGCGCCGCCGCATCGCTCAGCGAGCCTCGGCCGTCGGCGCCCAGCGTCTCGACCGCGGCGTTCACCTTGGCGGCGATCGCCGCGATGCCGTCGCGCTTTGCCGGATCGCACACCACCAGTGACGGCTCGGCGTCGGTGATGAAATAATCGAGTTCGTGCAACGTATAGGCGGTGTTGAGCGGCAGATAGACGGCGCCCGCCCGCACCGTGGCCAGATACAGCACCAGCGCCTCGACCGATTTCTCGGTTTGCGCCGCGACACGATCGCCGGTCTTCACGCCGCGCGCCACCAGCACATTGGCGACGCGGCCCGCGCGCGCGACCAGATCGCCGTAGCTGATCCTGCCTCCGTCGGCGGTTTCGATCGCGAGCCTGTCCGGATCGTCGAGCGCAGCGAACAGGCGGGCAAACAGATTGGCGTTCATGTTGGTGTTCCGTGCGCGTTCATGCATCATTCGGGAAGGGCGATTGCATAGCAAGAACGTCCATCGCAAAGCAACGGAGACAGTTTGCATGACGAAGAACGGGAAACGCGTGGCCTGGGTCACCGGCGGCGGCAGCGGTATCGGCGAGGCCGGCGCGGAGGCGCTCGCCGCCGATGGATTCACCGTGGTGGTGTCGGGGCGGCGAGCCGACGCACTCGACGCGGTGGTGGCGAAGATCACGGCCAAAGGCGGCGCCGCCGAAGCGATCGCGCTCGACGTCGGCGACTCCGACGCCGTGATCGCCGCCGCCGACCGGATCGTCGCGACCCACGGCCGCATCGACTGTCTCGTCAACTCCGCCGGCATCAACGTGCCGAAGCGGAGCTGGGCCGATATGGAGCTGGACGGCTGGAACAAGCTCGTCGAGATCAATCTCGACGGCGTGCTGTACTGCATGCGCGCGGTTCTGCCGACGATGCGCGCGCAGCAGGACGGCTGCATCATCAACGTGTCGTCCTGGGCGGGGCGTCACGTCTCCAAGATGCCGGGTCCGGCCTACACCACCACCAAGCACGCGGTGCTGGCGCTGACGCATTCCTTCAACATGGACGAATGCGTCAACGGCCTGCGCGCCTGCTGCCTGATGCCGGCGGAGGTCGCCACGCCGATTCTGAAACTGCGTCCGGTGGTGCCGAGCGCCGAGGATCAGGCGCGGATGCTGCAGCCCGACGATCTCGGCCGCACCATCGCCTTCGTCGCAACGATGCCGCCGCATGTCTGCGTCAACGAGATCCTGATCAGCCCGACCTGGAATCGGTCGTTCGTGGGTGGGTTGTGAGTTTGAGTGACCTCTCCCGCTTGCGGGTGAGGTCGGAAAGCGTCGCGATCCGGGTGGGGGAATTTGACTCTCGGTAATCGCTTGCTGAGTGCTCGGCTCGCCCTCACCCCAACCCTCTCCCGCAAGCGGGAGAGGGAGTTCGGCAGCGGTCGGAAGAGGCGCTGATCGTGTCTTTCATTCAGCTATCGATACGAATTGATGAAATAGTTCGGCGCCTTCTGACCGAACTGATCATCCGCATCGTCCGCAACACGATCAGCGCGCCCCCTCTCCCGCTTGCGGGGGAGAGCCTGCCCCCGACTTGATCGGGGGGCGGGGTGGGGGAAGCGGCGCCTGCGACCGTTCGCCACTCTATGAGCAAGCCCGACGACATCGCTCGCGCGACGCGCCTGAACGTCGATCCTCGCGATTAGTTTCACCGTGCGACAAAAAATCTATTCTGAAACTGCCGCCGGAAACCTCCCGTAACTGGCTGCAACGACGGCGCCCCCGCGAGCCCTTCAGGCGCGCCGCCGTTCGCAACCCTCGCCCGTGCGTGGCGTGGGCTTTCAACCCATCGGGAGACGAAACATGTCGAAGCGAATTGCTTATTTGTCCGCCGCGGCGCTGAGCGCGCTGGCTCTCACCGCCACCGTGACCGTGCCGGCCCAGGCCGAATCCAAGAAGATGATGAAGAGCGAGGCCAGCGGCGACACCGTGATGGTCGGCGGCGCGCCGATGTATCCGTCGAAGAACATCGTCGAGAACGCGGCGAACTCCAAGGATCACACCACGCTGGTCGCCGCCGTGAAGGCCGCCGGCCTGGTCAAGACGCTGGAAGGCAAGGGCCCGTTCACGGTGTTCGCGCCGACCAACGCCGCCTTCGGCAAGCTGCCCGCCGGCACTGTCGACACGCTGGTGAAGCCCGAGAACAAGAAGCAGCTCACCAAGATCCTGACCTATCACGTGGTGCCCGGCAAGCTCGCCGCCGCCGACCTCACCGACGGCAAGAAGCTCACCACCGTCGAGGGCGAAACCCTCACCGTCAAGCGCATGGGCGATCAGGTGATGCTGGTCGACAGCAAGGGCGGCAGCTCGACCGTGACGATCCCGAACGTCAACCAGTCGAACGGCGTGATCCACGTCGTCGACACCGTGCTGATGCCGTCCTGATCATCGCTTCCGCCGCTTCCAACGTCCCCCGAGGCGGCGGATGAAGCGGCGCCCCCCACGCTGCTTCGCGAAGGGCGCGGGCCGGGACACCGGCTCGCGCTTTCGTGATCGGAATGGTGATGTCGGCATCGCCGTGGAAGGGAAGCGGCGTAACGAGGCGGGGTTATAGTCCGTATCGTCAAGGCCATCGCTTTGATGACGAACCGCTTCAGGATGTCCGCCGATGTCGAGCACGACGCTCAGTGAAGACGATGCCGCCGGCGCCGGCGCTGCGCGAAAAGTGATCCAGCCCGCCTGGGTGCGGATCATGCACTGGATCAATGCCATCGCGATGATCGTGATGATCATGTCCGGCTGGCAGATCTACAACGCCTCGCCGCTGTTCGATTTCCAGTTCTCGCGCAGCATCACGCTGGGCGGCTGGCTCGGCGGCGGCCTGCTGTGGCACTTCGCGGCGATGTGGGTGCTGGTGATCAACGGCGTGCTGTATGTCGCGCTCGGCTTCGCCACCGGCCGCTTCCGCCGCAAGCTGTGGCCGATCACGCCGCGGGGCGTCGCCTCCGACCTCGCCAGGGCCGCGACCTTCCGGCTGTCGCACAGCGACCTCACCACTTACAACTACGTCCAGAAGCTGCTCTATGCCGGTATCTTGCTGGTCGGCGTCCTGGTCGTGCTGTCCGGGCTGTCGATCTGGAAGCCGGTGCAGTTCCAGACGCTCACCGCCCTGTTCGGCGGCTACGACACCGCGCGCTACGTGCACTTCTTTGCGATGGCGGCGATCGTCGCGTTTCTCGTCGTGCACGTCGTGCTGGCGCTGCTGGTGCCGAAGAGCCTGCGCGCGATGATCATCGGGAGATAGACGATGTTGCGCATCAAATCGCTGCTGATCCCCGGCGTCGACAAGCAATTGCTGGTCAAGGACGCCACCCGGCTAATGCCGGATCTCTCTCGCCGCCGCTTCCTCACCGGCGGCGCCAGTCTCGGCGCGCTGACGCTGCTGACCGGCTGCGACGTGATCGACGGCGCCTCGGCGGAAGACCTGCTGGCGCAAGTGTCGAAATTTAACGATTCGGTGCAAGCCGCGATCTTCGACCCGAACACGCTGGCGCCGACCTACAGTGAGAAGGACATCACCCGGCCGTTTCCGTTCAACGCCTTCTATTCGCTCGACGAAGCTCCCGACGTCGACGGCAAGCAATGGGCGCTCGAAGTCACCGGCCTCGTCGACAACACGAAGAGCTGGACGCTCGCGGAGTTGTCGGCCTTGCCCGAGGTCGGCCAGATCACCCGCCACATCTGCGTCGAAGGCTGGAGCGCGATCGGCTCCTGGAGCGGTGTGCGGCTGAGCGACTTCCTCAAACTGGTCGGCGCCGATACGCGCGCCAAATACGTCTGGTTCCGCTGTGCCGACGACTACACCTCGCCGATCGACATGCCGACCGCGCTGCATCCGCAGACCCAGATGACTCTGAAATATGACGGCCAGATCCTGCCCCGCGCCTACGGCTATCCGATGAAGATCCGGATCCCGACCAAGCTCGGCTTCAAGAACCCCAAATACGTCGTCTCGATGGAAGTCACCAACGACTACAAAGGCGGCTATTGGGAAGACCAGGGCTACAATTCGTTCAGCGGACTCTGACCGCCCGCCCCCCACCGTCATTCCGGGGCACGCGCACCGCGCGTGAACCCGGAATCTGGAGCTGTTCTGCGAACGATCCGCCGGGTGCCCCGAACGGCGAGATTCCGGGTTCGCTCGCTTCCGCGAGCGCCCCGGAATGACTCCCTCGGATCAACTCCCGCGCCGCAGCGGCCGCTGGAATGCCGACAGCAGCGCGCCGAGCGCCAGCGTCGCGGCCGACACCGCCAGCGCCGAGGACAGGCTGCCGACCGCGTCGGTGATGGCGCCGACCACCAGCGGGCCGAGCGTCTGGCCGATGCCGAACGAAATCGTCATCGCCGCGATCGCGCCGGGCCACGACGCCTGCGCGTAGTTGAAGCGGACGAAGGCCGTGGTCGACGCCGCCACCGCGAAGAACGACACCCCGAACACCAGCGCCGAGATCGCCAGCATCGGCGTCGACAGTCCGAACAGCGGCAGCGCCGCGCCGACCGCGTTGACGCCGAGAATGATCGTGGTCGTCAGCCCACCGCGATCGAGCGACATCACCCGCCGCCACACCCAGGGCGTGACGAAGGCGCTGCAGCCGATCAGGCACCAGAACGCGCTTTGCGCCGCAGCCCCGCCGCCGGCGTCGCGCACATAGGCGATCATGAAGGTCATGTAGGCGATGTAGCCGGCGCCGAACATGAAGTAGCCGACCAGATAGATCAGCACCGGCCGGATCGTGAAGCTCGCCGCCGACCCGCTGCCGATGCTGGCGTGGCCGTCGAGCCGGGCGAGCAGCAGCGGCAGCGTCATCGCCGCCGACAGCGCCGCCAGCACCAGCCAGCCTATCCACCACGAGCCGGGACCGGCCGCCTGCAGCAGAAACGGCGTGATCAGCCCGGACGACACGATGCCGATGCCGGGGCCGGCATAGAACAGGCTGAGCAGGAACGCCGAGCGCGCCGGCTGCGATTGCGCGATCGTGGTCGCGAGCGCGCCGCCGGCGACGAAGGCCAGCGCCGCGCCGATCCCGGCGATCAGCCGCGCAGCCGACAGCAGCACGAAATTGCCCGACAGCGCACACAGCGCCAGCGACACCACGCAGGCCAGCGTGCTGGCGCGGACGATCGCCGACAGCCCGTAGCGGCGGACCAGCCGCGAGGTGGCCAGCGCGCCGAGCAGATAGCCGGCGGCGTTGATCGTGTTCATGAAGCCGGCGGCCGAATACGACCATTGCAGGCTGTCGCGCATGTCGGGCAGCAGCAGCGAATAGGCGAAACGGCCGATCCCAAGCCCGACGGTAGGCGCGAGCGACAGGATCAGGATCAGCCGCGCGGGTTGGGCCGGCGGCGCCTCGGAGCGGTCGAGCAGGGTCAAGCGTTTCTCCCGCCGCCATTGTGGCAGGGAGTTCGCCGTTCGGGCAACCGGGCCCCGAGCAACACTGTCTTGCCAAGCCCGCAACGGCGCTTTAGCACTCGGCCGCTTTCCGTTTTCGGCCGTCATGCTCGGGCCTGACCCGGGCATCCATCATCTTCGCAAGACGCTGGATTGCCGGGTCAAGCCCGGCAATGACGAGCCCCAATGAGATCGAGGCTCCAATCATGGCGACGCATAAACTGCTGCTTCTTCCCGGCGACGGTATCGGCACCGAAGTGATGGCCGAGGTGTCGAGGCTGATCGACTGGCTCGACAAGGCCGGCATCGCCAGCTTCGCCACCGAGCACGGCCTGGTCGGCGGCGCCGCCTATGATGCCGACAAGGTCGCGATCACCGACGCCACGATGGCGCTGGCGCAGGCCTCCGACGCGGTGATCTTCGGCGCGGTCGGCGGCCCGAAATGGGATGCGGTGCCGTATGACGCGCGCCCCGAGGCCGGCCTGCTGCGGCTGCGCAAGGATCTGGCGCTGTTCGCCAATCTGCGTCCTGCGGTGTGCTACCCGGCGCTGGCCGAAGCCTCCAGCCTGAAGCCCGAAGTGGTCGAGGGGCTCGACATCATGATCGTCCGCGAGCTCACCGGCGGGGTGTATTTCGGCGAGCCGAAGACCATCACCGATCTCGGCAACGGCCAGAAGCGCGCGATCGACACCCAGGTCTACGACACCTACGAGATCGAGCGGATCGGCCGCGTCGCCTTCGACCTCGCCCGCAAGCGTCGCAACAAGGTCACCTCGATGGAGAAGCGCAACGTCATGAAGACGGGCGTGCTCTGGAACGAGGTCATCACCCAGGTGCACCAGCGCGAATACAAGGACGTGACGCTCGAGCACCAGCTCGCCGATTCCGGCGGCATGAATCTCGTCAAATGGCCGAAGCAGTTCGACGTCATCGTCACCGACAATCTGTTCGGCGACATGCTCTCCGACATCGCCGCGATGCTGACCGGCTCGCTCGGCATGCTGCCGTCGGCCTCGCTCGGCGCGGTCGACGACACCACCGGCAAGCGCAAGGCGATGTACGAGCCGGTGCACGGCTCGGCCCCGGACATCGCCGGCAAGGGCATGGCCAATCCGGTGGCGATGCTGGCCTCGTTCGGCATGGCGCTGCGCTATTCGCTCGACATGGGCGAACTCGCCGACAAGCTCGACGAAGCCATCGCCGTGGTGCTGGCCCGCGGCCTGCGCACCGCCGACATCAAGAGCGAAGGCTCGACCGTGGTGTCGACCAGCCAGATGGGCGAAGCCATCGTCCAGGAGATGCAGGCGCTGCACGGCTGAGCCGTGCGGCGATCCCCTTTGTAGGGTGGGCAAAGCGAAGCGTGCCCACGCGAAGGCCGACTACGTGGGCACGCCGCTTCGCGGCTTTGCCCACCCTACGGCGCAGACCCATAAAAAATGCCCGGCTGAGCCGGGCATTTTCGTATCGGTGGACGTTCGCGCCGCTCAATACAGCGGGAAGCGCTCCGGGTAGCCGCCGAGGTCGGAGGCCGGGTTGAGCGGCTGGCGGTCGAGCGGGCGCTGGCCGTTCTGCCGGGCGAACGAGGTGCCGGGCGGGAAGGCGTAATCGGAGAATTTGCGATCGCCCGGCAGCACTTCGGTGCCGGCGTCGAGCCAGGAGCGCTTGGTGATGTAGACGCGGGTGCGCGGGCCGGACTGATACGACACGTTCGGACCGCGATCGCCGTAGCGGACCTGGTCGTTGCTGCGGTAGCGCTTCGACTGCTGCGCGTCCGCCGATTCGACGCCGATCGCCACCACGGCCACCGTCGCGAGCAGCACCGCAAACGCCTTCGCGCAGGTCTTGGCGCAGGTTTTGACGGCTGGGAATTTCAGGGTCATCGGGTCCTCATCGGCAGGCGCATTGCGAATTACGCCTCTTTCTAGCCGCCAGCGGGGCCGCGCCACAAGGTCAATCCGGCCACACCGAGCGCAAATATGCAATTCCGGGCTTGCCGGAATGTTGCATGGAATCCAACGGTTAAACGACGCGTGCGATTCGCTGTCAGAATGCGCCGCGGAGACGCGGATTCTGCGCGCCGAACACCCAGTCGGCACGGGCCGCCTGCCCGGGCGCCGGAGTGCAGCCCTGCCGGCGCAATTCGGCGTGGGCGAAGGTGTCGGCCAAAGCCGCATCGCCGCCGGCGGTCAGCAGCACCAGCCGGTCCAGCATGCAGGCGGCCGCGGCGCGCCGCTGCGGCAGGCTGTCGCCCTGGCAGGTCCAGCCGGAGATGCGCAGCGCCGCGTCGTCGATCCGCCTGAAGAAGCCGAGGCAGCGGGTCGATGGCCCGGCGAGATCGAACAGCGTCACCGGCCCGAACTTGCTGTCGATCAGGCCGGCCGGCTGCGCGCTCTCGGCGCGCTCCGCACCGATCCGGGCGGCAAGGTCGGCGGCCGCGTCCGGCACGCCGTGCGCCTCGTCGCCGAGCCGGTACAGCTCGATCTCGACGGCCGGCGCCTGCCCGGGGGCGGCCCAGCGCAGGACGTCCTTGCGGCCGCCATCCGGATGCCGGAGGATTTCGGTGCTCGCGACGGCGCCGGGCAGGTCGATCTGGCTGACGGCGAAAGCGGGATGCGAGTGCGTCGCCACGCTCCAGGCCGGCCGGTCGCCGGGCGTGGTGGCGGCACTGATCGCGGCGTCGGTCAGCGGATTGGCGGCGGTGAAGATGATCAGCCCGATCAGCGCCAGCGCGCCCACATAGGCCAGGATGCGCATCACGGTTTCGCGGCATTCGTCGGCGAAGCTGCGCAGGGCCGGATGGATCCGGTCCTGGGGAGACGCGGCCCGGAGGGCCGGATTCGATCGCATCGGCAAGGCTCCGGGCACCACTCGCGGAAGGATGGAAATTACGGAGAAAAGCGCGGGCAGGTATCAAGTTGTGTCAGCGGCGTTTCTCGCATAGAAGCGCTGACTTCTCCTTGCTGCGGCGTGCCGCGGCGGAGCAAATTCCTTCGGAGAGTGAACGATGGGTTACAAAGTCGCGGTAGTGGGTGCGACCGGCAATGTCGGGCGCGAAATGCTCGCCATTCTGGACGAACGCAAGTTCCCGGCGGACGAGGTGGTGGCGCTGGCGTCGCGCCGCTCGATCGGCGTCGAGGTCAGCTACGGCGACAGGACCCTGAAATGCAAGGCGCTGGAGCACTACGATTTCAGCGACATCGACATCTGCCTGATGTCGGCCGGCGGCGCCGTGTCGAAGGAATGGTCGCCCAAGATCGGCGCCCAGGGCGCGGTGGTGATCGACAATTCGAGCGCGTGGCGGATGGATCCGGACGTGCCGCTGATCGTGCCCGAAGTGAACGCCGCGGCCGCCGCGGGATTCACCAAGAAGAACATCATCGCCAATCCGAACTGCTCGACCGCGCAGCTCGTGGTGGCGCTGAAGCCGCTGCACGATCACGCCAAGATCACCCGCGTGGTGGTGTCGACCTATCAGTCGGTGTCGGGCGCCGGCAAAGAGGGCATGGACGAACTGTTCTCGCAGACCAAGGCCGTCTACACCAACCAGGAACTGATCAATAAGAAATTCCCGAAGCGGATCGCCTTCAACGTGATCCCCGAGATCGACGTGTTCATGGAGGACGGCTACACCAAGGAAGAGTGGAAGATGATGGTCGAGACCAAGAAGATTCTCGATCCCGCCATCAAGCTGTCCGCCACCTGCGTGCGGGTGCCGGTGTTCGTCGGCCATTCCGAGGCGGTCAATATCGAGTTCGAGAACCCGATCTCCGCCGACGAGGCCCGCGACATCCTGCGCAGCGCGCCGGGCTGCCTGGTGATCGACAAGCAGGAGCCGGGTGGCTACGTCACGCCGTATGAAGCCGCCGGCGAGGACGCGACCTATATCAGCCGCATCCGCACCGACCCGACCGTCGACAACGGCCTGGTGCTGTGGTGCGTCTCCGACAACCTGCGCAAGGGCGCGGCGCTGAACGCGATCCAGATCGCCGAAGTGCTGATCAACCGCAAGCTGATCACCGCGAAGCAGAAAGCGGCGTAGTTCGACTTGGTCGGGTGGGCAAAGCGCGTAGCGCGTGCCCACGCACGATCGGGCAATGTGACGCATGGGCACGGCGCTTCGCGCCTTTGCCCACCGTACAGATCTTGCATCCTACAGATCTTGCAATGGCCGGGGCTCGTCCCCGGCCATTTGCATTCACGGTGCGCAACGGTACTGACGCGAGCGCGCCGCCGCGCTAGGCTGGTGCAGCTTCATTGCCCCCGGCCGCATCATGACCGACAAACCCGATCCGCCGATCTCCACTACCAAACGCATCGAGCGCGGTTTCGAGACCGTGCTGTTCAACAGCCGCTGGCTGATGGCGCCGTTCTATTTCGGCCTCGTGCTCAGCCTGCTGGTGCTGCTGTATAAATTCGTGGTGCTGCTCGGCGAACTGATCCTGCACGCCACCCTCGCCAAGGAATCCGACATCATCCTCGGCGTGCTCAGCCTGATCGACGTGTCGCTGACCGGCAACCTGGTGCTGATCGTGGTGTTCTCCGGCTACGAGAACTTCGTCTCCAAGATCGATCCGCGCGATCATCCGGACTGGCCGGAGTGGATGACCAAGGTCGACTTCGCCGGGCTGAAACAGAAACTACTCGCCTCGATCGTGGCGATCTCGGCGATCCAGGTGCTGAAGGCGTTCATGAATCTCGACGCCGGCTATGACAGCACCAAGCTCGGCTGGCTGATCGGCATCCATCTGGTGTTCGTGGTCTCGACCCTGGTGATGGCGCTGTCCGACCGCTGGGGCGGCCACGGCGGCGACGACAAGGCCGGGCATTAGCGGGCAGTGTCAGTAGGGTGGGCAAGAGGCGCGAAGCGCCGTGCGCACGCGAGCGTCTGTGTTCGTCGCATCGTCCCGCGTGGGCTTCGCTCCGCTCAGCGCCACCCTACGGCCGGGGCGGCGTGCGTGCCTCACCCGCGCGGGACGGCGGGGCGGAATTCCTTGCTGTCGGGATCGAGCACGAACAGATCGCCGGCGGCGACGCCGAAATAGGCGCCGTGCAACTGGATCTTGCCGCGCTCGACCTGGATCTTGATGCACGGGAAGGTCATCAGGTTTTCGAGGCTGCGATGCACCGCGGCCTTTTCGATCCGGGTACGGAAATCCTGCTGACTCTCGTGGTCGCGCTGCTCCACCACTTCGCCGGGCTTGACGAACATCGACATCCAGCGGCCGATGAAGTCGCTCTCGGTCAGCGGCGGGGTCTTGTCGGTGAAGGCCTTGATGCCGCCGCACTGGGCGTGGCCGAGCACCACGATGTGCTTGACCTTGAGCACCTGCACGGCGAATTCCAGCGCAGCGGAAACGCCGTGGGCGCCGCCGTCGGGCTCGTACACCGGCACCAGATTGGCGACGTTGCGGACCACGAACATCTCGCCCGGGCCGGCGTCGAAGATCACCTCGGGCGAGACCCGCGAATCGCAGCAGCCGATCACCATCACTTCCGGCGATTGACCGCGCTCCGAGAGCTCGCGGTAGCGGCTCTGCTCGGTCGGCAGCCGCTGCGTCCGGAACGCTTCGTAGCCCGCGATCAGGGATTTCGGAAACGATGTCATCGGCGCGGTACCTCCTGGGGGACGAGTGTGTCGCGTATTCGAGCGGAACCGGATCTGCGACCAGGATACGCGCGCGCCTGATCCTGCCCGCATAATCACAGGATGCGGTCGCGAACAAGTCTTCCGGCGCGCGGGCCGAAATGATATCGCCATCGTTTTCCGGGCACTGATGGGGACAGACCGATGATCCGACCGCGCCGCAGCCTGTTGTTCATGCCCGGGTCGAATGCGCGGGCGCTGGAGAAGGCGCGCCTTTTGCCCGCCGACGGCCTGATCCTCGACCTCGAGGACGCGGTGGCGCCGGACGCCAAGGCCACCGCGCGCGACCAGATCGCCGCCGCGGTCGCCGCCAAGGGTTACGGCCACCGCGAGGTGCTGGTGCGGATCAACGCGCTGGATTCGCCCTGGTGGCTCGACGACATCGCGATGGCCGCCAAGGTCAAGCCGGACGGCATCCTGGTGCCGAAGGTGTCGAGCGTGCAGGATCTGACGGCGATCGCCGACCGGCTCAGCGACCTCAACGCCGACATGGCGATCCGGGTCTGGATCATGATCGAGACCGCGCGCGGCGTGCTGCACGCCGAGGAGCTGGCGGCGCAGAGCCACGATTCCGAGATGCGGCTGGCCGGCTTCGTGTTCGGGCCCAACGACATTTCGCGCGAGACCGGCATCCGGATGCTGCCGGGCCGCCCCACGATGATCCCGATGATCACCCACTGCGTTCTCGCCGCGCGGGTCCACGGCCTGGTCGTGCTCGACGGCCCCTACAGCGACATCGCCAATGTCGACGGCTTCGCCCAGGAATGCGCCCAGGCGCGCGACCTCGGCTTCGACGGCAAGACGCTGATCCATCCCGGCCAGATCGACGCCTGCAACGCCACCTTCACGCCGCCGGCAGAGGACGTGGCGCAGGCCCGCGCCATCCTGGCCGCCTTCGAGCGCCCGGAGAACAAGGGCCGCGGCGCCATCCAGCTCGACGGCCGCATGGTCGAGCGCCTGCATGCCGAGATCGCCAGGAAGACCATCGCGATCGCCGACGCGATCGAACTGGCGGGGCGGTAACAGCAATCGTCATTCCGGGGCGCGAGCGAAGCTCGCGAACCCGGAATCCCGAAGTGTCCTGCGAGGTGCCCCGAACGTCTGGATTCCGGGTTCGCCGCTGTGCGGCGCCCCGGAATGACGGCGTTGGGGCGTGGAAGGCTCGGGCGTCGCAACAGCCGCAGGCTGCCCCCTCGCCCCGCTCTTGCGGGGGGAGGGTTGGGGTGAGGGGCGACGCGGGCATTGAGTCTCTCGGCCGCGTAGAGGCGCCCCCTCACCCGACCGGCTTCGCTGCGCTCCGCCGGTCGACCTCTCCCCGCGCGCGGGGAGAGGTTAAGAACTAAGCCCAGGCGCGTTCGGTCTTCAGCTTGTCTTCGTAGCTGTCGATCGAGGCCTTCTTTTCGAGCGTCAGCCCGATGTCGTCGAGGCCATTGATCAGGCAGTGCTTGCGGAACGGGTCGATCTCGAATTTCACCGTGCCGCCGTCCGGGCCGCGGATCTCCTGCGCCGGCAGGTCGATGGTGACGGTGGCGTTCGAGCCGCGCTCGGCGTCGTCGAACAGCTTGTCGAGATCGTCCTGCGAGACGCGGATCGGCAGCACGCCGTTCTTGAAGCAGTTGTTGTAGAAGATGTCGCCGAACGAGGTCGAGATCACGCAGCGGATGCCGAAATCCAACAGCGCCCAGGGGGCGTGCTCGCGGCTCGAGCCGCAGCCGAAATTGTCGCCGGCGACCAGGATCTTGGCGCTGCGATAGGCCGGCTTGTTGAGGATGAAGTCCGGGTTCTCGCTGCCGTCGTCGTTGTAGCGCTGTTCCGAGAACAGGCCCTTGCCGAGGCCGGTGCGCTTGATGGTCTTCAGGTACTGCTTGGGGATGATCATGTCGGTGTCGACATTGATGATCTTCAGCGGCGCCGCGACGCCTTCCAGCGTGGTGAACTTGTCCATGGCGATTTTCCCAGATTGAGGCGGGGTTTTAGCCGGCCCGGCCCGGCGTTCCAAGGCGATTCTTTCGGGAGCCTCCAAGCCGTTTCCGCCGGCACGGCCCTCATCCTGAGGAGCGGCCGCTTGGCCGCGTCTCGAAGGATGCGCAGGGCACCTCATGGTTCGAGACGCGCTTCGCGCTCCTCACCATGAGGGCTTGGCCCGGCGACCGGAAGGTGCGTGAAGCCGGGCTCAGTCCGCCACCTGCGCCTCGATCGCTTCCATGTCGTCGTCGGACAGGCCGAAATGGTGGCCGATTTCGTGGATCAGGACGTGGCTGACGATGTGGCCCAGCGTCTCGTCGTTCTCGGACCAGTAATCCAGGATCGGCCGGCGGTACAGCCAGATCATGTTGGGCATCGGGGCGATGTCCTGGCTGGAGCGCTGCGGCAGGCCGATACCCTGGAACAGGCCGAGCAGGTCGAACTCGGTCTGGGCGCCGAGCTCCTCCATCACCTCGTCGGTCGGGAAATCGTCGACGCGGATGATCACGCCTTCGCACAGGGCGCGGAACTCCTCGGGGAGTTTGCCGAACGTCTCTTGCGCCATCTCCTCGAACTCGGCGAGCGAGGGCGCCTTGGCGGTGATCCACATGGATCGCGTTGTAGGGGATGGCGCGGCGTTCGGCAAAGGCGGCAGATTGCTGCGGTTGACGGCGGGGCGCCGATCGGGGACTTTGCCGGCGAGGATTTGGGACGGGGCGGTTGCGATGATCCGAGCGATGACCAAAGCACTGGGGCTGGCTGCGGCGGGGCTGGCCGCGGCGCTGCTGCTGCAGACGGCGGAACCGGCGCAGGCGCAGACCTCGATGCAGGCGAGGCCGTCCGCCGCCGCGCCCCTGACCGATGTGTCGGCGCAGGAGCGGCGTCCGCCGCGACGGCTGCGGATCTATCCGCGCGTGGCCCCGAGCGACGACGTCTACCCGCGCTATTTTCCCGGCCGCAACGCCGTGCGCGAATGCACCGCGACCTATGTGCAGGAGTATCGCCCGAGCGGAACCGTGATCACGCCGCGGATGAACTGCTTCTGGCGCCGCGGCTGAGCCGCGCGCTAGGCTCCACGAATCATCGAGCTCGCCGAGAGTCGCGCCGGACCGACTTCGAATTTGTCGCGCGCCACGCGCAGCAAAAATGCACCGTCGCAGGAACCACTGCGACATGATGCGCATTCATTCGCGCGGGCTGCATTCACTCCGCATTCACGTCGCGCGCCTCAGCATGATCACAAGCGACGCCAGTCGCTTTGCGGTGATCGACGACCAACCGCATCACGCTGGACGAAGCGCATCTCGAACCAAGGAAGACTCATCGATGAACATTCTGAAACTCTCCGGTCTCGCCGCCATCGCGGGATTGCTGCTGATCGCCGCACCGGCCGATCGCGCGCAGGCCGCGCCGATGTCGAGCGCCGGACTCGCCACCACGGTTCAGCGCGACGTGATTCCGGAAGCCACCGAGGTACAGTATCGCCATCACCGCGGCTATCGGCATCATCCCCGCTATCGGCACCATCGCGCCTACCGCCGCCACATGCACCGCCCGCACCGGCACTACGCGCCGCGCCACCATTATCGCCGCAACTGGCGTTGATCGCCGCGCAAATCTGAACGCATTGTTCAGCAAACAGGCCCGTTTTCGGGCCTGTTTTGGTTTCGGCCTGTCGCGATCGCGCGCGTCGCGCTAACATCACGACCGTGCGGCCGGTCCGCGCCGGAGGATGATGCGATGCGAAGCTGGATGGGAGCAACGATCGTTGCGGTCGTGCTCGGCGTGATGCCGGCGGCGGCGCAGGCATCGGCGGTGGGCGGATCGCGCGCGGCACAGGCCGGCGAGGCGATGCCTGCGAACGCCGTGCCGGCGACCGAGTTCAGCTCGCGGCATCGCGGCCGCGCGCACGCGCATCGCCAGGCGCGGCGATATGCGCATCGCCGGCATCGCTGGGGGCCGCGGCCGCATGACTACGCGCCACGCTACTACGCACGGCCGTATCACTATCGGCCGTACGGGATCGCACCATTTTTTCCGTTCGGATTCGGCGGCTACGGCTTTCAGCCGTCGTGGTAAGCGCGACGGCCTGATCGGCGCATCGATGCTGCGCGCAGGCGCTGCGGCGACGCTATTCATGGGACGCTATTCATGGCGCGTTCAGTTTGCGCCTCCTAGCCTGCGCATGGGAGCAACACAGCCAATTCGTCAACGCGCCGCGTGACGGCGCCGGGGGAGCGCCGATGACTGCGCATGCGAGGGTCCTCACACCACACCGTTCCGATCGGACGACACTGCTGAGCCGGATCGGCTCGATCGCGGTCGCAACCGTCGCGGCTCTGGCCTTCTCGATCGCCGCCGCGCCGCGCGCGCAGGCGCTGTCGCCGGCGAGCCCGGCCACCGCCAACACCAGCAAGGTCGCGACCGAGACCCCGATTCCGGTGGTCGGTCAGATCGGCGGCGGCCACCGTGGCGGCGGAGGCTTCCATGGCGGCGGCGGGTTTCGTGGCGGCGGAGGCTTCCGCGGCGGCGGAATTCATCATGGCGGCGGGTTTCGCGGCGGCGGTTTCCGCCCGGCATTCCACGGCGGCGGTTATCGCGGCGGCGGTCACATCGGGCGCGGACCGGTGTTTCATCAGCGCCAGTTCCACGGCGGCCCGCGCTTCGTCGGCCACCGCCATTTCGGTCCGCGTCACTTCGGTCCGCGTCACTATGGCTATCGGCCACATTACGGCTTCCGCCGGCACTACGTCCGCCCGCGCGTCTACGGCTATTACGGACCGCGCTACTACGCGCCCGTATACTACGGCCCGCGCTATTATGGCCCGCGCCGGTTCTGCCGCATCGTCTACACCTCTTACGGCCCGCGTCGCGTCTGCAAATTGCGGCCATGGCGGCCCCACTATCGCCACCACCGCGTGTGGCGGACGTATTGGTAGGTCGCTGCGAGAGGCTGAAACCGAAACAGGCGCCCGAGGGGCGCCTGTCGTGATTCATCCCATCATCGCTCCGACCGTCACCGCCGGACTTGATCCGGCGGTCCATCGCTCTTCTGAAGATGGATTGCCGGGCCTTCGCCGCGCCGAAGCGGCTTCGGCCGCGCAGGCGGGTCGAGCCCGGCAATGACGTTGGTACTTAGGCCGGCAAGGCGGCGCTCAGCGCCAGTCGCGGATGTCGACGAAGTGACCGGCGATCGCCGCCGCCGCCGCCATCGCGGGCGACACCAGATGGGTGCGGCCCTTGAAGCCCTGGCGGCCTTCGAAATTGCGATTCGAGGTCGAGGCGCAGCGCTCTTCGGGCGCGAGCTTGTCGGGGTTCATCGCCAGGCACATCGAGCAGCCCGGCTCGCGCCATTCGAAGCCGGCCTTGACGAAGATCTTGTCGAGCCCTTCGGCCTCGGCCTGTTCCTTCACCAGGCCGGAGCCCGGCACGATGATGGCGTTGACGTTGGCGTTGACGGTCTTGCCCTCGGCGACCTTGGCGGCGGCGCGCAGATCCTCGATCCGGCCGTTGGTGCAGGAGCCGATGAACATCCGGTCGATCTTGATGTCGGTGATCTTCGTCCCCGGCGTCAGGCCCATATAGGCGAGCGCCCGCTCCTTCGACAGCCGCTTGGCTTCATCGGCGATGTCGGCCGGGTTCGGCACCTTTCCGGTGACCGAGATCACGTCTTCGGGCGACGTCCCCCAGGTCACGATCGGCGGCAAGGCAGCGGCGTCGAGCTTGAGTTCATGGTCGAAATGCGCGCCCTCGTCGGAGCGCAGCGTGTCCCAATAGCGCATCGCGGCGTCCCAATTGGCGCCGGTCGGCGCCATCGGGCGACCCTTCAAGTAAGCATAGGCCTTCTCGTCCGGCGCGATCAGGCCGGCTCGCGCGCCGCCTTCGATCGACATGTTGCAGACCGTCATGCGGCCTTCCATCGACAACGCGCGGATCGCGTCACCGGCATATTCCAGCACGTAGCCGGTGCCGCCCGCGGTGCCGATCTCGCCGATGATCGCCAGGATGATGTCCTTGGCGGTGACGCCGTCCGGCAGATCGCCGTCGACGGTCACACGCATGTTCTTGGCCTTCTTCTGGATCAGCGTCTGGGTCGCCAGCACGTGCTCGACCTCGGAGGTGCCGATGCCATGCGCCAGCGCGCCGAACGCGCCATGGGTCGAGGTGTGGCTGTCGCCGCAGACGATGGTGGTGCCGGGCAGCGTGAAACCCTGCTCCGGGCCGATGACGTGGACCACGCCCTGCCGCTTGTCGAACTCGTTGTAGTAGGTGACGCCGAAGTCGCGGGCGTTCTCGGCCAAAGCGGCGATCTGCTCGGCGCTCTCCGGGTCCGGATTGGGCTTGGAGCGATCGGTGGTCGGCACGTTGTGATCGACCACCGCCAGCGTCTTCTCCGGCGAATGCACCTTGCGGCCGGCGGTGCGCAGCCCCTCGAACGCCTGCGGGCTGGTCACTTCGTGCACCAGATGGCGGTCGATGTAGAGCAGGCAGGTGCCGTCGTCGGCCTCGTGCACCAGATGGTCGTTCCAGATCTTGTCGTACAGCGTGGTGGGTTTTGCAGCGGACATGGTGTCAGTCCTCGGACCGGATGAGTTGATGCTTGAAAGCGGAATGCGTCTCGCGGAACAACCGCGCGAAACCGGAACGCTCAGGCCGTGAGCGCAGCCGTGGTCAGCCGCCCGAAGAACCGCCATGGCAGGCGGCTGCGGTCATCGAGCACGATGCGTGCGGGGCGATCTGGAAACATTCCATCCATATAGCACGAAGCGGCGAGCCGACAACGCTGCGACTATGTCATTGCGTTCGCAATCGCGTGCCCCGGACGCAGCGCAGCGCGCCGCTCTTTCCTGCGGCGTGGTGCGCTGCAGATCCGGGGCCCCGGTTTTGGACGTGGCGAAAGCAACCGGGTCCCGGGTCTGCGAAGCAGCGTGAAACGCTGCATCGTGCCCGGGACACAAGCAGGGACTGACACCAACGAAAAAGCGCGGGCAGAACCCGCGCTTTCGCAACCAAATCGATATGCCGGAAGACTACTCGGCGGCGCCGGCGGCGACCTTGGCCGGGCGGTCCTGCTTCTTCTCGACGATGCGGGCCGACTTGCCGCGCAGGTTGCGCAGGTAATACAGCTTGGCGCGACGCACCTTGCCGCGGCGCACCACCTTGATCGAGTCGATCATCGGGGACAGCAGCGGGAACACGCGCTCGACGCCCTCGCCGTAGGAGATCTTGCGGACGGTGAAGCTCTCGTTGATGCCGCCGCCGGAGCGGCCGATGCAGACGCCCTCATAGGCCTGCACGCGCGAGCGCTCGCCTTCGACAACCTTGACGTTGACGATGACGGTGTCGCCGGGGCCGAATTCCGGAATCGTCTTGCCGGCGGACAGCTTGTCGAACTGCTCTTTTTCGAGCGTCTGGATGAGGTTCATCGGTCATTCTCCATCGGCGGCGCGCCCGACCATCCCGGCGCGGGCTGCGCGAAGATCACTGTCCTGCCATTGCACGGATTTGCCGGTGCTATACGGCAATCCTGGGGGTTTGTCACCCGTCCGTCTTGTCTTTTGGCGTTTTTTGCGATTCGCCTTTTGCCGGGGCGTTTGCGGCGGGTCGCGACACCGATCTTGCGCCCCAAAGATCCGGCCGGCGCGCCCGCGTCAGCGCCTCGGCCTCGGCCTGCCGCCAGGCGCCAACCTTGGCATGGTCGCCCGAAATCAGCGTCTCGGGGATCGGCCGGCCCTCGAAGATCTGCGGTCGGGTGTATTGCGGATATTCCAGCAATCCGGCGGAAAAACTCTCCTCGGTCGAGGAATCGAGCTTGCCCATCACTCCCGGCAGCAGCCGGACGCAGGCATCGATCAGCGCGAATGCTGCGATCTCGCCGCCGGACAGCACATAGTCGCCGATCGAAACCTCCTCGAGGCCGCGGGCGTCGATCACGCGCTGGTCGATGCCCTCGAACCGGCCGCAGACGATCAGCGGGCCGGGCCCGGCGGCAAGCTCGGCGACCCGCGCCTGGGTCAATGGCCGACCGCGCGGGCTCATCACCAGCCGGGGCCGGCCCGGCACAGGATCGGCTGCATCGATCGCCGCCGCCAGCACGTCGGCGCGCAGCACCATGCCGGGCCCGCCGCCGGCCGGGGTGTCGTCGACGCTGCGGTGCCGGTCAGTGGCCGAGTCCCGGATGTCGCGCGCCTCCAGCGCCCAAACCCCGGACGCCAGCGCCCGCCCCGCCAGGCTGACGCCGAGCGGGCCGGGAAACATCGCCGGAAACAGCGTGAGGACAGTGGCGCGCCAGGTCATGCGTAGGCCGTGCAGCGAATTCGGACGTCATGCCCGGACTTGATCCGGGCATCCATCGCCTTCGCGAGAAGATGGATCGCCGGGTCAAGCCCGGCGATGACGATCATAAGTGTTGCGACGCGTGCGCGAAACAATGCCGCCCCGCGCCTCACGCCTCCGGATGGTTCGGCGTGTCGCCTTCGATCTCGGCGGGCAGTTCGATGATCACCTGCCCGGCGGCGAGGTCGACGGTCGGCACCACCGCGTTGGTGAACGGCAGCAGCAGCGTCGGCCCGGACGGCGGCGCAATCTCGATGATGTCGCCGGCACCGAAATTGTGGATCGCCAGCACGCGGCCGAGCGGCTCGCCGGACGTCGTGATCGCCGGCAGGCCGATCAGGTCGGCGTGGTAGTACTCGTCGTCTTCGGTCGGCGGCAGGGCGTCGCGCGGCACATACAGTTCGAGGCCGTTGAGGCGCACCGCCTCGTCGCGCGTGGTGACGCCCTTCAGCGTCACCACCAGATGATCCTTGGCGGCGCGCGCGGTGGCGATCTCGAACGACCGCGCGCCGTCCTTGGTAGACAGCGGGCCGTAATCGCCGACCGCCAGCGGATCGGCGGTGAAGCTCCACAGCCGCATCGCGCCGCGCACGCCGTGCGGCGCGCCGATTCGCGCGACGCAGACTTGCCGGGCGACGGAAATCGGCCCGGACGGCATCCGCGCTTACTTCTTGGCGGCGGCTTCGGCGGCGGCCTTGCGCTCCTTGCGCGGCACCGCCTTTTCCGGGTTGTTGCGGGCTTCGCGCTTCTTGACGCCGGTGACGTCGAGGAAGCGGGCGACGCGATCCGACGGCTGCGCGCCCTTGGCGAGCCAGTCCTTGACCTTGTCGAGGTCGAGCTTGAGGCGCGCCTCGTTGTCCTTGGCCATCAGCGGATTGAAGTAACCGAGCCGCTCGATGAAGCGGCCGTCGCGCGGGAAGCGCGAATCGGCGACGACGACGTGATAGAACGGGCGCTTCTTGGTACCAGCGCGCGCGAGGCGGATGACGACGGACATTGCGGATCTCCTAGGTGGGGGTTCGGTGTGTGTTGCTAATCAGCCCGTCATTCCGGGGCGCGCGAAGCGCGAACCCGGAATCCCGAGGTGTTCTGTGAGAGAGATTCCGGGTTCGCCGCTGCGCGGCGCCCCGGAATGACCGAGAGGGCGAGCAAGGCGCTCATTTCTTCTTCCCGAAGCCCGGGAAGGAGCCGAGGCCGGGCAGCGTCGGCTTGCCGCTGAGGCCCGTCAGGCCCGGCAGTTTCGGCAGGCCGGTGCGCAGGCTCGCGGGCAGGTCCTTCGGCAGTTCGGGCAGACCGCCGGGCAGCTCGCCGCCGCCCTGCTGCATCTTGTCCTGCATCGCCTTGAGCTGCTCGGCGGTGGGCAGCCCGCCGCCGAAACCCATCGCCTGCGCCAGGCCGGCCATCGGGCCGCCCTTGCCGCGGCCCACGGCCTTCATCATGTCGGCCATGTTCCGATGCATTTTCAGCAGCTTGTTGACGTCCTCGACCTTGATGCCGGCGCCGGCTGCGATGCGCTTTTTGCGGCTGGCCTTGAGGATGTCGGGGTTCTTGCGCTCCTCGCGGGTCATCGAATCGATGATCGCGACCTGGCGCTTGAGGATCTTGTCGTCGACGCCCGAGGCGGCGATCTGGTTCTTCATCTTGGAGATGCCGGGCATCATCCCCATCAGCCCGCCGAGGCCGCCCATCTTGGTCATCTGCTCGAGCTGTTCGCGCATGTCGGCGAGATCGAACTTGCCCTTGCGCATCTTCTCGACGGCAGCGGCGGCCTTCTCGGCGTCGAGCGTCGAGGCGGCCTTCTCGACCAGCGAGACGACGTCGCCCATGCCGAGGATGCGGCCGGCGATCCGGCTCGGATGGAAGTCTTCGAGCGCATCGGTCTTTTCGCCGGTGCCCATCAGCTTGATCGGCTTGCCGGTGACGGCGCGCATCGACAGCGCCGCGCCGCCACGGCCGTCACCATCGATACGCGTCAGCACGATGCCGGTGAGGCCGACGCGCTCGTCGAAGGCGCGCGCCAGATTGACCGCATCCTGGCCGGTCAAGCTGTCGGCGACCAGCAGCACTTCGTGCGGATTGGCGGCGGCTTTGATCTCGGCCGCTTCGGACATCATGTCTTCGTCGAGCGTGGTGCGGCCGGCGGTGTCGAGCAGCACCACGTCGTAGCCGCCGAGCCGGCCGGCCTCCATCGCGCGCCGCGCGATATCCGGCGGCTTCTGGCCGGTGACGATCGGCAGCGTGTCGATTTGCAGATCGCGGCCGAGCACCGCGAGCTGCTCCATCGCGGCCGGGCGATAGACGTCGAGCGACGCCATCAGCACCTTGCGCTTGTCGCGGCTCGTCATCCGGCGCGCCAGCTTGGCGGTAGTGGTGGTCTTGCCCGAGCCCTGCAGGCCGACCATCATGATCGGCACCGGGGCGACGGCATTGAGGTCGATCGCCTGGCTGTCGGAGCCCAGCATGGCGATCAGCTCGTCATTGACGATCTTGACCACCATCTGGCCGGGCTTGACCGACTTGACGACGGTGGCGCCGACCGCCTGCTCGCGGACCTTCTCGGTGAACGAGCGCACCACTTCGAGCGCGACGTCGGCCTCGAGCAGCGCGCGGCGGATCTCGCGCATCGCCGCGTCGACATCGGCCTCGCTCAGCGACCCGCGCCCGGTCAGCCGATCGAGAATCCCACCCAGCTTTTCCGACAGATTGTCGAACATCGGCCCAGTTCCAGCGACGGCCTTCCGGTGAAAGGCCTACAGAAGCAAACACTTATGGCGCCCGAGGGCGCATCGCGCTGTCGGGCGTTGACCTCCGGTCTCGAGGACCGGTCGGCGGATCGAAAAGAAAACTTTCCGAGATTTCGCCGGCATCTAGACGCGACGCCGTGCCGAAGTCAAGAATTGCGGCATTTGGCGCTTTCGACGGGACTGCCGGGCGGACGGAAAACGGCTATATATCGGTGACTTAACAAAGGTCGAAGGTCATGAAGCACGTCAGCCTGGCGGATGCGCGCGCCAACATCGCGGAGCTGCTCGACGAGGTCGAGCGCGGCGAGACGGTGACGATCAGCCGAGATGGGGCAAGGTCGTTCGAACTCGCGCCGCCGTTCGACGAGAGCCGTCGGGAGGATGCTCGGCGGGCCATCGAAGAACTGAAAGAACTGCGCAAGAAGTCCGGGCCGGCAACTGCCGAAGAGATCATTGCCTGGCGTGACGAAGGTCGTCGGTTCTAAGTGCGCTTCGTGATCGATGCTTCCGTCGCGGCGGCCTATTGTTTCGACGATGAGGATGAACCTGTCGCGGATGCCGCTTTCGCACGCCTTGAAGGCGGCGCTACCGCCGTTGCACCCGCGCTGTTCTGGTTCGAACTCCGGAACGCCGTCTTGGTCGGATCAAGGCGAGGCCGCATCGACAATCAGCAGATCAAGCGCGTGCTGAATCGCATCAATCGCGCGGCCATAACGATCGACCGCCTTCCATCTTCGGATGCCCTCTTTGATCTGGCTCAGCGCCATCGCCTGACCTTCTACGACGCCGCCTATCTCGAACTGGCGCAGCGCGAGCGGATCGAGCTGGCGACGCTCGACGCCGCGCTGGCCCGGGCGGCGACCGCCGAAGGCGTCGCGCTGATCGCATGAGCCGATGAACCCGATCTCACGCAGGGGGTTGTTGGCGATGGTGGCCGGCCTTGCGGCGACCGCCGGTCTGTCCTCGCTCTGGGTTTCCCGCATGACCTCCTACAAAGGCCCGATCACCGATCATTTCGACGGTGAGCGCTTCTTCGATCGCGACAGCGCGCCGCCGAAGGGGTGGCTCGACGTGCTGCGCTGGCGCTTCACCACCAAGCCCGCGCCATGGCCGGATTGGGCGCCGAGCCCGTTCGCCGACACCCCGCCGCCGCGCGTCGGCGGCGACAAGGCGCGGCTGAGTTACGTCGGTCATGCGAGCTGGCTGATCCAGACCGGCGGGCTCAATATCCTGATCGACCCGGTGTGGTCGCAGCGGGTGTCGCCGGTCAGCTTCGCCGGCCCCAAGCGCCACAACGATCCGGGCATCGCGTTCGAGAAACTGCCGAAGATCGACATCGTGCTGGTGTCGCACGGCCATTACGACCACCTCGACCTGGCGACGCTGTCGCGGCTCGCCGGCCGTGATGCGCCGCGGGTGATCACGCCGCTCGGCAACGATCTGACGATGGCTTCGCACGACAGCGCGATCCGCGCCGAGGCCTATGACTGGCGCGACCGCGTCGAGCTCGGCGAGGGTGTGGCGGTGACGCTGGTGCCGACCCGGCACTGGACCGCGCGCGGCCCGTTCGACCGCAATCGCGCGCTGTGGGCGTCGTTCGTGCTGGAGACGCCGGCCGGCAGGATCTACGTCGTCTGCGATTCAGGCTATGGCGACGGCAGGCACTTCCGCAATGTCCGCGACGCGCACGCGCCGCTGCGGCTGGCGATCCTGCCGATCGGCGCCTACGCGCCGCGCTGGTTCATGAAGGACCAGCACATGAATCCGGCGGACGCCGTGATGGCGCTGGCGGATTGCGGCGCCGAGCAGGCACTGGCCAACCATCACGGCACCTTCCAGCTCACCGACGAGGCGATCGACGCGCCGGAGAACGATCTCTACGCGGCGCTCGACGCCGCCGCCGTGCCGCGCGAACGTTTTCCGGTTCTGAAGCCGGGGCAGGTGTTCGAGGTCTGAGGGGCATCAGCCTCTCCCCTCGTGGGAGAAGGCAGTAGGCGACTACGGCGCCTTGATGGCCCAGCTCACCGTCACGTTGACGCCCAGCGTTTCCTCGCCGGGCGCGACCGGCGCGGCGTCGGATCGCGTCGCCATCATCTTGCGCATCGGCGCAACGCCCTGCTGGGTGTCCTCCGTGATCAGCAGCGGCGCGCCCAGCGTCACGCCGGCGGCGCGCGCATAGACCTCGGCCTTACGGCGGGCGTCGGCGATCGCCTCGGCGCGGACGTCGTCGAGCAGCTTCGACGGATCGGCGACGCGGAAGCCGATGCCGCGGATCTCGTTGGCGCCGGCGGTCACCAGCGTATCGACCAGCCCGGCCACCCGCGCGACGTCGCGCACCCGCACGGTGACGAGGTTGGAGGCGAGATAGCCGTTGATCTCGCTCGGCCCCGAGCGGTTCGACGCATATTGCGGCTGGATCGACAGCCGCGAGGTCTGGGCGTCCTTGCCGTCGACGCCGGCGTTCTTCAGTTCGAGCAGCACCTTGCCCATCGCGACGTTGTTGGCCTCGGCGGCGGCGCGGGCGGTCTTCGCCATGTTGGAGACGCCGGCCTCGATCTGCGCGATGTCCGGCGCGACCGATTTCTGCGCTTCGCCGGTCACGGTGATCGCAGGCGGCGGCGAGGGCGGCGCGGATTGGGCCAGCGCTGGCGCGGCGCCGAGCACGGCGAGGGTCACGGCGACGGCGGAGAATGTGTTGAACTGCATCGTCATTTCATCGGCACATAGACGTTGATCACGAGCTTGTCTTCCGCGGTGGTCAGCGGATCGGTGGTGTATTCCTCGACGAAGGTGTCCTTGGCCTCGAGCTTCTTCTCGTCGAGGTGGTTGGTGATCGCCTCGTAGGTGTTGTCCATGTTGTCGTAGGAGCCGCGGTGGACGAATTTCAGCGCCTTGCCGTCGGGCGTGGTGCCCATGCTCATCGACTTGCCGAGAGTCTTCGGCGCCTCGGGCACCGGGATCTCGGCCTGGAAGGTGAAGCCGGTGTCGTCGGTCGAGGTGTAGACGATCATCGGATTGCCGTTCGGCTTGATGCCCTCTTTCGCCAGCAGCGCCGTGACTGACTTGAACGCCTCGATCAGGCTCTCGAACGCATTGTCCCAATTGGCCTTGCCCTTCAGGATCACCGCGGTCTTCGGCTCCAGCGTGATCTCCTCGCCGAACGGATCGGCGCTCTGCACTTTCGACACCGGCGGCACGGCGGGCGTCTCGGCCGCAGGGGGCGGCGTCGCCGGAGTTTCGGTCGCGGTCGGCGCAGGCGCAGGCGTCGCGGGGGCCGGCGCGGCTTCGGGCGCGGGCGCCGTTGCGGCCGGCGGCGGCACCGGATCGGCGGGTTTGATCTCGGTCTGCGCCGACGCGCCGGCCAGGCCCAGCATCAGCGCCGCGGCCGACACCAGCCCGAGCCCGGCGGAGTGAAACAAGCGGGGGCGGTTCATTCCAATGTCTCCCTGGCCGCGAGCGGATGGACGTGTCCCTGCGATCCTCGACGCCCGGCGGATCGCGATCCCGGCATCCTTCATAACATCCGGCGGCCGCCTTCGTCCCTTGCGATCGGCGTGTGGCCTGACTGTGGCGGTCCGCCGACGCGCGCCGCCGGACTGGCCAAAACCGCCGTGCTTCGCCATATAGGCCCCGACAGGGAACGGATCATGAGCGCGCTGGACAACCGCCTTTTCGCCAAGATGAACGGTATCGGCAACGAGATCGTCGTGGTCGATCTGCGCGACCAGCCCGCGCCGGTGACGCCGGACGACGCCCGCGCGGTGGCGGCGCATGTGCCGTATGATCAGTTGATGCTGCTGCAGCCGGCGCGGCTGCCCGGCACCGAAGCGTTCGTCCGGATCTACAACAATGACGGCTCCGAATCCGGCGCCTGCGGCAACGGGATGCGCTGCGTCGCGCGGCAGATGTTCGCCGGCTCCGACCAGCAGGGCCTGACCTTCGAGACCCGCGCCGGCCTGCTCAATTGCTGGCGTGGCCCGGCCGAAGGGCTGTTCACCGTCGACATGGGCGCGCCGAAATTCGGCTGGCGGGAGATTCCGCTGGCCGAGGAATTCCGCGACACCCGCGGCATCGAACTGCAGATCGGCCCGATCGACGCGCCGATCCTGCATACGCCCTCGGTGGTCAGCATGGGCAATCCGCATGCGATCTTCTGGGTCGACGATATCCACGCTTACGATCTCGGCCAATTCGGGCCGCTGCTGGAAAATCATCCGATCTTTCCGGAGCGCGCCAATATCACGCTCGCCCATATCGTCGATCGCCAGCACATCACGATGCGGACCTGGGAGCGCGGCGCCGGGCTGACCCGCGCCTGCGGCTCGGCCGCCTGCGCCACCGCGGTGGCGGCCGCGCGGCTCAAGCGGGCCGACCGCAAGGTCGAACTGACGCTGCCGGGCGGCCAGCTCACGATCGAATGGCGCGAGAGCGACGATCACGTGCTGATGACCGGCGGCGCCGAGCTCGAATTCGAGGGCCGGTTCGATCCGGCGCTGTTTGCTGGCGAAACGACCGCCGCCTGATGCCGGTCGAGATCGTCACCTTCGGCTGCCGCCTCAACGCCTTCGAATCCGAAGTGATCCGCCGCGAGGCCGAGGGCGCAGGGCTCGCCGACGCCATCGTCGTCAATAGTTGCGCGGTGACCAATGAGGCGGTGGCGCAGGCGCGGCAGCAGATCCGCAAATTGAAGCGCGCACGGCCGGGCGCGCGCATCGTCGTCACCGGCTGCGCGGCGCAGACCGAGCCGGCCACCTTCGCGGCGATGGACGAAGTCGATCGCGTCATCGGCAATGACGACAAGCTGCGCAGCGAGGCCTGGCGCGCCGCGCGCGCGGCGTTCGACGCCGATGCGTTCGGGCTCGGCAGTGAAGAGAAGATCGCCGTCGCCGACATCATGGCGGTAAGCGAGATGGCGCCGCATCTCGTCGACGGTTACCAGAGCGGCCTGCCGCGGGTGTTCGTGCAGGTGCAGAACGGCTGCGACCATCGCTGCACCTTCTGCATCATCCCGTTCGGCCGTGGTAACTCCCGCTCGGTGCCGGTCGGCGCGGTGGTGGACCAGGTCCGCGCGCTGGCCGAACGCGGCCACGTCGAGATCGTGCTGACCGGCGTCGACCTCACCAGCTACGGCGCCGACCTGCCGGGCGCGCCGAAGCTCGGCACTTTGGTTAAGAAAGTGTTGCGCCACGTCCCGGAGCTGCAGCGCTTGCGGATTTCCTCGATCGACTCCATCGAGGCGGATCGGGATCTGCTCGACGCGCTGGCGAACGAGCAGCGATTGATGCCGCATCTGCATCTGTCGCTGCAGGCCGGCGACGATATCATCCTGAAGCGGATGAAGCGGCGGCACGCGCGCGCCGACGCGGTCGCGTTCTGCGACGAGGTGCGGCGGCTACGCCCCGACATCGCGCTCGGCGCCGATCTGATCGCGGGCTTTCCAACCGAGACCGACGCGATGTTCCAGCGTTCGCTCGATCTGGTCGCGGACTGCGGCCTGACCTTCCTGCACGTGTTTCCGTATTCGAAGCGCCCCGGCACCCCGGCCGCCCGGATGCCGCAGCTCGACGGCCGCATCATCCGCGACCGCGCCGCGCAACTCCGCGCCGCAGGCGAAGCGGCACTGCAGAAGCGGCTGGCGATGGAGATCGGGCAAGTACGCGCCGTGCTGATCGAAAGCCCGGCACAGGGCCGGACCGAGCATTTCCTGCCGGTGGCGATTGAAGGCGCCGCGCCGGGGACGGTTCAGGCGATGACGGTGCGCGGGCACGACGGGGCCAGGCTCACCGTATGAGCACGGCGCCGCCCCACCCACTCCCGTCATCGTCCGGCTCGACCGGACGACCCAGTATTCCAGAGCGCACGTGATCAACTAACAGCAGCGAGTCAGTTGCCTGCAGCTCAGCGGACGAATAGCAGCGCTCTGGAATACTGGGTCCCCCCCGCATGCGCGGGGGATGACGGTTGTGTTTGTGGCGGCTGTCTCGAACTACACGCCCGTCCAGCCGCAGGCCGCCAGCCGCGGATGCATGTGCGCCGGCGCCGGCGCGGTCACCACCACCGGCGGCTTGTTGCGCGACAGCGGGATGGTGATCTCGCGCGCATGCAAATGCAGCTTCGGTTCGCCGAAGCGCGGGCCGCTGCCATAAATGTTGTCGCCGAAGATCGGCCACCCCATCGCCGCGCAATGCACCCGGAGCTGATGCGTCCGCCCGGTGATCGGTTCCAGCGCCAGCCAGGTGAGCTGTGTCGGCGGCGGCGCGTCGAGGATCGCGCCCGGCTTTCGAGACAGATCGGCGGCCTCGCCCCCAGCACTGCGAGCTCCCTCTCCCGCTTGCGGGAGAGGGTTGGGGTGAGGGTGCCCCGAAGCGAGGCTCCCGTTGTCGACCCCCACCCCCGACCCCGGATCAAGTCCGGGGCAGGCTCCCTCCCCGCAAGGGGGAGGGGAGAAGCGCCCCAGCACCGTCCATTTCGTCAGCGACGGCAGGCCCGCCGGGTCGATCTTCTGCCACCAGCCGCGCTCGGCGTTGAGGCGGCCGATCGGCAGGTCGATGGTGCCCTGGTCTTCGGCCGGGCCGCCCTCGACGATCGCCCAATAGGTCTTGGAAATCTTGCTGTGCTTGAAAAGCAGCCCGAGCGTGGCGGTGGCCTTGCGGTGGCGGCCGAGCACCAGGCAGCCGGAGGTGTCGCGGTCGAGCCGATGCGCCAGCACCGGCGGGCGCGGCAGGCCGAACCGCAGGAACTCGAACGAGGTTTCCAGATTGGGCCCGCCCTTGGGGCCGCGATGCACCGGCAGGCCGGGCGGCTTGTCGATCACCAGCATCAGCCCGTCGCGATGCAGCACCCGCGACTGAATGTCCTCCGCCGACAGTTCCGGCACGTCGAATTGATCTGCGTGGCTTTCGTTCATGGCCCGAAACGGCTAACACAGCGCCCTGATGAGTGACACTCCGGAAAATTCGAAAACGAGCTGGTGGCGGCGGCTGTCCAGCGGGCTGAAGCGCACGTCGAGTTCGATCGGCACGGCGCTCACCGAATTCATTTCCAAGCGCAAGCTCGACCGGGCGATGCTCGACGAGATCGAGGACGTGCTGCTGCGCGCCGATCTCGGCACCGAAGTGGCGACGCGGATTTCGGATGCGGTCGGCGAGGGCCGCTACGACAAGATGATCTCGGCCGGCGACGTCAAGGAGATCGTCGCCGCCGAAGTCGAGAAGGTGCTGGCGCCGGTGGCGAAGCCGCTGGTGATCGATGCGGCCAGGAAGCCGTTCGTCGTGCTGGTGGTCGGCGTCAACGGCTCCGGCAAGACCACCACGATCGGCAAGCTGTCGGCGCGCTATGCGGCCGAGGGCCACAAGGTGATGATGGCGGCCGGCGACACCTTCCGGGCCGCGGCGATCGAGCAGCTCAAGGTCTGGGGCGAGCGCACCGGCACGCCGGTGGTCGCCGGCGCGCAGGGCTCGGATTCGGCGAGCCTCGCCTTCAACGCGCTGACCACGGCGAAGGAACAAGCCCGCGACGTGCTGCTGATCGACACCGCCGGCCGGCTGCAGAACCGCACCGAGCTGATGAGCGAGCTCGAAAAAGTGGTGCGGGTGATCAAGAAAGTCGACGACACCGCGCCGCATGCGGTGCTGCTGGTGCTCGATGCGACCGTGGGCCAGAATGCGCTGTCGCAGGTCGAGGCCTTCACCAAGACCGCCGGCGTGACGGGATTGGTCATGACCAAGCTCGACGGCACCGCGCGCGGCGGCATTCTCGTGGCGATCGCCGCGAAACACAAACTGCCGGTGCATTTCATCGGCGTCGGCGAGGGCGTCGAGGATCTGGCGCCGTTCACCGCGCGCGATTTCGCCCAGGCGATCGCCGGCACGGAGGCCACATGACGAAGCCCTCGACGTCCGACGAGATCCTGCCCAAGAACCAGCCGCATCCGCTGTTCAAGCTCGCCACCGAGCTCGGCCCGCTGCTGGTGTTCTTCTTCGTCAACTCGAAATGGAATCTGTTCGCCGCCACCGGCGCCTTCATGGTGGCGGTGATGGCGGCGATCATCGCGTCCTATGTGGTGACCAAACACGTGCCGATCATGGCGATCGTCACCGCCGTCGTCGTGCTGGTGTTCGGCACGCTGACGCTGGTGCTGCACGACGAGACCTTCATCAAGATGAAGCCGACCATCGTCTACGCGCTGTTCGGCGCGGTGCTGGGCGGCGGGCTGTTGTTCGGCCGCTCCTTCATCGCCATCATGTTCGATCAGGTATTCAATCTGACGCCGGAAGGCTGGCGCAGACTGACGCTGCGCTGGGCGCTGTTCTTCGTCGCGATGGCGCTGCTCAACGAAGCGGTGTGGCGCACGCAGTCGACCGACTTCTGGGTCAACTTCAAGGTGTTCGGCATGATCCCGCTGACCATGCTGTTCGCGATCCTGCAGATGCCGCTGACCAAGCGCTACGCCGCCGAGCCGGCGACGCTGGAGCAGAGCGCCGCCGACGAGGGCGACGTCTCGGGGCGGTGAGCCTGCTACTTCAAAGACGTCATTGCCGGGCTCGACCCGGCATCGCCAACTCCACCGCCGTCATGCCCGGGCTCGACCCGGGCATCCATCCTTCTGAAGAAGATGGATTGCCGGGTCGAGCCCTACGACATTCACACATCTGCTTTGGCTGTTGCGGGCGGCAGCTTTCTCTGACTCGATAGTGGTCGAGATCTGAGGAGGAGCAGATGGACGTTGGTTTGGGACGGTTCGGTGACCGGCGCCTGGAAAAAGGGGGGCCTGCTTGCTGGCTCGGCTGGTCGACGTCGGTCGCGCGGGGATCAGCGTGCGCCGGGTCGGCGGAGATCGTGCGGGCGAGATCCGCTTCACCCGGTTTCTGCGTAATCCCCGAGTGACGCCACAGGAGATGGTGGCGCATGCCAGGGCGCGCACCGCCGGGCTGGTCGAGGGCCGCCACATTCTGGCGATCCAGGACACCACGACGCTGCGCGATGACGGCAAGCTGTGCAGCTTGAACCTGCACCCGACGATCGCCGTCGATGCCGCCGATGGCGCATTGCTCGGGCTTGTCGATGCGGTGTTTCTCAGCCGCGTCGGCGGCACCAAACGGCTGTGTGCCAAACGGCCGTTCGCCGACAAGGAAAGCCGACGCTGGCTCGATGCGACCAGGGCGGCGGCCGGTCTGGTCGCCGCGGGCGCAGCTTGCGTGACCGTCATCGCCGACCGCGAAGGCGACATCTACGATGAGTTCGCCTGCCGGCCGGCAGAAACCGAACTGTTGATCCGCGCCCATCATGATCGCGCTCTGGAAGGCGGCGGCAGGCTGTACGACTGCATGGCTCAGGTGGCCGAGCTTGGCCGCGAGACCATCGATCTGCCGGCTAATCCGGGCCGGTCGGCGCGTCGGGTGACGCTGGCGCTTCGTGCCCGCGAGATCACCTTGAAGCGACCCAAGCGCAACCATCCGGCCGAAGCGGCGCATCTGCCCAAGAGCGTGACGCTGACCTTGGTGGAAGCGCGCGAGATCGATCCGCCGCCCTCGGTGGCGCCGGTGCATTGGCGTCTGCTGACGACGCACGAGGTGACGACGCTGGCGCAAGCTCTGCTGATCACCAGGTTCTATCGCCAGCGCTGGACCATCGAGCAAGTCTTCCGCCTGATGAAGACCAAGGGCTTCGACATCGAAGCGGTGCGTATCGCCGAGGGCGGACCGTTCGAGAACCTGACCACCGCGACTCTGATCGCCGCGATCCAGGTGCTGCAGATGGTGCGTGAACGCGATGGTGCAGCCGGCCGGCCGATGCAGGACACGTTCGACCCCGACGATGAGCCGGCGCTCCAAACCATCTGCCGAACACTGGAGGGCAGCACCGCGAAACAGAAAAACCCGCATCCGCCAGGATCACTCGCCTACGCCAGTTGGATCTGCGCCCGCCTTGGCGGATGGACCGGCTACTACGGCAAGCCAGGCCCCATCGTGATCCTCCACGGCCTCCAATCCCTCAGAGCCATGCTCGCAGGCTGGAAGCTAAGGCCAGATGTGTGAATCTCGTAGGGTCGAGCCCGGCAATGACGCGTTGTGCAAGCACGAGGCTTGTCGTCGACCAGTGGGCCGTGAGTAGTCCGCTCAGCCCTTGTGCTTGGCGATGATCCTGTCCTTGATGCCCTCATAGGTCTTCTCGGGCAGGATCTTCTTGTGCACGAGGTCGTCCTTGCCCTTGTAGGGGCGGCCCTTGATGATCGCGGCCGAATAGGCCTTGCCGACGCCGGGCAGCCCGTCGAGCTGGTCGGCTGTGGCGGTGTTGATGTCGAGCAGTTCGGTCTTTTCCGCCTTGGCGGGGGCCATCTTGCTGTCCTTGGCCGGGGCCATCTTGGTATCGGCCTTCGGCGCCGGCGCCATGGTGCCGGACGGCGCGGTCTGGGTGCCTTGTGCGGTCCCTTGGGCCATCGCCGGGCCGCCGGCGAGCAGGCCGAAGGCCAGCGTGGCGGCGAGCGGGGCGAGGGCGAGGTGGCGCAGCTTCAAAGTAAGCATCGGGGTGTCCTCCACGGACGTTGTTATCAACGCCATCGAGCTAGCCGCCGATTCATGGCGCGGCCGTGGCCGGCAAATGAACGCCCGATAAACGCCGATGATTATTTATCCGACGTGCCGTGTCCGCGCGGCATGGCGCAACCTCTCCCGCAAGCGGGAGAGGTCGGATCGCGCAGCGATCCGGGTGAGGGCACTCCTCTCCGCAATCAGCAGACTCACTGCTCGGGGCGCCCTCACCCCAGCCCTCTCCCGCAAGCGGGAGAGGGAGCGCGCTATGCTTGGGGCACTGCTGCACATGAACAGGCTCAGGACTTCCCCAGCGCCTTCTCGATCTCGGGCTTCAGCACCTTGTCGAGATTGTCCGGCGTGATCGGGCCGACCAGCTTGTAGGCGATGCGGCCGTCGCGGCCGACCACGAAGGTCTCCGGCACGCCATAGACGCCCCATTCGATCGCGGCGCGGCCATTGGCGTCGACGCCGACCGCGGCGAACGGGTTGCCGTAGCGGCCGAGGAAACGCCGGGCGTTGTCGGGCTTGTCCTTGTAGTTGATGCCGACGATCTGGATGCGCTTGTCGTCGCCGAGCGCGGTCAGGATCGGCGCCTCGTCGTGACACGGCACGCACCACGACGCCCAGACATTGACGACGCTGACCTTGCCGCTGAACAGCGCCGGATCGAGGCCCGGCACCGCCGCGCCGTCGCGGGCGAGGTCGTCGAGCGGCGGCAGCACGGTCGGCGGCACCTCGCGGCCGATCAGCGCCGAGGGAATGCGGGAAATGTCGCGATCACCGAGCCGGATCCAGAACAGCGCCGCGAGTCCCGCGAACACCAGCAGCGGCAGCGCCACCATCAGGGAGCGCCGCGTCGGCGAGGGCGTGTCGGTGACGGGCGTGCTCATGTCAGATCCGTTGCGCTGCGGCCGGAGCGCCGCGTGGCGCCGCGCGCCTCGAGCTCGCGCAGCCGCGCCTTCTGGCGGCGATAGTCGATCATCACCCACAAGATCAGCAGCGCGACCACGATCGCGACTGCGGCGTAGGACGAAACGATGAACTCTGCGTAGCGACCGAACATCACGCCGCCTCGGCGCGGCTGGCCTGCAGCATCTGCAGCGTGCGCACCCGGCGGCGCAGGATCTCGTTGCGCATCGCGGCGACGTGCAGCGTCAGAAACAGCAGCGAGAAGCCGAGCGCCATCACCAGCAGCGGAATCAGGAACGATTGGTCGAGCGCCGGCCCACCCATCCGCATCACCGAGGCCGGCTGGTGCAGCGTATTCCACCAGTCGACCGAGAACTTGATGATCGGCAGGTTGATGGCGCCGACCAGCGTCAGCACCGCGGCGGCGCGCGCGGCACGCGAGGGGTCCTCGACCGCGCGCCACAGCGCGATCAGGCCGAGATACATCAGGAACAGGATCAGCATCGAGGTCAGCCGGGCGTCCCATTCCCAATAGGTGCCCCACATCGGCCGGCCCCACAGCGAGCCGGTGAACAGCGCCAGGAAGGTGAAGGCGGCGCCGATCGGCGCTGCGGTCTTGGCGGCGACGTCGGCGAGCGGATGCCGCCACACCAGCGTGCCGAGCGAGGCCACGCTCATCACCCCCCAGACAAACATCGCCAGCCAGGCGTTCGGCACGTGCACGAACATGATCTTGACGGTGGCGCCCTGCTGGTAGTCGTCCGGCGCCAGCATCGCCTGCACCAGCCCGACGGCGAGCAGCAGCGCGGTCGCGCCCGCGAGCCACGGCAGCAGGCGGCCGGCAAGCGTCAGGAACCGGGTCGGGTTGGCGAGTTCGGTCAGCGTCATGGCATCCCTGATAATGGGATGGGCGTGCGCAGGCAATGCGGCCTTCTCCGGAGGCCACCGCCTCAGCGGGAGTTGATCGGGCGGCGAGCGCCGGCCTGCGAGTCGCCGTCTGCCGCGCTGCAGCAACCTCGCGACCTTCGGTCGGACCGGGCGCGCGAATCAGCGATCCCACACGAACCCGCGCATCCGGGGATCGGCATCGAAGGCGTGGCGGCCGAACGCCAGCGGGCCGCGTGGTGCAATTATGTGTAATATTCCTCAGGCATGATGGAGGCTGACCATGATCGCTGCGCCCAATCGGTCCCCGTCGGCCTTGAGGGCCAGGGCTGTCCTTACCAAGGACACCATCGAGGCGGCCGAACGGCTCGGCCTGTCGCAGAAGGTGTTGAGCAAAATCATCGGCCAGCCCGACTCGGTGGTCTCGCGGATGAAGAGCGGCGACGATATGCTCGACGGCGGCAAGGCCTTCGAACTCGCGGCACTATTCGTTCGCCTGTACCGCTCGCTGGATGCGATCGTCGCCGGCGACGAGACCGCCGCGCGCGAATGGATCAAGGCGGAGAATCTCGCCCTGGGAGGCGCGCCGGTCGATCTGATTCAGAAAGTCCAGGGCCTGTTCCACGTCGTCCAGTACCTGGATGCGCGACGCGCTCCGGTCTGAGACGCCCCGCGGTTCGGTTCCGGCCGAGTCGCCCGGCGCGTCCTGCACACGACGGTGTGGCCCCCAGGAGCCGCTTACAGCGCCTCGCCCTTCAGAAGGCGCGGGGTTTCGCCGGCGAGGCCGGCGGCCTGGCGGATGAAGACGTCCTTCAGCGGCGGCAGCCGGTCGACGATGCCGAGGCCGATGTCGCGGACGCTGCGCAGCAGCGGCGATTTGTTGGAGAACAATAGGTTCAGCCCGTTGGTGGCGACGCCCATCGCCATGGTGTCGAACCGCCGCCAGCGCTGGTAATTTTCCAGCACGTCGGCCTGGCCGGGATCGATCCCGAGCCGCGCCGCATCGACCACGACTTCCGCCAGCGCCGCGACGTCGCGCAGCCCCATATTGAGGCCCTGCCCGGCGATCGGGTGAATCACATGGGCGGCGTCGCCGATCAGCGCCAGCCGCGGCCCGATGAAGGATTGCGCCACGAAATAGCCGAGCGGAAACGCCTTCGGCGCATCCAGCGGCTTGACCTCGCCGAGCCGCAGCCCGAACCGCGTCTCCAGCTCGGCCTGAAACTCCTTGGCGGACAGCGCCACGATCTTGGCCGCATCGGCGCGGCTCTCGGTCCACACCAGCGACGAGCGCTTGCCGGTCAGCGGCAGGATCGCGAACGGCCCCGCGGGCAGGAAGTGCTCCTCGGCGCAGCCATTGTGGTCGCGCTCGTGCTCCACCGTGACGACGATGCCGGACTGGTCGTAGTCCCAGCCATAGGTGGCAATGCCGGCGCGCTCGCGCAGCTTCGACTTGGCGCCGTCGGCGGCGACCAGCAGGCTCGCCTCTATCACGCTGCCGTCGCCGAGCGTCACGCGGGTCGCGTCGTCGCCCGCTTGGTACGATGTCACCGGCGTGGCGCGCAGCTCGACGCCGGCGGCTTCGGCGCGGCTGGCCAGCGCTTCATTGAGATATTTGTTCTCGACCATATGGGCGAACGGCTCGCCGGGCTGCACCTCGCCGGCAAACGTCAGGAACACCGGCCGGGTCGCGTCCTCCAGCGCCGAATCCGTCACCACCATGTCGATGATCGGCTGCGCGGTCGGCGCCACCTCGTCCCAGACGCCGAGCGCCTCGAACAGCCGGCGGCAGGCGGCGACGATCGCGGTGGCGCGCGGATCGCGCGACGGCCGCATCGCCAGCGCCGGGTCGGCGACAACGATCGGGACCTCGGGGCCGAGCCCCTGGCGCAGCGCCAGCGCCAGCGCCAGACCGGCGAACGCGCCGCCACCGATGACAATGCTTCGCTGTACCGTCATTTTTCTCACTCGTGTGCCAGAGTCGCCTGTCTGTGTTCTTGCGCCCATCAAGGAGCTGGGCGAAACAGGCTGAAACAGCCGAGGCTTCGACCGGCCCGGTCTACCAGACATCGACGGCGGTGGGAAATCACGCCGCCGCCACCCAGGGGAGCGCTTGCCGGTGTCCAACAGCCTGATCGACCTGATCTCGATCCTCGATCTCGAGCCGCTCGAGGTGAACCTGTTCCGCGGCACCAGCCCACAGACGAGCTGGCAGCGGGTGTTCGGCGGCCAGGTGATCGGCCAGGCGATGGTCGCCGGCTGCCGCACCGTCGAGGGCCGGCTGCCGCATTCGATGCATTGCTACTTCATCCTGCCGGGCGACCCGGCGGTGCCGATCATCTACGAGGTCGAGCGGCTGCGCGACGGCAAGAGCTACACCACCCGCCGCGTCACCGCGATCCAGCACGGCAACGCGATCTTCTCGCTGATGATGTCGTTCCACGACGACGAGGAGACCGCGTTCGACCATCAGGACAGGATGCCGGACGTGCCGCCGCCGGAGGCGCTGACCGCGGAGGAGATCTCCAAGCAGCCGTTCTTCAAGGAGATGCCGGACTTCATCAAGCGCTACTACGAGAGCGACCGGCCGATCGAGCTGCGCCCGGTCGAGCTGAAGCGCTATTTCGGCGAGAAGATCGAGGACGGCCGCATCCATGTCTGGATCCGCACCGCCGCCAAGCTGCCCGACGACCCGGCGCTGCATATGTGCGCGCTGGCCTATGCGTCGGACTTCTCGCTGCTCGACGCGGTGATGGCGCGCTACGGCCGCACCCTGTTCGACAAGCGGATGATGCCGGCCAGCCTCGATCACGCGATGTGGTTTCACCGCCCGTTCCGCGCCGACGAATGGCTGCTCTACGCCCAAGATTCCCCGTCCGCCCAGGGCGGCCGCGGCCTGACCCGCGGCATGATCTACAAGGCCGACGGCACCCTGGTCGCCTCGGTCGCCCAGGAAGGCTCGGTCCGGCAGCGGCGCGAGACGCCGAAGGGGTGAGCACCCGCGGGCCGGGTCCTCGGGAGGCTGCGCACATCCAAGGCGCCGCCGCATCTTCAGCCGTCATCCCCCGCGAAAGCGGGGGACCCAATATCCGAGAGCGCGGTTGAACTGAAACGCCCTGGGATACTGGGTCGCCCGCCTGCGCGGGCGATGACGGAGGTGGTTGGGACGGGTTCGGCGGATGCCGCTGCCTCGGCCAGTCAATCCGCTTATTTTCTGCGCGCGCTGCCGATAATCCCGGCATATAAAGAACAAAAGCACCGCGCTGCGCGGAGCCGGACGCTTGCGTGAAGAATTGGGGCCCTGCATGAAACTCGTCGTCGCCATCATCAAACCCTTCAAGCTCGACGAGGTCCGCCAGGCGCTGACCGAGATCGGCGTGCACGGCATGACCGTGACCGAGGTCAAGGGCTACGGCCGGCAGCGCGGCCACACCGAGATCTATCGCGGCGCCGAATACATCGTGAACTTCCTGCCCAAGCTGCGGATCGAGATCGCGGTCGATTCGGCGCTCGCCGACAAGGCCGTCGAGGTCATCACCCGCGGCGCCCGCACCGGCCAGATCGGCGACGGCAAGATCTTCGTCACGCCGATCGAGCACGCGCTGCGGATCCGCACCGGCGAGACCGATTCCGACGCGCTCTGAGCCGGCCGCCGGCGCCCGCGGCGCGACGCGGCGGGCGACGCCGAATGGCGCGTCTCGGCAGTTCGGAGCATGGCGCGGCGCTTGAATAGCCACCTGCCATAATATTCTACCGCACGGACTGCCCGTCGGCTGGGCACGATTGTGTCGGGACGCTGTCATGCCTAAATTTTGCTCATGGCTGCCCAAGCAATGAGCGCGACGGAATGGCACAGCCGGTGTTGCGGTGCGATCGGCCGTCAGAGTTTCGATTTCATGAACGATTCCAGCGTGTCGGCCGACTGGCACGGCATTTGATTCTAGGGGGCGTGGCTGTGCCCGCGTAGTGATGCTCTCCGCGTGGGGATTTTCAGTCGAGTTCATGTCCCGGCCATTTTGGCCGGGCCCTAGCGGGGATAGGACCTATGAAAATTGTTATGGCGATCATCAAGCCATTCAAACTGGAAGAAGTCCGTGATGCCCTGACCGCCATTGGCGTTCACGGTTTGACGGTGACGGAAGTCAAGGGATATGGCCGCCAGAAGGGCCACACGGAAATCTATCGCGGCGCCGAATACGCGGTGAGCTTCCTGCCCAAGATCAAGATCGAGGTCGCGATCGCCACCGATCAGGTCGAGAAGACCATCGAGGCGATCACCAGCGCCGCCAAGACCGGCCAAATCGGCGACGGCAAGATCTTCGTCATCGGCCTCGACCACGCTGTGCGCATCCGCACCGGCGAAGCCGACGCAGCAGCTCTCTAAGATTTCCCGCTCACCCAACTTTCTTCCACTCAGGAGACGACAAATGACGTTCAAACGTCCCTACGGCGCGGGACTGGCCGCCCTGGCAGCCGGCCTGTTCGCCGCGACTGCCGCCTACGCCGAGCCCACGGTCAACAAGGGCGACAACGCCTGGATGATGACCGCCACGGTTTTGGTCGTACTGATGACCATCCCCGGCCTGGCGCTGTTCTACGGCGGCCTGGTCCGCTCCAAGAACATGCTCTCGGTGCTGGCGCAGGTGTTCTACACCTTCTCGATCGTGATCGTGATCTGGGCGGTCTACGGCTACAGCCTGGCTTTCACCGGCGGCTCCGACTTCATCGGCGGCTTCTCCAAGGCGTTCCTCGCCGGCGTCACCCCCGACTCCAAGGTCGCGTCGTTCAGCGTCGATGCCAACGTGTCTGAGCTGATCTACATCTGCTTCCAGATGACCTTCGCGGCGATCACGCCGGCGCTGATCGTCGGCGCCTTCGCCGAACGCACGCGCTTCGCCGCGGTCGCACTGTTCGTGCCGCTGTGGGTGACGCTGATCTACTTCCCGATGGCCCACATGGTCTGGTACTGGCCGGGCCCGGATATGATCACCGACGCCGCCAAGGCGCTCGCCGCAGCCACTGACGATGCCGCCAAGGCGGCCGCGCAGGCCAAGCTCGACGAGATCAATGCGGATGCGGGCTTCATCTTCAAGAAGGGCGCGCTCGACTTCGCGGGCGGCACCGTGGTGCACATCAACGCCGGCATCGCCGGCCTGGTCGGCGCCCTGCTGATCGGCAAGCGCACCGGCTACGGCAAGGAGCTGATGGCTCCGCACTCGCTGACCATGACCATGATCGGCGCAGCATTGCTCTGGGTCGGCTGGTTCGGTTTCAACGTCGGCTCGAACCTCGAAGCCAGCGGCGTCGCCGGCCTCGCCATGGTCAACACCTTCGTCGCGACGGCGGCGGCGGCGATGAGCTGGATGTTCGCGGAATGGATCTTCAAGGGTCACCCCTCGCTGCTCGGCGCATTGTCCGGTGCAGTCGCGGGTCTGGTCGCGGTCACCCCCGCGGCGGGCTTCGTCGGCCCGATGGGCGCGATCGTGCTCGGCATCGTCGCCGGCGTGGTCTGCCTGTTCTTCTGCACCGTGGTGAAGAACGCGCTCGGCTATGACGACTCGCTCGACGTGTTCGGCATCCACGGCGTCGGCGGCATCATCGGCGCGCTCGGCACCGGCATCCTGGTGAACCCGGCGCTCGGCGGCACCGGCGTGTACGACTACGTCGCTGGCGCGGTTGCCGAATACGACCTCGGAACCCAGATGATCGCGCAGTGCTGGGGCGTCGGCACCACCATCCTGCTGTCCGGCATCGGCTCGGCGATCCTGTTCAAGGTCGTCGACGTCATCGTCGGCCTGCGTGCGCCGGTCGAAGTCGAGCGCGAAGGCCTCGACGTCGTCGAGCACACCGAGCGCGCTTACAACATGTAAGTTCTCCCGAGGGCGCGGCGTCTTTCCTCCAGAGATGCCGCGCCCAGAACTACGGTTCGGGCAGATACCCGGCACTGTCCGAGCCGTCGAGGGGTCCTGGCGCAAGCCGGGACCCCTTTCTTTTTGAGATTATGTTCGTCCGCATTGCTGCGAGGGGACACCGAACCTCAGCCGAGGTCAGGCGTGATCAGCCTGACGGAGGGGAAGTAGATCTGATACTTCCGCGGGTCCCTGGTCAGAAGTGTCAGGCTTTCGACTTCAGCGTGCGCGCCGATGAAGAAATCGGGCAGAACGCCGGTGCGAGTTCCGCCGGCCCGCCGGTACTGAACGAAGGCTTTGCCGGCCAGAAACAGCGCTGCGCGGGGAAGCGGAGCGACCGTCACGCCGATCGTCGCCAGAGCGGCCTCGAAGTCATCCAGTTTGAGGAACCCGGCGGAGACTTCGGCGTAGATCACGTCGTTGATCAGCAGAGACCCCCGATCCACGGCCTCACGAAGCCGCTGGATCGACCACTCGGACCACAAAGGATCATCTGCGAGAAAGTCGATCAGCACATTGGAATCGACGAGCGTCACGGCTTCAGTCGTCGCCGCGCAGCAGTTGCATCAATTCGCCACTCGATAGTCCCGCATCGGCGCTGCCCCTGACCTTCTCCCAGTCCCGAGGCGCGCTACGCGGCTCTGCCTTTTGGAGAACCACCGCCCCATCCGGCGCGAGCTTGAAGTCGATCTCTTCGCCCGGAGCAACCCCGAGGGTATCGAGGATGTCCCGCGGGATCGTCACGCGGCCGTCGCTCGTCACTTTGCTCGCCATCTCGACCTCCCGCCTGTTCCCGCGGCGCTCCCATAATCTAGAGCATGATCCCGAAAAGTGGATGCCGGTTTTCGGAAAAGATCATGCTCTAACAAGAATCTGGAGCAGGATGACGATTCGAAGAGAAGCCATCCTGCTGCAGCATGCCGCCCCCACCCGTCGATGGTTAATCGCGTCTTAACCTCGCCGTATCTATGGTGGCTGATCTGTTTTCGCCCGGGCCGGAAAGCGGCCGGGCGCCTTGCAAAACTGGCGTTTTCGAATGGCTCTGCGCGCCTCTTCAGTTTCGGCGAGCGCTGCCGGCAGTCCTGCTGCCGCCGGCAACAGCGAACGCTCGCCATTCGCGCGGCTGAGCGAATTGCTGGCGCCGTATCAGCCGGGCGAGCGGCTGATCAATCTGTCGGTCGGCGAGCCGCAGCATCCGGTGCCGGATTTCGTCGGCCCGGTGCTGGCGCGGCACACCGCCGAGTTCGGCCGCTATCCGATGGCCAAAGGCATCGCGCCATTCCGCGAAGCCGCAGCGAGCTGGCTGGCGAAACGCTTCGCGCTGGAGCGCGCGCCCGATCCCGAGACCGAACTGCTGGTGCTGAACGGCAGCCGCGAGGGCTTGTTCCTCGCCGCCGTCGCGGCCGCGCGCTACGTGTCGCCGCGCGACGGCACGCCGGCGATCCTGATGCCGAATCCGTTCTATCCGGCTTACGCGGCCGGCGCCCGCGCGGCGGGCTGCGAGGCGGTGTTCCTGCCGACCACGCCAGCCAACGGCTTCCTGCCCGATCTGGATTCGCTCGACGCGGCGACGCTGAAGCGCACGGTGGCGATCTACATCGCCTCGCCCGCAAACCCGCAGGGCTCGGTGGCGTCGCTCGATTACTTCGCGAAGCTGAAGGCGCTGGCGGATCGCCACGGCTTCCTGATTCTCGCCGACGAGTGCTACTCGGAAATCTACACCCGCGATGCACCCGGCAGCGCGCTGCAGGCCGCAGGCCCCGACTTCCACAATGTCGCGGTGTTCCAGTCGCTGTCGAAGCGCTCCAATCTTCCCGGCATGCGCGTCGGCTTCGTCGCCGGCGACGCGGATTTCCTCAAGGCCTATCACGAGCTGCGCAACGTCGCCGCCCCGCAGGTGCCGGTGCCGCTGCAGCACGTCGCGGTCGCGGCCTATGGCGACGAGGCGCATGTCGAGGAAAACCGCCGGCTGTACCGGCTGAAATTCGATCTCGCCGATCAGATCATCGGCGCGCGCTACGGCTATCGGCGCCCCGCCGGCGGCTTCTGCCTGTGGCTCGACGTCGCCGCGCAGGGCGGCGACGAGGTCGCCACGGTGAAGCTGTTCAAGCAAGGCGGCGTCCGCGTCATTCCCGGCAGCTATCTGGCGCGTCCGCAGGCCGACGGCAGCAATCCCGGCGCCGGCTATATCCGCGTCGCGATGGTGCAGGACAGCGAGACCACCGCCGAAGCGCTGCACCGTCTGGTGCGGATTCTCGAGTGAGTCGCGGGGCTGAAAATTGAGCATGCCGGCGATCGAGCGCGTCATTCCCCTGGTCGGGCACCTGCCGACATCGCTTCGCGATGCGCTGGCGCGGCGGCTGCGTGAACTCGCGGGCTTCGGCCTGATCGCGCTCGCCGCCGTGGCGGCCGCCGCGCTGGCGACCTGGTCGGTGCAGGACCCCAGCCTGAGCCACGCCACCTCGCGCAAGATTCACAATCTGATCGGCTATCCCGGCGCGATCGGCGCCGATCTGTCGATGCAGATTCTCGGCCTCGGCGCCGTCGGCCTGCTGCTGCCGGTCGCGACCTGGGGCTGGCGGATGATCAACCACCGGCCGTTCGATCGTCGCGCGCTGCGGTTCGGGGCCTGGATCCTGTGCACGATCTTCGCCGCCGGCTTCGCCTCGTCGTTTCCGCATGACAGCGCCTGGCCGCTGCCGACCGGCCTCGGCGGCGTGGTCGGCGATGCGCTGGTGCGGGCGCCATCGCTGATCTTCGGCCCCGGCCTGATCTTCCGCGTCATTCTCAGCATCTTGCTGGGCGGCGCGATGGCGGCGTGCTTCGTGATGGCGAGCGGCTACGGCTCGCGCGAGCCCGACCCGGACGAAGTGATCGCCGACGACGTACCGCTCGACGAAGACGAGGATCGCGACGAAGGCTCGGTCTCGCTCGGCTGGATGGCGCATGCCATGCTCAGCGCCAAGGCGCGGCTGTGGCGGCTGATCAAGCTCGGCTATCGCGGCCTCGTCAGCAGCGCGCCGGCCGGCCGCTCCGCCGCCTCGTTCGAGCGTCAGGAGCCGAAGCTCGGCAGCGGCCGGACGTCACCGCCGATCGTGCCGCGCGACGAGCGCGACGACGACGAACCGCTCGAGCTCGATTCCGCCGACGAGGTGGACGAGGACGAGGAGGACGAAGCGCCGGTCGCCCGCGCGCCGCGAAAGAAGGCCGCGCCGAAGCCGGCCGCGAAGAAATCCGGCAAGTTCGAGCTGCCCTCGGTCAACGTGCTGACCGCGCCGAAGGCCTCCGATCGCCAGCCGCTCAACAAGGCCGAACTCGAGGCCAATTCGCGCGCGCTCGAAGGCGTGCTGCAGGATTTCGGCGTGCGCGGCGAAATCGTCAAGGCGAACCCCGGCCCGGTGGTGACGCTGTACGAACTCGAGCCCGCGCCCGGCATCAAATCGTCGCGCGTGATCGGCCTGTCCGACGACATCGCCCGTTCGATGAGCGCGCTGTCGGCGCGCGTCGCCGTGGTGCCCGGCCGCAACGCGATCGGCATCGAGCTGCCCAACGCGCATCGCGAGAAGGTTTATCTGCGCGAACTGCTCAGCGTGAAGGACAACAACGAGACCGTGCACAAGCTGCCGCTGTGTCTCGGCAAGAACATCGGCGGCGATTCGATCATCATCGATCTCGCCCGCACGCCGCATATGCTGATCGCCGGCACTACCGGCTCGGGCAAATCGGTCGCGATCAACACCATGATCCTCAGCCTGGTGTACCGGCTGCGGCCGGATCAGTGCCGGCTGATCATGGTCGATCCGAAGATGCTCGAACTGTCGGTCTATGACGGCATCCCGCATCTGCTGACGCCGGTCGTCACCGATCCGAAGAAGGCCGTGGTCGCCTTGAAATGGGCGGTGCGCGAGATGGAAGAGCGCTACAAGCGCATGGCCAAGCTCGGCGTCCGCAACATCGACGGCTACAACACGCGGCTCTCCGAAGCCAAGGCGCGCGGCGAGGAACTGACCCGCACGGTGCACACCGGCTTCGACAAGGAGACCGGCAAGGCGATCTACGAGGACGAGAAACTCGACCTCGAGCCGTTGCCCTACATCGTCATCATCGTCGACGAAATGGCCGACCTGATGATGGTCGCCGGCAAGGACATCGAAGGCGCGGTGCAGCGGCTGGCGCAGATGGCGCGCGCCGCCGGCCTGCACGTGATCCTCGCGACGCAGCGGCCGTCGGTCGACGTCATCACCGGCACCATCAAGGCGAATTTCCCGACCCGCATTTCCTTCCAGGTGACATCGAAGATCGACAGCCGCACCATCCTGGGCGAAATGGGCGCCGAGCAGCTGCTCGGCCAGGGCGACATGCTGTACATGGCGGGCGGCGGCCGCATCAGCCGCGTGCACGGCCCATTCGTGTCGGACGAGGAAGTCGAGAAGGTCGTCAGGCATCTGAAGACCCAGGGGCAGCCGGAATATCTCGAGGCGGTCACCGCGGAGGAGCCGGCCGAGGGCGAGGACGGCGCGGTGTTCGATGCCACCGGCATGGGCGGCGACGGCGGCGGCGACCTGTTCCAGCAGGCGGTCGCGATCGTCAAACGCGACCGCAAGGCCTCGACCAGCTATATTCAGCGCCGCCTGCAGATCGGCTACAACCGCGCCGCCTCGCTGATGGAGCGGATGGAACTCGAAGGCATCGTCGGCCAGCCCAATCACGCCGGCAAGCGCGAGATCCTGGTGGCCGAAGAAGATTCCGACTTTTGAGCGGCGGGATGATCAGCGTGATGGAATTGCCCGGCCCGGAGTCGCGAAATCGCCACAGCGCCGAGGTAGCCGCTGGGGAGCTTGGCGCCGGCTCCGCGGCGCCACCGCAGGACAATGCATTGACGAATGATTTCAATGGTTTGGCGCCGAGACCGGCGATCGGCCCCGGGCTGCGCCGCGCCATTGCGGCCGGCGTCGGGCTGGTGCTGGCCGTCACCGCGCCGTTCGCTGCCGCCGAGACCGTGCCGGTGCCGAAGCCGTCGCCGAGAGGCGGCGAGCGGACGATCAGCGCCGCCGAGCCCAACCGGCCGCAGCGTCCGCCGCAACAGCCGGCGCCGCCGCCGGTCGCCAAGCTGACCACGCCGCCCGAGCCGGTGATCCCCGATCCGCGCCGCAACGTGCCGGCCTCGATCTTCACCACCTTCGACGCCAAGCAGAAGGCGGATGCCGCGAGGGTCAGCGCCTATCTGTCGTCGCTGTCGACGCTGGTCGGCAATTTCGTCCAGGTCGGCCCCGACGGCAGCCGGCTGAAGGGCGATTTCTACATCATGAAGCCCGGCAAGGTGCGGTTCGAATATGACGAGCCGAGCCCGGTCTCGATGATCTCCGACGGCCAGTCGCTGGCGGTGCGCGACCGCAAGCTCGCGACCCAGGACGTCTACCCGCTGTCGCAGACGCCGCTGCGCTATCTGCTCAGCGACCGCATCGATCTCTTGCGCGACACCAATGTGGTCGCCATCAGTTCGGACGAGCTCTACATCAGCATCATCATCGAGGAGCGCAACGCGGTGATCGGCACCAGCCGGCTGATGCTGATGCTCGGCGTCAAGGACGGCCAGCTCAAGCAATGGACCGTCACCGATCCGCAGGGCTACGACACCACGGTGGCGATCTACAATCTCGACACCACCAGGCGGCCCGACCCGTCGATGTTCAAGATCGACTTCACCGACTACGGCACGCCGCCGGGCTAGCCGTTCTCCTCGCTCATCACTCTGGTCCGCTTCGCGGACGATGGATGCGCGGGTCGAGCCCGCGCATGACGCTGTGCTTGATCGCCCCGTCGTTCGCGCTGGCCGCCGATTCAACACCGTCATTGCCGGGCTTGACCCGGCAATCCATCCCCTTCGCAAGACGCCACGGCACGCGCGGGCTGGTTGTGCACATCAGCGGCTTGCGTCCGATCGTGCGCCGCGCAAGAAGAAGCGCGCACCTCGGGATGACGGTGCCCTGCTTCGCAACAACCTCCGGCCCCCCATGCGCTTCACGCTGACGACCTGGAACATCAACTCGGTGCGGCTGCGCATCGACCTCGTCGCGAAACTGCTGAAGGCGCAGCGGCCCGACGTGCTGTGCCTGCAGGAGACCAAGTGCCCCGACGACGCGTTTCCGGCGAAGCGCTTCAAGCGGCTCGGCTACGAGCACATCGCACTCAACGGGCAGAAGGGCTATCACGGCGTCGCGGTGATCTCGAAGATCCCGTTTCTCGCCACCGACATCCGCACCTTCTGCGACAATGTCGACTCGCGCCACATCTCGGTGTCGCTGCAGACCGGCGAGGCCGATCCGCCGCTGCTGCTGCATAATTTCTACGTCCCCGCCGGCGGCGACATTCCCGATCCCGAGGTCAATCCGAAATTCAGGCACAAGCTGTCGTTCCTCGACGAGATGCAGGCCTGCGCGCCGCTGCATCCCACCGGCGACGCGCGGCACATCCTGGTCGGCGACCTCAACGTCGCGCCGCACGAGCACGACGTCTGGTCGCACAAGCAATTACTTAAAGTCGTGTCGCACACCCCGGTAGAATGCGACAAGCTGCTCGCGGTGCTACGCGCCGGCAATTGGGTCGACGTCGCGCGCGAGCGGATTCCGCTGTCGGAGAAGATATACACCTGGTGGAGCTACCGCGCCGCCGACTGGACGATCGGCGACCGCGGCCGCCGGCTCGATCACATCTGGGTCTCCGAGGCGCTGAAGGATCGCGTCACCGACTTCAGGATCCTGCGCGACGCAAGAAGCTGGGAACGCCCGAGCGACCACGTCCCCGTGACGGTGACGATGGAGCTGTGAGGGCCAACGTCATTGCGAGCCGAAGGCGAAGCAATCCGGACGCCTCACGCACATCACTGGATTGCTTCGTCGGCTTCGCCTCCTCGCAATGACGGGACGAGCCTCATCGACTAGTTCGAGCCGCATCACCGCTGCACGGCGAAATCCCTCTCCCGCTTGCTGAGTAGGGTTTGGGTGGGAGCAATTGCGGGATACTCGCAAATAAGACAATTGCCGAAAACAAGGACGATAGGTACCATTCGTCTGGGTAGCACTGGTGATAGCTCGTTACCACATTGGATTTTCTTGTCGATTGGATTTGAGATGTCTTTGATTACTGACATCGCGCAGGAGGCATTCCCCGTTCTCTTTCAATGGTCGACCCTGTCGCCTGGAAGCAAGGTTGGCGAGATTATAAAGCTGGTTCTGGCGCTTGGCGGTCTCTGGGAAGTCATCAAGTTCATCGACAGGCGCCTCTTCAGACGAAGATCACGCCAGGAACAGAAGCTGGAACTGCTCGAAGAGGAGACACAAGAACAGAAGCAAGAGATCAAGAGTCTCTGTGATAAGCTTGTTATAGCTGAAGCCCGACTACCAGAGACCGCCATCGCGCGCTCCGCAAAAGAGCTTCGCCAGGGCAACGAAGAGAAGGCGATCCGGGAACTCGAAGCGTGGACCCAAAGCAATTTCGACCACATCGGAGAAATCGCGGTCAGCATCGCGAAGTTTCACATCGCACACGCCGTTCCTGATCCGACCGGGAATCTGGCGCGAGCCAGCCAAATGCTCCGGCTTGCGAACATCGCTTGTCCGAACGATCCGGAGGCTCGGGAGCTGCGCCAGGAATTCGACATTGTGAATGCCGGGCTCCAGCAGCAGCTTCTCATCTCCGGCGACACGCAGGTCAGTTGGAATAGCGAGATAGCGGCTCGCCTGCACGAGAAGGGTGAAGCGCTCGTTCCGTTGATCAGGACGATTCTGGATGTCGCAACGTTTTGTTTCAACGGCGGGCACTGGAGGTTGGCTTATTTGTTCGCTGATCGCGCCGCCAAACTGGCGGATCGAGGCGACAAGTCGATCCGGATGATCTGGCTCACCGCAGAGACGAAGGCGAGCTTCTACCAAAGACATGTTGGGGAATCAGCCCTCGCACTAAGGCGGATCGATGTGGTTCTGCTGGAAGCACAGAAGATCCTTCCAATGCACGACAAGACTATCCTTGATGCACGATATTATCGCGTGGGGTTACTCGTTGATGCCGGCCGCTACAGCGATGCTCTCGTGGAGATCAACGCATTCATGCCGACCCAGGTCAAGGTCCTCGGCGCTCACCATCTCGACGTCGTGAGAACCCAATACGTGCGAGCCAGCGTCTTCACAACGATCGGACGTTATGTGGAAGCTCTAGCAGAGATCAACGACTTCGCACCGATCGAAGCCGAAGCTCTTGGCGAGCACCACCCGGACGTGATGGCGACCCGACGGCTGCGGGCGGAACTGCTCAAAGGGCTTGGGCGCTATGACGACGCGCTGGCAGAAATCAGCGACTTCGCACCGATTGAGGCTAAGGCCCTCGGCAAACGCCATCCCAATGTCATGGCGACCAGGCACCATCGGGCAGACGTGCTCGATAGCCTCGGACGCTACGACGATGCTCTGAGAGAGATTGACCACTTCGCGCCGGTGCAAGCCGAGATCCTTGGCCCGCGCCATCCCGACGTGATGGCAACCCGGTATTTGCGCGCCCGTGTACTCGAAGGCCTCGGCCACTACAGCGACGCACTTGCAGAGATCGACCACTTCGCGCCGATCCAGAACGAAATCGTCGGCGAACGTCATCCCAATACACTAACAACCCGGTACTTGCGAGCCGACGTGCTCGACAACCTTGGACGCAGTGACGACGCATTGGCGGAGATCGACCGCTTCGCCCTTTTCCAAGTTGAAATTCTTGGCGAACACCACCTTCACGTGATGTCGACGCAGCGTTTGAGAGCCAAAGTGCTCCAAAGCCTCGGCCGCTACGAGGACGCACTTAGGGAAGTTAACACTGTCGCGCGGATCCAGTCCGAATTTCTCGGCCAACGCCACCCGGACGTGATCAAGTCACGTTATCGTCGGGCGAGCATATTCCGATCTCTTGGACGTCAAGACGACGCACTGGCGGAGATTGATGCCTTCGCGCCAATAGAGGCTGAGGTGATCGGTCTGAATCATCCGGACGCGCTGAAGACTCAACAACTCAAGGCTGACATTTTGGCGTCCCGCAAGCATCTGACAGAAGAGTGGAATAGAGTCGACGGCTGAGCCGGCCGGAAGCGGGTGCACAGCTCCCGCCCCGCCTACTACGTCAGCTTGCTGCCGGCGCGCATGATGTCCTTGGCGATCGTGGTGGTGCGGGCGGCGAATTCGTCGCGCAGGCGCATCGCCGCGACCGGGTCGCTTTCGAGCACGCGCTGGAACAGGCTGCGCGCGATCCGGATCACCGAGGAATATTCCAGCGCCACCGCGCTCGAGGGTCGCGGCATCGGCAGCACCAGCGCCAGTTCGCCGATCAGATCGCCCGGCCGCGCGATCAGCTCGTGCGGGCCGCCGTCGGTCGACGTCACCTGGAACGCGCCGCTCTGCACCACATAGCCGGCGTCGGAGGCGTCGCCGGCGTTGAACAGCACGTCACCGCGGGCGAACTCGCGCTGATCCGATCCGATCGCCAGCATCCGCAACGAGGTGTCGCCCAACAACCGCAGCGTCGGGACGCGCTCGAGCAGGGCTACATCATCTTCGATCGACATCAGGGACCGGTCAGAGAACGGGACGCGCCAGAGCTGTGGCGACGATTCGGCCCCTATTGGTATCACGGCACGAGTTTGTAGCCACCGGCCTCGGTCACCAGAATCTCCGGATTCGCCGCATCCTTCTCGATCTTTTGGCGAAGTCGGTAAATGTGGGTCTCGAGCGTGTGGGTGGTCACGCCGGAATTATAGCCCCAGACTTCCTGCAGCAGCGTCTCGCGCGACACCGGCGCCTGGCCGGCGCGGTACAGGAAGCGCAGGATCGCGGTTTCCTTCTCGGTCAGCCGCACCTTCTTGGCATTGGCGCCGGTCAGCATCTTGGAGCCGGGGCGGAAGCTGTAGGGGCCGACGGTGAACACCGCGTCCTCGCTGGCCTCGTGCTGCCGGAGCTGGGCGCGGATCCGCGCCAGCAGCACCGCGAAGCGGAACGGCTTGGCGACGTAGTCGTTGGCGCCGCTCTCCAGCCCCAGAATGGTATCGGAATCGGTATCGTGCCCGGTCAGCATGATGATCGGCGCCTTGAAGCCGCCCTTGCGCAACGACCGCACCACTTCGCGGCCGTCGGTGTCGGGCAGGCCGACATCCATCAGCACCAGATCCGGCGAATTCGCCTTGGCGGACTGCACGCCCTTGGCGCCGGTGTCGACCGCCGAGGCCTCGAACTCCTCGTGCAGCGACAATTGTTCGACCAGCGCCTCTCGCAGATCGGTGTCGTCGTCCACGATCAGGATCTTGCGGGCGTTCGGCATAGGCGATGTCCTTCGGTGTTGCGCCGGCTCCGGCCGGAGCGGCCGGGGCGCCTTCCAAATCACGCGCGATTGTATCGCAGAACAGCAAATAGGCATCGTTCCTGCAAAATTGAACAGTGGCATGCTAAAATTGCGTGATCGTTTGCATCCGACGAGCCCCCGGCGACGTGAAAACTGCCATAAAATCAGATTCTTGCGCCACATCCGCGGCGGCCGGCCCGATCCCGATGCTGCGCGTCCGCCGCGCCGCCGGCGCGCCCAGCCGCGGCTGGCTGACCGCCGCGGGGCTGACGATTCCGGTGGCGCTCGGCCGCGGCGGCATCCGCGCCGACAAGCGCGAGGGTGACGGCGGCACCCCGCGCGGGACGTTTCATCCGCTGCGGCTGTGGTGGCGCGCCGACCGCGGACCGCGGCCGCGCACGCATCTGCCGGTCCGGGCCATCACTGCAGCCGACGCCTGGTGCGAGGATCCGTCGAGCCGGCACTACAACCGCCCGATGCGCCGCGACCCCGGCGAAGCCGGCGACCGCTTGCTGCGCGCCGATCATCTGTACGATCTCATCGTCGAGATCGACCACAACACGAGGCCGCGGGTGGCCGGCCGCGGCAGCGCGGTGTTCCTGCATCTGGCCCGCGACAATTTCGGCCCCACCGCCGGCTGCGTCGCGATGACCAGAGGCCATCTGCTCCGGCTGCTGGCGCGGCTCGGGCCGCAAACGAAGATCGTGATCGGGTAGGGGGCCCGTCAGAATGTGCGCCCTGCTCGCCTGCCCAACCTCATCCTGAGGAGCCGGGCGGCGCCCGCAGGGCGACGTCTGGCGTCTCGAAGGATGGGCCGCAGGCACCAGAACAGCATCCTTCGAGACGCGGCCAAACGGCCGCTCCTCAGGATGAGGTTTCCGGTGGGGCGGGGGCGTCCCGCGGCCGCCCTTCGCCCTACCGATGCCCGAAGATCGCCGAGCCCACGCGCACATGGGTGGCGCCGAATTCGATCGCGGTGGCGAAGTCGGCGCTCATGCCCATCGACAGTTTCGGCAGGCCGTTGCGTTTGGCGATCTTCGCCGTCAGCGCGAAATGCGGCGCCGGCGCCTCGTCGACAGGCGGAATGCACATCAGGCCGGCGATGGGGAGCCCGTAGCGCTCGCGGCAGGCGGCGATGAACGCGTCGGCGTCCTGCGGCGCGACGCCGGCCTTCTGCGGCTCCTCGCCGGTGTTGATCTGGACGAACAATTCGACCGCGCGGCCGCAGGCCGGCAACGCCTTGCCGAGCGCCTCGCATAAACTCTCGCGGTCGACCGAATGGATCGCGTCGAACAGCGCGACCGCCTCCTTGGCCTTGTTGGATTGCAGCGGCCCGATCAGATGCAGTTCGGTGCCGGGATGCGCGTCCCGGAGCGCCGGCCATTTGGCCTTGGCCTCCTGCACGCGGTTTTCGCCGAACACCCGCTGCCCGGCGGCCAGCACCGGCAGGATCGCCTCGGCCTCGAAGGTCTTCGACACCGCGATCAGCGTCACCGAGGCGCGCTCGCGTCGCGCCTCTTTGCAGGCGCGGACGATCTCCTGTTCGACCGCGGCCAGCCCGTGCGTCTCGACGGGGTTCATCGCGGCCCCCGCCGGTCCTGGCGGCGCTGGAGCGGGCACGCAGGGCGGCCTGAATGCGCGAATCGAGCAGCGAATGCACTCAAGGGTTGGACTTTCACTCAAATTGTAACGAGTTGATGGAAGGGTTCTTGAACCCTTTCACCTAGTCTATTTCCGGGGGTTGAGGGGGCTCAAGATGTCACGCATCGCCATCGTTCGCAAGAAAGCGAAGCTCCGCGGGTTACTTGGAATCCGCGCGCGCTTGGTGATTCTAGCGCTGATTTTGGTGTGCCCGCTGATGCTCGACCGGGTCCGCCTGCTCGAACAGACCCGCACCACCGAAATCGCCGCGGTCGCCGCCACCGTCGCGACCCTGGCGCAGCGCGCCGCCGATGCGCAGCGCGAAGTGATTTCCTCGGTCGAAGCGGTGCTGAAATCCGCCGCCTACATCCACGCCGCGGCGTCGGCGGTCGACCGGAGCTGCAGCATCCTGCGCGCCAGCCTGCGGGTCGATCTGCCGTCGATCCGGATGCTGTCGATCGCGGATTCGCGCGGCATCATTCATTGCTCGACCTCGGCGATGTTCGTCGGCTCCGATGTCAGCGAGCGCGCGTATTTCCGCAGGGCGCTGGAGAGCCACGATTTCGTCGTCAGCGATTTCCTGATCGGCGCGCAGAGCGGCAAGGGCACGATTCTCGCGGCCTATCCGGTGTCGGCGATCGACGCCGGCGAACAGGCCGTGATGATCGCCGGGATGAATCTCGACTGGCTGTCGGACATCATGGCCAATCTGGCCGGCCGTCCCGGCGTCAGCGTTGCACTGATCGACGGCGAGGGCACGGTGCTCGCCACCCCGCCCGACCAGCGCAGCAAGGTCGGCCGCAAACTCGGCCAGGCCGAGCTCGATTTCGCCCTCGGCGCCAACCCGCAGAACCGCGATCTCGCCACCGCCCAGAGCGATTCCGGACAGAAGCTGTCGGTGTCGCGGATTCCGGGCACCAATGCGCGGCTGGTGGTGACGCTGGACGAGGGCACGGTGTCCGCCGCGATCAGCCGCGAGATCCGGACCGCCTATCTGCAACTGGCGCTGGTGTGCGTGTTCGTGCTGCTCGGCGCGCTGATCGCCGCCGAACGGCTGATCGTGCGGCCGATCTCGATGCTGACCTCGACCGCCAAACGGTTCGCCGAGGGCGACTGGACCGCGCGCGCCGCCCGCGCCCGGCTGCCGTCGGAATTCGTGCCGCTGGCGCGCGCCTTCAACGCGATGGCGGCGCAACTGGGCCAGCGCGAGCGCGAGCTGGTGGCGATCAACAGCAACCTCACCGTGATGGCGTCGATGGATATGCTGAGCGGGCTCGCCAACCGGCGCGGCTTCCAGAACCGGCTGGATATCGAATGGGCGCGCGGCCAGCAGACCGGCCATTGCCTTGCGCTACTGATGCTCGACGTCGACCATTTCAAGCCCTTCAACGACAGCTATGGCCACCCGGAAGGCGACGCCTGCCTGTCGCGGATCGGCGAGGTGCTGGCGGCCGTGGCCGACGACACCGGCGGCTTTGCGGCGCGTTACGGCGGCGAGGAGTTCTGCCTGCTGTTGCCGAATACCGACGCCACCGCCGCGCGCGGTGTCGGCGAACTGGTCCGCGCCACTGTCGAGCGACTGGCGGTGCCGCATCGCACCAGCGAGTTTCAGCGCGTCACCGTCAGCGTCGGCGTCGCGGCCGCGCTGCCGGTCGGCACCGCGGCGGCGCACGAACTGCTCGAGGCCGCCGACGCCGCGCTCTACGCCGCCAAGCACGGCGGCCGCAATACGGTCGCCGAACACGGACTGGTCCGCGGCGCCGACCCGGGCGAATCGATGGCGATCGCGAGCTGACCCGGCGGGCTTGCCGCCGGCTGCCGGAGGCCGGCCCCGACGCTCCGGATTTGCGCCCATCCCATTGACCCGACGCAGCGTTTCATGGCCTATTCCGCGCGCCTTTCGCGCGAATTCCGCCTGAGCCGCACCGGTTTGCGAGCTCATTCGCGCTTCCCCTTCCGCTTGCAGAGCGCTCGAACCGGCCGGCCGACTGATCTTCATGAGCAACGAACGTTACAACGCCCGCGAATCCGAGCCGAAATGGCAGGCGAAATGGGACGAGGCGAAGATCTTCGCCACCAGGAACGACGACCCGCGCCCGAAATATTACGTGCTGGAGATGTTCCCGTATCCGTCGGGGCGGATCCATATGGGGCACGTCCGCAACTACACCATGGGCGACGTGGTGGCGCGGACGATGCGGGCGCGCGGCCACAACGTGCTGCACCCGATGGGCTGGGACGCGTTCGGCCTGCCGGCCGAGAACGCCGCGATCGAGCGCAAGGTCGCGCCGAAGGCGTGGACCTACGACAATATCGCCGCAATGAAGAAGCAGCTCCAGACCATGGGGCTGTCGCTCGACTGGGCGCGTGAATTCGCGACCTGCGATCCGACCTACTACAAGCATCAGCAGAAGATGTTCCTGGATTTCCTGAAGGCGGGTCTCGCCGAACGGGAAACCCGCAAGCTCAACTGGGACCCGGTCGACATGACCGTGCTGGCCAACGAGCAGGTGATCGACGGCCGCGGCTGGCGTTCGGGCGCGGTGGTCGAGCAGCGCGAGATGAACCAGTGGGTGTTCAAGATCACCCGCTACGCGCAGGACCTGCTCGACGCGCTGGAGACGCTCGACCGCTGGCCCGACAAGGTCCGGCTGATGCAGCGCAACTGGATCGGCCGCAGCGAGGGACTCTTGGTGCGGTTCGCGCTCGATGCGGCGACGACGCCGTCAGGCGAGACCGAACTGAAGATCTTCACCACCCGCCCCGACACGCTGTTCGGCGCCAAATTCATGGCGATCGCGCCGGACCATCCGCTGGCGCAGGCCGCCGCCGCGAAGGACCCCAAGGTCGCGGCCTTCGTCGAGGAGTGCAAGAAGCGCGGCACCGCGCAGGCCGAGATCGACACCGCCGAGAAGCAGGGCATCGACACCGGCATCCGCGCGCTGCATCCGTTCGACCCGGACTGGCAGATCCCGGTCTATGTGGCGAACTTCGTGCTGATGGAATACGGCACAGGGGCGATCTTCGGCTGCCCGGCGCACGACCAGCGCGACCTCGACTTCGTCAACAAGTACCAGCTCGGCAACACCCCGGTGGTGTGCCCCGAGGGCCAGGACCCGTCGAGCTTCGTCATCACCGACGAGGCCTATGACGGCGACGGCCGCATGATCAATTCGCGCTTCCTCGACGGCATGACGATCGATCAGGCCAAGGAAGAAGTGGCGAAGCGGCTCGAGGCGGCGCAGATCGGCGGCGCGCCGGTCGGCGAGCGCAAGGTCAATTTCCGGCTGCGCGACTGGGGCATCTCACGGCAGCGCTATTGGGGCTGCCCGATCCCGGTGATCCATTGCGAGGTTTGCGGCGTCGTGCCGGTGCCCGACAAGGACCTGCCGGTCGTGCTGCCGGAGGACGTGTCGTTCGACAAGCCCGGCAATGCGCTCGATCATCATCCGACCTGGAAGCACGTCGCCTGCCCGCAATGCGGGGCTAAGGCGCAGCGCGAAACCGACACCATGGACACCTTCGTGGATTCGTCCTGGTACTTCGCGCGCTTCACCGATCCGTGGAACGAGACCGCGCCGACTACGCCCGACGTGGTCAACCGGATGCTGCCGGTCGATCAGTATATCGGCGGCGTCGAGCACGCGATTCTGCATCTCCTCTACAGCCGGTTCTTCACCCGCGCCATGAAGGCGACCGGCCATGTCGGGCTGGACGAGCCGTTCCGCGGCATGTTCACCCAGGGCATGGTGGTGCACGAGACCTATCGGACCGCCGACGGCCATTTCGCCTCGCCGGCCGAAGTGATGATCGTGGCCGAGGGCGATGGACGCAAGGCGACGCTGCTCGACGGCGGCACGCCGGTCGAGATCGGCCCGATCGAGAAGATGTCGAAGAGTAAGCGCAACACCGTCGACCCCGACGACATCATCGGCTCTTACGGCGCCGACACCGCGCGCTGGTTCATGCTGTCGGATTCGCCGCCGGACCGCGACGTGATCTGGAGCGAGGAAGGCGTCAAGGGCGCCTCGCGTTTCGTGCAGCGGCTGTGGCGGATGGTGAACGACGCCGCCGAAATCGCCCAATCGGCTCCAGCCGAACGGCCCGCGACATTCGGGCCCGAGGCGCTGGCGGTGCGCAAGGCCGCGCATGGCGCGCTCGACAAGGTGTTGTCCGGCATCGAGCGGCTCGCCTTCAATGTCAGCCTCGCCCATATCCGCGAATTCGCCAACAGCCTCGGCGAAATGCTGGCCAAACCCGGCACGGCATCAAAGGAAATTGCCCCGGATCTGGCCTGGGCGATCCGCGAGGCGTCGGTCATCCTTGTTCAACTGTTTCACCCGATGATGCCGCATCTGGCCGAGGAAAGCTGGGCGGCGCTCGACCAGCCGGGCCTGGTGTCCGAGGCGCTGTGGCCGCAAATCGAACGCGATTTGCTGGTCGAAGACAGCATCACGCTGCCGGTGCAGGTCAACGGCAAGAAGCGCGGGGAAGTCACGGTGGCCCGGGACGCTCCGACCGCGGAAATTGAGGCTGCCGTTTTGGCCCTCGATGCGGTAAGACAGGCGCTGGACGGCAAGCCCGTCCGCAAGATCATCGTGGTTCCGCAGAGGATCGTGAATGTCGTCGGTTAGGCCCGCATTGGCCAAGATGGTCGCAAAGGTGGCGCTCGCCGCGATGCTGGCGGCGCCGCTCGCCGGATGCTTCCAGCCGATGTATGCCGACCGCGGCGACGGGTCGCCGGCGCTGCGCGACAAGCTCGCCGCCATCGAGGTGCCGCCGCTCGACCTGCCGAACGGCTCGCGCAACGCCCGGCTCGGCGTCGAGATCCGCAACGCGCTGATGTTCAAGATGTACGGCAGCGCCACCGGCGCGCCGCCGCTGTATTCGCTGAAGATGAACATCACCACCCAGCGCTCGTCGCTGATCGTCGATCCGACCACCGCGCTGCCGACGATCGAGAATTACGGCATCGACGCCAGCTACCGGCTGATCGAGATCGCCACCGGCAAGGTGGTGATGGCCGGCAACACCTTCTCGCGCGTCGAATACGACGTGCCGGGCCAGACCCAGCGCTTCGCCCGCACCCGCGCGGGCCGCGACGCCGAGGACCGCGCCGCGAAGGAAATCGCCGAGAACATCAACACGAGACTGGCGTCGTATTTCTACGCCGGGATCTGAGCCGATCGTGCGCGCCCGCGCCGCATCGCCGGTCTGAATTCGCCATGGTCGCGCTGCGTGGACGAGACGCCACCGCCTTTCTGGCCCGTCCCGATCCGGGCCGGCCGATCATCCTGCTGTACGGCCCCGATGCCGGCCTGGTGCGCGAACGTGCCGACGCGCTGATCGCCTCCGCGCTCGACGACCCCAACGATCCGTTCGCGCTGGTGCGGCTCGACGGCGACGAGCTCGCGGCCGAGCCCTCGAAGCTGGTCGACGAGGCGAACTCGATCCCGATGTTCGGCGGCCGCCGCGCGATCCGCGTTCGCGCCGGCTCGCGCAGTTTCGTCACCGGCGTCGAGACGCTGGTCGCCGCGCCGCCGAAGGAATGCCGGATCGTGATCGAGGCCGGCGACATCAAGCCGGACAACGCGCTGCGCAAGGCCTGCGAGAAAGCCCCGAGCGCGGTCGCGATCGGCTGCTATCCGGACGCCGAGGCCGATCTCGCCAAGCTGATCGACGACGAACTGCGGAGCGCGCAATTGCAGATCGGCCGCGACGCCCGCGGCGTGCTGATGACCCTGCTCGGCGGCGACCGCCAGGCCTCGCGCAACGAGGTCCGCAAGCTCGCGCTCTACGCCCATGGAAGCGGCGAGATCACGCTCGACGACGTGATCGCCTGCGTGTCGGACGCCTCGGACCTCAAGCTCGACGTCATTGTGGATGCGGCGTTCTCCGGCAAGCCGCAGATCGTCGAAAGCGAGTTCGCCAAAGCGATGGTGGCCGGCACCTATCCGGGCCAGATCATCCTCGCCGCGCAGCGCCACGCCGCCTTCCTGCACAAGACCAGCCTCGCGGTCGAAGCCGGCGCCCCGGCCGCGACCGCGCTCGATAGTGGCTTTCCGCGTTTGCATTTTTCGCGCAAGGCCGCGTCCGAAACGGCGCTGCGCAATCTCGGCACCTCGCGCCTGGCGCAGATCATCGACCAGCTCGCCACCGCCGCCCTCGACACCCGCCGCCAGGCCACCCTCGGCGCCGCCATCGCCCAGCGCACGTTGCTGTCGATCGCGGTCAGTGCGCGGCGAAGAAGTTAGTTCAGTGAGAGCGTAGGGAAAAGGTAGGGTGGGCAAAGCGAAGCGTGCCCACGCGCTCGATATGAATCCCGCTCGATATGAATTCCGCGTGGGCACGGCGCTTCGCGCCTTTGCCCACCCTACTAACTAACTTTCGTTCGTCATTCCGGGGCGCCGCGCAGCGGCGAACCCGGAATCCATACCCCCGGCGCTCGTGCGAGCACACGGCGGTGGATGACGAACCATCGACGGCAGTGGTTATGGATTTCGGGTTCGCGCAGCTTCGCTGCGCGCCCCGAAATGACGAACGTGAGAGCTGAGCACGGACCCGAACGAACGTCCCAACTAACCGCCCGCCTCGAGCCTGCGGATGATGTCGTCGAGCTGATCGAGATCGGCGTAGCGGATCTGCAGCGAGCCGGTGCCGTCGCGGTCGTCGATCGTCACCTTCATGCCGAGCGCGTCGCTGACGCGTTTTTCCAGCGCCAGCGTGTCGGCGTCCTTGGCGGGCTTCGCGTTTGCCGACGCGCGCGGCTTCTGCGGCTTGCGCTCCGGCACGCCCTCTTCATGCGCCAGCGCTTCGGTCTGCCGGACGTTGAGGCCCTCGGCGACGATGCGCTTGGCCGCCGCCGACGGATCCGGCACGCCGATCAGCGCGCGGGCGTGGCCGGCCGACAACTGCCCGGCGGCGATCAGCTCCAGCACGTCGTCGGGCAATTTCGTCAGCCGCATCATGTTGGCGACGTGGCTGCGGCTCTTGCCGACGATCTTGGCGATGTCTTCCTGGCTGCGTTTGAACTCGTTGGCCAGCGCGTGATAGCCCTGCGCCTCTTCCAGCGGATTGAGATCCTCGCGCTGCACGTTCTCGACGATGGCGATTTCGAGCGCCAGCGCATCGGAAACGTCGACCGGCACGATCGGCACTTCGTGCAGGCCGGCGCGCTGCGCCGCGCGCCAGCGCCGTTCGCCGGCGATGATCTCGAAGCGGTCGTTCGTGCCCTTCACCGGCCGCACCACGATCGGCTGGATCACGCCGTGCTGCTTGATCGAATCGGTGAGTTCGCCGAGCTCGGAATCCGAGAAGGTGCGACGCGGGTTGCGCGGATTGGCCTTGATGAATTCGATCGGCACCTTGCGCTGGCTGCGCGGCCGCTCGACATGCGCGGCCTCGCCGCCGACGTCCCCGATCAGACTCGCCAGCCCCCGCCCCAGTCGCGAACGGTGCTCGTCGGCCATCGCCTGCTCCCTTGGATTCACGTCGTTACTCCGCGTTACGTGTGGTGCTTCGCCATCCGCCGATGACGCCGAGTTGTTAGTTGAGCCGTAGGGTGGGCAAAGGCGCGCAGCGCCGTGCCCACGCGGTCACTCGCTCGTCAAGGCGTGGGCACGCTTCGCTTTGCCCACCCTACGATCAGCCTCAATGCGTCGTGCGCAGTTCACGCTCGCGCTGGATCACTTCGGTGGCGAGCTTCAAGTACGCTTCCGAGCCGACGCATTTCAGATCGTAGACCAGCACCGGCTTGCCGTAGCTCGGCGCTTCCGAGATCCGGACGTTGCGCGGGATCATGGTGTCGTAGACCTTCTTGCCCATGAACTGCCGGACGTCGGCGACGACCTGGCTCGACAGATTGTTGCGGCTGTCGAACATCGTCAGCACGATGCCGTGGATGGTCAATTCCGGATTCAGCGTCGAGCGCACCTGCTCGACCGTCTGCAGCAGTTGAGACAATCCTTCGAGCGCGAAGAACTCGCACTGCAACGGAACCAGGATCGCGTCCGACGCCGCCATCGCGTTCACCGTCAACAGGTTCAGCGACGGCGGACAGTCGATCAGCACATAGGTGTAGTCGAGCGGCGGATCGACGTCCTTGTTGAGCACGGCGATCGCGTCGCGCAGCCGGAAGGCGCGGTCGCGGGAATGGCCGAGTTCGAGTTCGAGGCCGGACAGATCCATCGTCGATGCGGCGATGTGCAGCCGCGGCACCGCGGTCGGGACCACGGCGTCGCGCAGCGGCGCTTCGCCGGCCAGCACGTCGTAGGTCGAGCAGTTGCGGTCGCGGCGGTCGATGCCGAGCCCGGTCGAGGCGTTGCCCTGCGGATCGAGATCGACGATCAGCACGCGCTCGCCGATTGCGGCCAGCGCGGTGCCGAGATTGATCGCCGTGGTGGTCTTGCCGACCCCGCCCTTCTGGTTGGCGAGCGCGATGATGCGTGGGCGTCCGGGCTCGGTCATCGCCCTATCCCCTTGATATATCTCATCAATGACGGTCATTCGCGGTGACTTCTTTGCTGGCGGTGGAGGGGACGCGGTCGATCCGGTCGAGTTCGACGATCCAGCCTTGTCCACCGGTCAGGCTGGCGTGCAATAGAGGCTCGATCTTCCAATACTTAGTGGCTTCCGTCAATTCCGCCTCTACATCTTGACCCTTGAGAAACAGCACCTTGCTGCCCTTGGTCATCAGCGGCGCGGCGAAACCGATCAGCTGGTGTAGCGGAGCGACGGCCCGCGCGGTGATGCAATCGAGCGGCCGCGGGAACCTATCCACATTATCCCCGATGTCCGCGAGCATAACTGTGCCCAGCGCGCCGGTGACGCGCAGCGCCTCGCGCAGAAAGGCGGCCTTCTTGGCATTGCGCTCGACCAGCGTGACGTGGCCGTCCGGGTGCTCGGCCATCGCGCAGGCCAGCACGATGCCCGGGAAGCCTCCGCCGCTGCCGAAGTCGAGCCAGCGCCGCGCCGTCGGGGCGAGCGCGAGAAGCTGCAGCGAGTCGGCGACATGCCGGGTCCAGAGCTGTGGCAGCGTCGACGGCGCCACCAGATTGGTCTTGGCCTGCCACAGCCGCAGCAGATCCAGATAGGCATCGAGCCGCGCCTCCGTTTCACGTGAAACGGGGGTGAGTTTAAGCGCCTGCGCCTTGTCGGAGCTGTCCGGCGCGGAAACGACCATCGGCGAAAGTCGGGAGGCCATCGGCCCGGGTCTCGGAGTTCGAGGGATCGGTGTGGACTACACATAAGCCGATGCGACGATTCCAGCCACTGTTTGGTCGGCGTGCGCGGAACGATTACGACGATTTTCGCGCCCGCGTGAATGCCTAAGCAAGGGCACTGCTGCGCAATCGCGTTTTCAGTGCCCGCGGCCACCCTCACCCCAACCCTCTCCCGCAAGCGGGAGAGGGAGTGCGCCGTGATTGGTGAGGGGTTTTGGTCTGATTGATGGGCCGAATGGCGTGGCAAAGACCGATGCGAATGGCACGGCCGACCGCAGCACCAAACTCGCCCTCCCCACCCGCGGCCGCCGTCACCCCGACCCTCTGCCGCACGCGGGAGAGGGGGCGCGCTCCGATTGTAGAGGGGTTTCTGTCCGATTGATGGGCCGAATGGCGTGGCAAAGACCGATGCGAATGGCTCGGCCGACCGCAGCACCAAACTCGGCCTTCCCATCCGCGGCGGCCCTCACCCCGACCCTCTCCCGCAAGCGGGAGAGGGAGCGCGCTGTGATTGGGGAGGAGCTTCTGTCTATTTCGAAGGGGAGTTCATCGTGGACTGAATGACGTTGCTCGTTGGATCGGACGCCCCGGATCTGGCACGCGCGTCCCACCCGCACAGCCGGCTCCCTCTCCCGCTTGCGGGAGAGGGGTGGGGTGAGGGCTCGCGGGCACTGCGATCGAGGTCGATCACCCGGGCCACTTGTCTCAAAACGCCTCCGGACTGGAGTCAAAGCGTGACGAGCCGGGCCGGAGCCGATCAGCTAGCCGCTGTTTCACGTGAAACAGCAGCCCGCGCGCGCCTACGCCTCGCCGGCCGCCACCGCCGGCCGCTTCCGCGCTTCGCGGCGCAGATACGCCGCCAGAATGCCGAGCGCCGCGGGGGTGATACCGTCCAGGCGACCCGCCTGCCCGACCGTCCGCGGCCGGTGCCGCTCCAGCCGGCCCCGCGCCTCGTTCGACAGTCCAGGCACCTGCGCATAGTCGATATCGGTCAGCAGCAGGCCCTCGTCGCGCCGGAACGCGGCGACGTCGGCGACCTGGCGCTCCAGATAGACGGCGTATTTGGCGTCGATCTCGACATGCACCGCGATCGACGGCGCCACAGCGCCCAGTTCGGGCCAGATCGCCCTCACCTGCGGCCATTCGATCTCCGGATAGGACAGCAGATCGAACGCCGAGCGCCGTTGGCCGTCGCGATTGAGCGCAAGACCATGCTTGGCGGCCTCGTTCGGCGTGATCGCCAGCGATTGCGTAAGCCGCTTCGCCTCGGCCAGCGCCGCCATCTTGCCGCGATGGAACGCCGCCCGCTCCGTCCCGACGCAGCCCAGCGCCAGACCCTTGTCGGTCAGCCGCTGATCGGCATTGTCGGCGCGCAGTGTCAGGCGATATTCCGCCCGCGAAGTGAACATCCGGTACGGCTCGGAAATGCCGCGGGTCACCAGATCGTCGATCATCACCCCGAGATAGCCGTCGGCGCGGTCGAACACGACCCCTTCGCCGCCGCCGGCCGCCAGCGCCGCATTCAACCCGGCGACTAGGCCCTGCGCCGCCGCCTCTTCATAGCCGGTGGTGCCGTTGATCTGGCCGGCGAGGAACAGCCCGCGCAATCGCTTGGTCTGCAGCGTCGACTCCAGCTCGCGCGGATCGACATGGTCGTATTCGATCGCATAGCCCGGGCGGAGCATCACGGTCCGCTCCAGACCCGGGATCGTCTGCAGGATCGCGCGTTGGACCTCTTCGGGCAGCGAGGTCGAGATTCCGTTGGGATAGACGGTCGGATCGTCGAGGCCTTCGGGCTCGAGGAAGATCTGATGGCCGTCGCGATCGCCGAATTTGACGATCTTGTCCTCGATCGAGGGGCAATAGCGCGGCCCCGACGACTGGATCTGCCCGGAATACATCGGCGAGCGATGCACATTGGCGCGGATCAACTCATGGGTGGCGGGCGTCGTCCGGGTGATGCCGCATTCGATCTGCGGCGTAGTGATTGCCGGCGTCAGCACGGAAAACGGCTCCGGCGGATCGTCGCCGGGCTGCATTTCGACCGCGCCCCAGTCGATGGTGCGGCCGTCGAGCCGCGGCGGCGTCCCGGTCTTGAGCCGGCCGAGCGCGAGACCCAGCGCCTCGAACGAGGCCGACAGGCCGAGCGCCGGGGCCTCGTCGATCCGGCCGGCCGGCCAGCTCTTCTCGCCGAGATGGATCAGCCCGCGCAGAAAGGTCCCGGTGGTGATGACGACCGCCCCGGCGGTGAGTTCGCGGCCATCGGCGAGGCGGATTCTGGTGACCCGGCCCGCCTCGCTCAGCAGCGCGTCCGCCTCGCCCTCGATCACGGTCAGGTTGGCGGTCGCCCGGATCGCGGCCTGCATCGCGGCGGCGTAGAGCTTGCGGTCGGCCTGGGCGCGCGGTCCGCGCACCGCCGGGCCCTTGCGCCGGTTCAGCATCCGGAACTGTATGCCGCCGGCGTCTCCGACCCGCCCCATCAATCCATCCAGCGCGTCGACTTCGCGGACCAGATGTCCCTTGCCGAGCCCGCCGATCGCGGGATTGCACGACATCGCACCGACGGTATCGAAGCGATGCGTCACCAGCGCCGTGGCCGCGCCGAGACGCGCCGCCGCGGCCGCGGCTTCGCAGCCGGCATGGCCGCCGCCAATGACGATGACATCGAAGCAAGTGCGCATGGCCGGCTTGTAGCCCAGCTTTTCGCGGCTTTGAAGCGGTATCGATTCGACCCTGTTTCACGTGAAACGCTGCGAGCTGTTTCACGTGAAACAGCAGAATGACTACGGTCACCGCCTCGGTTCTGCCTGGACTTCTTCATCGATGGATTGAGTTCTATGGCCCTGCCAAATAGACCAACTCCCATTCTGAGAGTCTGGCCGAAAATGCGGTGAATGAAATCACGCGCTTTCACTCCAACTCGTCATGCCCGGCCTTGTGCCGGGCATCCACGCCTTGCCGCGGAAGCCGCGAGAAGAGGCGTGGATGGCCGGGACAAGCCCGGCCATGACGGGATTTGATCCAGAACGAACGATCAACAACAGCGCTTGATCTCGCTTGCTGCTTTTGGTCCGACCATGAGGAGCGTGGCGGAACTGCGCGTCTCGAAGATGGGCGAATGCAGTTCCCGCGGCAAGGTCCGAGACGGCGACGCGCGCCTCCTCACGATGGTGAGCGCCCCGGGACCGCCAGTGCTGATTGGCCTCAAGGCAAATCGGCTGTTCTGGAGCTTCCCAGAACCCTTAAAGAAATGAATATATTTATATTTCTATATTCCCGATGATCTCACTTGCCTATGCAGAACCGGCCGAAGATCTCCCCGAGCACATCTTCGACATCCACCCGGCCCAACAGCCGCCCCAGGGCCACCGCCGCGAGCCTGAGCTCCTCGGCTACCAGCTCCGACGCCAACCCGTCTTCCATGCTGCACTGCAGCATCACCGCAGCATCCTGCAGCAAAACGCGATGCCGGTGCCGACTGATCACTGCCGCCTCTCCCCTCGCAAAATACTGCGCAGCAAACTCAGCCAGCGCCTCGATCAAATCGCCGACCCCATCGCCCCGTTTCGCCGAAATCGCAAAGGCCGGTCTTGCGGCAGCCGCGCCTTCGGTTTGCCACAGGTTTGCCGCAAGCGCAGCGACGCCAGAATCGGCCAAAACGGTATCCACCTGCGGCCCCAGATCGACCTTGTTGCGCACCCGCCAGACCGGCGCCGAGCCCTCGACCGCTGCGCCGATCGCCTCATCCGCGCTGAGCCACAACACCAGATCCGCCTCCGCGGCTCGCGCCTTCGCCCGGCGCACGCCCTCCTGCTCGACGGGATCGTCACTCTCGCGAATCCCCGCAGTGTCGATCACCGTCACCGGATAGCCGCCGAGATCGAGCTGCACTTCGATCACGTCCCGCGTCGTGCCGGCATGCGGCGACACGATCGCGACCTCGCGGCGCGCCAGCCGGTTGATCAGGGTCGACTTGCCGACATTCGGCGGCCCCGCGATCGCCACCACCAGGCCATCGCGCAGCCGTTCGCTTTTGCCCTGTGCCGCAAGCACTTCTGAAATTTCATCGTGCAGCGCCGCGATCGTCCGCAGCGCCGGCGGCATCAGTTCGCCCTGCACGTCGCCTTCGTCGGCAAAATCGATCCCGGCCTCGATCAGTGCCAGCGCCTCGATGATCTGCGCCCGCCAGCGCCGCGCCCTGTCGCCGAGCAAACCGCCGAGCTGCCGCACCGCGAGCCGACGTTGTGCCTCGGTGTCGGCGTGAATCAGATCATCGAGCCCTTCGGCTTCGGTGAGATCGAGCTTGCCGTTCTCGAACGCGCGCCTTGTGAACTCGCCCGGCTCCGCCGGCCGCACGTCGTCGAACGCGGCCAATGCCTTGACCAGCGCGGCCAGCACAGCGCGGCCGCCATGGATGTGAAATTCGGCGACGTCCTCGCCGGTCGCACTCGCCGGCGCGGCGAACCACAGCACCACGCACTCGTCGATAACATCCTGATTCTGATCGCGAATCCGAACCAGCCGGGCGCTCCGCGGCGGCGGCAGCGAGCCCACCAGCGCGGACACCACATCGCCCGCTCGCGCACCCGACACCCGCACTATCGCCAGCGCCGACGGCAACGGGCCGGACGCGAGGGCGTAGATGGTCTGGTCGTTCGGATGCATCGGTCTGTCTTGCCGAGTGCCGCCTTCCGACGCAACGCTCAATCGCGCGCAGCAAAAAGGGCGCCCGTTTCAGGGCGCCCTCGCAGATTTGCTCGAAGCTTGGGTCGATCAGGTGTTCATCGACTCGAAGAATTCGGCGTTGTTCTTGGTGTTGCGCAGCTTATCGAGCAGGAAGTCGATCGCGTCCATCGTGCCCATCGGATTGAGGATCCGGCGCAGCACGTACATCTTCTTCAGCAGTTGCGGATCGGTGATCAGCTCTTCCTTGCGGGTGCCGGAGCGCGAGATGTCGATCGCCGGGAAGGTGCGCTTGTCCGAGACCTTGCGGTCGAGGATCAGTTCGCTGTTACCCGTGCCCTTGAACTCTTCGAAGATCACTTCGTCCATACGCGAGCCGGTATCGACCAGCGCGGTGGCGATGATCGTCAGCGAACCGCCCTCTTCGATGTTTCGCGCGGCGCCGAAAAAGCGTTTCGGCCGCTGCAGCGCATTGGCGTCGACGCCGCCGGTCAGCACCTTGCCGGAGGACGGCACCACCGTGTTGTAGGCGCGGCCCAGACGGGTGATCGAGTCGAGCAGGATGACGACGTCGCGGCCGTGTTCGACCAGCCGCTTGGCCTTCTCGATCACCATCTCGGCGACCTGGACGTGGCGCACCGCGGGTTCGTCGAAAGTCGAGGACACCACCTCGCCCTTCACCGAACGCTGCATGTCGGTGACTTCTTCGGGCCGCTCGTCGATCAGCAGCACGATCAGGTAGCATTCCGGATGATTGGCGGTGATCGAATGCGCGATGTTCTGCATCAGCACGGTCTTGCCGGTGCGCGGCGGCGCGACGATCAGCGCGCGCTGGCCCTTGCCGATCGGCGCCACGATGTCGATGACGCGGGCCGACAGATCCTTGCGGGTCGGATCGTCGATCTCGAGACGGAAGCGCTCATCCGGAAACAGCGGCGTCAGATTGTCGAAATTGACCTTGTGCTTGGACTTCTCGGGGTCCTCGAAGTTCAGCGTGTTGACCTTCAAGAGCGCGAAGTAGCGTTCGCCTTCCTTCGGGCTGCGGATATGGCCCTCGATGGTGTCGCCGGTGCGCAGGCCGAAGCGGCGGATCTGCGACGGCGAGACGTAGATATCATCCGGGCCCGGCAGGTAGTTCGCATCGGGCGAGCGCAGAAAGCCGAAGCCGTCGGAGAGAACCTCGACGACGCCTTCACCGATGATATCGGTCTCTTTCGCCGACAACTGCTTCAGACAGGCGAACATCAGCTCCTGCTTGCGCATCGTGCTGGCGTTCTCGACCCCCAGCTCTTCGGCGAACGAGACGAGCTCGGCCGGCGTCTTGGCCTTGAGGTCTGAAAGTTTCATTTCCCGCATTGGGGTGGTCCTGTGGAAAAAATCGAGAGAGGGGATTCGTCAGCGGAAGAGAGCGGGACTGGAAAATACGGAGAGGCCGCAGGTCTTCGGGTCGATGACGTCTTTGAGCAAGGAAGGTGCGAAGAGGCTTCAAACCCGATGCGGCGGCCGGTTCACACGAAACCAGATCGCAACCACATTCGCCTGCTTTAGGTGGGACAGCCGAACTATAGAAAATCGTCCGCTCCGACGCAAGGCGTTCGGCATCCGGACAACGCCCGATTTTGCGCCATCAGAACGGCTTGACGATCACGAAGATCACCGCCGCGATCATCAAAACAGTGGGTATTTCATTGATAACGCGATAGAATTTATGGGTTCGCGTGTTTCGGTCTGCGGCGAAATCGCGCACGTAGCGGCCCAGCATCAGGTGGATCACGGTCATCAGCACCACCGCCGCGAGCTTGGCGTGGAACCAGCCGGAGGTGAAGAAGCCCTGCTCCCAGGCGATGACCAGGCCGGCGGCCCAGGCGACCATCATGGCCGGATTCATGATCGCCTTGTAGAGCCGGCGTTCCATGATCTTGAAGGTCTCGGACTGCACCGAGCCTATCTCGGCCGAGCAGTGATAAACGAACAGCCGCGGCATGTAGAGCATTCCGGCCATCCACGAGATCACCGCGACCACGTGCAGGGTCTTCACCCAGAGATAAATATCGGTCCAGTCGATCATCGGTCGCCCCACCGCCTGCGCGGAATTCCAGAGCCGGTCTGGAACGCACCGACCGCGCAGCGCGTTATTCGAATGCGCGATCACGGAGTTTTCCGCAAGCTCCACTCCTCTAAACAATATTTATAGATTCTTAGGGTTTGAGTCGTAGTGAACGTGGATTGTGCCGGCGCAACAGACGCGCGGGCTTGTCCTTGCACGATTCACATGTGCACAGCCCAGGGCCTCGCTCGGCCGGATCGGCTCGAGCCCTGTGACGGCGGTCGTTTGCGCCGTGATCCCGTCGCTTTATCAAGAGACAAATCCACATTCACCCGCTAACCTTCCCGCCATCCCGTGACGATTTCCTCACCCGAGGCCTGTGAAGAAAAAACCGGGTTATCCCGCCCGCGCCGGCCGAGGTGCCGCCACCGGGCGGCTTTCGCCCCGTTGTTCACAGGATACACAGGGTCATGATGCTGACCGACGGCAGCTATTTTCACCTCCATCTGGTGTCGGATTCGACCGGCGAAACCCTGATCACGGTGTCCCGCGCGGTGGCGGCGCAATACGCCAATGTCAACGCGGTGGAGCACGTCTACCCGCTGGTGCGCAGCCAGAAGCAGCTCGACCGCGTGCTGCAGGAGATCGAGGAATCGCCCGGCATCGTACTGTTCACCCTGCTGGAGGGCGAACTGGTCGCCCGGCTCGAGGCCAAGTGCCAGGAGATCAACAGCCCGAGCCTGTCGATCATCGGCCCGGTGATGCAGTTGTTCGAGGCCTATCTCGGCGCCTCCACCACCGGCCGCGTCGGCGCCCAGCACACGTTGAACGCCGAATATTTCAAGCGTATCGACGCGCTGAACTATTCGATGATGCACGACGACGGCCAGCACGTCGAAGGGCTGGAAGAGGCCGATGTGGTGCTGGTCGGGGTGTCGCGCACCTCGAAAACGCCGACCTCGATCTATCTCGCCAATCGCGGCATCCGCACCGCCAACGTGCCGCTGGTCGCCGGGATTCCGATTCCGCATCAGCTCGAAACCCTGAAGAAGCCGCTGGTTGTCAGCCTGCACGCCTCGCCCGAACGGCTGATCCAGGTGCGGCAGAACCGTCTGCTCAGCCTCGGCGCCGGAAGTGGCAACGATTCCTACATCGACAAGCAGGCCGTCACCGACGAGGTCGTGCTGGCGCGCAAGCTCAGCGCCAAATACGGCTGGTCGCTGCTCGACGTCACCCGCCGGTCGATCGAGGAAACCGCTGCGGCGATCATGAAGCTGCTCGCCGATCGTCAACGCCAGAGGATGTCCGAATGACGCTTTGGCTCGGCCCCGGGCCGCTGGTGCTGGCGTCGCAGAGTCGCGCCCGGCAGGCGCTGTTGAGCAGCGCCGGAATTCCGTTCGACGCGATCCCGGCGGATATCGACGAGCGTGGCATCGCGACAGCCTCGGGCCTGTCGGCGCCGGGCGAGATCGCCGCGCTGCTGGCGCAGGAGAAGGCCGCGTTCGTTTCGAATCATCACCCCGGCCGCCTGGTGCTCGGCGCCGACCAGACGCTGGCGCTGGGTGCGCGGGGTTTCAACAAGCCGGCCGACCGCAACGAGGCGGCGAAACAACTGCGCGAACTCGCCGGCCGCCGCCACGAACTGCATTCGGCGATCGCCCTGGTGCGCAACGGCGCCACGCTGTTCGCCGAAGTCACGATCGCGCGGATGACGATGCGCCCGTTGAGCGACGAGGAGATCGCGGCGTATCTCGACGAGGCCGGCGACAAGGCGATGTCCAGCGTCGGCGGCTATCAGGTCGAAGGCCTCGGCGTGCATCTGTTCGACGGCATCCACGGCGACCATTTCACGATTTTGGGCCTGCCGCTGTTGCCCCTGCTGGGCTTTCTGCGTAGCCAGAAACTGCTGGCGTTCTAGCGCCGCGCGAGAACAAACGCGTCGAACACAATCCGCACGAGGGAGTGGGACGAATGCTGGTGCTGGGGCTCACCGGGTCGATCGGGATGGGAAAATCCACCACCGCGAAACTATTCGGCGAGGCCGGCATACCGGTCTACGACGCCGACGCCACCGTGCATAAGATCTACGAGGGCGAAGCCGTGCCGGCGATCGAGGCGGCGTTTCCGGGCACCACCATCGACGGCAAGGTCGACCGCGAGCGGCTGTCGGCGAAGGTCGTTCACGACGCCGACGCGATGAAGCGGCTGGAGCAGATCGTGCATCCGATGCTGCGCTCGCATCACCAGAACTTCCTCGACGACGCCGAATCGTCGGGCGCGCCGGTCGCGGTGGTCGACGTGCCGCTTCTGTTCGAGACCGGCGGCGAGAAGCGAGTCGATGCGGTGGTCGTCGTCACCACCTCGCCGGAGGTGCAGCGCGAGCGCATCCTCGCGCGCGAAAACATGACGCCCGAAAAGCTCGACGCCATTCTGGCGCGGCAGATGCCCGACGCCGAAAAGCGCAAGCGCGCGGATTTCCTGGTGGATACTTCGTTCGGACTCGACCCGGTGCGGGCGCAGATCCGCGAAATCCTCGACTCGGCTGCTAGGATGCCCCGCCGGCGGCCCTGATTCGCCGGCTCACGAAGACCGGCTGTTCCACGATGCGCGAAATCGTTCTCGATACCGAAACCACCGGCCTCGACCCGCTGCGCGGCGACCGCCTGGTCGAGATCGGCTGCGTCGAGATCTACAACCGGATGCCGACCGGGCAGACTTTCCACCGCTACATCAATCCGGAACGCGACGTGCCGGCGGAAGCCTTCGCGGTGCACGGGCTGTCGAGCGAGTTCCTGGCCGACAAGCCGCTGTTCGCGCAAGTGGTCGACGAATTCCTGGAGTTCATCGGTGACGACCCGCTGGTGATCCACAATGCCTCGTTCGACGCCGGCTTCCTCAATGCCGAACTGGCGCGGCTGTCGCGGGGCGCAATTCCGCGCGAGCGGCTGGTCGACACGCTGCTGCTGGCGCGGCGCAAGCATCCGGGCGTGTCGAACCGGCTCGATGATCTGTGCTCGCGCTATGCGATCGACAATTCCCGCCGCACCAAGCACGGCGCGCTGCTCGACGCCGAGTTGCTGGCCGAGGTCTATATCGATCTGATCGGCGCGCGGCAGTCGCAGCTCATTCTGGCCGAGGTGCCGTCGGACCGGGGCGGCGCGGGCGGCGACACGCCCCGCCGGCAGCGGCCGACCCCGCTCGCGCCGCGGGTCACCGAGTCCGATCGCGAGGCCCATGCGGCCTTCACCGCCACCATGGGCGACAAGGCGATCTGGAACGAGTATCGCCCCGGCGCGTGAGCGGCGCAGATCCACAATCCCGTCATGCCCGGGCTTGACCCGGGCATCCACGTCCGGATGCATCGATCCAACAAACGTGGATGGCCGGGACAAGCCCGGCCATGACGAAGTTTCAGATGTCTGTTCGAGCCGAGAATTAGCTCGGCTGGCCCTGCTGCTGGGCAGCCTGGCGGTCGATGTTCTGGCGATACAGGCCGACGAAATCGACCGGATCGAGCATCAGCGGCGGGAAGCCGCCGTCGCGGACCGCGCTGGCGATGATCTCGCGGGCGAACGGAAACAGCAGCCTCGGGCATTCGATCATGATCAGCGGGTGCAGGTTTTCCTCGGGCACATTGACGATCCGGAACACGCCCGCATAGGCCAGTTCGAAGCTGAACAGCACGGTGCTGCCGGATTCGGCCTTGCCCTCGATCGACAGCGTCACCTCGAATTCGTTCGCCGCCAGATTGTTGGCGCCGACATTGATCTGGATGTTGATCGCGGGCTGATTCTGCTGCGGCGCCAGCGAGGCCGGGGCGTTCGGGTTCTCGAACGACAGGTCCTTGGTGTACTGCGCCAGCACGTTGAGCTGCGGAGGAGCACCGGCTTCCGGAGGCGTGCCGTTTCCGTTGGTCATCGAATTCTCTCCTGAAGCGTGTGCGGGAAGCTGCGGCCGGCGATACGGCGGCATTCACGCGAATGGCGGGTGATGCTGTCGGCGAGTGGCTATCATAGGCCTGCGGCCATCCACAAGGTGGACCGAAGCAGCAGCCGGGCGAGCCCTCCGGGCCAGCCGGCGAGGCCGAAAGCCCCAGGCCGAGCCGGACGGACGCCCAAATCGCCGGCGGAATGAACTTTCTTACAATGATCCGGTTTCCCCGTTGCGCCGAAGCGCCTACATTCCGACCATCAATGCCCGGCCGGACGCGCAGCGGGGCTTGCCAACCCGGTTGGCTGTGCCAAAACGCGCCATTGGCTGGGACAGGTTCCTCACTACATGTGAGGGCCGGCCCGCATCGTGATTCTGGGCCGTCGGGCCGCAGGTGCAAACCGCACCCGCAGGCCGACGCCGATGAAGAAAGTGAAGCGACGTGGATATCTACACCATCATCTTCCTTGCGCTTGCGGTGTTCATTTTCCTGCGTCTGCGCAACGTCCTGGGTCAGCGGACCGGAAGCGAACGCCCCCCGTTCGACCGTGCCGCGGCGCGGGACATGATCCCGGGCAAGCAGGACACCAATGTGGTGTCGATGCCGGGCTCGGTGATCGACCAGGCCCCGACTGCGCCGAGCGCCGACGTCGTTCCGCCTTCGGATCGCTGGAAGGGCATCGCCGAGCCGGATTCGCCGCTGGAGCATGGCCTCAACGCGGTGTTCACCCAGGACTCGTCGTTCGACGCCAATCATTTTCTCTCCGGCGCCAAGGGCGCCTATGAGATGATCGTGATGGCGTTCGCCAATGGCGATCGGCGGTCGTTGAAGGATCTGCTGTCGAGCGAGGTCTATGAGAGCTTCGAGGCCGCGATCAAGGACCGCGAGAAGAACGACCTGAAGACCGAGACCCGTTTCGTCGCGATCGAGAAAGCCGAACTGCTGGGCGCCGAGGTCCGCGATCACATCGCCCAGATCACGGTGAAGTTCGTGTCGCAGATGATCTCGGTCACCCGCGACAAGGCCGGCGCCGTCGTCGACGGCAGCCCGGACAAGGTCGCCGACATCACCGACGTTTGGACCTTCGCCCGCGACATCAGCTCGCGCGATCCGAACTGGAAGCTGGTTGGCACGGGAAACGGCCTCTAGCGCGCAGGGCGCATCGCGCTCTGCCTGGGCGCGCGGCGTGCTCGCCGCCGCCTTGCTGTTGGCGCCGGCCGCCGTCGAAGCCGGGCCGCGCCACCACCATTCCTCCGGCCACCATTCCTCGGGACATCATGGCAGGAGCCACCACGCCGCCGCGCATAAGCGGCATGCCAAGCCGGTCTGGCCGATCGAAATCCCCGGCGGCCAATACGCCCCGGTGAAATGGGATCAGGTCGCCGGCTGGGATGCCGACGATCATCTCGCCGCCTTCAGGACGTTTCGTGAGAGTTGCCGGCCGATCGTGGCGCGGCGCAAGCCGGTCGCCGACACCAAGGCGCTCGGCTCGTCGTTGGCCGAGCCCTGCCGCGCCGCGCGCGCGGCCGAGATCTCCGACGCCGCCCATGCCCGCCGTTTCTTCGAGCGGCACTTCCTGCCGCTGCAGATCTCGCGGGTCGGTGAGGACGCCGGATTCGTCACAGGTTACTACGAGCCGATCGTCGACGGCTCGCGGGTCAAGACCGACGTCTACAATGTGCCGGTGTATCGGCGGCCGTCGAACCTTTTCGTCCGCGGCTATTCGCAGGGCGTCGGCCTGCCGAATGGCGGGCCGGTGTATCGCAAGATCGGCCGGCGCAAGCTGGTGCCGTATTACGATCGCGCCGAAATCGAGGACGGCGCCATCGCCGGGCGTGGACTGGAAATCTGCTGGCTGAAGAGCCAGACCGATCTCTTGTTCTCGCAGATTCAGGGTTCGGCCCGGGTCAGGCTCGAGGACGGCAGCTTCGTGCGTATCAATTACGATGCCCACAATGGCTATCCCTACACCCCGGTCGGCCGCATCCTGATCGATCGCGGCATCATCCCGAAAGAGCAGATGTCGATGCAGCGCATCCGCGAATGGATGGACGCCAATCCGGACGGCGCGGGCGAGCTGCGGCGGGCGAACCGGTCCTACGTGTTCTTCCGCGAGGTCAAGCTCAAGGACGACGACGAGGCGGTCGGCGCACAGGGGGTGCCGCTGACGCCGGGTCGCTCGATCGCGGTCGACAAGGCGCTGCACGTCTACGGCACGCCGTTCTTCATCACCGGCGAACTGCCGGTCGCGGCTCCCGACGCGAAGACGCCGTTCCGCCGCCTGATGGTGGCGCAGGACACCGGCTCGGCGATCATCGGCCCGGCACGCGCGGATCTGTATTTCGGCGCCGGCACGGAGGCGGGCGCGGTGGCCGGGCGGATGCGGCATCCGATCCGCTTCGTGATGCTGCTGCCCAACAGTCTCGATCCGGTGGCGCGCGGGCGCACCATGCCGCTGCCCGAACCGCGGCCGTCGGCAAGGATCGCCAAACTGTATCCGCAGACACCGGCCGGGAAAGACAAGCCGGCCGTGCAGGACAGTCCCAAGGCGCCGGAGGCAGCGACGAACGACAAGCCGGCGGCTGCAACGGCCGGCTCCGCGCAGGCCGTTCCGACGCCGCAGGCGCGACCGGATGCGGCGCCGGTGGCCGCGCCGAAGCGAACGCATCGCCGTCATCATCGACACCGACGGCATCGCTGACGCCGATGAAACGCGTCGTGCCATCGCTCGATCCGCCCGCCACGCCGCGCCGCAAGCGCAGCCTGAGCGAGGAGGAGCGCGTGCTGTGGGACAGCGTGGCCAAGCAGGTCAAACCGCTGCGCGGCCGCCCGCGACTGACCCGGATCGAACTGCCGGCGGCTCCGTCGGATACGCCCGTCGCGAAACCGCCGCCGCCGGCAACGCAGCAGCCGATCAAGCGCCCGGTCAAGCTGGCGACGCCGATGGGCCCGCCGCCGCTGGCGCCGCTCGGCCGGCGCGAACGCACGCATCTGTCACGTGGCCGCAAGGATATCGACGCGCGGATCGATCTGCACGGCATGACCCAGGCGCGCGCGCACCACGCGTTGCTGCGCTTCCTGCAGGGCGCCAGCCATGATGGGCTGAGCTTCGTGCTGGTGATCACCGGCAAGGGCGCGAGGCTCGGCGGCGATCCGGAACGCGGCGTGCTGCGCCGCCAGGTGCCGCAATGGCTGAGCCTGCCGGAATTCCGCGCCTACGTGGTCGGCTTCGACGAAGCCGCGATCGGTCATGGCGGCGAGGGCGCGCTGTATGTGCGGGTGCGGCGGTCGCGCGGTTAGCTCACCGGCACATCAGCATCACGGATCGTCATCACCCGCGAAAGCGGGTGATCCAGTATCCCAGAGCGGCTGTTACTCGCCGCAGAAGCTCTGCAATACTGGCTCGCCCGGTCAAGCTGGGCGATGACGTGGGAGGATGGGGAGATACCGGTTGTTAGCGCTGGCGCGTACCGTCCCTTCGGCCACTCCCGTCATTGCCGGGCTTGACCCGGCAATCCATCTTCTCGCGAAGAGCGATGGATCCGCTGGTCAAGCCCGCGGATGACGCTGAGACGTGGTGAGGCGCCCTGCGTTCGTCAGCTCGAGCCGACGGCTACCACCAGCTACAGAATGAACCGGCTCAGATCGGTGTTCTTAGCCAGATCGCCGACGTTCTTCTGGACGTAGTCGGCGTCGATCCGGATGGTGTCGCCGTTGCGGTCGGGGGCCGCGAAGGAGATTTCGTCGAGCACGCGCTCCATCACCGTCTGCAGCCGTCGCGCGCCGATGTTCTCGACGCTGGAATTCACCGCGACCGCGACGTCGGCGAGCGCGTCGATGGCGTCGTCGCCGAATTCCAGCGTCACGCCTTCGGTCTGCAGCAGCGCCACATATTGCTTGATCAGCGAGGCTTCCGGCTCGGTCAGAATCCGGCGCATGTCGTCGCGGGACAGCGCATTGAGCTCGACCCTGATCGGCAGCCGGCCCTGCAATTCCGGGAGCAGATCGGACGGCTTGGCGATGTGAAACGCGCCCGAGGCGATGAACAGGATATGATCGGTCTTCACCGCGCCGTGCTTGGTGGCGACCGTGGTGCCCTCGATCAGCGGCAAGAGATCGCGCTGCACGCCTTCGCGCGAGACCTCGCCGCCGCTGCGGCCGTCGCGCACGCAGATCTTGTCGATCTCGTCGAGGAACACGATGCCGTTGTTCTCGACCACGTTGATGGCTTCCTGCACCAGCTGATCGTCGTCGAGCAGCTTGTCGGCTTCCTCGTTGACGAGGATATCGTGCGAGTCGACGACGGTCAGTCGGCGCGTCTTGGTGCGCCCGCCCATCTTGCCGAAAATGTCGCCGATCGAGATCGCGCCGATCTGGCCGCCGGGCATGCCGGGAATCTCGAACATCGGCGAGCCGCTGCCGGCCTGGGTCTCGACCTCGATCTCCTTGTCGTCGAGTTCGCCGGCGCGCAGCCTGCGGCGAAACGAATCCCGCGTCGCCGGGCTCGATCCGGGACCGACCAGCGCATCGAGCACGCGCTCCTCGGCGGCGATCTGGGCGCGCGCCTGGACGTCCTTGCGCTTCTTCTCGCGGACCTGCGCGATTGCCACTTCGACCAGATCGCGGATGATCTGCTCGACGTCGCGCCCGACATAGCCGACCTCGGTGAATTTGGTGGCCTCGACCTTGAGGAACGGCGCATTGGCGAGCTTCGCCAGCCGCCGCGCGATCTCTGTCTTGCCGACGCCGGTCGGGCCGATCATCAGGATGTTCTTCGGCAGCACCTCCTCGCGCAACGAGCCTTCGAGCTGCAGCCGCCGCCAGCGGTTGCGCAACGCGATGGCGACCGCGCGCTTGGCGTCGGCCTGGCCGACGATGAAGCGGTCGAGTTCGGAAACGATTTCGCGGGGAGAGAAGTCGGTCATGATTCTACTTCTTTCCCTCTCCCCTTGTGGGAGAGGGTGGCGCGGACGAAGTCCGTGCCAGGTGAGGGGTGTTGCGAGACGGAGAGGCTGCCCCTCACCCGCCCTCGCTTCGCTAGGGCACCCTCTCCCACAAGGGGAGAGGGGAAGAAACCGGTCACGCGGTCAACGTCTCGAGAGTCAGGTTGCGGTTGGTGTAGACGCAGATGTCGGCGGCGATATCGAGCGCCTTGCGGACGATGGTCTCGGCGTCCTGGTCGGTGTCGGCGAGCGCGCGCGCCGCGGCCAGCGCGTAATTGCCGCCGGAGCCGATCGCCATCACGCCGTATTCCGGCTCCAGCACGTCGCCGGTGCCGGTCAGCACCAGCGAGACGTCCTTGTCGGCGACGATCATCATCGCCTCCAGCCGGCGCAGATAGCGGTCGGTGCGCCAGTCCTTGGCGAGCTCGACCGCGGCGCGGGTGAGCTGCCCGGGATACTGCTCGAGCTTGGCCTCGAGCCGTTCGAACAGCGTGAAGGCGTCGGCGGTGGCGCCGGCGAAGCCGCCGATCACGTCGCCCTTGCCGAGTTTGCGGACCTTCTTGGCGTTGGCCTTGATCACGGTCTGGCCGATCGAGACCTGGCCGTCGCCGCCAATCACGACCTTGCCGCCCTTGCGGACGGTCAGGATGGTGGTGCCGTGCCAGACCTGAGCCGAGCCTTGGAGCGAGCCTTGGGGCCAGCCTTGGCCCGCAGCGGAATACATCGTCATAGCAACCCTTTCGCGAGCGCTGATCTAGGCACTGTGCGGCCCGCTTGCAAACCGGCGGACGATCGGCCCGCGCCGGACGCGCAAAATCCGGTCACCATAGGACGAAGATCGGGGCGCGGCCGCGGCCCCCGCAGTAGCGAAGGCGTCACTAGCCTGTTACAAGGACGGCGTTTTTTACCGGAGAGCCCGCTTCATGCGCACGGCCACGATCAAGCGCAAGACCAAGGAGACCGACATCGAGGTGACCGTCAACCTCGACGGCGCCGGCGTGTCCAATGCGGCGACCGGGATCGGCTTCTTCGACCATATGCTCGATCTGCTCGCCAAGCACTCCCGGATCGACATCACCGTGAAGGCGGTCGGCGACCTGCATGTCGATTTCCACCACACCACCGAGGATGTCGGCATCGCGCTCGGCCAGGCGGTCAAGCAGGCGCTGGGCAACATGGCGGGCATCACCCGCTATGCCAGCATGCTGATGCCGATGGACGAGACCCTGACCCGGGTGGTGATCGACGTCTCCGGCCGGCCGTTCCTGGTGTTCAAGGCGGATTTTCCGCGCGACAAGATCGGCGAATTCGATACCGAGCTGGTGCGCGAGTGGTTCCAGGCTTTCGCCATGAATGCGGGCGTGACTCTGCACGTCGAAACCCTATATGGCGAGAACAGCCACCATATCGCCGAATCCTGCTTCAAGGGTCTGGCGCGGGCGTTGCGCGCCGCGGTGGCGATCGATCCGCAGGCGGCGGGCGAAGTGCCCTCGACCAAGGGACAGCTCGGCGGCTAGGGCGCCGTCCATCGGCGGAGAAGGCAAAATGCCGGTCTACACAGTCCATGCGCCGCCGTCGGTCGACGACGATCGCGGCGCCAAGCCGGAGCGCTTCATTTTCGTGCGCGACGGGTTCTATGTCTGGGCGTTCGTGTTCGGGCCGCTGTGGCTGCTGACGCGCCGGCTCTGGCTGGCGCTGCTCGGCTATCTGGTGGTGATTGTGGCGATGACGGTTGCGCTGGCGGCGCTGCGCGTCGGCGCCGGTCCCCGCTTCGCCGTGATGCTGCTGATGGCGCTGCTGCTCGGCCTCGAGGCCGCCAGCCTGTGGCGCTGGACCTTGAGGCGGCGGGGCTGGCGCCAGCTCGACGTCGTGATCGGCGACGATTTGCCCAGCGCCGAGCGCCGCTTCTTCGACCGCTGGACCAGCCGGCAGTCGACGCCTGTGGGCTTTTCGTTTCCGGTCGACCGCGGCGCGCCGCCGCCGACCCGCAGCGTGCCGATGCCGTCGTCCTCGATCTATGGCGATATCGTCGGCTCGTTCCCGCGCCCGGGATCGCCGCGATGAGCGTCGCCATCGTCGATTACGGCTCCGGTAATCTGCACTCGGCCGCCAAGGCGTTCGAGCGCGCCGCGCGGAGCATGGAAGTCCCTGAGAAGATCATCGTCACCCGCGATCCGGAGCAGGTGTTTCGCTCCGATCGCGTGGTGCTACCGGGCGTCGGCGCTTTCGCCGATTGCCGCAAGGGTCTCGACGCGATCGACGGCATGGTCGAGGCGCTGAACGAGACGGTGCGGGTCAAGGCGCGGCCGTTCTTCGGCATCTGCGTCGGCATGCAGCTGATGGCGACCCGCGGCAAGGAGCACGTCACCACCGACGGGCTCGACTGGATTCCCGGCGACGTCGTCAAGATCGCGCCGAACCAGGACGACCTGAAGATCCCGCATATGGGCTGGAATACGCTCGACGTGATGCAGGACCATCCGGTGCTGGAGCGGCTGCCGCTCGGGCCCAAGGGCCTGCACGCCTACTTCGTGCATTCCTTCCACCTCGCCGCGCAAAGCGAAGCCGACGTGCTGGCGCGCGCCGATTACGGCGGCCCGGTCACCGCCGTGGTGGGACGCGACACCATGCTGGGCACCCAGTTTCACCCCGAGAAAAGCCAGCGCTTCGGTCTGGCGCTGATCTCGAACTTTCTGAAGTGGAAGCCGTGAGCATGACGATGCGGCCTCACATCCGGAGCACGCGACTGCGTTGCTCCCCTCCCCCTTGCGGGGAGGGGTCGGGGGTGGGGGTCCGCGAGTCCGGCGCTCGTTGCTCACCCCCCACCCCAACCCTCCCCCGCAAGGGGGAAGGGAGCGAGATCCGACGATGATTCTCTTCCCCGCGATCGATCTCAAGAACGGCCAGTGCGTGCGGCTCGAACAGGGCGACATGGCGCGCGCGACCGTGTTCAACCTCGACCCGGCCGCGCAGGCGAAGAGCTTTGCGGCGCAGGGCTTTCAGTATCTGCACGTGGTCGATCTCGACGGCGCCTTCGCCGGCAAGCCGATGAATGCCCAGGCCGTGGAATCGATGCTGAAAGTCGTGTCGATGCCGGTCCAGCTCGGCGGCGGCATCCGCGACCTCGCGACGGTCGAAGCCTGGCTGTCCAAAGGCATCGCCCGCGTCATCATCGGCACCGCCGCGGTGCGCGATCCGGCGCTGGTCAAGGAAGCCGCGAAGTCTTTCCCCGGCCGCGTCGCGGTCGGCCTCGACGCGCGTGACGGCAAGGTCGCGGTCGAAGGCTGGGCGGAGAGCTCGCAGGTCACTGCGCTGGAGATCGCACAGCGTTTTGAGGACGCCGGCGTCGCCGCGATCATCTTCACCGACATCGCCCGCGACGGCCTGCTCAAGGGCATCAACTGGGATGCGACCATCGCGCTCGCCGAGGCGATTTCGATCCCGGTGATCGCCTCCGGCGGCCTCGCCTCGATCGACGACGTCCGGACGATGCTGTCGCCGCGCGCGAAGAAACTCGAAGGCGCGATCGCCGGCCGGGCGCTGTATGACGGCCGGCTCGACCCGGCCGAAGCGCTGGCGCTGATCGGCGCCGCCAGGGCGGCTTGAGGACGAGCGATGTTCAAGGTCCGCGTCATTCCCTGCCTCGACGTCAAGGACGGCCGCGTCGTCAAGGGCGTCAATTTCGTCGATCTGCGCGACGCCGGCGATCCGGTGGAAGCCGCGATCGCCTATGACGCCGCCGGCGCCGACGAATTGTGCTTCCTCGACATCACCGCCACCCATGAGAACCGCGGCATCATGCTGGACGTGGTGCGGCGGACGGCGGAAGCCTGCTTCATGCCGGTGACGGTCGGCGGCGGCGTCCGCACCGTCGACGACATCAAGACGCTGCTGCGAAGCGGCGCCGACAAGGTGTCGATCAATTCGGCAGCGGTGGCGCGGCGCGAATTCGTCAAGGAAGCCGCCGAGAAGTTCGGCGACCAGTGCATCGTGGTGGCGATCGACGCCAAGCGCGTGCCGGGCCGGGATCGCTGGGAGATCTTCACCCATGGCGGCCGCAACGGCACCGGCATCGACGCCATCGAGTTCGCCCAGGAAGTCGTCTCGCTCGGCGCCGGCGAAATCCTGCTGACCTCGATGGATCGCGACGGCACCCGCGCCGGCTTCGACCTGCCGCTCACCCGCGCGATCGCCGACAGCATCCCGGTCCCGGTGATCGCCTCGGGCGGGGTCGGCAATCTCGATCATCTGGTCGACGGCATCCGCGAAGGCCACGCCACGGCGGTGCTGGCGGCGTCGATCTTCCATTTCGGCGAGTACACCATTCTTCAGGCCAAGGATCATATGGTTCGCTGCGGGCTGCCGATGCGGCTCGATCCCTAGATTCATCCCGGCGGGCGCGGTAGTTTCGCACCGGCAGAACCGGCAGAGTAGGCGTATGGCCCGTTTCACCCTTCACGATCTCGAAGCCACCATCGAGGCCCGCGCGGCTGCGGGCGGCGAGGCGTCCTACACCAAAAAGCTGCTCGACAAGGGCGCGCAGCATTGCGCCAAGAAATTCGGCGAGGAGGCGGTCGAGCTGGTGATCGCGACCGTCGAGAACGATCGCGACCATCTGATTGCCGAAGCCGCCGACGTGATGTTCCATATGCTGGTGCTGCTCAAGGCGCGCGGCGTGACGCTCGACGAGGTCGAGACGGCGCTGGGGCAGCGCACGGCGATGTCGGGGCTGGAAGAGAAGGCCTCGCGCAAGCGCGAATAGCGCGTCGAGCGAAGCGGATACCGGTTACAGAATTTCTTCGGCCGCAGCGGCCGCAACAACAACAAAAGCCGGCAACGGAACAAGGCGAGGACCACGCGATGGATGCCAGGTCGGAACTGCACCACTACAACCCGTACCGGGTGTTCTCGCGGTCGGAATGGGCCAATCTGCGTCAGGACACGCCGATGACGCTCGACGCGGGCGAGGTCTCGACGCTGCGCTCGCTGCACGACCGGCTCGACCTTTCCGAGGTCGAGGAGATCTATCTGCCGATGTCGCGGCTGCTGTCGATCCATGTCGGCGCGATGCAGCATCTGTACTACGCGCAGCGCCGCTTCCTCGGCGTGGTCGAGCGCAAGATGCCCTACATCATCGGCGTCGCCGGTTCGGTCGCGGTCGGCAAGTCGACCACCGCGCGCGTGCTGCAGGCGCTCTTGGCGCGCTGGTCGCCGCGGCCGAAGGTCGATCTGATCACTACCGACGGCTTCCTGCATCCCAACGCGGTGCTGGAGCGCGCCGGGCTGATGCAGAAGAAGGGCTTTCCGGAAAGCTACGATCTGCCGGCGCTGCTGGCGTTTCTCAGCGATATCAAGTCGGGCCGACGCAAGGTCCGCGCGCCGATCTACTCGCATCTCACCTACGATATCGTGCCGAACAAATTCGCGGTGGTGGATCGGCCGGACATCCTGATCGTCGAAGGCGTCAACGTGCTGCAAACCGGCCGGCTGCCGCGCGACGGCAAGGCGGTGCCGGTGGTGTCCGACTTCTTCGACTTCTCGGTGTATATCGACGCCGACGAGCCGGTGCTGCGCGACTGGTACATCAGGCGATTCCTGGCGCTGCGCGACACCGCGTTTCACGATCCGCGATCGTACTTCCACCGCTACGCGCCGCTGTCCGATGAAGAAGCCACCGCGACCGCGATCGCGATCTGGGAGCGGACCAACTTGGCCAATCTCGAGGACAACATCCTGCCGACCCGGCCGCGCGCGACGCTGATCCTGAAAAAGGGCGCCGATCACGTCGTGGATTCCGTGGCCTTGCGGCGGTTGTAGTCGCCGCCACCCGTCATCCGCGGGCTTGACCCGCGGATCCATCACGCGCGAAGCGCGTCATCGACGGACTCTCGTGAAGAGGATGGATTGCCGGGGCAAGCCCGGCAATGACGCATAGTTGTGATACTAAGCCGCGTGCCGCGACGCATCCGCGCCGAAATGCTCGATGTAGCGGGCGCTGATCGCCGAAACCGGCATGATGATCAGCACGTCGGTGGTGCCGAACTGGTGGTCGATCACCGCGCCCTCGCCGATCGTGGCGCCGAGCCGCAGATAACCCTTGATCAGCGGGGGCAGCTCGCGCAGCGCGGCCTTCTGATTGACCGCCTCCTTCGGCATCCGGTTCATCTCGACATAGCGCGACGGGTTGGCGCGGGCGCGCCACGCCTCCGGTGCGGACGCGTAGTGATGCAGGAACGACAGCGGCAGCGCCAAACGCTCCGGATCGGTGCCGTCGAAGGAGGCGCAGCCGATCATCACGTCGACGCCGTGCTGGCGGACATAGCTCCAGATGCCGTGCCACAACAATTCGACGGTGCGCTTGTTGCGGTAGGGCGGCAGCACGCAGGACCGGCCGAGCTCGAGGAAGCGCAAGCCGGGATGGCGCGCGATCATGCCGCCGATGTCGAATTCGCTCTCGGTGTAGAAGCCGCCATGACGGTCGGCAATCTCCTGGCGCAGCAGCCGATAGGTGCCGACCACCGGCTGCTTGCCGCTGAGCGACGGCTTGGCGGCATGGTCGATCACCATCAGATGATCGCAAATGCGGTCGAAGGCATCCTTGTCGCGACGCGCCAGCAGCGTGGCGGCGTCGGCGATCGCGGTGCCATCCTGATAGAACACGCGGTAGCGCAGCTTCTGCGCGCGCTTGATATCCTGCTTCTTCTGCGCCAGCCGGACTTCCAGCGCGCCGAGCCGGCCGAGCGTCGCCGGCGTCAGCGCCGGTTGCGCGATCGGCCTGCCGTGATCGGCGATCTTCAGCGCAGGCTTGAACCAGGTGATCGCGGTCTGCGCCGCAGCGTTGGCCATGTCCGGCCGCAGCAATTTGATGAATTTCTTCGAGCGGGCGAGATGGTCGGTCTGCATGTGATCCTCGCGACCGCATGCAACCGAATCGGGTGATGCGCGGCCTGTGCGCATCAACAATCACGGCGTTTCAACAGCGATGTGACACGACGATTGCCGCTGCGTGACACCTCTCCGAAGTTTGTAGCCCGGGGCAGCGCCCGGTAACGGCATGCCTCGACTAAGCGTTTTCGGCCTTCGCCGTGACGGCCTGATCGAGCACAGCGACCAGACTGTCGCGGTCGAGCGGTTTGACCAGGAAGCCGTCCATGCCCGCCGCCAGGCAGGCATCGCGGTCCTCGGCGAGCGTATTTGCGGTCAGCGCCAGGATCGGCGTGCGCGGCGCCGGGCGTGTTGCCTCGTGCGCGCGAATCTGCCGGCTCGTGGCGATGCCGTCGCGCCCCGGCATCTGCAGATCCATCAGCACCAGATCGAACGGCGCGCCCTCGGCGTCGGCCGCGAGCCAACTCTGCAGCGCCTGCTCGCCATCGCCGGCCACCACCACGCGATGGCCGAGCTTGGCCAGCAGCGAGCGGATCAGCAGCGCGTTGATCTCGTTGTCTTCCGCGACCAGAACGGAGAGCCGGTGGCCGACCTGCGCAGTCGCATCCGATGCGGCGGCCTCCGGGGGATCGCCATCCGCGATCCCCGGCGCGACGGTGTCGATCAGCGTTCCGGCCAGCCGTGCCGACAGCGACGCCGCGCGCAGCGGCTTGACCAGATAGCCGGTGAACGCCGCCGGCAGATCGGGCAGCAACTCGGACCGCGCGGCGGGCGTCAGCATCACGATGCGTTGCGCCGCATGGGGCGCGGCGCTCAGCGCCAGCGTTTCGGCCGCCTCGGCGCCGAAGCCGGCATCGATCAGGATCGTCGACCAGACGCGCTCCGGCAGTGTCGCGCGTGCAGCAGAAATTTCGGACACGGCGCGGACCTGTGCGCCCCAGCGCTGCAGCCGTTGGGCGACCAACGTCGCCTCGATGGTCTGTGGCGCTGCGATCATGATCGACTGGCCGGCAAGGTCGGGCGGCTGGATCGCAGGGGACGCGTCGGCGTCCTTTGCTGCCGCGAGCGGGATCGAGACCGTGAAGGTGGAGCCTCTGCCCGGCTGGCTGTCCAGGGCGATCCGTCCGCCCATCCGCTCGACGATCCGCTGGCTGATATTCAGCCCCAGCCCTGTGCCGCCATAGCTGCGGGCGATGCCGTCGTCGGCCTGTTCGAACTCGCGGAAGATCCGTGCCCGGGCCTCCGGCGCGATGCCGATCCCTGTATCGCGCACCGCAAAGCTGATCTCGCCGTCGCGCTCGCCAGGCTCGACGGTCAGCACGACGCCGCCGACGGAGGTGAATTTGATCGCGTTGCCGGCGAGATTGAGCAGCACCTGGCGCAGGCGCGCGGCGTCGCCGACCACCCGCGCAGGCAACCGGTCATCGATATCGGCCGCGATCTCGAGCGCGCCCGCCTGCGCCCGCGGCGCCAGCAGTTCGACGATGTCCTCGATCAGGGCGGTCAGGGCGAACGGCCGGTTGTCGAGCTCGAACCTGCCGGCCTCGATCCGGGAGTGGTCGAGCAGTTCGTCGATCAGCGCCGCCAGCGCGTCGCCGGAGGTCTTCACCGCGCGGGCGTAGGTCGCCTGCTCGGGCGTCAGCGCGGTGTCGAGCAGCAGGCCGCTCATCCCGATGATGCCGTTCAGCGGTGTGCGGATCTCGTGCGACGCCATCGCCAGCAGCCGCGACTTCGCACGCGTCGTCGCGTCGGAATCGTCGCGCCGGGCGATCAGTTCGCCATGGCTGTCGAGCAGAACGCGGGCGCGTTCCTCGGCGTCCTTCAGCTCCCAGTTGCGATCCGCCAGCGCCTCGTTGTGCCGTTCCAGCGCCTGCAGGCGCCGGCGCATCCAGCGCAACCGCATGCTCTGGACGGCGAGACCGAGGCAGGCCAGCGCGAACAGGAAGCTGGCGCCGATCGCGAAGGCGTGCGGGTTGTAGCCGGAGGACTCGGCGCGGCTACCGACGACGAAACCATAGGCGCCGCCGAACGCCGCCAGAAATATCATGCTCCAGCGCAGCGCAAGCACAAGCCGCGGAAATCGGCTGGCGAAGGCGCGCCGTCTCGACCTGAACCGCAACCACCGCTTCATCCGCCCAACCCGATCGACCATGCCGGCGTCGCCAGCATCGGCACTCGACGTTGCAAACAGCTTGAGACGCGCGATGGTTGCGATGCGCTCTGCCGACAGGGTTGACCGAAACTTAAGACCGGCTTCCGATCGAGGCCGTGGTGATCGGCGCGTGCCGGTCGGAGGCGCCGACCAGCAGCGCTGCCGCGTCACGTGCGGTAAAGCGCCCGGCGCGGACGAAGATCCGGTAGTCGGTCCCGCCGCTGTCGTCATGCGAGAGATAGATCAGCGGATCGGTCGCCGCCGGGTTCGCTGCGATCGCCACCAGTCTTGTTTCCGGCGCCAGCGCGCAGCCGCCGGGCTCGTCGGTGATCGCGCCGTCGGTGACGGTGAAGTCGGCGGCATCGGGACTATCGACGATCTGGACCCGGACGGTGGCGCGCGCCGGATCGTCGGTGAAAGCGACATGAATATCGGCTCGCTCCAGCGCGGGCGCGATCTGCACCGCCCGATCACCGACGGCGATGCAGGGCTGCGGGCCGGCGATCAGTTCGCCGCGGACGAACAGGCCCAGGGCCACGAGCGGAAGTGTGGAGGCCAGAACTCGGACACGCAACATCACATGCACCCGCAACGCCAGCTCTGATACGCAGAACTATGGTTCGCAGATGGTAAACGAAACTCGTTACCAGCGAGTTGACGGGATCTTCGGACGATTCACCATCATGCGGCGCAAGTCAGGCGGCACGTCGGATGTCCTCGCCCAGCGCGCGATAGGACAGAGCCTCGGCGAGATGCAGCCGGCCGATCTGCTCGGCGCCGTCGAGATCGGCGAGGGTCCGCGCGACGCGCAGCACGCGATGATAGCCGCGTGCCGACAGCCGCATCGTTTCGGCGGCGTCGCGCAGCAGCTTCAGCCCGGCGGAATCCGGCTGGGCGGTGGTCTCCAGCGCGGCGGCCGGCGCCTCGGCATTGGTGCGGAATTGCGGCAGCCCAATCGCGGCGTATCGTTCGCGCTGCACGTCGCGCGCGGCCGCGACGCGCGCCGCCACCTCGGCGGAGCCTTCCGCCGCCGGCGGCAGGATCAGATCGGCGGCGGTGACCGCGGGCACCTCGATCCGCAGATCGATGCGATCCAGCAGCGGCCCGGAAATCCGCGACTGATAGTCCGCGCTGCAGCGCTCGACCCGCCCGCGCTTGCAGGCGTAGCCCGGCTCGTAGGCCCGGCCGCAACGGCACGGATTCATCGCCGCCACCAGCATCACGCGCGCCGGATAGGTGACGCGGTGATTGGCGCGCGACACCGCGACTTCGCCGGTCTCGAGCGGCGCCCGCAGCGAGTCCAGCACCCGCGGATCGAACTCGGGTAGTTCGTCGAGGAACAGCACGCCCTGATGCGCCAGCGAAATCTCGCCGGGCCGCGCCTTGATGCCGCCGCCGGTCAGCGCCGCCATGCTGGCCGAATGATGCGGCGCGCGGAACGGGCGTTTCGCCGTCAGCGCGCCGTCGCGGATCTCGCCGGCGACCGAGGCGATCATCGAGACCTCGAGCAATTCGGCTGGCGACAGTGGCGGCAGGATCGACGGTAGCCGCGCCGCCAGCATCGATTTGCCGGCGCCGGGCGACCCCACCATCAGCAGATGATGACCGCCCGCGGCGGCGATCTCCAGGGCGCGCTTGGCGCTCTCCTGGCCCTTGATGTCGCGCAGGTCGAGGGCCGAACTCTCGGCCTCGTGGACCCGCGGCTGCGGCCGGCTGAGAAGCTGCGTCCCTTTGAAATGGTTGGCGATCTGGATCAGCGAACGGGCCGCGATGATCTGGATGTCGGGGCTGGCCCAGGCGGCCTCGGAGCCGCAGGCGGCCGGGCAGATCAGCCCCTCGTCGCGGGCGTTGGCAGCGATCGCGGCGGGCAGCACGCCCGCCACCGGCGCGATCGAGCCATCGAGGCCGAGTTCGCCGAGCACGGTGAATCCCGCCAGCGCGTCGCCGGGGATGGCGCCGATCGCTGCCATCAGCCCGAGCGCGATCGGCAGGTCGTAGTGACTGCCTTCCTTCGGCAGATCGGCGGGCGCGAGATTGACCGTGATGCGCCGTGCCGGCAGCGCCAGGCCCGAGGCGATCAGCGCCGAGCGAACCCGCTCGCGGGCTTCCGACACCGCCTTGTCGGCGAGGCCGACGACGGCGAAGGCGGGCAGCCCGGGTGAGACCTGGACCTGAACATCGACCGCGCGCGCATCGATGCCTTCGAAAGCCACCGTGGACACATGCTGAACCATGACGCCCCCCTGCGATCCGAAGGTTAACGCGGTTTCCAGGGGGTCGCAAGAACATTAGAAGAACAAAGTTCCCCTGCGACCGGCGCCCGCCTCACGCCGATTTCTTCATCCCGGTTTCGAGAGCGATCTCGGTCAGGTCGACCTCGAGCCGCGCCATCATCAGCAACTGCACTGCGGACGGGATACGCAACTCCTCGGCCTGTTCGATGGCGCGGTTGATCGTCGTCGCCAGCGTGTCGATCGACACGGATCGGGCGCGGGGGCTGGTTTCGGCCGCGACGGGCGGATTGGAGCGTGGGGTGGATTGAGTGCTCATGACAGCTCCATGGTATTCGGGAGGGGATTGCGGTCGACGTTGTCGAGGCCCCGCCACTGCAGGGCCGGGCCGGGGACCGACCGGCGCGCGCAGATCTCGAGCCACGCGTCGTCGTCGACATCGACCAGCACCGCGGTGGTCGACATGCCGGCGATGTCCTGCGGCAGTCCGAGCGGCCGCGCGCGCCAACCCTGATCGAGCAGCCGCGGCAGCCACCAGGTCTCCAGCACGATGGTGAAGGCGGACAGACCGATGGCGAGGCCGTATTCCATGGCGGCGGCCTGGATCACCGCCTCGGCCCGCGGGCCGGCGTGCTCGCCGCGCCTGTTCGGGACGACGAAGATCCGCGACAATTCGTAGACGTCGGGGCGGCGCACCGGAGGATCCAGCGCGAGCTGCGGGAAGATGTCGCTCAGCAGCGTCGGCGAGACGGTCGGCACCATCCGCATGCCGGCGACGATCTCGCCATGCTGCAAGCCGAGCAGATACACGGTGTCGTCGGTGTCGAACTGATCGATCTCTCGACCGTCGGGCCGTTCGAGTGCGGTCCACTTTCGCTCGACGACATAGATCTGGTGGCGAATGCGGAACTGCCGCTCGATCAGATCCGCGTAGAGCTTGCGGTTCTCGCGGCGCACGACGTGAACGTCCATTTTCCTCTCCCCCGTTGCAATGCCCGGGGGGAGAGTGACGCGGCGGTGGAGGGCGGCCTACTGTCCGAACGGACAGGTCACAGCCTGATCAGTCCGAGCGCCATTGCCTTGGCGACGGCAGCCGTGCGGTTGACCGCATTGAGCTTTCTGGACGCTTCGCTGAGGTGGAACTTCACGGTTCGTTCGGCGATGCGGAGGATCATCGAGATCTCCCACGCCGTCTTGCCCTGCGCCGCCCACGACAGGATCTCGCATTCGCGAGAGGTCAGAAGCCGGCGCTGCGGCCTGGGCCGGTTGAGCGACCGGAGCCGGTTATGGGCATAGACGCCGATCAGCTGCATCGCGCTCTTCGCCGTGGCGTCGAAGTCGGGCGATTCGCCGGCCATGCTGATCACGGCGCCGCCGTCGTCGTAGTGCAGTGGAATGCAGTAGCCGCGGACCAGGCCGAATTCCGTCGCGTCGGTCATCACCTTGTGCGCGGCCGGATCCTGCTTGCGATCGTAGGACGCTTCCGACCATTCGAACGGCTGTACCGTGGTGGCGCCGTGGCGGGGCACGGGATCGACCGCCATGTAGTTACGGCCGACATAGAGTTCGAACCAGCCGCGGGGCCAGCCATTGGCCAGCGTCAGGTCGGCGAGCCCGGCGCCGGGTGAAGGCAGCCCGGCCATGATGTAGGCGGTGAAGCCGGCGCTGGCGATGTGGGCCTCGAACTGACGAACCAGCGACGGGCCGTCGAGCCGGTCTGCAGCATCGACGAACTCCAGCGCACGCCGCCCCCACAGATGACTCTCGCCTGCCAACATCGCCGATGCTCCGCCTGCACCCGTTACTTCTGGAGCGGCGTCGGCGAACTAGCAAGAGGGGACGACCGAGACTAACGTCAAATACCGGCGCGGCGCTCGCGCCGCTTATGACCGCTTTTGCTCAATCACGTCCCAGACCCGCGCCGCGATATCCGGGCCTCCGAGCCGCGCCACGGCGCGGATGCCGGTCGGCGAGGTGACGTTGATCTCGGTGAGGTAACCGTCGATCACGTCGATTCCGACGAACAACAGCCCGCGCTCGCGTAGCTTCGGGCCGAGCGTCGCGCAGATCGTGCGCTCGCGTTCCGACAGATCGGTCGCCGCCGCGGCGCCGCCGCGCACCATGTTGGAACGCAGGTCGTCCGCCGCCGGCACCCGGTTGACGGCGCCGGCGAACTCGCCGTCGACCAGGATGATGCGCTTGTCGCCGTGCTTCACCTCGGGGAGGAAGCGCTGGATCACCCAGGGCTCGCGGAAGGTGACGGCGAACATGTCGTAGAGCGAGCCGAAATTGATGTCCTGCGGCAGCACGCGAAACACCGCCGCGCCGCCATGGCCGTGCAGCGGCTTCATCACCACCGCGCCGTGCTCGGCGCGAAACGAATTGATCTCGTCGAGGTTGCGGCTGATCAGCGTCGGCGGCATCAGTTCGGCGAAATCCATCACGAACAATTTCTCCGGCGCGTTGCGGACGCTCGCCGGATCGTTGACCACCAGCGTGTGCGGATGGATCCGCTCCAGCAGATGCGTGCTGGTGATGTAAGCGAGGTCGAACGGCGGGTCCTGGCGCAGCAGCACCGCATCGAAGCTGCGCATGTCGATGCGTTCGGGCTCGCCCAGCGTGAAGTGATCGCCCTCCTGATCGCGCACGCTCAGGCTCTGCACGGAGGCTATGACGTCGTTGCCGCGCAGCGAGAGTTTGTCGGGGGTGAAGTACGAGATCGCGTGGCCGCGCTTCTGCGCCTCGAGCAGCAGCGCGAATGTCGAATCGCCGCGGATGTTGATCCGCGCGATGGGGTCCATCTGGACGGCGACCTTCAATGTCATGCAGGACTTCCGGGGTTGTGAGCAAAGAGGGCTATCGGCCGATCGGCAGCGGCGGTCAAGGATTTGGCGGTCATGGGCTTGCGTCGAACGCGGCCGCCAGATGCTGCGGCAGCCGCTTCGGCGCCACCAGCATCGCGTCGAACCTCAGCTCGAATGCGGTGTGGTCGGGGTGGGCCGCCAGCCAGGCTTCGGCCGCGGCGATGATGCGCTGCTGCTGCCGCGGCGTCACCGCATAGGCGGCATCGTCGAGCCGGGCGCGCGCCTTGACCTCGACGAAGGCGATCAGCTTGCGCCGCTGCGCCACGATGTCGATCTCGCCATACGGCGTCTTGAACCGCCGCGCCAGGATCCGGTAGCCCTTCGCCATCAGATACGCGGCCGCGCGTGTTTCGGCCGAAATGCCGGTCTGGAATGCGGCGACGCGTTCCGGCGCGGGCGGAGCCGACGGGTTCCTAGTCTTCGTCATCGCCGGCCTCGCGTTGTCGCGACAATTCGAGCGCGCGGGCGTAGATCTCGCGGCGCGGGCGACCCGAGATCTCGACCGCCTGCGCCACCGCATCCTTGACGCTGTCGCGCTGCAACGCGTCGCGCAGCCAGTCGTCGAGCGCATCCTGCGTAATCGCTTGCGCTTTCGGATCCGGCGGGCCGATCACCACGACGAATTCGCCGCGGGTGTCGAGCGTCTCGGCGGTTTCGGCCAGCACCGCCAGCGGCGCGCGGCGCACCTCCTGATGCAGCTTGGTGAGTTCGCGGCACACTGCAGCGTCACGATTGCCCAGCACGTCGGCGAGATCGCGCAGGCTGTTGTGAATCCGGCTGCCGGCCTCGAACAGCACCAGCGTCGCGTCGATCGTCGCCAGCTCGCTCAACCGGCTGCGGCGCGCGCCCTGCTTCGCCGGCAGGAAGCCGTCGAAGAAGAAGCGATCGGTCGGCAACGCGGCCAGCGCCAGTGCGGCCAGCACAGCCGAGGCGCCGGGTAGTGCGATCACATCGTGTCCGGCGTCGTACGCTTCGCGCACCAGCTTGTAGCCTGGGTCGGAGATCAGCGGTGTACCGGCGTCGGAAACGAGCGCGACCGAGCCGCCTTGCGCGAGCTTTTCCAGAATCTTCGGACGCGCCTGCGCGGCGTTGTGTTCGTGATAGGGTTTCAGCTGCGCCGAGATGCCGTATCGTTCGGTCAGCCGATGTGTGATTCGGGTGTCTTCGCAGGCGATGACATCGACACCGGCCAATGTTTCCAGCGCACGCAAGGTGATGTCGCCGAGATTGCCGATCGGCGTCGCGACCAGATGCAGCCCGGGCGTGGCGCGCCGCGCGATCACTGTCTGGCCCGCGACCAGAAATGTCCGGGCTTCGGGCTCGGAGGCGGACACAGGAACTGCTGAGCTGGCCGATTTTGCGCGCATGGTCACAATCTAGGAGAAAAGGCGGAGTACCGGACAGCACATTCTCCCGGCCTGATGGCCAGCATAAACCTTTTGTTTTGGTTAATCATTCGCCGACGTTATGATGGGATGTCCGTCGAACATCGGTGGACCAGAACTGAACTACCGGAAATCCGGACCGGCGTCGCCGGTCCCCTGCAAGAGATGTCATGGCGGAACTGCGCGATCCAAACACGAAGTCTATGCGAACGACCCGCCGGACGGCGGTCGGCCTGATCCTCGGCGCGCCGTTGCTTGCCGCCTGTTCGGGGACGCAGCAGACTCTCTCCAGCCAGTTCGGCCAGCAGCCGAACGCACCGGAGGCCGCGCCGCAGTCGCAATCGGTCGGTAGCGGCCGGGTCAAGGTCGGTCTGGTGCTGCCGCTGTCGGCGCCCGGCAATGCCGGCGTCGCCGCGCAGTCGATGAAGAACGCCGCCGAGATGGCGCTCGCCGAGTTCAATAATCCCGACGTCCAGTTGCTGCTGAAAGACGACGCCGGTAATCCGCAGGGCGCGCAGGCCGCGACCCAGCAGGCGCTCGATGAAGGCGCCGAGATCATTCTCGGCCCGCTGTTCGCGCAATCGGTGCCGGCCGCGGCTCAACTCACCCGCGCCCGCGGCGTCTCGATGATCGCGTTCTCGACCGATTCGAGCGTCGCAGGCCGCGGCGTGTATCTGCTGAGCTTCCTGCCGGAGTCCGACGTCAACCGGATCATCGGCTATGCGTCGAGCGTCGGCAAACGCTCTTATGCGGCGCTGCTGCCCGATAACGCCTATGGCGGCGTGGTCGAGGCCGCCTTCAAGCAGATGGTCGGGACCAAAGGCGGCCGCATCGCCGCGTTCGAGAAATACGGCGCCGACCGTGCCGGCCCGGCCCGGACCATCGCGCAGGCGCTGTCCGGCGCCGACTCGCTGCTGCTGGCCGATGACGGCGACGCGCTGGCGAGCGTCAGCGACGCGCTGACCGCCGCGGGCGCCGATCTGCGCCGCGTGCAATTGCTCGGCACCGGGCTGTGGGACAATCCGCGGGTGTTCGCAACGCCGGCGTTGCAGGGCGGGCTCTACGCCGCGCCCGATCCGTCCGGCTTCCGCAGTTTCTCCGCTCGCTATCGCACCCGTTTCGGCCAGGAGCCGGTGCGCACCGCGACGCTGGCCTACGACGCGGTGGCGCTCGTCGCCGCGCTGGCGCGCACGCAAGGCCCGCAGCGGTTCTCGTCCGCCGTGCTGACCAGTCCGTCGGGTTTCGCCGGCATCGACGGCCTGTTCCGCTTCCGCGCCGACGGCAGCAACGAACGCGGCCTCGCCGTGATGCGCGTCGCCACCGGCGGCGGCCAGCCGGTGGCCGGCTCGCCGAAAAGTTTCGGGGCTTAGTTCAGCCGGTCACTCCGGGGCGCCGCGCAGCGGCGAGCCCGGAATCCCGCGGTGATGAGAACTGAGATTCCGGGTTCGCGCCTTGCGGCGCTCCCCGGAACGACGACTTCACGCCGCCAGATCCGCCACCACCGCGTCGAGCACCGGGAATCCCGCCTGCGTCACGCGCAGCCTTCCGTCGGCGTCGACAATGATGGCGCCTTCCTCGCGCAGCACGGCGATCCGCGATGGGTCGAGCGAGCGTCCCGCGAGCGCCTGATAGCGCCGCGGATCGATGCCTTCGGCGAGCCGCAGCCCCATCAGCAGAAATTCGTCGGCGCGCTCTTCGCTGTTGAGCCGGTCGTCGGTGATCACGCCGTGTCCGCTGGCCTCGACCCGCATCAGCCAGCTCTCCGGCCGCTTTTCGGTGGCGACCGCGTAGCGCGTGCCGCCGATGTCGAGGCGGCCATGCGCGCCGGGGCCGATCCCGGCATATTCCTGGCCGCGCCAGTACACGAGATTATGCTTGCACTCGGCGCCCGGGCGGGCGTGGTTGGAGATCTCGTAAGCGGGTAGTCCGAGCTCGGCGCAGACCGATTGCGTCACGTCATAGAGCGCCCGCGAAGCGGACTCGTCCGGCGTCTGCAATTTGCCGGCGCGATGCAGTGCGAAGAACGGCGTCTCGGCTTCGATGGTGAGTTGATACAGCGACAGATGTTCGGCGGCTTCGCCGATCGCGCGGCGCAGCTCGGCCTCCCACATCGCCGGAGTCTGGCCCGGGCGCGCATAGATCAGGTCGAACGAGTAGCGGTCGAAGGCCGAGCGGGCGATCGCGACTGCATCCATCGCTTCCTGCGCGGTGTGCAGCCGGCCGAGCGTCTTCAGCGAGGCGTCGTCGAGCGCCTGCACGCCGAGCGAGACGCGGTTGACGCCGGCTGCGCGATAGCCGCGAAACCGCGTCGCCTCGACGCTGGTCGGGTTGGCTTCGAGGCTCACTTCGACGTCCGGCGCGACGCGCCAGTGCTTGCCGATCGCATCCAGGATCGCCCCGACGGTCGAGGGCTGCATCAGCGACGGCGTGCCGCCGCCGAGAAAGATCGAGGTTACGTCGCGCGGACCGGTCCGTTGAGCGGTGGTCTCGATCTCACGCGCGAAGGCGCGGGCGAAGCGGTCCTCGTCGATCGCGGCGTGGCGGACGTGGCTGTTGAAGTCGCAATACGGGCACTTCGACAGGCAGAACGGCCAGTGCACGTAGACACCAAAGGCTTGGACGCCGAAGGCGCGATCCGGATCAGCGCGCAAGGCAGATCTCCGCCAGTTTGACGAAGGCGCGGGCGCGGTGCGACAGGCCTAGCCCGAGCGGCGGCAGGCCGTGCTTCTCGATGCTGGTCATTTCGCCGAAGGTGCGATCATGGCCGTCCGGCAGGAAGATCGGGTCGTAGCCGAAGCCGGCACTGCCGCGCGGCGGCCAGACCAGCGTGCCGTCGGCGCGCGCCTCGACCTCTTCGACGTGGCCGTCCGGCCAGGCGACGCACAGCGCCGAGACGAAATGCGCGCCGCGCTGCGCCGGCACCGTGGCGCCGCGCTCCTGCAGCAGCCGCTCGATCCGGGCCATCGCGGCGTTGAAGTCCTTGCCCTCGCCGGCCCAGCGCGCCGACAAGATTCCCGGCGCGCCGTCGAGCGCATCGACGGCTAGGCCAGAATCATCAGCGAATGCAGGCAGTTGCGCCGCCTGCGCGGCGGCCTCCGCCTTGATGCGGGCATTGGCGCGGAAGCTGTCGCCAGTCTCCTCGGGCTCGCCGAGGCCCAGCTCGCCAGCCGACACCGCCGCGATCCCGTAAGGGGCCAGCAGTTCCCGCATCTCGGCGAGCTTGCCGGGATTGTGGGTCGCGATCACGAGCTGGCCGCTGATTCGTCGGTGCATGGCAGCGCTAGCGTAGCTCAGGAGCGGCCGCGAATGGGTGGCAAGAATGACTCACGCCACCGCCATTTTCTGCAGCTCGACCAGCCGCGCCACGCCTTTCTGCGCCAGCGCCATCAGCGCCAGGAACTCGTCCTGCGAGAACGGGGTCTTCTCGGCGGTGCCCTGCACCTCGACGATCCGGCCGTCACCGGTCATGACGAAGTTGGCATCAGTCTCGGCCTCGGAATCCTCGGCGTAGTCGAGATCGAGCACCGGCGTGCCATTGTAGATGCCGCAGGAGATCGCGGCGACGTTGTCGCGCATCACATTTCCCTTGAGCATGTTGCGGGTCTTCATCCAGGCGAGGCAGTCGGCCAGCGCCACCCAGGCACCGGTGATCGAGGCGGTCCTTGTGCCGCCGTCGGCCTGCAGCACATCGCAATCGACCGTGATCTGGCGCTCGCCGAGCGCCTGCAGGTCGACGATGGTGCGCAGCGAGCGGCCGATCAGGCGCTGGATCTCGACGGTGCGGCCGTTCTGCTTGCCGGCCGCGGCCTCGCGCCGGGTGCGTTCCAGCGTGGCGCGGGGCAGCATGCCGTATTCGGCCGTCACCCAGCCGCGGCCCTGGCCCTTCAACCATGGCGGCAGCCGTTCTTCGAGGGTCGCCGTCACCAGCACATGGGTGTCGCCGAATTTAACCAGGCAGGAGCCTTCGGCGTATTTCACGACGCCTCGCTCCAGCGAAACGGCGCGCAATTCATCGGGCGCACGGCGGCTTGGCCGCATGGGAAATCCTCCGTCAATTTCGGGAAATGGCGATCCGGGCTGCTTTTAGGGGCGGAGCGCCGCAGCGGCAAGGGCGGTGGCCCGAAGCGGTGGCCCAAAGCGGTTACTGGCATGGACAACCTCCCGACTTGTAACCTGACGCCGGCGACGACAGATTAGAAGGGCAACGGAGGACAAGTTGGCTCATCATGAACCGATCGGCCTGATCGCGCCCAATACCGGACTGGCGCAGCTCAACGAGCGCTCGCGGGATATCTTTCGGCAGATCGTCGAAAGCTACCTCGCGACCGGGGAGCCGGTGGGCTCGCGCAATATCTCGCGGCTGATTTCGATGCCGCTGTCGCCGGCCTCGGTGCGCAACGTCATGGCCGATCTGGAGCAGCTCGGCCTGATCTACGCGCCGCACACCTCGGCCGGCCGGCTGCCGACCGAACTCGGCCTGCGCTTCTTCGTCGATGCGCTGATGCAGGTCGGCGACCTGACCGAGCCGGAGCGGCAGTCGATCCAGGCGCAGCTCTCGTCCGTCGGGCGGGCACAGACCGTCGAGGCCGCGCTCGGCGAAGCGCTGACCCGGCTGTCCGGCCTGACGCGGGCGGCCGCGGTGGTGCTGACCGCCAAATCCAACGTCCGGCTCAAGCATATCGAATTCGTCCGGCTGGAGCCGGAGCGCGCACTGGTGATCCTGGTGGCCGAAGACGGCCAGGTCGAAAATCGCGTGCTGGCATTGCCGCCCGGCGTGCCGTCGTCGGCGCTGACCGAGGCGTCGAACTTCCTCAACGCCCGGATCCGCGGCCGGACGCTGGCCGAATCGCGGCTCGAACTGGAAACCATGCTGTCGCAGGATCGCACCGAGCTCGATCAGCTCACCCAGAAGGTGATCTCGGCCGGAATCGCGAGCTGGTCGGGCGGCGACGGCGAGGATCGCCAGCTGATCGTGCGCGGCCACGCCAATCTGCTGGGGGATCTGCACGCGCTGGAAGATCTCGAACGGGTCCGGCGGCTGTTCGACGATCTCGAAACCAAGCGCGGGGTCGTCGATCTGCTCGGGCGCGCCGAGAGCGCCGAGGGCGTGAGGATCTTCATCGGCTCGGAGAACAAGCTGTTCTCGCTGTCCGGCTCCTCGACCATCATTGCGCCCTACAGCGACGGCGCCGGCCACATCGTCGGCGTGCTGGGCGTGATCGGTCCGACCCGGCTGAACTACGCGCGGGTGATCCCGATGGTCGACTACACCGCGCGTATCGTCAGCCAGATGCTGGGCGGCTGACGCTCAGGGCAAGGGCCTGTCGTCGGACTGCGATCGGCTCCAGTCTTTCTGATCGGGCATGATCCTTCTGCGAAAACCGGGACCCGTTTTCGAGACCGTATGCCGGCCGCCAAGCTTGATTTTCATGGCGCAAACCACGATATCCCGGCCAGCCCATTCCCGACCGATCCAGACTTTTCTCTCAGAAGGTAGCGTGATGACCGATTCCAACGGACCGAAGGACCACAACCAGGACGAGGCGCAGGCAGCCGCCGATCCGGTGGTTTCCAAGCCGTACATCATGCCGGACGACCCGGAAGAAGGTGCGAACGAAGCGCTCGTCAAGGAAGCCGCCGAGGCGCGCGACAAGATGCTGCGCACGCTGGCCGAAATGGAGAATCTGCGTCGCCGGACTCAGAAGGAAGTCGCCGATGCGCGGACCTACGGCGTCTCGGCTTTCGCCCGCGACGTGCTCGAGATCGCCGACAATCTGCAGCGCGCGCTCGACGCCGTGCCGGCCGAAGCTCGTGCCAATGCGGATGCCGGGCTCAAGGGACTGATCGAGGGCGTCGAACTCACCGAGCGGTCGCTGATCAACGCGCTGGAAAAGAATGGCGTCCGGAAGTTCGATCCGCAGGGCGAGAAGTTCGATCCGAACTTCCAGCAGGCGATGTACGAAGTTCCGGATCCGTCGGTGCCCGCCGGCACCGTGGTGCAGGTGGTGCAGGCCGGTTTCATGATCGGCGAGCGCGTGCTGCGCCCGGCGCTGGTCGGCGTTTCGAAGGGCGGCGCGAAGCAGGCTCCCGCGGCGGCCAACGGCACCGACACCAGCGCCTGATCAGCGCGCCTTCAGCCCGTCGCGCACCTTGCGGAAACGCGGAAACGCGTCGGACCAGCGGTCGCGCGGCGAGCTGCCGATCACCCGCATCGCCACGCTGGCGTTGCCGAACCGCAGCCACTGCACCACGGTCACGGGGGTGTTGTCCTTGCCGCTGACGGCGTCGATCCGGGTCTCGAAGCCCGGCGAGCCGTCGATCCGCATCGGTTCGGAGTTGGTGATCTTCGCATCGCGCAGACCCGGAATGGTGGCGGCGGCCTGCTGGGCGAAGCGTGCGCGATCGTCGGTCTGTTCCGGCACCGAGCCGATCAGGCCCAGCACCATGAACGGCGCGCCTTCGATGCCGGTGTCCTCGTTGCCGTCGGCGAGCAGCAGCGCGGCGCCGGGCGCCAGCGTGCGCACGGTCTTGAAGTCGCTCAATTCGCGGATGTCGAACGGCATCTGCGCGACCTGCTCCTCGACCGGCACCTGCTGCCGCACCGAGACGGAGCTCAGCATCTTCTTCACGGCCTCGTCCGAGTAGGTCTTGGCCTCGCTGTCGGCGACCTGCACCGCCACATAGCCGGAGAACGCCTTGCTGCCCGACACGATCAGCGAGTAGCGACGGACCTTGTCGGCGCCGACGACGCCTTCCTCGGCCGTGTAGTAGGCGGTGCCGGCGGCGGTCTCCAGGCTCTCGGGTTTCACCTTGCCCATCGCGCCTTCCGGCACCGCCTTGAAGGCCGCCTCGACCTCGCCGAAGGCCGGACCAGGCAATTCGGCCAGCAGCACCTTGACGCCGTGGCCGGCGGATTCGAAGCCGAGGAAGGCCTTCGACTCGGTCATTCCCGGCATCGGTGTGAGGCCGACGCGGATGCCGCGCGGATAGATGGTCTCGGCGGCTGCGGGCGTCGCGGCAAGCACCAGGGCAAAGGCGAGGAGGCGCGCTATCTGTCTCATGGATGGCTCTACTGAAGTCGCATTGAGGCCGTTCGATGGTCGGGGGCGGCTGCCCGTGGGGCCATCGCAGGGTCGAAGATGCGACGGCCGAAGGGCACCTGATCACGTCCTGACGTCCGGTCAAGGCGCAACCGCACACTGGGACGACCGGCCGCAAGCGGACCCTTTTGCCGTGCTGCAAAACGATCGCCCCCGGCGGCGCGTCGGAGACCACTGAGATTCATCAAAGCCGATGTTTTCGTAGGCGAGGCCGTCCGCCAGTCCTTGCAGCCCCCACCCCCCCTCCTATATGAGGCTCACCGCCGCACAATCGCGAGCATTTGATATTTGGGGGTTGGGGCTGGTGCGCCGTCAGGGCCCGCCCGACTCGCCGCAAAAAGAAGGATATGAGCACCATGGGAAAGGTCATCGGGATCGATCTCGGCACCACCAATTCGTGCGTCGCCGTCATGGACGGCAAGAATTCCAAGGTCATTGAGAACGCAGAGGGCATGCGCACGACCCCCTCGATCGTCGCATTCAGCGACGACGGAGAGCGGCTGGTCGGTCAGCCCGCCAAGCGCCAGGCCGTCACCAATCCCGAGCGCACCTTCTTCGCCGTGAAGCGCCTCGTCGGCCGTCGCTACGACGACCCGATGGTCGAGAAGGACAAGAAGCTCGTTCCCTACAAGATCGTCAAAGCCTCCAATGGCGACGCCTGGGTCGAGGCCGACGGCCAGACCTATTCGCCCTCGCAGGTTTCCGCCTTCATTCTGCAGAAGATGAAGGAGACCGCGGAAGCGCATCTCGGCCAGAAGGTCGATCAGGCGGTGATCACCGTCCCCGCTTACTTCAACGACGCCCAGCGTCAGGCCACCAAGGACGCCGGCAAGATCGCCGGCCTCGAAGTGTTGCGCATCATCAACGAGCCGACCGCGGCTGCGCTGGCCTACGGCCTCGACAAGACCAAGGCCGGCACCATCGCGGTCTACGACCTCGGCGGCGGCACCTTCGACGTCTCGATCCTGGAGATCGGCGACGGCGTGTTCGAAGTGAAGTCAACCAATGGCGACACCTTCCTCGGCGGTGAAGACTTCGACATGCGTCTGGTCAGCTACCTCGCCGACGAATTCCAGAAGGAGCAGGGCATCAACCTGCGCAACGACAAGCTGGCGCTGCAGCGGCTCAAGGAAGCCGCCGAGAAGGCCAAGATCGAGCTGTCGTCGACCACCCAGACAGAGATCAACCTGCCGTTCATCACCGCGGACCAGTCCGGTCCGAAGCATCTGACCATGAAGCTGACCCGCGCCAAGTTCGAAGCGCTGGTCGACGATCTGGTGCAGAAGACGATTGAACCTTGCCGCAAGGCGCTGAAGGATGCCGGCCTCACCGCCGGCGAGATCGGCGAAGTGGTGCTGGTCGGCGGCATGACCCGCATGCCGAAGGTCCAGGAAGTGGTGAAGCAGTTGTTCGGCAAGGAGCCGCACAAGGGCGTCAACCCTGACGAAGTGGTGGCGATCGGCGCCGCGATTCAGGCCGGCGTGCTGCAGGGCGACGTCAAGGACGTGCTGCTGCTCGACGTCACCCCGCTGTCGCTGGGCATCGAGACGCTGGGTGGCGTGTTCACCCGGATCATCGAGCGCAACACCACGATCCCGACCAAGAAGAGCCAGGTGTTCTCGACCGCGGAGGACAATCAGAACGCGGTCACCATCCGGGTCTTCCAGGGCGAGCGCGAAATGGCGGCCGACAACAAGATCCTCGGCCAGTTCGACCTGATGGGGATTCCGCCCGCGCCGCGCGGCATGCCGCAGATCGAGGTGACGTTCGACATCGACGCCAACGGCATCGTCAACGTCTCGGCCAAGGATAAGGCGACCGGCAAGGAGCAGCAGATCCGCATCCAGGCGTCGGGCGGTCTGTCGGATTCCGACATCGACAAGATGGTCAAGGACGCCGAAGCCAACGCCGCCGAGGACAAGCGCCGCCGCGAAGCGGTCGACGCCAAGAACCATGCCGATGCGCTGGTGCATTCCACCGAGAAGGCGCTGGCCGAGCACGGTTCGAAGGTCGCGGAGCCGGAGCGCCGCGCCATCGAGGACGCACTCAGCGATCTGCGCGAGTCGCTCAAGAGCGACGATGCCGAGGCGATCAAGACCAAGACCAACACGCTGGCGCAGGCCTCAATGAAGCTCGGCGAAGCGATGTACACGCAGCAGGCGGAGTCCGACGCGGCCAAGCACGCCGCCAAGGACGACATCGTCGACGCCGACTTCACCGAAGTCGACGACGACAAGAACAACAAGAAGTCAGCCTAAGGACCTCTTGACGGATAATGTAACCCCCATCTGACGAACGCGCGTGCGGACTTCAGGTGGGGGTTGCTTTCGTTGGGCCTGGGACGGCATGAAGCATGCACGTTCCCTCGAGGGTCAATTGGATCGAGCAGGTTTGACGGATGTCCACCACCAAGCGTTGCTACTACGAAACCCTTGAAGTCGAGCGTAGCGCCGACGAATCGACGCTCAAAAGCGCTTTCCGCAAGCTCGCGATGAAATGGCATCCGGATCGCAATCCGGGCGATGCGTCGAGCGAAGTCAGGTTCAAGGAAATCAACGAAGCCTACGAAATCCTAAAGGACGGCGACAAGCGCGCCGCCTACGACCGTTACGGTCATGCCGCCTTCGAGCAGGGCATGGGCGGCGGTCCCGGCTTCGGCGCCGGCTTCGCCTCGTCGTTCTCCGATATCTTCGAAGACCTGTTCGGCATGGCCGGACAGCGCGGGCGCGGCACCGGCCGCGAACGCGGCGCCGATCTGCGATACAACATGGAGATCACCCTCGAGGACGCCTACAAGGGCAAGACCGCGCAGATCGAGATCCCGGTCTCGGTCACTTGCGAGTCCTGCTCCGGCATCGGCGCCAAGGCCGGCACCAAGCCGAAAACCTGCTCGACCTGCGGCGGCGCCGGCCGCGTCCGTCAGGCCCAGGGGTTCTTTACGCTGGAGCGGACCTGCCCGAGCTGCCAGGGCCGCGGCCAGATCATCGAGGATCCGTGTCCGTCCTGCTCCGGCTCCGGCCGCGTCACGCGCGAGCGCACCTTGTCCGTCAACATTCCGCAGGGCGTCGAGGACGGCACCCGCATCCGTCTCGCCGGCGAAGGCGAGGCCGGCCTCCGTGGCGGGCCGCCGGGCGATCTCTACATCTTCCTGTCGCTCGCCTCGCACGCCATCTTCCAGCGCGATGGCGCCGATCTGCATTGCCGGGTGCCGATTTCGATGGTGACGGCGGCGCTGGGCGGTGAATTCGAGGTGCCGACGATCGAACGCGGCAAGACCAAGGTGAAGGTGCCGTCAGGCACCCAGACCGGCCGGCGATTCCGCATTGCGGGAAAAGGCATGCCAGTGCTGCGGTCGCGTCAGGTCGGCGACATGTATGTCCAGGTTGCCGTGGAAACGCCGCAGAATCTCACCAAGAAGCAGCAGGAGCTGCTGGCGGAGTTCGAAAAATTATCGTCGGGTGCAACCCAACCCGAGGCCGCGGGTTTCTTCTCCAAGGTCAAGGACTTCTTCGGCTCCCGCGCGAACACTCCCTAAGCGTCTAACTTGACCCGCCTGGGAGTGCCCTATACTTGTGATGTAACAATAATTTGACACTGGGCCAATATACCTCCCGGTTTGGTAGCGGAATGGCTTTGCAGTCCACGGTTCGCGCGTTGAAGAAGCAGCCACGTCTGGATGACGAGGTTCGCTTCCTACGTTCCTGGATCGAAAAGCCGCTGCACATGGGTGCGGTGATGCCGTCGGGCAAGTTGCTGGCCCGGACGATGGCGCAATATGTCGACATCGACTCCACCGGACCCGTGATCGAACTGGGGCCCGGCACCGGCGCAATCACCAATGCGCTGGTCGAGCACGGCGTCGATCAGAAGCGCCTGGTGCTCGTCGAATACAATCCGAGCTTCTGCGCCTTGCTGCGCGAACGCTATCCGCAAGCGACGATCGTTCAGGGCGATGCCTATCGGCTGCGCGATACGCTGTGGGACGTGCTGCCCGAGCCGGCCACCGCGGTGGTGTCGGGGCTTCCGCTGGTCACCAAGCCGATGCTGACCCGGATGAAGCTGATCCGCGATTCCTTCAATCTGCTCGAACCCGGCGCGCCTTTCGTGCAGCTCACCTATTCGGTGGCGCCGCCAATTCCGAAATCGCTGCCGGGCGTCGCCACCGAGGCCTCGGAGCGGATCTGGATGAACATCCCGCCCGCCCGGGTCTGGGTCTATCGCAAGGGCTGAGCCGCCCGCCGTGCCGCTGTCCCTCGGGCAAGCGGCTTTCCCACAGATGCCGACGCTCCCGGAAATTCCGGCGTTCCTTCGCCCGACAACTTCGCTAAACAGGGCGCGGCCATGGTCGCGCTTGTCGGCAGGAGATCGGCATCATGTCAGCGGTGAAGATTCTCGTCATTCCCGGCTCGCTGCGAACCGGCTCGCACAATGTGCGGCTGGCCGCCGCCGCCATGCATGAATTCGCCCGCGCCGACGTCGACGTCACCCGGCTGTCGCTCGCCGATTTTCCGCTGCCGATTTACGATGGCGACTTCGAAGCCAAGTCCGGCGTGCCGGTCAACGCCATCAATCTGAAGCGGATGATCGGTGCGCATCACGGCGTGCTGATCGTCAGCCCGGAATACAATTCGGCGCCACCGGCGCTGCTGAAGAACGCGATCGACTGGGTATCGCGGGTCCAGGACCCGCACGAGACCCAAGGTCAGGTGTTTCGCGAGCGCGTCTTCGCTCTCGCCTCGGCCTCCGAAGGCAAGCTCGGCGGCGCGCGCTGCCTCGCCGCGTTGCGCCTGATCCTGTCCGGCTGCCGCGCGCCGGTGATTCCCAATCAGCTCGCGCTGTCGTTCGCCCATCAGGCCTATGACGACAGCGACCGGCTGAAACTCCCCGCCGACGCCGCCGCGCTGCAGGCGATGGTCCGGCAATTGATCGACTTCGCCCAACAGATGATGAGGTAACAGGTCATGGCGCAAGCCGACCCCGCCGATCGCGACCGGCTGATCGTTGCATTGGACGTGCCCGGCGTCGACGCCGCCACCGCGATGATCGAGAAGCTCGGCGACAGCGTCGGCTTCTACAAGATCGGTTATCAGCTCGCTTATGCCGGCGGGCTCGCGCTGGTGCCGAAGCTCGTCGATGCCGGCAAGAAGGTGTTCGTCGATCTCAAGCTGCACGACATCGGCAACACCGTGGCGCGCGGCGTCGAGAGTCTGAGCTCGCTCGGCGCCACCTTCCTCACCGTGCATGCCTATCCGCAAACGATGAGAGCCGCGGTCGAGGCGCGCGGCGCGTCGGGGCTGAAGATCCTCGCCGTCACCGTGCTGACCTCCTATGACGATCGCGATCTCGCCGACGCCGGCTACGCGCTCGGCGTGCGCGACCTGGTCGAGGCGCGCGCGCGGCAGGCGCTGGCGATCGGCGTCGACGGCCTGGTGTGCTCGCCCGAGGAAGCGGCTCATCTGCGCGGCATCATCGGGACGAAGATGGCGCTGGTGACGCCGGGGATCAGGCCCGCCGGCGCGGCCGCGGGTGACCAGAAGCGGATCATGACCCCGGCGCGGGCGATCGCCGCCGGCGCCAGTCATCTGGTGGTCGGCCGCCCGGTGATGGACGCCGCGGACCCGAAGCAGGCGGCGGATGCGATCGTCGCCGAGATCGCGCAAGCGAAATAACCGACAGGGAAAGAACCATGGCCAAGGGCTATTGGGTCGCACGGATCGATGTGCACGATCTCGACAGCTACAAGCGCGACTATGTCGCCCACAACGGCGCGGTGTTCGCCAAATACGGCGCGAAGTTTCTCACGCGCGGCGGCACCTACGAGGCGCACGAAGGCCCGTCGCGCTCGCGCAACGTCGTGATCGAGTTCGAGGACTACGCCACCGCGCTCGCCTGCTATCACTCGCCCGAGTATCAGGCGCTGATCAAGGCCCGCGCGCCCTATGCGCAGGGCGAGATCGTCATCGTCGAGGGTTATGACGGGCCGCAGCCGCAGGGCTGAACCTCGGCCTGCTTTCGCTCAGTTGCCGGGCCCTTCTCGCCCGGCTATACCGCGGGCCTGTCAAAGGATCGCAAGCCGATGTCCGATATGCGCCTGATCGTTGCCGGGGCCGGTGGCCGGATGGGCCGCGCGCTGACGCGCGCCATTTCCGAAACAAAAGGCGTCGTGCTCACTGGCGCGCTGGAAGCGCCCGGCTCGGAACTGCTGGGTCAGGACGCCGGCGTGCTCGCAGGTCTGCCGGCCAATGGCGTCATGCTGTCCGCCGACCTGTGGAAGCTGTCCGCCGACGCCGACGGCATTCTCGATTTCACCGTGCCGGGCGCGACCATCGCCAATGTGGCGATCGCCGCGCAACGCGGCATCGTCCATGTGATCGGCACCACCGGCCTGTCGTCGTCCGACAATGCGGTGATCCAGAGCGTCACCCGGCAGGCGATCGTGGTGAAGTCCGGCAATATGAGCCTCGGCGTCAATCTGTTGGCGGCGCTGACCAAGCGTGTGGCGCAGTCGCTCGGCGACAATTTCGACATCGAGATCGTCGAAATGCATCACCGCGCCAAGATCGATGCGCCGTCCGGCACCGCGCTGCTGCTCGGCGAAGCCGCCGCGGCCGGCCGCCAGGTCGATCTCGACAGCCATTCGGCGCGCGGCCGCGACGGCCTCACCGGCGCGCGCAAGTCCGGCGACATCGGCTTCGCGTCCTTGCGCGGCGGCACCGTCACCGGCGACCACAGCGTGATCTTCGCCGGGCCTTACGAGCGGATCGAGCTCACCCATAAGGCCGAGGACCGCATGATCTTCGCCCATGGCGCGCTGAAGGCGGCGCAATGGGCGCACGGCCAGAAGCCTGGGCTGTATTCGATGATGGACGTGCTCGGGCTCGCGGAGTTCTGAGGGCGTAGCGGATAGCGCTTCGCCCGAGCCGTATTAGCCGATCAGCGATGTGCCGGTCATCTCCGCCGGCTGCGGCAGGTCCATCAGCTTCAGCAGCGTCGGGGCGAGATCGGACAACTGGCCGTCCGCCAGCGGGCCGTCGTGGCCGACCAGCAGCACCGGCACCGGATTCGTGGTGTGCGCGGTGTGCGGGCCGCCGGTGACCGGATCGCGCATCATCTCGCAATTGCCGTGATCGGCGGTGACCAGCAGCGCGCCGCCGGACGCGCGGATCGCCGCGACGATGCGGCCGAGCTGGGTGTCGACCGTCTCGACCGCTTTGATCGCCGCCGGCAGGCTGCCGGTGTGGCCGACCATGTCGGGATTGGCGAAGTTGAGGACGATCAGGTCGTATTTGCCGGACTCGATCGCCTGCACGGCCTTGTCGCCCAGCTCAGACGCGGACATTTCCGGCTGAAGATCATAGGTCGCCACCTTGGGCGAGGGCACCATGATGCGGTCTTCGCCGGGATACGGCACTTCCTCGCCGCCGTTGAGGAAGTAGGTGACGTGCGGATATTTCTCGGTCTCCGCCATCCGCAACTGATGCCGGCCGGTGGCAGCGACCACCTCACCGAGGCCGTTCACCAGGCTCTGCGGCGGAAAGATCGTGCGCATCAGCGCATCCAGCGCGTTGCTGTATTGCGTCATGCCGGCGGCGGCCGCGATCTTCAGCACGCGCTTGCGCGGGAAGCCTGCGAACGCCGGGTCGAGCAGGGCGGCGAGGATTTCGCGCACCCGATCGGCGCGGAAATTGAAGCACAGCACGCCGTCGCCGTCGCGTATGCCCTGATAGTCGCCGACCACGGCGGGAACGATGAACTCGTCATTGACGCCGGAGGCGTAGCCGGCGGCGATCACCGCATCCGCGTCCGCGAAGCGCGGTCCGTCAGCCTCGGCGATCACGCCGTAGGCCTTGCCGACGCGCTCCCAGCGGTTGTCGCGGTCCATCGCATAATAGCGGCCGCTGACGGTGGCGATCGGCACGCTCGGCGGCAGGTCGGCGCGGAGCCGGGCGATGTCGTCGACGGCAGATTTCGGCGGCGTATCGCGGCCGTCGGTGAAAGCGTGCAGCACCGTCGGGATTCCGGCTTTCGCCAGAATCTTCGCCAGCGCAACGGCATGGTCCTGCAGCGAATGCACGCCGCCGGGTGACACCAGGCCCATCAGATGGCAGGTGCCGCCGCTGGCCCGCAGCTTCTCGATGAAGGCCAGCAATTCCGGCGCCCGATCGATCTCGCCGCTGGCGATGGCGTCGCTGATCCGCGGCAGATCCTGCATCACCACCCGGCCGGCGCCGATATTGAGGTGGCCGACCTCGGAATTGCCCATCTGGCCGTTCGGCAGCCCGACCGATTTCCCGGAGGTGCGCAGGAAGGCGTGCGGGCCGCCCGTCCACAGCGCGTCGAAGGTGGGGGTGTTGGCCTGCAGCACGGCATTGTCTGCCGGGTCCTCGCGCCATCCCCAACCATCGAGGATCACGAGCATGACGGGACGGCGGGACTGCATGGCAAAGACTTTCCTGGGTGTGGGCGCGCGCCTCGAGGCTGTTTCGGCGCCCCTCACACCTATGGTCGCGGCCCGCCCCCGTCAATCGGTCGGCCGGAGGGTCAGCCCGCCCCGAGCCGCCCCGCTTCCCAGCCGATCATCGCCTGTTTGCGGGTCAGGCCCCAATGATAGCCGGTGAGCGCGCCGCCTTTGCCGAGCGCGCGATGGCACGGCACCACGAATGAAATCGGGTTCTTGCCGATCGCGGCGCCGACCGCGCGCGACGCCTTCGGCGCGGCGATCCGGCCGGCGATGTCCGAGTAGCACAGCGCCCGTCCCATCGGGATTTTCAGCAGCGTCTGCCAGACCCGGACCTCGAAATCGGTGCCGATCAGCACCACCCGCAGCGGCTGCTCCGGCCGCCATTGCGCCGGGTCGAACACGCGCTGCGCAAAGGGCGCGGTGAAGTCCTGGTCGGCGATGCAGGTGGCGCGCGGCCAGCGTCGCTGCAGGTCCATGAAAGCGGCCTCCTCGCCGCCGGGATCGGCGAAGGCGAGGCCGGCGAGACCGCGCTCGGAGGCGATCACCACGGCGGTGCCGAACGGCGACGGGTGATAGCCGTAGCGCAGCGTCAGCCCGGCGCCGCCGCTCTTCCACTCACCCGGCGACATCGCCTCATGGGTGACGAACAGATCGTGCAACCGGCCGGGACCGGACAGGCCGGAGTCCAATGCCGCGTCGAGCACGCTGGCGGAATCGCGCAGCAGCGATTTGGCATGGTCGAGCGTCAGCGCCTGCATGAAGGCCTTCGGCGTCAGCCCGGCCCAGCGGCGAAACAGATGGTGTAGTTCGTCGGGCGTCAGCCCGGCCGCGTCGGCGATCGCCTCGACGGTCGGTTGCGCTTTCCACTTCTGCGAGATGAACGCGATGGCGCGGCGCACCGCGTCGTAGTCGGCGAGCGCGGTGTCGCGGGGGCCGGGCTTGGCGGGAACATGGTCGGCGATGGCGAGGTTCATCATGAGGCCGATGTTACCTGCCGCAGCGGCCGCGGCCACCCGTTTTCAGAGCTCTCCGGATCAGGCTTGAACCACCGGGCCGCGTCGGGCGGCATCCAGCGCGGCCGTCAAGGCATTGGCGAAGCTCGCCTTTTCCTCAGCGCCGAGAAAGCTCGCGATACTGACGCGGCGGCCGCTGGAGACCAAATACAGTTGCTCGATGCCGAACTCGGCGTGGACGATCTTCTCCAGCCGCACCCAGAGCGGGTTCAGCACCCATTCCACCACCTGCCCGCGCGGCGACGTGCGGCGCACTCGTAACTCGCTGATCGTCATCGAGATTTCCTCGCTGGCGCGACCGCGGGCGAACACCACTTTGAAGGCGATATAGATCGCCAGCAGATCGAGACCGAAGAAGCCGAACACCGGCCAGGCGCCGATCATCCAGAAGCCGAGGCCGGCGGCGAAGCTGATCGTGCCGAGAAACCCCATCAGCACGAGAAAAGCCTTGTGACTCAAGGCGCGATGCGGCTTCAGCAGCGCCGAAAACAGTTTCGGCTCGGCCCATTTCGGCTCAAGATCGGTTCCTGTCGTCATTGCGGAATATTATACCTCATCCATGCCCAAAATCACCCGCCGCGTGGCTGCACCGGCTGCCGAAACACCCGCCAAGACCCCGAAAAGCCTTGCGGCAAACGCGACGCAAACCGGAGGCAAACCTGCGAGGCCGCCAAAACGCCTCCGCCGCTGGACCTCCGACGAGGTTCGCGAGGCCTTCACCCGATTCGCCAGGGCCAACCCGGAGCCGAAGGGCGAGCTCGAACATCTCAACCCGTTCACCCTGCTGGTCGCGGTGGTGTTGTCGGCGCAGGCGACCGACGCCGGCGTCAACAAGGCGACGCGCAGCCTGTTCGCGATCGCCGATACGCCGGCGAAGATGCTGGCGCTCGGCGAAGAGCGGGTGCGGGAGCATATCAGGACCATCGGCCTTTTTCGCACCAAGGCGAAGAACGTGATTGCGCTGTCGCAAAAACTGATCACCGACTTTGGTGGGCAAGTACCAGGCACGCGCGCCGAGCTGGAGACGCTGCCGGGCGCCGGGCGAAAGACCGCCAACGTCGTGCTCAACATGGCGTTCGGGCAGCCGACCATGGCGGTCGATACCCATGTATTCCGCGTCGGCAACCGCACCGGGCTGGCGCCCGGCGACACGCCGCTCGCGGTCGAGCTCGGACTCGAGAAAGCGATCCCGCCGCAGTTCATGCAGCACGCCCACCACTGGCTGATCCTGCACGGCCGCTACACCTGCCTGGCCCGCAAGCCGCGTTGCGAGGTCTGCCTGATCGTCGACCTGTGCAGGTGGCCGGAGAAGACGGTGTAGTTCCGCGTGTTCGGTGCGCTGCCGACCCGCGCGCACGCCGTCATCCCGAGATCCTGGCCGAAAATGCGGCCAATGAAATCGGGCGCTTTCGTTTCAACTCGTCATGCCCGGCCTTGTGCCGGGCATCCACGTCCTGCAGCGCAGGCCGCAAGCAAGGCGTGGATGGCCGGGACAAGCCCGGCCATGACGGAGTGAATGAACTGCGAAAACGACTGCTGTTGCGGCCTGCATTTTCAGTCAGGCTCTGAGGTGCGCGCTGTTGCGCGCCTCGAAGGATGCGCGGCTTGCGCGCGGGTCCGCATCCTTCGAGGCTCGCCCCAACGGGCGAGCTCCTCAGGATGACGGCGCTGTGTGAGTGGCGAGCGTCTCGGAGTAACGGCTCTGATAATAATCGTCGCTGCTACTTCATCATCGCTCCGACTTCGTTGCGCAGCGCTTTGCGTGCGTCGTCGCGGGCGTAGGTCATGTGGCCGCCGGGCCAGGTGACGAGCTTGATCCGCTTCGACGCGAACGGCGGCAATTGATCGATCGCGACGACGCTGCCGAAATACGGCGTGGCGAGGTCGAACAGGCCGTGCGTCACCAGCACCTGCAGCTTCGGGTCGACCGCGAGAATTTCGCGGAGCTGCGTCAGCGATTCCACCGGGCTGCGGCCGCGGCCGAAATCCCATTGCCGCGACACCGCGCCGTTGAGCAGATGATACGAGCCGCTCGGGCGCCATTGCAGCGTGTTGCGGGTCAGCTCCATCGCGGCGCTGGTGAGCGGCGCGATCAGCGATTCCGACGACGGGTCGCTGAACTGCGCGTCGCTGGAATCCGGGAACGGGTCCTGGCCGAGCACCGAGGCGTCGAACCGTCCGGTGACCTTTCCATTGGCGCGGTCGAACTCGCGCTGGAACTCGCTGGTATCGAGCCGGCCGGCGAGCCTTCGACTGACGGCGGGATCGATCCCGCTCAACGCCGCGACGCGATCGGCGAGGCGCTGGGTCGCGGCCTGATCGGCTTCGCCCTTGATCAGATCGGTGATGAATTCGCCACGCGCGTAGCTCTCGACATCGGCGAGATCGGCGCGGGTGACAGGACCCTTTCGCTGCCGCGCCGCCGCCGCCATGGTCGGCAGCCGTGCTACGTATTGCAGCAGGCTCGATCCGGAATATTCGCGGAAGTCGAGCAAGGGCGACACCAGGATCAGACCCTTGACGCCGATGCCCTGCTTGGTCTGCAGATCGCGCACCACGCGCGGGCCGCGGATGCCGCCATAGCTTTCGCCGGCGACGTATTTGGGCGACAGCAGCCGGTCGTGCTTCTCCAGCCAGCGCCGGATCGTCAGCGCGGTCGCGGCGACGTCGCCGTCGACCGAATAGAACTGCTTGCGCACGTCGTCGCCGCTGGCGACGAAGCGGCTGTAGCCGGTGCCGACCGGATCGATGAAGACCAGATCGGTGACATCGAGCCAGGTCTCGGCGTTGGGCTGCAGCGCCGGCGTCGCCGAGGCGACCGCGGCATCGCCGAACATCGGCAGCCGCCACGGCCCGGCGGCGCCGAGCTGCAGCCAGGCCGAGGACGCGCCGGGCCCGCCGTTGAACAGGAAGGTCACCGGCCGCATCCGCGCCTCGGTGTTGTCGAGCTGATAGGCGGTGTAGGCGATATCGGCCTGCGGCTCGTTCTTGTCGTTGAACAGCCGGATCGAGCCGGCGGTGGCGGTGAAGGACAGGCTGCGGCCCGGCAGCGCCAGCGTGTGCCTGGTCGTCGAATCGGCGGGCAGCCGGTGCTGCTCGGCGTCGGAGGGCGCGGGTTTGCCTTGCGATCCGCCTGTGTCGGCCTTGCCCTGCGCGGCGGCCAGCGGCGACGCGTCCTGCGCGTGGAGCGGCGCGAGCGTTGCGGTTGTGACGAGCAGCGCCGCCAGCGCGACGCGGCAGGCGGACCAAGGCGACATCGGCATTCCATCTCCTTCGGCACGACCGCCGCCACGCGCAGCCTGCACACAAGGCGGTCGATTGTTCGGCAGGAGAGTTGAGCGCAGAACTGCGTCGGATTGGCGACAGCGCGCGCTGCTCAGGCGTCGATCAGCTCGCGATACAGCCGGGCGTAATGCTGCGCCGGGTTCTTCCACGACACGTCGGTGGTCATGCCGTTGATCTGCAGGTTGCGCCAGGTGGCGTGGTCGGCGTGGAGCGCGGCGGTCTTCGTCAGCGCTTTCGCCAGCATCTGGGCGGTCACCGGCGAGAACTGAACGCCGGTCGCCACCCCGGTGGCGATCGCCATCTCGTTGGCGTCCACCACCGTATCGGCGAGGCCGCCGACCCGCGCCACCACCGGCACCGCACCATAGCGCAGCGCGCAGAGCTGGGTCAGGCCGCAGGGCTCGAACCGCGACGGCACCAGCAGCGCGTCGGCGCCGGCCTGGATCTGATGCGCCAGCGCTTCGTCATAGCCGATCACCGCGCCGACCTGCCCCGGATATTTCAGCGCGGCGGTGCGAAAACCCTCTTCCAGCGGCGTGTCGCCGGAGCCGAGCAGCGCGAGTTGCGCGCCCTCCGCCAGCATTCCCGGCAGCACCTCGAGCAGCATGTCGAGGCCCTTCTGCCAGGACAGCCGGCTGATCACGCCGTACAGCAGCGTGTCCGGTTCGTTGCGCAGGCCGAACCGGGCCTGCAGCGCCTGCTTGTTGCGGGCGCGCGCGCCGATCGTCTCGACGTCGTAGGTCGCCGGGATCAGTTCGTCGCTCGCGGGGTCCCACACCCCCGTATCGATGCCATTGAGGATGCCGCTGAGCCGGCCGGCACGCAGCCGCAGCAGACCTTCGAGGCCCATGCCGGCGTCCGGGCCCTGGATTTCGAGCGCGTAGCTCGGCGAGACCGTGGTGATGCGGTCGGCGAGCTGCAGCCCGGCTTTCAGATAGCCGATGCTGCCGTAATATTCGACGCCGTCGAGGCTGAAGGCGCGCTCCGGCAGCCCGAGCCGTTCGAGCAGATCGGCAGGAAACTGGCCCTGATAGGCCAGATTATGGATGGTGAAGACGCATTTCGGCCCGGGCCGGCCGCTGTAGCGCAAATAGGCCGGCACCAGCCCGGTCTGCCAGTCGTGGGCGTGCAGGATGTCCGGCGCATAGCCCGGCAGCAGGCCCTGCCCGATCCAGGCGCCGGCCTGCGCCAGCGCGGCGAAGCGCAATGCGTTGTCGGGCCAATCCTTCGCGTCCGGGCCCACATAGGGATTGCCGGGGCGGACATAGAGATGCGGCGCGTCGAGCACCAGCAGCTCCAGCTCCTCGCACCGCGCCGTCAGCAGCCGCGCGCTGCCGCCGAAGAAATCCGCGAAGCTGTGGACCTGTTGCGGGTCCTCGATGCCGCCCAGCACCGCCGGATAGCCCGGCACCAGCGTGCGCATCGCGATGCCGTGCGCCTTCAACGCCGTCGGCAGCGCGCCGGTGACGTCGGCGAGGCCGCCGGTCTTGATCAGCGGGAAGATTTCCGACGCGATCGACAGCGCCGTCAGCGCGCTCATTGGTCGAGCCTGTCGATCATCGGCTGGGTGATCAGGCAGATGCCGTTGTCGGTGCGCCTGAATCGCTTGGCGTCGAGTTCGGGGTCCTCGCCGACCACCAGCCCGGGCGGAATCCGCACTTCGGCGTCGACCACCACGTTCTTGAGCCGGCACGAGCGCGCGATGTCCACATAGGGCAGGATCACGGCGCCTTCGACCTGCGAATAGGAATGCGCCCGCACGCCGGTGAACAGCAGCGTGTGCCTCAGCGACGCGCCCGAAATGATGCAGCCGCCCGACACCAGCGACGACACCGCCTCGCCGCGACGGCCGTCCTTGTCGTGGACGAATTTCGCCGGCGGCGTGATCTCCCCATAGGTCCAGATCGGCCATTCGCGGTCGTACAAATCGAGCTGCGGCACGATGTCGGTGAGGTCGATATTGGCCGCCCAATAGGCGTCGACGGTGCCGGCGTCGCGCCAGTAGCTGTTGGCCTCGGCGTGCGAGCGGACGCAGGATTTGTCGAAATTATGCGCCACCGCTTTGGCGTTCGCGACCAGATAGGGGATGATGTCCTTGCCGAAATCGTGCGACGAATGCGGGTCGGCGGCGTCGCGCTTCAGTTCCTCGATCAGGAATTTGGTGTCGAACACATAGATGCCCATGCTGGCGAGCGACATGCCGGGCTTGCCGGGAATCGACGGCGGGTCGGCGGGCTTTTCCAGGAAGGTGTGGATCACCCCGTCCGGATTGACGTGCATCACGCCGAACCCCGACGCCTCGGCGCACGGCACCTGAAGGCAGCCGACGGTGACGTCGGCGCCCGCGTCGACGTGCTGCTGCAGCATCTTCTCGTAGTCCATCTTGTAGACGTGGTCGCCCGCCAGGAGCACGATGAACTTCGGATCATAACTCTCGATGATGTCGATGTTCTGATAGACCGCGTCAGCAGTTCCTCGGTACCACATGTCGTCTGAGACGCGCTGGCTCGCCGGCAGGATGTCGAAGCTCTCGTTGCGCTCCGGCCGGAAGAAGTTCCAGCCGCGCTGCAGATGCCGGATCAGGCTGTGCGCCTTGTATTGCGTCGCGACCGCAATGCGGCGGATGCCGGAATTCAACGCGTTCGACAGCGCGAAATCGATGATCCGCGATTTGCCGCCGAAATACACCGCCGGCTTGGCGCGGCGGTCGGTCAGCTCCATCAGCCGGCTTCCTCGCCCTCCTGCCAGCACATAGGCCATGGCGTGGCGGGCGAGCGGAGCGGTAACACCGTTACTCATGAAGCCTCTCAAAGTGCCGTCGATGACGGGCGTTCCGGTTCAGCCGATGTGACGCGTCCGGACTGCCCGTGAAGCCGTGCCATATTGCATCGCCGCAGTGTGGCGGAGGCGGTGAAGCCTTGCAATGGCGCGGCGCAACAGCCGGCGCGGCGAAATGACGTCGCATTGCCGAGTACTGCAATTCGCATGTCATGATTTGCGATGCCGCAAAGACTTGCTTTGAATCGCTCCATGCGGCGATTCGCGAGGCGAGGCTTCGGCCTGACGGGCCTGCATGCCGTGGCTCAGGCCCGAATTCGCACCGGCACCGACTTGTTCGCCGGCGTCTTGGACTCCTTGTCGTGATGCGTCAGCGCGATCAAGGGATTCATCTCCGGATAATAACCGCCGAGGCAGCCGTCCGGCAGCCTGAACGGCGTCACCTTCAGCGGCCCGACCTCGCGGTGGACGCCGTCTTCGGCGTCGCTCTCCAGCCAGACCATCTGGCCGTCGCGCAGGCCCTGGCGGGCGATGTCGTCCGGATTGATCAGCAGCACGTCGCGCCGTCCCTCGATGCCGCGCAGCCGGTCGCTCATGCCGTAGATCGTGGTGTTGAACTGGTCGTTGGAGCGCATCGTCAGCAGCCGGTAGCGCCCCGGCGCGTCGTCGAAGCCGATCGAGTTGAGCACCTCCGGAGTCGTGAATTCGGCCTTGCCGCTTTCGGTCTGCCAGATCCGCTCGCGGGCGTCGTTGCCCTTGTAGAACCCGCCCGGCGTGAACATCCGCGCGTTGAAGTCGTGGAACATGTCCGGATAGCTTTCCTCGATGAGGTCGCGCACCAGGCCGTAATCGCCGACCCAGTCGTCCCACCTCACCTTCGGGTTCGACGGCAGCGTCGCCTTGGCGATGCCGGCGATGATCGCCAGCTCCGACATGAGATGTTCGCTCGCCGGCGTGCGCAGCCCGATCGAGCCCTGGATGCAACTGAACGTATCCTCCATCGTCACCGCCTGCGGACCCGAAGCCTGGATGTCCTGCTCGGTGCGGCCGAGGCAGGGCAGCAGATAGGCCGACCGGCCGTTGACCAGATGGCTGCGGTTGAGCTTGGTGGCGATCTGCACGGTGAGCTGCATCCGCGTCCAGGCCTTCTCCAGCGCGCCTTGATCGGGGATGGCGCGGATGAAATTGCCGCCGAGGCCGATGAAGGCGTGGACCTTGCCCTCGAGCAGGCCGTGGCACGCCTCGACCGTGTTCATGCCCTTGTCGCGCGGCGGTGAGAATCCGAACTGCTCGGCCATCTTGTCGAGCGGCACCAGCTCGGGCTTTTCGGCGATGCCGACGGTGCGCTGGCCCTGCACGTTGGAATGGCCGCGCACCGGCGAGATGCCGGCGCCCTCGCGGCCGATATTGCCGCGCAGCAACAGCAGATTGAGCAGCATCGCGATGTTGTCGAAGCCGTGGACGTGCTGGGTCAGGCCCATGCCGTAGACGCCGATGACGCGCTCGGCCTTCACATAGACGTCGGCGGCGGCTTCGATCGCCGCGCGGGTCAGCCCCGATTCGGCTTCGATCTGCTGCCACGAGGTGGCGCGCACCTTGGCTTTGAAGACGTCGAGCCCGTGGGTGTGGGCTTCGATGAAGTCGACGTCGAGCACGCGCCTGGCGCCGCTCGCCTTCGCGGCGTCGTCGGCCGCGAACACGTGCTTGCACATCCCGGTCAGCGCCGCGATGTCGCCGCCGACCTTGAGCTGGTGGTACTGGCACGAGATCGGGGTTTCGCTGCCGGTCAGCATCTGGGTCGGGCTCTGCGGATTGACGAAGCTCTCCAGCGCCCGCTCGCGCACCGGGTTGAACGTCACGATCGGCACGCCGCGCTTGGCGGCTTCCTGCAGCGGATGCAGAAAGCGCGGGCTGTTGGTGCCGGGATTCTGGCCGAAGAAAAACATCGCGTCGCATTTCGACAGATCGTCGAACACCACGGTGCCGACGCCGACGCCGATCAGCTTCGTCAGCGCCACCGAGGTGGTCTCGTGGCACATGTTGGAGCTGTCGGGCAGATTGTTGTTGCCGTACAGCCGGGCGAACAGCGCGTAGAGATATGACGTCTCCAGGCTGGCGCGGCCGGAGGCGTAGAACACGGCCGATTTCGGATCGATCGAGCGCAGATGCTCGGCGATGCCCTGAAACGCCTCGTCCCACGAACACGGCACGTAGTGATCGGTCGCGGAATCGTAGCGCATCGGCTCGGTCAGCCGGCCCTGCATCTCGAGGTCGTAATCGGCCCAGCCGCGCAGCTCGGTGACGCTGTGCTCGGCGAAGAACTCCGGCGTGCAGCGCTTGCTGGTCAATTCCCACAGCGTCGCCTTGGCGCCGTTCTCGCAGAACTCGAAAGTGTGGTGATCGGCCGGCTTGGCCCAGGAGCACGACACGCACATGAAGCCTTTCGGCTTGTTCTGGCGCATCAGCGTTTCGATCGCCGTCGGCGTATTCCATTCCTTGCCGAAGATGCTGGCGATGCCCTGCAGCGAGCCCCAGCCGCCGGCCGGGCCGTCATATTCGACGGTCCGCTCGGAGTCGGGGAGGTCGGCTTCGTGGATTCGGGTGTCGACCTGAGTATCGAGCTGAGTATCGTCCTGGGCCATGCCGCGCTCCTCGCGACGCGCAATGCGGCGTCGCGGAACACAACCGGCCGTCCCCACAACGGTTCCGGAGCGGCCGTCGCCGCTCCGCGCAATGTGAGCGCCGGCGGACTCTACAGCGGCAGGATCACGACTTCGGCGCTCAGCCGTTCGACATCGGCCGGGCGGCACAATTCGGTGCCGTGCATGGTGAGCGAGGCGGAGCCGGCGGCGAGTGCCAGCCGGAATGCGTCCTCGATCGGCCGCCCCTGCGCCAGGCTGAAGGCGATCGCGCCGAGGAAACTGTCGCCGGCGCCGACGGTGGAGACCTGCGCGACCGGCAGCGCCGGCGAGCGCAGCGCCTTGTCCTTCGTCACCAGCAGCGCGCCGAGATGGCCGAGCGACAGAGCGACGATCTCGACCTTGCCGGCCGCGATCGGCTCGCGTGCGGCGGCGATCCAGTCGTGCTCGTTGGCGAGCGGCCGGCCGGCCAGCTCCTGCATCTCGCGCAGGTTAGGCTTGATCAGCGTGACGCCGTGGTCGAGCGCGGCGACGAGCTGGTCGCCCGAGGTGTCGAGAAAGAACTTGGCGCCGATCCGCTTCGCCACCGCGGCGGCCTGGGCGTAGAAATCATGCGGCACGCCCGGCGGCAGGCTGCCCGAGCCGACCACGATCTTCGGCGCCGGGTCGGTTCCGCCGAGAATTTCCAGCAGCCCGCGCCATTCGCCCTCGGCCAATGCCTCGCCCGGCAGCACGAAGCGGAACTGCTCGCCGGTTTCGGATTCCGTAACCGAGAAATCCTCGCGGGTCTCGGCCACAGCCTCGATGATGCGGCTCGGGATCTGCTCGCGGTCGAGCAGCGAGCGCAGCAGCCGGCCGGTGAAGCCGCCGGCCGGATAAATCGCCTCGACGTCGCCGCCGAACCGCTTCACCACCCGCGCCACATTGATGCCGCCGCCGCCGGGATCGCGCTGCTGCGCCGCGCAGCGCAGCTTGCGGCTCGGCACCATGCGGGCGACCGAGGTCGACAGGTCGATGGCGGGATTGGGCGTGAGGGTCACGAGTTCGACCATCGCGGAAGGTCTCCAGTGCTGGCTTGCGGGGAATCGACGGACGAGCGGACGCCCCGACGGGACGTCGGGCAGACGTCGCAATGTCACGCGGCTGGCAGCGAACGCCGTTGACGCACGTCAACGCCGCGTCGTCGATGTGCGCTCCACTCTTACTGCTGCACGGCGGGCGGTTGCACGCGACTCAAACGCGCAGCGCGTTGGACGGATGACGATGGTAGCGCCGCCATTGGCGGCTCATCGCCGAGGGGGATCGATCGGGCCATGGCGAAAGCGACCAAGATCGTCTTCCTCGGCGCCAGCAGTGCGTCATTCGGCCTCAGCATGTTGCGCGACCTGTTCGCGACGCCGGAGCTGCGCGGCGCGACGCTGGTGATGGTCGGGCTCGACGCCGCCAGACTCGGCACCATGACCGAGCTGGCGAAGCTGCTGAACGAGCGGACCGGCGCCGGCTTCGTGATCGAACAGACCACCGACCGCCGCGCCGCGCTGGACGGCGCAGGCTTCGTCGTCAACGCCACCGCGATCGATCGCAACCGGCTGTGGAGGCAGGATTTCGAGGTGCCGAAGAAGCACGGCATCCGGCATACGCTCGGCGAGAATGGCGGCCCCGGCGGGCTGTTCTTCACGCTGCGGACGCTGCCGCTGGTGTTCGATTTCATCCGCGATATCGAGGAGCTGTGCCCGGACGCGCTGTTCCTCAACTACTCCAATCCGGAAAGCCGGATCGTGCTGGCGGTCGGGCGCTATTCGAAGGTGCGCTGCATCGGCCTGTGTCACGGCATCTTCATGGGCCGCGACGCGGTCGCCGATATCATGGGACTGCCGCGCGAGCGCGTCGAGGTGTGGGGCGCCGGGCTCAATCACTTCCAGTGCCTGCTGCAGATCCGCGATCGCCTTACCGGCGAAGACCTCGCGCCGCGGCTGCGCGAGGCGGAGCAACGCTTCGATCCGAACGCGTGGCGCTTCACGCGGCGGCTGTACCGTGCCTTCGGCCACTGGCTGACCTGCAGCGACGATCATCTCGGCGAATATCTGGCCTATGGCTGGGAGGCCGGCGAGCGCGGCTATGATTTCGCCGGCGACGAACGCAGCCGCGTCGAAACCCTCGCGCAGATCGACGGCGTGCTGGCCGGGACGATGCCGGTGCCGGCGTGGTGGACCGAGCCGTCGGGCGAGCGCGGCGCCGCGGTGATCGCCGCGATGCTGCACGACCAGAAGCGCTTCGTCGAATCCGGCATCGTGATGAACCGCGGCGTCATCCCGAATCTGCCGGCGGAGCTCGCGGTGGAAGTGCCGGTGACGGTCGACGCCGCCGGCGTGCATCCGGTGTCGCTCGGGCCGCTGCCCGACCCGGTCGCCAAGCTGATGTCGATGCAGGCGAATGTGCAGCAGCTCGCGGTCGAGGCGGCGATGCACGCGTCCAAAGAGCTGGCGCTGCAGGCGCTGCTGATCGACCCGGTGGTCAACTCGGCCATTGCCGCCGAACAGATTCTCGACGAGCTGTGGGAGATCAACCGGCCGTATATCCGGAGCTGCGTGGCGTGAGGGGCCGGCACTGACTTTCAACACGTCATGCCCGGGCTCGTCCCGGGCATCCACGACTTGCCGAGTCAGCGGCGGGACAGTCGTGGATGGCCGGGACGAAGCCCGGCCATGACGGTGCAGTTTGCAGCGTGAACGATCTACAGAAGCGTCGATCGCGGCAAGCGAACCGCCGCCCTCAATGCGACATCAGCACCGGCACGGTCATCGACGCCAGCATCTCGCGGGTGACGCCGCCGAGTACGAATTCGCGCAGCCGCGAATGGCCGTAGCCGCCCATCACCAAGAGGTCGGCGGATGAATCCGCCACATGCGACAGGATGGTGCCGGCGACGCCGATATCCGGCGAGGTGATCATCTTGATGTCGAGCTTGATGCCGTGGCGCGCCAGATGGTTGGCCATCTCGATGCCGCGCAGCTCGTTCTGGTCGCGGACCTTGTGGTCGCGCACGATCAACAGCTCGACCGCGCCGGCGCGGCGCAGCAACGGTCGCGCATCGTTGATCGCGCGGGTGGCGGCGCGGCTGCCGTCCCAGCAGCAGATCACCCGGTCGAGCTTGACGGGTTCTTTCTGGATGTAGGGCACGATCAGCACCGGCCGGCCGGAATCGAACAGCACCTGTTCGATCAGGATGTCGTTGTCGGCGTTCTCGGGATCGGACTGCATGATCACCGACAGGTCGAACCGCCGCGCCATCCGCGGAAACCGGCCCGAGGTGCCGTAGGGCGTCTCCAGCAGATGATGCTCGGCCGAGACCCCCTCGCGCTTGCAGGCGGCCTCGAAGCGTTCGACGGCGCCGCGGGCCGCGGTCTCGCTCTCCGCCAGCATCTTGGTCATCACGTCGGAGGGGAAGTCCGGCATCGTGAAGCTCGGCAGCGACTCATAGGCGAAGCAGGCGCCCGACACATGGGCGTCGAACATCCGCGCGATCGCGATGGCGACGCTGCCGACGGCGTCGCGCGACGGGTTGCGTTCGAGATTGACGATGAGATCCTTGATCATGGTCGTGCTCCCCCTGGTGTTGGTCGGTTGTCGTTGCGGCCGCTGGCGATCGATCCGCGGTGCGCGGCCGTGCGCCGATGCGGCTGTATAGCACTGCCGCGGAACGAAATGGCCGGGCCGCAGCGTCGCGCCGTGCATGCCTCATTTGCTCTCCGCAATGGTCGGTCCGGCCTGGTCCGGCGCGGGCGACGCCCAGCCTTCGTCGCCGACCAGCGGCACGAAGCGGACGTCGGCGAGTTGCTCGCAGCGGAAGTCGTCGGCGCCCGTGCGCGTCAGCCGGAGCAGCTTCTGGGCGCGCTGATCGGCGCCCACCGGCATCACCAGCCGGCCGCCGATCGCAAGCTGCGCCTTGAGCGATTCCGGCGGATGCGGCCCGGCCGCCGCCACCACGATCGCATCATACGGCGCGCGCTGCGGCCAGCCGCGCGAGCCGTCGCCCTGCCGGACCTGCACATGGCCGATGCCGAGCGCGGCGAGCGTCGCCGCGGCCCTGTCGGCGAGCGCGCCGATGCGTTCGATGGTGATGATTTCGCCGGCGATCCGCGCCAGCACCGCGGCCGCATAGCCGGAGCCGGCGCCGATTTCGAGCACCCGCTCGCCGCCTTTCAACTGCAGCGCCTCGATCATGGCGGCGACGATGTAGGGCTGCGAGATGGTCTGATCGCAGCCGATCGGCAGCGGCGAATCGTCATAAGCGAGATCGCGGGTCCGCTCCGGCAGGAACGCCTCGCGCGGCACCTGGCGCATCGCGTCGAGCACCAGCGGATCACGCACGCCGCGCGCGACGATCTGCTGCGCGACCATCCGCTCGCGCTGCGCGGCGAAGTCGGTCGCATCATTGCTGATCGGTGGATGCCGGGAGCCCGAAGCCGCCATCGCAACCTCCCCTGATCGTCGCCATCGGCGAAGCTCGCCACCACCATCCGAGCCGGCCGAGATGTTAGGAGCGCCCGGCCGCGCCTCGATTGATCCGGATCAAGCCGGCGCCGCAGGCGGTTCCGCGGCGACGCGACGCCGCCGCATTCGGATGCGAGCGTCGCCGCAACAACGAACCGGCCACCGCGGGTTCGGCGGCCGTCGCTGCCCGCGCGGATGGGCGCGCGCGGCGAGGAGAGCGGGATGCCTTACAGCTCGACCGACGATCTTCCCCCGTCGCTGCAGGTGCGGCTGCCGCTGCACGCGCAGGAGATCTATCTGGTCGCTTTCAACAGCGCGTTCGCCGAATATGCCGACCGCGGCGCCGAGGAGCAGGAGAGCACCGCGCATCGCGTCGCCTGGGCGGCGGTGAAGAAGCAGTATCGCAAACAGGACGAACGCTGGGTCGCGCGGGAGCCGGGCTGACCGCGACTCCGTCGCCGGCTTGCGCCGCCGGCCGTTGGCGCCGGGGCCGGCGCTACCTAGATGATAGTCCGGCAATGACCGGAGTGCGTCCGATGTCCGATCGTCTGGTGGTGTGCACGCAATGCGGCGGGGTCAACCGGCTGCCGGAGCAGCGCTCCGCGCTCGAAGCCAAATGCGGCAAATGCGGCGCGAAGATTTTCGACGGCCACCCCGCCGATGTCGGCGGCGACGTTTTCGACAAGCAGATCGCGCGCAGCTCGGTGCCGGTGCTGGTCGACGTCTGGGCGCCGTGGTGCGGGCCGTGCCGGGCGATGGCGCCGGCCTATGAGATCGCGGCGCGCGAGCTCGAGCCGACGGTGCGGCTGATCAAGCTGAATTCCGACAACGAGCAGCAGATCGCCGCCCGGCTCGGCATCAGCGGCATCCCGACCATGATCCTGTTCGACGGCGGCCGCGAGCGCGCCCGCACCTCCGGCGCGATGCCGGCCAGCGCGATCGTGCGCTGGGTGCGGGAGAATTTGCCGGGCTGAGCCGCGGCGTCACTTCGGCAGCGGCAGCGGGCCGTCGAGCTTGTCGCTGCGCATCACGAAGGAGGTGCGGATGTCCCGCACCGTCGGCAGCGCCAGCAGGCCGCGCAGCACGGTGGCCTCGTAGGCGGCGATATCCGGCACCACCACTTCGAGCAGGAAATCGGCGTCGCCCGACACCAGATGGCAGGCGACCACCTCCGGCATGTCGCGCACCGCGGCGATGAACGCCTCGGCATTGTCGCGCGAATGCCGCTCGACCCGGATGCCCGCGAAGGCGGTGACCGACAGCCCGACCGCCGCGCGATCGATCAGCGCCCGATAGCCCGCCACCACGCCGGCCTGTTCCAGCAGCCGGACCCGCCGCGAACAGGGCGACGGCGACAGCCCGACCCGCTCGGCCAGCGTGATGTTGGCAATCCGGGCGTCGGCCTGCAGCTCGGCGAGGATCTTGAGGTCGATCGCGTCCAGGCTGGCCCTGGCGGGATTGGTTATGAGGGGATCGATTTTGGCAGGATCGCTCATATGCTGCGCAGCAATTTGCCGAAGATCGCCAATTCATAGCTCTTCTGTGGCATCTTTGGCAAGATCGGCGGCCGGACCTGCGCCATACTGAAGCGCAAAGGAGCGCCCCATGACCCTTCCGCCGACCCGCCATCTCCCGAACAGCCTCGGCTTCGCCACCCGCGCCATCCACCATGGCTACGACCCGCAGGCGCATCTCGGCAGCCTCAACCCGCCGGTGTTCCTGACCTCGACCTATGCGTTCGACAGCGCCGCCGAGGGCGCGGCGCGGTTCGCCGGCGAGGCCGAGGGCTTCATCTATGGCCGGGTCGGCAACCCGACGGTGGCGGTGCTGGAGCGCCGGCTCGCCGAGCTGGAAGGCGGCGAGGCGGCGCTCGCGACCTCCTCGGGCGTCGGCGCGCTGACCGCTTTGGTCTGGACGCTGCTCAACGGCGGCGACGAGATCGTCGCCGACCAGATGCTGTATGGCTGCACCTTCGGCCTGTTCGAGCATCATCTGCCGCGCTTCGGCATCCGGGTGCGGTTCGCCGACCTCACCGATCCGGCCGGCCTCGAAGCGGCGCTGAGCGCGAACACCAGGATGGTGTTCACCGAGACGCCGTCGAACCCGAACATGCGGGTGGTCGATATCGCCGCCATCGCGGCGATTGCCCGCCGCGCCGGCGCGCTGCTCGTGGTCGACAACACCTATTGCACGCCGTATCTGCAGCGCCCGCTCGAACTCGGCGCCGACATCGTCACCCATTCGGCGACCAAATATCTCGGCGGCCATGGCGATCTGCTGGCCGGCGCCGTGGTGGCGTCGCAGGAGATCATCGACCGGCTGCGCTTCACCGGCATCAAGGAGCTGAACGGCGCCTGCATCTCGGCGTTCGACGCCTTTCTGATTTTGCGCGGGCTGAAAACGCTGACGCTGCGGATGGACCGCCACTGCGCCACCGCCGAAAAGCTCGCCCGCGACCTCGAAGCCCACCCGGCGGTGGCGCGGGTGTACTACCCGGGCCTTCCCAGCCATCCGCAGCACGCGCTCGCGCAAAAGCAGATGCGCCAGATGGGCGGCATGATCGCGTTGGAGCTGAAAGGCGGCCTCGCCGCCGGCCGCGCGCTGATGGACAATGTGAAGATCGCCACCCGGGCGGTGAGCCTCGGCGACGCCGAAACCCTGATCCAGCACCCCGCCAGCATGACCCACGCCACCTACGACCCCGACGAACGCGCCCGGCACGGGTTCACCGACGGGCTGATCCGGATTTCGGTGGGGCTGGAGGATTACGAGGATTTACGGGGGGATTTGCTGGGGGCGTTGTGAGCGCCGCGCACGCGCCGCGTTGGGCGAAGCGGTTCGTCATGAACTCCGGCCGCCGATCGAGCCCTTGCTCCGGCTGGTTGTCGGCTAGGGTTGCGGTCGACAGCTCGACGTTCCCATCCAGGTTCACGCAAATTATACCACGATGGAGAACGCTCCTATCCTGATCACACTTGCTGCTCTGACGCCCAGCCGCCTCATGCTAGCAATTAGGCGGTATTATTTTGCACGTTCGTCTTGGTTGGGGAACGATGGCCGTTCGTGGAGCGTCATTGCGGCAGCCCTACGCCCGAGAAGCGCGGGGGTGGCATCAGGAGTGGTCTCTCCGTCGAGCGATGACGATGGCCCGCATCGGGTATTGGGAATCGTACAACGCCGCGGCGACCGATTTCTGGTTGTCGCCTGAGGTTTTATCGCTCTACGATTTGCAAACGCCGCATGGTTCCGCTCCGATTGCTGCGACGCGAGATCGTCAGCCGTCCGAACGCCGCGACGACTTGCGGGCCCATTACGCCGCGTGCTGGACCGAGGGGCGGCCATTCGCGGTCGAGACGAGACTGCTCAAATCCGACGGCAGTCAGCTCGATTGCGTCGTGCACGGCGAACCGGAATTCGATTCGAACGGTCGTGTTCAGCGGGTCTTCGGCGTCGTCCGGGACGTCACGCAAAAGACCACGGCGCGACGGCTGTTAGCCGAGAGCGAACAGCGTCTGGCGGATTTCGTCAGCACCGCTTCGGACTGGTGTTGGGAGAGCGGCCCCGACCATCGGCTGCTCCCCTATCCCAAATCGCTCGACGGGAATGCAGCCCTGCAGACGGTGGCTTCCGGCGGCAAGGCGCGCTGGGAGCTGTCCTTCGCACCCGAAGAAGAAGGCTCCATGGCCCAGCACCGGGCCGACATGGAAGCCCGTCGCCCGTTCCGCGACTTCGTCTACACCTCGGTCGGGAACGACGGCTCGCGGATCAGTATCAGCACCAGCGGCAAGCCGATCTTTGCGGACGACGGGACATTCCTGGGCTATCGCGGCACGGCGAGCGATATCACCCAGCTCGAGGTCGCCCGCGCGCTGCTCGACCAGCGTACGCGGGCTCTGGAAGAGGCGCATCAGCTCGGCAAAATCGGAACCTGGAATCACAGGCTGGGGACGGGCCGAACCGTCTGGTCGCCCGAACTCTACCAACTCCTCGGCCTGGAGCCGGCCGCGTTCGAACCGACCTACGAGGGCACGAGGTCCTATTTTCTCGACGACGATGCGCAGCGTCTTCTGAAGCTGCAGGGCCGTGTGCTTCGCGGCAGCGAGACGGAAGCCGCCGACATCCGCATCCTGCACGCCGACGGCGCGCCGCGCGATCTGGCCATCATCTGCAAGGCCGAGATCGTCAACGGACAGATCATCGGCCTGATCGGCACCGCCCAGGACGTCACCGATCGCAAGGAAGCCGAGCGCAGGCTCGAACAGCTCGCCTATACGGATCCTTTGACGGGGCTCGCCAATCGCGCGCTGTTCAAGCGCAAACTCGCCTCTCTTCTCGATCAACCCGTTTCGGCAGCCGCCCGCAACGCGCTACTGCTGATCGACCTCGACCGCTTCAAGGAGGTCAACGATTCCCTCGGCCATTCCACCGGAGACGCCTTGCTGATTCACGTCGCGAGGGTGTTGAGGCAGGAGCTGGATCCGCAAGCTTTCATCGCCCGGATCGGCGGCGATGAATTCGCGGTGCTGACCAACAGCCGATCCGCGTCCGCCGACGAACCGATCGCCCTTGCTGATCGAATCATCGCCAAACTATCCGTCCCGGTCGAACTCGCCGAAGGCGAGGCCTGCATCGGCGCCACCATCGGCGTCGCCGTCCTGCCCGAGCATGGCGCAACCGTGGAGAAAGCCTCGCGCAACGCGGACCTCGCGCTCTACATGGCCAAGGAGGCCGGGCGCGGCCGGGCGCAACTGTTCGAGCCGATCTACGCCGAGGCGGTCGATCAAAGGCTGGACCTCGGCCGGCGCCTGCGCCACGCCGTCGAGAGCGGCGGCCTCACGACAAACTACCAGCCCCAGATCGATCTGAAGACCGGCCGGGTCAGTGGCTTCGAGGCGCTGCTGCGGTGGAGCCATCCCGAGCGCGGGCCGATTGCGCCGTCGGAATTCATTCCGATTGCGGAAAGCACCGGCCTGATCGTCGATCTCGGCCATTGGGTTCTGCGCGATGCCTGCAGGCAGATGCGCGCCTGGCTGGATGCCGGATTGCCGCCACGGTCGATTTCGGTGAACGTGTCGCCGGCTCAGATCTGGAACGGCGATTTCGAGGCGGTCGTGGCTGCTGTGCTTGCAGAGACCGGCCTGCCTGCAGAGCTGCTCTGCCTGGAGCTGACCGAAAGCCTGTTTGTCGATCATACCAAGCAGAAGGTCAGTAGTACGCTTGCGGCGTTGTCGAAGCTCGGCATCCAACTGGCGCTCGATGATTTCGGCTCCGGCTATTCGTCGCTCGGCTATCTGACGCGCCTGCCGTTCAATTGCCTGAAGATCGACCGGATATTCGTCGACGGCATCGCCACCGTGCCGGAGAAACGCAAACTGCTCGGCGGCATCATCGCGCTCTCGCACGGCCTCGGCATGAGCGTCGTGGCGGAAGGCGCCGAACTGGCCGCGGAGGTGGACGTGCTCACCGGCTTCGACTGCGACTTCGTGCAGGGCTACGTGTTCTCCCCGCCGATCACGGCCGATCAGGCGCCGCTGGTGGCGGCGGGCATCGAACGGGAGGTCGGGACGATGAAGTCGAAGATCGGCGCGCAATTCGCGGCGTGTTTGTCCGATATAGGATGAATCGCGGGCCCGCTTCGCCGGGAGTCTCGCCAGCGGGCGGACGACGTTCGCATCGCCACCCGCGGGAACTGGTCGCCGTTGAGATTGTCAGTCGGTGTCGAGGTCTTCGAGCCGGACCGCGCGCCCGTCCTGCAGGCTGCTCCGTGCCTGCTCGATGCGCCGCTGAAATCGCGGATCGTTTTCGAGACGATAGTCGAACCAGTCGTCCTCCGATTCGAATCCGATCAGCACGCCCGCCGGCTTGCCGTGACGCGTGATCACGATCTGCTGGGTCTCGGCTTCGCGCAGATAGCGCGACAGATCGTCCTTCACCTCGGACAGCGGAACCTGCTTCACGCCGGGTCTCCGAATTGTGCGAGCCACGTGTCTGCCTCCGTTTTGGGGACGATCGCCAACACCTGAACGGTCGTATCCAGGACATCGTAGAATATTCGTATCTCACCGACGCGGAGGCGATATTGCGGCTGGCGCAGCCCGCGCAAGCGTTTGATACGACTTCGGCTCACTTTCGTCGGCGTGTGCCGAAGGTGTGTTTCGAGCGCCGTGCGCACTTCCGCGCGGGCCTTCGCGCGCAGTGTCTTGAAGTCCTCGACAGCCTCGGGAGCCAAAACGATCTCGAACGTCATTCTGGCCAGAATATAGCCAGACTCCGAGCGGTTACAACGGGCGCGGCAACGCCATCAGTCATCACTGAACGTCGGGAGGGGACAGATCTGATCCGAGAAGCCTCTGCTCACGGGCAAAGGCCTGGCGCTCCCTAGGGGAATCGAACCCCTGTTTCAGCCTTGAGAGGGCCGCGTCCTAACCGCTAGACGAAGGGAGCGTGAGGGCCAGAGCAATAGCGGCGAAACGGCTCGGCTGCAAGATCGGGGGCGGCCATTTCTGCCGTCATGCCCGGCCTCGTGCCGGGCATCCACGTCGTCAGGCCGTGCGGGTGGCCGTGGATGGCCGGGACGGAGCCCGGCCATGACGGTGCGGGAGCTTCGGCCTCGGTTTCCGACGGCCGCAGACTTGTCCGGCCACTGGCGCGACCTCATCCTGAGGAGCCCGACACCGCCCGCAGGGCGGAGGCGGGCGTCTCGAAGGATGGGCCGCGCGTGTCGCCGTCCTTCGAGACGCCCGGCGGCGCCCTTTGGGCTTTGCCGGGCTCCTCAGGACGAGGCTGTGCTTGCGGAGCGGGTCTGCCTGCCCCAGGAGGAGGTCTGTGGCTGCGGAGCGGGCTTGCCTGCCTCGGGGCGAGGTCGGCGCCTGTGGCTCGGTTCAGCGGCGGCGGGGCCCTACGGCTCGCTCGCAAAGGTCAGCCGGCCGGCGGGTTTCATGGTCCGGGCGTCGAAGGTGCGGATTTCGGTGGCGCCGCCGACGTCGAGGGTGACGACGATGTGGTCGCCGGCGGTGCCGGTGGAGACGACTTTGGCGCCCTTCGGCAGCCGCAGCGTCTGCTCGGCGGCGACCGGGGTGCTTCCCTCGGCGCGGAAAAGCTTATAGCCGATGGCGATGAGAACCGCCGCGAGCGCCAGCGCCGTGGTCAGGCCCGCGATCATCATCATCCGCCGCACCCGCGCAAACAACGCGGCCTGTTCGGGGGTCGGTTCGGGCAGGGCGGTTTCGGTCATGCAATACTCGGTTTTTCTGGAAGGCTCGGTCGTGAACGATTCGCAACATCTGCTGGAAGTGGTCGTCGCCGGCGACGAGGGCTCGTCGCGGCTCGACCGGGTTCTGGCCACGCGCTGCCCCGAATTGTCGCGGTCGCGGCTGAAGGTCCTGATCCTGGACGGCCGCGTCGCGATCGCCGGCAGCGCCGTGCGCGACCCCGCTTATCATGCGAGCCCCGGCGAGACGATCACAATCGACGTGCCGCCGCCGGTGGCGCCGGAGCCGGAAGGCGAGGCGATCGCGCTGCAGATCGTGCACGAGGACGACGACATCATCGTCATCGACAAGCCGCGCGGCCTAGTGGTGCACCCGGCCGCCGGCCACGAGACCGGAACCCTGGTCAACGCCCTGATCGCGCATTGCGGCGCCTCGCTGTCCGGGATCGGCGGGGTGCGCCGGCCGGGAATCGTGCACCGGCTCGACAAGGATACCACCGGGCTGATGGTGGCGGCAAAGAATGATCGCGCCCACCAATCCTTGAGCGCGCAGTTCGCCGACCACGGCCGCACCGGCGAGCTGCGCCGCGGCTATTACGCCTTCGTCTGGGGCGTGCCGAACAGGGCCCGCGGCACCATCGAGGCGCCGATCGACCGCCACCCTTACGCCCGCGAGAAGATGGCGGTGCGCGACGGCGGCCGCGAGGCGATCACCCATTGGGAGGTGCTGGAAACCTTCACCGGCCGCAGCGGCGGCGAGATCGTGTCGCTGATCGCCTGCCAGCTCGAGACCGGCCGCACCCACCAGATCCGCGTGCATCTGGCCCATATGGGCCACCCGCTGCTCGGCGACGACGTCTATGGGCCGCACTTCAAGACCAAGGCCAGCCAGCTCCGCCCGCCCGCCCGCGCGGCCCTGACCGATCTCGGCCGCCAGGCGCTGCACGCCTATCTGCTGGTGGTGGAGCACCCCTCCTCGGGGGAGGTGGTGGCCTGGGAATCCGGCCTGCCGGCCGATCTGGCCCGCCTGAAAGCCGCGCTTTCGGCGACGGAATGACGCAGTTTAGTCAGAAAACATAAATCATCTCAGCGCGTTGTTAGGTCGTCACAGCCAAGTGACAAGACTGTAACTAAACTCGCGCGACTAATCTCGTGTATATTGCAGGTGCGTTGGATGAGCCAACGCGGAACTTATCGCAGCCCGGTCGGCTTTAGCAGAGCGACCTGTCTGCCAGGCCGCCCGATGTCGGGGGCTTGAAACCACTGGAGGGCGCTGATGGCCCGTGCAGCTACGCTACCCGTTCTCAACGGTGAATCCGGCCTCGCTCGGTATCTGGCGGAAATCCGCAAGTTCCCGATGCTCGAGCCGCAACAGGAATACATGTTCGCCAAGCGCTGGCGCGAACACGATGATCGCGACGCCGCGCATCACCTCGTCACCAGCCATCTGCGGCTCGTCGCCAAGATCGCGATGGGCTATCGCGGCTACGGCCTGCCGATCTCCGAGGTCGTCTCGGAAGGCAATGTCGGCCTGATGCAGGCGGTGAAGCGGTTCGAGCCCGACAAGGGCTTCCGCCTCGCCACCTACGCGATGTGGTGGATCAAGGCGTCGATTCAAGAGTACATCCTGCGGTCGTGGTCGCTCGTGAAGATGGGCACCACCGCGAACCAGAAGAAGCTGTTCTTCAACCTGCGCAAGGCGAAGAGCAAGATCTCGGCGCTGGACGAGGGTGATATGCACCCCGATCAGGTCAAGCTGATCGCCAAGCGGCTCGGCGTCACCGAGCAGGACGTGATCGACATGAACCGCCGCCTCGGTGGCGACGCGTCGCTCAACGCCCCGATCCGCGACGACGGCGAGCCCGGCGAATGGCAGGACTGGCTGGTCGACCAGTCGCCGAATCAGGAAGCCGTGATGGCCGAGCACGAAGAGCTCGATCATCGCCGCGCCGCGCTGAACGGCGCGATCGGCGTACTCAACCCGCGCGAACGGCGGATCTTCGAGGCGCGCCGCCTCGCCGACGAGCCGATGACGCTGGAAGACCTCGCCGCCGAGTTCGGCGTCTCGCGCGAGCGGGTCCGCCAGATCGAGGTGCGCGCTTTCGAGAAGGTGCAGAGCGCCGTCAAGGGCACGATCGCGCGTCAGGAACAGGCGGCGCTCGAAGCCGCCCACTGACGCCGGCGCCACCAGACTCGGCTCGAACGAGCAGACCCACAGACATCAACCCCGCCGCGATCCGGCGGGGTTTTCTGTGTTTGGCGCTGCGAGGCGAGCTGGCGAGGCAAACGGGTAGTGGAGGTGAGAACGCTCCGCCGCCGCGGGCACGGCTCGAATGACGCCGGGTTCCGATGCGTTCACATCATGCGAACCGGCATCGACCCGGCACGACCTCATGGTGGAGACCTTTGCACGGATCGCTGCGCTGTGATTCGCTTACGTTGGTGAGTCGCGGAGGTCGGAGATGGGACAGCGGCGGATTGGTCAGTTGGGTCTATTGGACGCGGCTGTCAGTCGGAGGACGCCGCGCCGGGCCGAGGTGCTGGACCAGATCGGTCGGCTTCTCGACTGGACAGCTTTCGAGCGCTTGCTGGCGGTGATCCCCGTCGCTGCCAAAGGCGAGCCGTCGTTCCCCGCACTGATGATGTTCAAGGTGCTGCTGCTGCAGCGTTGGTACGGCTTGTCGGATCCGGCCATGGAGGCGGCGCTATTCGATCGGCTGAGCTTCCAGCGCTTTGCCGGCTTGTCGCTGGATGACGAGACGCCGGATCACAGCACGATCTGGCGCTTTCGCGAGCGCCTGAGCAAGACGGGACTGATCGAGCAGCTGTTCGCGGAGTTGCAGCGCCAGCTCGATGCGCATGGCTTCCTGATCAAGCAGGGCACGCTGATCGATGCCTCGATGGTGACGAGTGCGGCCCGCCGCCCCCGCAAGCAAGAGGGAGCGACCAGCCGGGTCGATCCGGACGCCAGGTTCGGCGCCGACAACGAGCGCCGCCGGTTCACCTTCGGCTACAAGATGCATGTGGCGGTCGATCAGGGCACCGGCCTGATCCGCAGCGGGCGGCTGACCTCTGCCAACATCCAGGATGTGAGCGTCGCGCCCGACCTGCTGCCACCAGGCGCCGGCACGGTCTATGCCGATCGCGGCTATCACAGCCAATCGCTTCGTGCGCTGTTGGCGCAGAAGGGCTTCGGCGACGGCGTGATGCGACGTGCCCACAAATCCAAACCCCTGACGGCCGACGAGATCGCGCGCAATCACGCCCTGGTGCCGCTGCGCAGTCCGGTGGAAGCGGTGTTCGGCACCCTCAAGAGAAGCTACGGCTTCGCCCGGATGCGCTACTTCAACGCCCCACGCAACCTCACGGCCTTCTTGCTCGCCTGCATCGCCTACAATCTAAGGCGAAGTCTGAAATTGAGCCTGGCTTGAGCGGCAATGGCCGCCTCCCGGCCCCCGGTCCACCCGAATCCATGCTGACAGACGCTCATCCGAGCCGTCCCACCGTGCTCTCGAAGCCGTTCGACTCAATCCAATGCAGGCATCGCTATCCGCGCAAAGGTCTCCATGGTGAGGAGGCGCGAAGCGCCGTCTCGAACCATGCGCCGCCGGCACTGCGTCCGTCGCCATCCTTCGAGACGCCCGGCTTTGCCGGGCTCCTCAGGATGAGGACTCCGTACATTTGGCAAGGGCTGGAACGCTTCTCAGCGATGAAGCGCGCTAGTCGCGCTTGGCGGTGCCGGTGACGAGGCTGGTCTGGCTGGTGACCGGATCGGTGATCGCGGTGCGGATCGAGGCGCTGCCGTTGCTGCCGAGGGTGAATTTGCTGTCGCCGACCCGGAACGAGCCGTCCTTGATCAGCGCGGTCTGATACTTGATGGTGCCTTCGCTCTGATATTTCACCTGGGCGCGAAAGCCCTGCACGTTGGCCACCGTGATGGCGAACTTCTTGGTGTTCGAATAGGTGCCGTTCCAGGTGCCTTCATAGAGCTTGGCATCGACATTGACGTAGGGCGTCTTCGACGGATTCAGCAGCCCCGCGGCGGTGTAGCCCGAGGCCAGAACGCTCATGATGTCAGCCATCGCCAGCTCCCTGCGGCGCGCAAAATACTCCGCGACACTTCACACCGGCGGCGGCTAATGCCGCGTTAATGGTTGTCCGTCCGGAGCGCACAGCCGTCCGGCAGCGCACAGCCGGGTGTCGCTTCAGCTCACCCCGGCCTCGGCGCCGGGGCGGGCATGCACCGGCAGCAGCAGATAATGCACGCCGTTCTGCTGCGCCTTGGGGAAGCGGCCGGCGCGGATATTGACCTGGATCGACGGCAGCAGCAGCGTCGGCGCGCTCAGCGTCGCATCGCGCGCCTGGCGCATGTCGACGAATTGCTGTTCGCTGACGCCGCCGCGCAGATGCACGTTGCCGTCGCGCTGCGCCTGCACGGTGGTCTCCCACGCATAATCTTCGCGGCCGGGCGCCTTGTAGTCGTGGCACATGAACAGCCGGGTCTGCGGCGGCAGCGCCAGCAGCTTGTGGATCGAGCGATAGAGCTGATGCGCGTCGCCGCCGGGGAAATCGGCGCGGGCCGTGCCGTAGTCCGGCATGAACAGCGTGTCGCCGACGAACACGGCGTCGTCGCCGATCCGATAGGCGATGTCGGCGGGGGTGTGCCCCGGCGTGTGCATCACCTCGACCGGCAGCTCGCCGATCGAAAAGCGCTCGCCGTCCTTGAACAGATGATCGAAATCGCTGCCGTCGGTGCGCAGATCGTCGGCGTTGAACATCGGCCGGAAAATCCGCTGCACGTCCTTGATGTGCTCGCCGATGCCGATCCGCGCGCCGGTCTTGCCCTTGATGTAGGGCGCGCCGGACAGATGGTCGGCATGGGCGTGGGTCTCCAGCACCCACTCGATCGTCAGGTCGTCGTCCCGGGCGGCCTGCAGGATCGCATCGGCGGAGCGGATGTCGACGGACCCGTCGCGATGATCGTAATCCAGCACCGGATCGATCACCGCTGCGCGACGGCTGGCGGGGTCCGACACCAGATAGCTGATGGTGTTGGTCGGCTCGTCGAAAAACGCGCGGATCCGCGGCGAGATCCGCTGCGCCGACACCTGCGGGGAAGACGACACCTGGGGGGAAGAAGGGCTGGTCACGAGCATTTTCCCTGGTCCGGTAGAATGACTGTTGCGCCCCTTCGATATCTATTAGCATATTCGTCCCGTGCAAGCCGGGATCTGTAGAATTTCATGCTGATGGGTGTCACCGCCGCCGACATCGTCACCGTCGCGAGTGGCGGGTTGGTCGGGTTCATCCTCGCGCTGATCGGCGGCGGCGGCTCGGTGCTGGCGGTGCCATTGCTGGTCTATGTGGTCGGCGTCCGCTCGCCGCATGTGGCGATCGGCACCAGCGCGATCGCGGTGGCGATCTCGGCGCTCGCCAACATGCTGAGCCACTGGGCCGCCGGCAATGTGCGCTGGGCCTGCGCGCTGGTGTTCTCGGCGGCCGGGATCGGCGGCGCGTTCGCCGGCTCCACCGTCGCCAAGCAGATCGACGGCCAGCAATTGCTGGTGCTGTTCGGCCTGCTGATGATCGTGATCGGGTTGCTGATGTCGCGCGGCCGCGCCGGCGGCGGCGACCCCACCATCCGGCTGACGATGGCGACCGCGAAGACGATGCTGCCGAAGCTGATCGGCACCGGCTTCGGCGTCGGCGTGCTCGCCGGCTTCTTCGGCATCGGCGGCGGCTTCCTGATCGTGCCGGGACTGATCCTCGCCACCGGCATGCCGCTGACGTCGGCGATCGGCAGCTCGCTGGTCGCGGTGTTCGCGTTCGGCGCCTCGACGGCGGCGAGCTACGCACTGTCCGGACTGATCGACTGGCGGCTCGCCGGCTTCTTCATCGGCGGCGGGCTCGCCGGCGGACTGATCGGCATCGGCGCCGGCAGGCTGATCGGCTCCCACGACAAGGCGCTGCGCGGGGTGTTCTCCGCCGTCGTGGTGATCGTCGGGCTTTATGTCTGCACCCGCGGCGTGATGCACTTCCTGTCCTGACCGGGAGAGCCGGTCTTGCGAGCGTCATCGATGCGGCTCTAGACTTCCTCCTTTCAGCACCAGGGAGGATTTCATGGACTACACCGGCTTGCGCCCGCGCAGCGGCGCCACCGAGCGTCGCCAGACCAACCCCGATCGCGCCCGGACCGTCGATGCCCTCATCGCCCTCCGCGCCGGCCTGAAGCAGCTTCCGCCGAAGGGCCCCGGCAACTTCCTGCTCGCGACCTGGAATATCCGCCAGTTCGGCGGCAGCGGCCGGACAGACGATGCGCTGTACTGCATCGCCGAATGCATCAGCCGCTTCGATCTGGTCGCGGTGCAGGAAGTGCGGCAGGATCTGGTCGCGCTGAAACGCGTGATGCGGCTGCTCGGCCGCGACTGGGACTACATCTACACCGACGTGTCGTTCGCCGACGGCGGCAATGGCGAGCGCCTCGCGTTCCTGTTCAACCGCTCGCGCGTCCACTTCAGCGGCCTCGCCGGCGAACTGGTGCTGCCGAGCAAGGCGGCCACCGAAATGGTGGCGCAGATCGCGCGGACGCCGTTCATCTGCGGCTTCCAGTCGGGCTGGGCGAAGTTCAATCTCTGTACCGTTCACATCTATTACGGCAAGGGCAAGAAGGACGATCCGAAGCGGATCGAGGAGATCGACCTGACCGCGAAGCTGCTCGCCGCCAAGGCCAAGAGCTACATCAATCTGGACTCCGCGGCCGACTACTCGCCGGAAAATCTGGTGCTGCTCGGCGACTTCAACATCTTCGGCCGCGAGGACGCGACGTTCCAGGCGCTGACCCGAAACAAATTCATGATCCCCGAACAGCTGCTGCGGCAGACGAAGGGCAGCAACGTCGCCCAGGACAAGTTCTACGACCAGATCGCGTTTTTCAAGGAAACCCGCGGCATCAAAGAGATGAGCGCCGGCGTGTTCGACTTCTACAAATACGTCTTCAACGATCCCGAGCTCTACAAGGACGCGATGCCGGCGAAGGCGAAGTTCAAGGACTGGCGCACCTATCAGATGTCGGACCATCTGATCATGTGGACCGAGTTCGACGTCGACAAGGCCGACGTCTACCTGAAGTCGCTCGCCAGGGAGCACAGCGGCGAGAGCGACGCCGGCGGCGCGAAGACGACCGCGACGAAGAAGACGGCCAAGAAGCCCGCCAAGAAAGCCAAGAAGAAGACACCGGCGGAATAAGCCGCGGCAACACTCCCGACTGTCGTCGCCGCGACCACTGCGACGCGATGCGGCCACGCGCGCTGCGACAGAGCGCCTCAGGCCGGGTTGCCGGGCTAAACATCACTGTCATGTTGCACGGCTAATCTTGGGCTCCGCGATGCTTGATCGGCGGGTCGACGCAGATCGGCCGCCGCAGTCGATCAGGCGCAGTCGATCAGGGCGCAGCAATGCGTTTGCACGTCTCCGCATTCTCCGAAATCCAGCGAAAGGCTCCCTCTTTCATGCGCAACACCATGCTGACTTCGTTCGTTTCCGCTCTGCTCGCAGTGGCGGCGTCGGTCACCGTCGCGGCTGCGGCCGACGGCGCCATCGACAACGGCGCGCTGGCGAAATCCGAATTCCGCGATCATGCGCGGACCTTCGGACTGGTCTACACGCTGCCCAAGAACGTCAACGATGTTCTCGATGCGACCATCAGGGGCCCGCTGAAGGAAAAGCTCCTGAATGCGAAGCTCGACACCGAAGCGCAGATGCACAACATTCCGCACGTCACGGTGGTCCACATCCATAATGCCGATCCCGCCACGCCCGAGAAGATGCTCGCGGCGCTGCCCAAACTGCCGCCGGTCCTCGACGTCACGCTGAAGAATTTCTACACCACCGAAGCCGCCAAGGGCGCCGGCCATCCGTGGTGGCTCGACCTCGGCATCGTCAAGGAAGGCAAGAGCTTCGAGGAAATGATGGCGTTCAATACCGCCGCCACGGCCGCGCTGGCTCCGCTCCGCGACGGACCGCTGCCGCGTTGCACCGGACCGGTCTATGCGGTGATGAGCGATGCCGCCAAGGATCTGGTCCGCACCGTCGGCGTCAGCGGCGTCAATGTCGTCAAGGACGGCAAGGAACTGCGCTCGCACAACCCGCACAACACGCTGGTCTACAGCATGGCGAAGTTCACCCCGGAGCTGCAGGCGCAGATGAACCAGGCGGCGAAGGAGTTCAACCAGATCCTCCCGGACGGAATCCCCACCTCGTTCAAGAGCGTCTCGATCGTCGAGCTGGGCTTCGCCGGCAACGTGCTGCGCGAAATCTATCGGATCAGCCTCGAGGACGGCTCGGTGCTGAACGTCGCCACCGGCAAGATGGCTTCGCTGAAGTAGGCATCGGACCGGGCGCTCCGGCGTTTCGGTGCGCAAGCCGGCCAAGGAAAAGGGCGGCCCGATGATGGGCCGCCCTTTTTGATTCGCGATTTGGTTTCGATCCAGCCGAGGCGTTCGAAGTTACTCGGCCGCCATCTTGACGTCGGGCGCGGCGGCGAGGACTTCGGCGTCGACCTGCGCTTCGAACTTGGCGAAGTTCTTCTGGAACATGCCGACCAGTTTGCGCGCCGTCGCATCGAACGCGGCCTTGTCGGCCCAGGTCTTGACCGGATCGAGGATCTCGCTCGGCACGCCGTGCAGCGACGTCGGCACCGCGAAGCCGAAATACGGATCGGTGCGGAATTCGACGTTGCGCAACGAGCCGTCCAGCGCCGCTGTCAACAGCGCGCGGGTGACCTTGATCGGCATGCGGTGGCCGGTGCCGTAGATGCCGCCGGTCCAGCCGGTGTTGACCAGCCAGCAATCGACGTCGTGCTTGGCGATCAGCTCGCGCAGCATGTTGCCGTAGACCGAAGGATCGCGCGGCAGGAACGGCGAGCCGAAGCAGGTCGAGAATTCCGGCTCGGGCTCGGTGACGCCGCGCTCGGTGCCGGCGACCTTGGCGGTGTAGCCGGACAGGAAGTGATACATCGCCTGCGCCGGGGTCAATTTGGCGATCGGCGGCATCACGCCGAAGGCGTCGGCCGCGAGCATCACCACGTTCTTCGGCTGGCCGGCGCGGCCGGTCAGCGACGCATTCGGAATCGATTCCAGCGGATACGCCGAGCGGGTGTTCTCGGTCTTGGAGCCGTCGTCGAAATCCGGCTTGCGGGTGATTTCGTCGAGCACGACGTTTTCCAGCACCGCGCCGAACCGCGACGACGCCGCGAAGATCTCGGGCTCGGCCTCGGCCGACAGCTTGATGCACTTGGCGTAGCAGCCGCCTTCGAAGTTGAAGACGCCGTCCTTGCCCCAGCCGTGCTCGTCGTCGCCGATCAGCGTGCGGTTCGGGTCGGCCGACAGCGTGGTCTTGCCGGTGCCGGACAGGCCGAAGAAGATAGCGGTGTCGCCCTGCGGTCCGACATTGGCCGAGCAGTGCATCGGCATCACGCCCTTCTCGGGCAGATAGTAGTTCAGCGTGGTGAACACGCTCTTCTTCATCTCGCCGGCGTATTGGGTGCCGCCGATCAGCACGATCTTGCGGGCGAAGTCGATCGCCACGACGTTCTCGGAGCGGCAGCCGTGACGCTTCGGATCGGCGCGGAAGCTCGGCAGATCGATCAGCGTCAGCTCGGGAACGAAGCTCTCCAGCGCGGCGCGGTCGGGACGGCGCAGCAGCGTACGGATGAACAGCGAGTGCCAGGCGAGCTCGGTGAACACGCGGGTCTTGATCTGGAACGACGGATCGGCGCCGCCGTACAGGTCCTGCGCGAACAGCGTCATGCCTTCGGCGTGCTTCAGGAAGTCCTGATACAGCGTCTCGAACTGATCGGCGGTGATCGACTGGTTGCCGCCCCACCACATCGTGGTCTCGGTGGTGGCGTCGCGGACCGTGAACTTGTCCTTCGGGCTGCGGCCCGTGAATTCGCCGGTGTCGGCGCAGAGCGCGCCGTCGGCCGACAGCACGGCTTCGCCGTTCTTCAGCGCATGCTCATAGAGCTGCGGAGCGGCGAAATTCCAGTACACGCCGTTGAGATTTTTGAGTCCGAATTTGTCGGCGCCATGAGCACCGTTATGCACGCCCGTCTCTTGCACGAATGAATCCTCCTCGAGTCCGCGTTGTCCCGATCGCGCGATTGCCGCCAATGCGCTTCAGCCCGCGGTAAACGTCAATATATACCGCCTTGGTCCAGGTGGGGCGACTGAATAGTGGCGAACCTCGGCTTTGCCAACCCGGGCGGCAGTATTTCGTTTACCGCCGGAAGACATTGCGCTGGCTCAAGTCATGCGGCGGCCCGGGCGATGTCTGCCATGCGTTTGAGCATGTCCCGCAGCGCTGCGGCGGTGGTCACCCGCTCGGGAAACGGCAGCCGCAGGGTGGTTCGGCCGGCTTGCAGATCGAGCCCGTCGGGATCGAGACCGGTGCAGCGCCAGTCGCCCGCAGCGGCGCCGAGCAGCCGGGTCGCATAAAGATTCATCGTGCCCAAATGATCCGCATTCATGTGCTCGACCGCAGACGCTTCGGCTTCCAGCAGGCCGGCGGCCCCGCCGAGATCGGTCAGATAGTCCGAAGGCTCGAGATCGACGATGCGGCCGAAGCCCGCGACCAGATGGGCGGCGCTGGTCTCGATCCGGTACAGCGCGAAATCGGAAAAATCGATGTAATCGGCGGCTCCGGGGTGGGCCGCCAGATAGCGCCTGCGGAGCTGCGGAACATCGGCCGGATCGGCTTCGGCGGCGACGCCGAGCAGCATGATCCGGGCCCCTTCCAGCGGGTCCCCCTCGGCGCGCTCATCGAGCATCAGCGATACCCGCGGGTCGGCCAGCAGGTTCCGGGTGTGCACCGCCAGGCGGGAAATCAACAGGATCGGCGAACCGTCCGGCGCGCTGGCGAGGTTGACCAGCGAGCAATAGGGACCGCCGCTGCCGCGCAGCAGGGTGGCCAGCGCGCCCTCGCGGCGGCGGCGCAGAAGCGAGCTGGAGACCTTGCGGGGGTCGAATTCGGCCGTCGGCTGCATGGGGAAAATTCCGTCAATTCATTGCCGAATGGGGCTTTGATGCCCAGAAACCGGGCTTATATCAATGCCGGCCTGCGCCCCGTTCCCGAGATTTAGAAACCGGCCACATTTCAGCCCAGCTTGCATTGCTCGTTGACTGTGCTTTTTGGGCAACCTGAACCACGGATCGCCGAATCGTTCGCGGTCTCGCCACGCCGTTTCGGAAAGAGCTACATGCCAACAATCGCCCTGGTCGACGACGACCGCAACATCCTCACATCGGTCTCGATCGCTCTGGAAGCCGAAGGCTACCGGATCATGACCTACACGGATGGCGCGTCTGCGCTCGACGGATTCCGCACCTCGCCGCCCGACCTCGCCATCCTGGATATCAAGATGCCGCGGATGGACGGCATGGAGACGCTGCGGCGGCTGCGGCAGAAATCCGATCTGCCGGTGATCTTCCTCACCTCGAAGGACGAGGAGATCGACGAATTGTTCGGCCTCAAGATGGGCGCCGACGATTTCATCCGCAAACCGTTCTCGCAGCGCCTGCTGGTCGAGCGCGTCAAGGCGGTGCTGCGGCGCTCGGCGCCGAAGGACCCCGCCGCGGCGCCGAAGGAAACCGACGCCAAGGCGCTCGATCGCGGCCTGCTGCGGATGGACCCGGAGCGTCACACCTGCACCTGGAAGAACGAGCCGGTGACGCTGACCGTCACCGAATTCCTGATCCTGCAGGCGCTGGCGACCCGGCCGGGCGTGGTGAAGAGCCGCAACGCGCTGATGGATGCCGCCTATGACGACCAGGTCTATGTCGACGACCGCACCATCGACAGCCACATCAAGCGGCTGCGCAAGAAGTTCAAGGTGGTGGACGACGATTTCGAGATGATCGAGACGCTCTACGGCGTCGGCTATCGTTTCAAGGAAACCTGAACGGCGTGCCGGACCGCGGGCGCATCGGCGCCTGACGGCGCCGCCGCATTGCGATATGCTGGCGCATGATCCCGAAAAGGGAATACCGGTTTTCGGAGAAGATCATGCGGCAACGAGAATTGCTCATCGCCAATCACCGGGCAGGCTTGGCCATTGCTGGATCGCACCGCGGCTGATCGAGAGGTCCGCGACGGCGACGACGCCGCCGCGCAGGACGAGGCCGTGGCGCAGGTCCGGCCGTGGACGCGGCCGCTCGCCTGGGCGCGCCGCGCCGGGCAGTTCTTCTTCACGCTGAGCTTCTCCAGCCTGACGCGGCGGATCCTGTCGCTCAACCTCGCTGGCCTGATGGCGCTGTCGGCGAGCATTCTGTATCTGTCGCAGTTCCGCGCCGGCCTGATCGACGCCCGCGCCCAGAGCCTCTTGGTGCAGGCGGAGATCATCGCGGGCGCGATCGCCGCCTCCGCCACCGTCGAAACCAACACCATCACCATCGATCCGGACCGGCTGCTCGATCTCAAGCCCGGCGAGACCTACGGCCCGCCGGACGAATTCGCGGTGCTCGACTTCCCGATCAATCCCGAACGCGTCGCGCCGGTGCTGCGGCGGCTGATCTCGCCGACCAAGACGCGGGCGCGGATTTACGACCGCGATGGCGTGCTGATCCTCGACAGCCGCAGCCTGTATGGCCGCGGCGACGTGATGCGGTTCGAACTGCCGCCGCCGACCGCGGAAAAGCCCGGCATCGTCGAACGCGCGATGATCGCGGTCCGCACCTGGCTCAATCGCGGCGACCTGCCGCTGTATCGCGAGCTCGGTCCCGAAAACGGCAACGGCTACCAGGAGGTCGCCGATTCGCTGAAGGGCCAGAAGAACTCGATGGTGCGGATCAACGAGCGCGGCGAAGTGATCGTCTCGGTGGCGGTGCCGGTGCAGCGCTTCCGCGCCATCCACGGCGCGCTGATGCTGTCGACCCAGGGCGACGACATCGACCAGATGGTCACCGCCGAGCGGCTGGCGATCCTGAAGATTTTCGGGCTGGCGGCGATCGTGATGTTCGTGCTCTCGGTGCTGCTGGCCTCGACCATCGCGGGCCCGGTGCGCAGGCTCGCCGACGCCGCCGAGCGGGTCCGCCGCCGGATCCGCGCCCGCGTCGAAATTCCCGACTTCACCACAAGGCGCGACGAGATCGGGCATCTGTCCGGCGCGCTGCGCGAGATGACCGACTCGCTATACAACCGCATCGAGGCGATCGAGGCGTTCGCCGCCGACGTCAGCCACGAACTGAAAAACCCGCTGACCTCGCTGCGCTCCGCGGTCGAGACGCTGCCGCTGGCCAAGAATGCCAACAGCCGCTCGCGACTGCTCGCGGTGATCGAGCACGACGTGAAAAGACTCGACCGGCTGATCTCGGACATCTCGGACGCCAGCCGCCTCGACGCCGAATTGCAGCGCCAGGATGCCGCCCCGGTCGATCTGCGCCGGCTGCTGACGACGCTGACGCTGGTCGCCAACGAAACCCGGCTCGGCAATATCGCGATGGTCGACGTGCGGTTCGAGGGGCCGGCGAGCGATCCGTTCTCGGTGCCGGGCCATGATTCGCGGCTCGGCCAGGTGATCTCCAATCTGCTGTCCAACGCGCAGTCGTTCTCGCGCGAGGGCGGCCGCGTCCAGATCGTCTGCCGCCGCCGCAAGACCGAGATCGAGATCGTGGTCGACGACGAAGGCCCGGGCATCCGCGACGACGCCTTCGACAAGATCTTCGAGCGCTTCTACACCGACCGGCCGCATCAGGGCTTCGGCCAGAATTCCGGGCTCGGCCTGTCGATCTCCAAGCAGATCGTGGAGGCGCATGGCGGCAAGATCCGCGCCGAGAACCGCCCCGGTCCGCGCGATGCCGACGGCGAGCCGACCATCGCGGGCGCCCGCTTCATCGTCCGGCTGCCGTCGACATGACGGCCGCACCCAGCGTGCACGCCTCCGCCGTCCGGATCGGCGACCGCGCGGTGCTGATCCGCGGCCCCTCCGGATCCGGCAAATCCCGCCTCGCCTTCGGGCTGATCGTCGCAGGACGGGCGCGGCAGATCCCGCCGGTGGAACTGATCGGTGACGATCGTGTCATTCTGCAACGGCGCGACGGCCGGCTCTGGGTGCGCCCGGCGCCGGAGATCGCCGGAATGATCGAGGTCAGAGGCCTCGGCCTGCGCCGCGTTCCGGCCGCGCCGGAGGCCATGGTCGGCCTCCTGGTCGACCTCGCCGCCAGCGACGCCGCCCGCCTTCCGGAAGCTGCGTCGATGCGCGGGATCGTGGAGGGCGTCGAATTGCCGCGGGTGCCGGTAGGTGAAGCCTACGATCCGCTACCTCTGGTGGTGGCGGCGTTCACGACCATCGACGCCGTCGCCGCTGCGACACAGTTGGACGATTGCTGGAAGGATTTTTGTAACCATATGAGCCACACAATCGTCACTGAATAGACCGGCCCCGGTTCCCGATTTGCCCCCGTCTTGAAGGGAGAATCGCGAGAACCCCCTTGCATAGGGGCTCTGGATGGTCAAAGTGACCCGTTCGCGCGGTGCACCCACGAAGCGCCCGCGAGGAGTTTCCGATGATTGGTCTAGTACTTGTGACCCACGGGCGCCTTGCCGACGAGTTCAAGGCAGCGCTGGAACACGTGATGGGGCCACAAAAGCAAATCGAAGCCGTCACGATCGGCGCCGAAGATGACGCCGACCTGTGTCGCAGCGACATCATCGAGGCGGTGAATCGCGTCGACAGCGGCGACGGCGTTGCGATTCTGACCGACATGTTCGGCGGAACGCCGTCGAATCTCGCGATCTCCTGCATGAGCCGCCCGAAGGTCGAAGTGCTCGCCGGGATCAATTTGCCGATGCTGGTGAAACTGGCCAAGGTCCGCGAGGAACGCGCTTTGCCCGATGCCATCGCGCTGGCCCAGGAAGCCGGGCGCAAATACGTCACCATCGCCAGCCGGGTGCTGGCCGGAAAATGACCGCAGACGTGCCCCAGACCGCGACAGACGCACAGGCGGGCACCACCGCCGGAAAAATCTCCCGCGAGATTCCCGTCATCAACAAGCGCGGCCTGCATGCGCGGGCCTCGGCCAAATTCGTCCAGATGGCCGAGAAGTTCCAGGCCGATATCACCGTGACGCGCAACGGCGAGACCGTCGGCGGAACCTCGATCATGGGCCTGATGATGCTGGCCGCCGGGATCGGCACCACCGTCACCGTGTCGGCGACCGGACCCGAGGCGCAGCAGGCCGTCGACGCGCTGGCCGAACTGATGGGCAGCAAGTTCGGCGAAGAAGAATAAGCCCGCGCCGGCTTATCTCGCCGCCGCCGAGGGCGGCAGCACCAGGAAGAACACGTCCTGCACCGTGCCGCCCGCGATCCCGAGCAGCGGCCGGCTGAGCCACACCTTGCTGCGCAGGATCTGCGGCTGCGCCGCCACGATCTGCTCGGCGATCGCCAGACAGGCCTGATCCGCCGCCGGGCACACCAGCGCCGCGCCGCGCGCGGTGGCGTCGGCTTTCAGCGTTGCCAGATCGGCGGTCGCGAAGGCGCGGCTGTCGGTGCGCAGATAATACGCGGTGTTCTGCGCCAGCGCGGTTTCGCCCGCGACCAGCGCGATCGGCCTGTCGGTGTGGCGCTGCCAGACCCGCGCGATGTCGGAGGCCAGCAGGGAGGCGTATTCGAACGGCTCCGGCGCGCTGCTCGTATGGATCGCCACCGCCACGCCCGGCGCCGCGGCCAGGATCGTCAGCGCCAGCGCCGCAGCCCCGATCAGCATCCGCCGCAGCGCGTCGCGGCCGACCGCGATCAGCGGCGACGACAGCAGCACGATCGGCAGCAGCGTGAAGGCCGGCATCGTCCACAGCGGCACGATGCGGATGCCGGTCACCAGCGCCAGCGGCGCGGGGCCCACGATCATCAGCAGCTGGATCGTCACGATCAGCCGGCGCTGCGGGTCGGCCGGCCAGAGGCTCTCCGCCAGTGCGGCGCGCGACGGCCGCAGCAGCACCCAGGTGGCGATCAGCGCCAGCGCCGCATAGCCGACGCAGCCGGCGAGATAGCGCAGCGTGTCGAGCGCATTGTGCCCGAGGCCGTCGGATTCCCGCGCGGCCGCGTAGGCAAAGGTCGGGAAGCGGTGATCGATCAGCCAGGCCAGATGCGGCGCCAGCACCACCGCGCCGGCTGCGATCATCAGCCACGGCGCCGGCGAGGCGAAAAACCGCGCCCGCCGCCGATCCAGCAGCGCGCCGAGGCCCAGCGCGCCGATCAGCACGATCGACCAGTATTTGCCCAGCATCGCGCAGCCGGCGAACACGCCCGCCAGCGTCGGCCACAGCAGGCCGCGGGCCTCGAAGGCGCGCAGGAAGCAATGGATGGTCAGCGCCCACAGCGGCAGCAGCACCGCATTGGCGTTGTATTTCAGCGCGATGAAATTGAAGAACGGGATCAGCGTCAGCAGCGCCAGCCCGAACAGCGCCTTCTCGGCCGTCATATAGCGCCGCATCGTCCGCCAGGCGATGTACAGCGTGACCGCGATGTTGACGGTGGCGAGCAGATGGAACGTCAGGTCCGAGACCGGGACCACGCTGAACCAGGCGCGGGCGACGAAGGCCGAGAACGGCGGGTGTTTGTCGTAACCGAACGCCAGATGCTGCGACCAGGCGTACAACTCGGTTTCGTCGGCGTGCAGGTCGCGCGGCCAGGTGGCGATCGTCCGGTAGGCGGTCCAGATCGCCGCGTAGACCGCCAGCGACAGGATGACGGTACGCTCCTGCCGTTTGGGATCGAGCAGCGCGTCGATCCAGCGCTCGATCAGCGACAGGCGGCCGCGGGACGTGGCAATCGAGGTCATCCGGACCCTGGGTTCGAGGCATGCGCGGCGGACATCAGCCGGTTCGGCCCGCCCCGTCAAGCACGCCAAAAGCGGCGGTTTTTCGGGCGGTTGCGGTCGCCCTTCGCCTTGCCGCGCCGGAGTCCCGGTGCTATCTCGCGACCATGACCACCGCCCCCATCGACAACATCCGCAACTTCTCCATCGTCGCCCATATCGACCATGGCAAGTCGACGCTCGCCGACCGGCTGATCCAGATCACCGGCGGCATGTCCGACCGCGAAATGGCCGGCAAGGAGCAGGTGCTCGATTCGATGGACATCGAGCGCGAGCGCGGCATCACCATCAAGGCGCAGACCGTGCGCCTGAACTACCGCGCCAAGGACGGCAAGGACTACATCTTCAACCTGATGGACACGCCCGGCCACGTCGACTTCGCCTACGAGGTGTCGCGGTCGCTGGCGGCCTGTGAGGGCTCGCTGCTGGTGGTCGACGCCTCGCAGGGCGTCGAGGCCCAGACCCTGGCCAACGTCTATCACGCGCTCGATGCCGGCCACGAGATCGTGCCGGTGCTCAACAAGGTCGACCTGCCCGCGGCCGAGCCGGAGAAGATCAAGCAGCAGATCGAGGACGTGATCGGGCTGGACGCCTCCGACGCGGTGATGATCTCGGCCAAGACCGGCCTCGGCGTGCCCGACGTGCTGGAAGCGATCGTGACGCGGCTGCCGCCGCCGAACGGCGACCGCTCCGCCCAGCTCAAGGCGCTGCTGGTCGATAGCTGGTACGACGTCTATCTCGGCGTCGTGGTGCTGGTGCGGATCGTCGACGGCGTGATGAAGAAGGGCCAGCGCATCCGGATGATGGGCACCAACGCGGCCTATGATCTGGAGCGCGTCGGCTACTTCACGCCGAAGATGACCACGGTCGACGAACTCGGCCCCGGCGAAATAGGCTTCATCACCGCCGGCATCAAGGAAGTCGCCGACACCCGCGTCGGCGACACCATCACGGACGACAGGAAGCCGATCACCGAGATGCTGCCGGGCTTCAAGCCGGCGATTCCGGTGGTGTTCTGCGGCCTGTTCCCGGTCGACGCCGACGATTTCGAAACGCTGCGCGGCGCGATGGGCAAACTGCGGCTCAACGACGCCTCGTTCTCGTTCGAAATGGAAACCAGTGCCGCACTCGGCTTCGGCTTCCGCTGCGGCTTCCTGGGCCTGCTGCATCTGGAAATCATCCAGGAGCGGCTCAGCCGCGAGTTCGACCTCAATCTGATCGCGACTGCGCCGAGCGTCATCTACAAGATGACGCTGACGGACGGCACCGAAATGGAGATCCACAATCCGGTCGACATGCCGGACGTGGTCAAGATCGCCGAGATCCAGGAGCCGTGGATCGAGGCGACGATTCTGACGCCCGACGAATATCTCGGCTCGGTGCTGAAACTGTGCCAGGACCGCCGCGGTAATCAGAAGGAGCTGACCTATGTCGGCGCCCGCGCGATGGTGAAGTACGACCTGCCGCTCAACGAAGTGGTGTTCGATTTCTACGACCGCCTCAAGAGCGTGTCGAAGGGCTACGCCTCGTTCGACTATCACCTCACCGAGTACAAGCCGGCCGATCTGGTGAAGATGCAGATCCTCGTCAATGCCGAGCCGGTCGACGCACTGTCGATGCTGGTGCACCGCACCCGCGCCGAAGGCCGCGGCCGCGCCATGGTGGAGAAGATGAAAGAGTTGATCCCGCCGCACATGTTCGTCATCCCGATCCAGGCGGCGATCGGCGGCAAGATCATCGCCCGCGAAACCGTCCGCGCGCTGCGCAAGGACGTCACCGCCAAATGCTACGGCGGCGACATCACCCGAAAGCGCAAACTTCTCGAAAAGCAGAAGGAGGGCAAGAAGAAGATGCGCCAGTTCGGCAAGGTGGATATTCCGCAGGAGGCGTTCATTGCGGCGTTGAAGGTGGATAGTTGAGGGATTCGGATCTCCCGTCACTCGGAAATACACCGGCAGATCGGATAGCCGCGATATTGCGCGCAGTCGTAAGCACCGCTCCAGTTGTCGGGGGCTTGCTCACCGAAATCATCACAGAGTTGATCCCCAATCAAAGATTGGATCGGGTCGAAAGGTTCATATTAGCATTGGCCGAAGAGGTGCAGCGCGCCGGTTGCGAGCGATGCTTGCCCACTTCTGAGGGGCCTCAACTGGAGTTGGTCGAATCTGGCCTCCGGGCGGCCTCAATGACTAGCTCAACTTCAAAAATTGAACATCTGGCCAAGTGCGCGGCAAGGGGGCTTACCAAGGACGAAGGGGATGCGATTCGAGCTCAGAGGATCCTAAAAATCCTATCCGAGCTTGATCCCGAAGAGCTAATAGTATTGTTGTATCATACAAAGCTAACGATAGCGGCCGCGCAAGAATTTCGTAAGCTGCATCCGGCTATCTTTGATCTCCCCTTGCTTATGTACGGATGTGATCAAGACGTTCGTAAGCGGAATGCGGAATATCAGGCGGCGGAACGTCATCTTATTTCTTTGGGCCTGGTCAGCGAAGAGATTAAATTCGATAGCAAGACTGGTTCAGCTAAACTGACTATAAGGAAGGCCGAGAAGGACGTTCAGCTTACGATCGTCGGACGCCTAGTTCTGCATCATGCGGGATTGATCGAAGAGGTTTAGCTCACAAGCAGCCCGGTTGAACGAGGTGGCGTCAAGAATACCTGTTTTGCCCGCATACATTTTTAGCGGAGGCGAACGCCATGACCGATATGACTTACGATCCCGAAGCCGACGCGGTGTATATCAGGGTCGGGGCAGGCGAGGTCGAGAACACCGAGGAAGCCGGGCCGTTCATCTACGATCTGGACCAGCACGGCCGCATTCTGGGAATTGAAATCCTGACCGCGACCAAGGTCCTCGCGCCAGGCGATTGGCAGAACGCGCGCTTGCCGGGCAAGGCGCGCTTCAACGCTGCCGAGTAGCAACCAGCCTGCTACTCCGCCGCATCCCCGACCGGCCGCAACTCGCCGGCGGCTTTCATCTCGTCGTGCAGGGCGATCGGGTCCCAATCATAGCCGTTCGGCCAGGTCGGCACGCCGTTCTCCACAAAAACGCGTTTGAAGTATGCGGGGTCCTTGAGCGGCTCCAGCATCGGGCCGTGCTCGCTGAGAATAAAGCCGAGATCGTGCTCTCCGACGGTGTCATCGGAAAACTCAAGTTTCAGCCGGTGACCATCAAGCGCTGTCGCGCGTCGCACCTTAATCATCATCATCGTCCGGACCCGCAATTCGCTCGAGCGTTTCGTGCCGTCGCGCCCGCTCCCAATTCGCAAGCAGTGCCGTCCGCCGCAACGTTACCCATCGTCGCACAATCAGCATCGCGGTCGGTGGCAGTTTGCCCCGCAACAGACTGGCGTCCTCAATCACCACCAATGCCTCATAACCTTGATAAATCACGTGGACATGAGGTGGGTTATGGTCGCGATAGTACATCGCGATGGCAATTCCGAGAAAGTACGCGATCGTCGGCACGCCCGTCTCCACTTCGGCAGTCTCACAATAAGACGCAATAGACCCAGGATGACAACCAGGAATTGCAATCGCCGCCTGACCTGTTACACATGCCGCCATGCCAACCGATCCAGATAAGCCCACCTCTGAAACTGCCTGTGACCCTTTGGCATCGCTGCGGGAGCGGCTGCGGACGCAGGGCTTGCGGCCGATTGTGCGCAGCGCGCCGGACATGTGCGATCCCCAGTTTCTGGCCGATCTCCGCCGCGAAGTTGCGATGATGGCGCGCCATCCCGAGAATGATGCGATCGATGATGGGATCGAGGCGAATCGCGATCTCGAGGGTGGGGTGTGGGACGGCGATTTCGAAGATTTCCCGTAGCCCCCCGCCCCCTTCGCCGCAACGACCCGTGCTCCGTTTCCTGCTATGCGTCGCCGATTCAACGCTCTGCAAGGTGATTCGGATGGCAAAGCTCGCTCGCGCATTCGCTTCAAGTTTCATTGCGCTACTGATGGTAAGCGGCTCCGCCCTCGCCGATCCGATCGCACCGGCCGGCAAGCCGATTGGCCAGGACGGGGGCGGTCACACCATCTATCAGGTCAACGCCAACGGTATCTCGATCGGTTACAAGCTGATCGGTAGCGGCGCGCCGATGGTGATGATCATGGGGCTCGGCGGGACCGCCGAGAACTGGCCGCCGAAGGTCGTCGCGGCGCTGTCGCAGCGCTATCAGCTGATCCTGCCGGACAATCGCGGCATGGGCCACACCACCGCCAACGCCACCACCTTCAGCTATCCGCTGTTCGCCGCCGACGTGATCGGGCTGCTCGACGCGCTGGGTGTCAAACATACCCATGTGCTGGGCTATTCGATGGGCTCGACGATCACCCAGCAATTGCTGCTGCAATATCCGGATCGTTTCAACAAGGCGCTGATCCACGCCACCTCGACCGACGGCAGCAACGTCGCCAAGGCGCTGCATGGCCGGGTGCCGGCCGATCCGATCGTGGCGCGGCAGGTCGAGGCCACCACGCATTGGAAGACCCCGCTGGACAAGCTGCCGGCGATCCCCAATCAGGTGATGCTGGTGGTCGGCACCGCCGACGACGTGGTCGGCACCGACAGTTCGAAGACGCTGGCCGCCGCGATCCCGGGGGCGTGGCTGGTGCAGTTCAAGGGCGCGACGCACCACCTGATGTACGAGACCCCCGAGGGCTTCTCCGCCGCCGCGCTGACGTTCTTCGACACCGACGAGACGGTGACGGTGAAGCCGCAGGCCGGCGCCCCGGTGGTGCCGCCGGCCGGGCAACCCTGAGCGGAACGCCAGCACGACAACCGCCGGGCGAGCCGCCATTTTGCGTCAGATCACGACGCCGCCCCCGAATCCGCCGCATCATCGCCGGCGATGACCGCCACCGCCCACCTTCTCAGCGCCGCCGACATCGAGGCCGCCACCCGGATCGCCGAGCCGGATTTCGATCTGCTCGACGCGCTGGTGCGGACCGACGATCCGGACGATCAGGCCCACACGCTGGCGCGCGTGGTGTTGGCGGCGTTCGACAATTATTACGCGGTGTCGCGGCGGATTCCGGCGCTGGCGAAAGCGGCGTTCGAGGCGCGCGACTGGTCGGCGACGGTGCGGCTGTCGAAGATCCGGCTCGGGCTGTACACCGCCTGCATCGATCAGCTCGTGCCGCTGCTGAAGGCCGGGCTGCCCGAACTCGCCAATGACGAGCAGGTCTGGGCGCGCGCCGAGGCCGAGCTGCTGGCGGCGATCGCCGGCCGCTACGAGGCCGATTTCGCCTTCGCGTTCTGGCAGTCGCTGCGCCGCAAGCTGGTCAGCGACGAATGGCGGCCGGTGTCCTACGATACCGGCCCGGCGGCGCGTCCGCCGGCCTCTGTCGCCGCGGTGCTCAAGACCATCGCCGCCACGCTGCCGATCCGGCCGGAGGTGATCCGCGATGCGCTCGACGCCGCGGGCTTCACCGGCCCTTGGCGCGATCTCGACGGCGACGCAGCGCTTGCCGCCGCCGCGATCGAGGCGGCGCTGGAGCCGCTCGGCCCGCGCGCCGGCGAGAGCGCGAAGATCGAGATCGCCCAATCCGGATTCTTTCGCAATCGCGGCGCCTGCCTGATCGGGCGCATCCGGCTGCGCGACCGCGGCGACATGCCGCCGCGCAACATCCCGTTGCTGATCGCGCTGCTCAACGAGGACGACGGCCTCGTCGTCGACGCAGTGCTGTGCGACAGCGACGAGCTGCAATTCGCATTCTCCTCGACGCTGGCGAATTATCACGCCACCAACCCGCGCTATCACGAGCTGGCGCGGCTGCTGCACGAGCTGATGCCGAAGCGGCCGCTCGGCACGCAATATTCCTGCATCGGCTTTCATCACCTCGGCAAGGTCGCGGTGATGAACGAGATCCTCACCGAGCATCGCAAGAGCAAGCAAAAGCTCGCCACCGCGCCGGGCTTCAAGGGCACGGTGGCGATCGCGTTCACGATGCCGTCGTCGGCCTATGTGCTGAAGATCATCCGCGACCATCCGACCGACGACTACAAGTTCGATTATTTCGACGGCCTCGACGCGGTGCTGCGCAAGTACAATCTGGTGCACGAGATCGACCGCGCCGGCTCGATGCTCGACAACATCATCTATTCGAACGTCAAGCTCGCCCGCACGATGTTCGCGCCCGATCTGCTCGACGAGCTGCTCGAATCCGGCATCGACACCGTGACGCTGGAGCGCGACGCGCTGGTGTTCCGGCATCTGATCGTGCAGATCAAGCTGACGCCGCTGCCGCTGTATCTCACCACGGCTGCGGGCGCCGACGCCCGCGCCGCGGTGATCAATCTCGGCGACTGCATCAAGAACAACGCCGCCGCCGACATCTTCAACAAGGACCTCGACGGCCGCAATTACGGCGTCAGCCGGATCCGCAAAGTGTATCTGTTCGACTACGACGCGGTCGAACCGCTGACCGACGTCAAGGTCCGCAGCACCGCGATCGCCCCGGTGCCGGAGTTCGAGGACGGCGTGGTGTTCCGGCCCGAGGAGATGCTGGAGGGGCTGCGGATCGACGATCCCGGCCTGCGCCGCGCCTTCCGCGACGCCCATCCGGAACTGATGCAGCCGGACTATTGGGAGGCCATGCAGCGCGCGCTGCGCGAGGGCAGGGTGCCCAAGGTGATGAACTACCCGGCGTCGCGGCGGCTGCGGCGGTAGCTCCGCGCAAGTCCGGCCCGTGCCCGGGATGGGGCTGTGGCCAATGAAGTCGGGCACTTTCGTTTCAACGCGTCATGCCCGGCCTTGTGCCGGGCATCCACGTTCTCCCTGCGGAAGCCGCAAGAAAGGCGTGGATGGCCGGGACAAGCCCGGCCATGACGGGGTGAACTGCGAAGTGAACGACTGCGCAGGGCGAGCCGGGCGTCGCGAAGGATGAGGGATGCAGTGTGGAGAGGCCGCCTGACCACCCCGCCCTTGCCGAAGCTCCTCGCCGCCTCTACCTGTGCGAGGCTCATTCCCGGACGAGGACACCGCCCATGCTCGACGCCGCCATCAAGGCGCTGACCCAGATTCTGTCGCCGCCGATGCGCTCGATCCTGTGGCGTTCGATCGGCTTCGCGCTGGCGCTGATCGCAGTGGCGGCGATCGGGCTGCAGCGGCTGCTGAGCTGGCTGGCCTCGTCGAGCGAGTTGTGGGCCGAGGCCGCGCTGGGCGGCTTCCAGACCCCGCTCAACATCCTGTCCTGGGTATTCTCGATCGCCGCCGGTCTCGGCATCGTGGTCGGCGCGGTGTTCCTGATGCCGGCGGTGACCTCGCTGGTCGCCGGCATCTTCGTCGACGAGGCCGCCGAACATGTCGAGCGCGAATATTATCCGCATGACGAGCCGGGCGTCGCGCTGCCGGTCGGCGTGGCGCTGATCGAGACCGTCAAGACCGCGCTGCTGACGATTCTGGTCTATCTGGTGGCGCTGCCGTTCCTGCTGTTCGCCGGCGCCGGCGTTATCGTGTTCTTCGTCGCCACCGGCTGGCTGCTCGGCCGGGAATATTTCGAACTGGCGGCGATGCGCTTCCGCCCCGCCGCCGAGGCCAAGGCGATGCGGCGCGACAATGCCACCACGGTGTTCATCGCCGGGCTGGTGATCGCCGCCTTCGTGTCGATCCCGATCGTCAATTTGGCGACGCCGTTGTTCGGCATGGCCTTCATGGTGCATCTGCACAAGCGATTGTCCGGCTCGCGGCCGGAACTGATCGCGCCGGAGCGACGGGAGATCGGCGCACGCTGACGAGCGCGGGCGCCTCAACGACGGAGCGTCGTGTTACTCCGCACGACCGTCGCGGCGCCAGCGGCGCTTGACCGCATAGGCGACCTCCTGCGCGGCGCCACCGACGATCATCAGCAGAAAATTGGCCAGATGAGACATCTTCATCGCATCACTCCCGGTTCGGGCGGCTCGCCGCGATTCGTCGCGGCCGCTGCTACGACTCTCCCTGACTTGTTAGTTCAGGGTGCGCTGAATTGAATATTGGAATGATTTGCAGAGTTGCGAACCGAAATCTGCGGCATTCATGCCGATTTCACGCTTGTCATCGCGTGCTGACAGATTTGGTCAAGGCGATCGACCAGAGCCTGGCTGCGATCCGCCTCGACTGTCGTGCGGCGCTGACACGGAGTGTCAGTCCGGCGCGTTCGTGATCACCAGTCCGAACATGGCGCGCCCGATGACCGCCCGTCGCGGCTCCGCCATTACTATAATCGAGTACCACTTCGCAGATAATCCGTGGCCTGCCGGAACCGGGCGTCCGTCGCGCATTTGACAGTATGCGCCGGCGATGGTGGCCTCAGCGCAACAACGGACAGGGCGATGATGCGCGCGCTCAACGACAACAACCCTCCGCCCCGCGCGCCGCGCGCGGCATCGCTCGCCAAACCCGGCTGGGACGTCGAAGGCCGCGACTGGCCCAATCGCGACGCCAGTCGGTTCGTGCACGCCGCGGGGCTGCGCTGGCACGTGCAGCAGATCGGCCGCGGCCCGGTGCTGCTGCTGATCCACGGCACCAGCGCGGCGACGCATTCCTGGCGCACGCTGGCGCCGCTGCTGGCGGAGCACTTCACTGTCGTCGCGCCCGATCTGCCGGGCCACGGCTTCACCGAAACGCCGGCGCCGTCGCGCATGACGCTCGACGCGATGGCGCAGGATCTCGCCGCGCTGCTGCGCGGGCTCGGCCACCAGCCGGTTCTGGTCGCCGGCCATTCGGCCGGCGCCGCGCTGCTGGCGCGGATGTGTCTCGACGGCGGCATCGCGCCGGCCGGCCTGGTCGCGCTCAACGGCGCGCTGCTGCCGATCGGCGGCGCCGCGGGTCGGTTCATGCTGCCTTTGGCGCGGGTGCTGGCGTCGAGCGCGATGGTGCCGCGGCTGATGGCGCGGTTCGCCCGCAACCCCGGCATGGTCGAGCGCATGATCGCCGACACCGGCTCGTCGATCGAGCCCGCCGGGATCGACTATTATCGTCGGCTGGTCGGCAGCCCCGGCCATGTCGCCGCGGCGCTGCGGATGATGGCGAGCTGGCGGCTGGAGCGCACCGCGCTCGAGCTGCCGCAACTGGCGACGAGGCTGCTGCTGATCGCCGGCAGCAACGACAAGACCATCGCGGCGAGCAATTCGGCGCAGGTGCAGCGCATGGTGCCGGGCGCGCAGATCGAACTGATGCCGGGGCTCGGCCACCTGGCGCATGAGGAGCGGCCGCACGACGTCCGCGACCTCATGGTGGCATTCGCCCGCGACGCCGGCCTGCTGCCGCGGCGGCTCGCCGCCGCGGAGTGACCGAGGCAGAGTGACCGGCCGGCACCGGGCGGCGCTTACACGCCTTCGAACAGCGCGGTCGACAGATAGCGTTCCGAGAACGACGGCACGATCGCCACGATGGTCTTGCCGGCGTTCTCCGGGCGCTTGCCGAGCTCGATCGCGGCCGCAATCGCTGCGCCCGACGAGATGCCGCCGGGGATGCCCTCATGCCGCGCCAGCGCCCGCGAGGTCTCGATCGCGGTGGGGCCGGCGATCTGGATGATCTCGTCGATCACCGAACGGTCGAGAATGTCCGGTACGAAGCCGGCGCCGATGCCCTGGATCTTGTGCGGGCCGGGCGCGCCGCCGGACAGCACCGGGCTCTCCTCCGGCTCGACCGCGACGATCTTGATCGAAGGCTTGCGCGGCTTCAGCACCTGGCCGACGCCGGTGATGGTGCCGCCGGTGCCGACGCCGGCGACGAAGATGTCGATGCCGCCATTGGTGTCGTTCCAGATCTCTTCGGCGGTGGTGCGGCGGTGGACCTCGGGGTTGGCGAGGTTCTTGAACTGCTGCGGCATCACCGCGTTCGGAGTCGAGGCGATCAGCTCCTCGGCCTTGGCGATCGCGCCCTTCATGCCCTTGGCGGCTTCGGTCAGCACCAGCTCGGCGCCCAAAAACGCCAGCATCTTGCGGCGCTCGATCGACATCGATTCCGGCATCACCAGCTTCAGCCGATAGCCCTTGGCGGCCGCCACATAGGCCAGCGCGATACCGGTATTGCCCGAGGTCGGCTCGATCAGGATGGTGTCGGGCTTGATGATGCCCTCGCGCTCCATCGCGGCGACCATCGCGGCGCCGATGCGATCCTTCACGCTGGAGGCCGGGTTGAAATATTCGAGCTTGGCGAGGATCGTCGCCTTGACGCCGTTCTGCTCCGGCAGCCGGTTCAGCCGCACCAGCGGCGTGTCGCCATAGGCATCGGCGACCGAATCATACACCCGGCCGCGGCCGGGCTGATGGGCGGGCGCTGCGGCGGTGGATTTGAGCGATGCGGTTGCTGCGCTGGACATGGTCGCCTCCGGGAACTGAACGGTCGAAATCGGGATTGTCTGCTACGCATCTGATAGAAGCCGCCCGCGAACGTCAACGCGGCCGGTAAATATGGAACAATCGCCTCCATTCGCGGGCGTTCCGGCACATCCATTCTCCCGGATTTCCCGCTTTTGGACGGAATTCGCCACGCCGGCGAGGCTTCCATCCCGCTTGCCCTTCACAACGGCGTCACGCTGGCTGTAGTATCCCTTCCATGCTGCTTCGCAGCGTCGATCGGACGGGGGTCAGGAGCGTTTCTTGAACGCGCATGTCTCTAACGCGCATGTCTCGCATGGCGGTTGGCCGGTGCTGGTGTTGAACGCGGATTTCCGGCCGCTCAGCTACTATCCGCTATCGCTTTGGTCGTGGCAGGACGCGATCAAGGCGGTGTTCCTCGATCGCGTCAACATCGTGGCGCATTACGATCGCGCGATTCACAGCCCGAATCTCGAGATCCAGCTTCCCAGCGTCGTCTCGCTGAAATCCTTCGTGAAGCCATCGACGCATCCGGCGTTCACGCGGTTCAACGTATTCCTGCGCGACAGGTTTTCCTGCCAGTATTGCGGCGCACCGGAGGATCTCACCTTCGACCACATCATCCCGCGCTCCAAGGGCGGGCAGACGACGTGGGAGAACGTCGTCGCCGCGTGCTCGCCATGCAATCTGCGCAAGGGCAATCTGACCCCGGCCCAGGCCAAGATGTTTCCGCGCCAGACCGCATTCGCCCCGACGGTCCACCAGTTGCACCGCAACGGCCGGCTGTTCCCGCCGAACTATCTGCACGAGAGCTGGCTCGATTACTTGTACTGGGACACCGAGCTCGATCCGTAACCGGACTGGCGGCGGCAGGGCCGATCAGAGATTCCAGTTCGCGACGTTCAGGCGCTTGCGCTGATCGACGTCGTCGCCGATCCCGGCGAAGCCCGCCGGCGCCGCGAGGGACTCAGCGCCGCGCTACGGCGCGTCGGCGCTCGGCACCTCGCCGCTACTCGGCACGCCGCCGGTGGTCTCCTCGCCGGCGTTGGCTGCGGCTTCGCGCGACGTGGAGTAGATGTCCCACACCGCGATGAACATCGCCGCGATCACCGGGCCGATGACGAAGCCGTTGAGGCCGAACACCTGGAGGCCGCCGAGCGTCGAGATCAGCACCACGTAGTCCGGCATCCTCGTGTCCTTGCCGACCAGCACCGGGCGCAGCACGTTGTCGACCATGCCGATCACCAGCGCCCCATAGGCGATCAGCAGGATGCCCTGCCACATCGAACCGGTCGCGATCAGATAGACCGCCACCGGCGCCCACACCAGGCCGGCGCCGACCGCCGGGAGCAGCGAGACGAACGCCATCACCACCGCCCACAGCAGCGCGCCGCCGATGCCCAGGACGTAGAACGCCAGCCCGCCGAGCGCGCCCTGGATCAGCGCGATCAGCATGTTGCCCTTCACGGTGGCGCGAATCACCACGGTGAATTTGTTCAGCAGCAGGTTCTGCTGATCGACCGACAGCGGCAGCCCGCGGCGGATCCGGCCGGCGATCAGGTCGCCGTCGCGCAGCAGGAAGAACAGCAGATACAACATCACGAACAGGTTGACGGTGAAATCGACCGTGCTCTGGCCGATCGTCAGCGCCTGGCCGGCGAAATACTGGCTGCCGCGCATCAGCACCGAACTCAGCCGCTGCTGCAGCTCGGCGACGCTGCCGATGCCGAACCGCTCGAGCAGGTCGTTGATCCAGCTCGGGGGCTGTTCGATGAAGTCCCGCAGGTTGTTGAGCAAAGCGAGATTGCCGGATTCGATCCTGGCGTAGAGGCCGGTGGCCTCCTTGGCCAGCGCAGTGCCGATCGCCGAGAACGGCAGCAGCACCAGCAGGACGATGATCGTCACCCCGACCACCGCGGCGAGGTTGCGGCGGAAGCCGAAGGCGCGGTTGAGTTGTCGATACAGCGGCGCGAACAGGATCGCGATCACCACGCCCCACAGCAACGCGCCGTAGAACGGCAGCAGGATCCAGACGAAAGCGACCGAAGCGGCCGCCAGCAGAAAGAGAAAGAACTTGTTGTCGGCCGCGCGCATTCAAAAATCCCCATTGCCGTCGCCGGAGCCAACGATCGAGGCGGACGATTGGCTCCCGCGCCGAACGTAGTCCTGCAAACGTGGCGTGTATCGCAGCGACTCCTGCAACTCTCCCGATCGCGACACGCGTATCGCGGCATTCTCTCGCCGCAGCGTAAGACATTGGACGGCGGATGGAAATCCTTAGCCGCGCCCGACGAAGGACGGTCCGGCGATCACTCCGGAAGCGAAAGCGCTTCATCGCCACCAACGTCGCCTCGTAGCGATACGTGGTCGATTGTTAACTATGCAAAAAGTTCCATCCCACACCATGCTGCTGATACGGCCATGCTTCGGACCAGCTCCGAGGTGTCAGGCAGAGCGGCGGCCCTCTGTCTGTACATCACCCACAGCACATCCCCCGGCGCCTGAATCGGCAGGACGTTTTTCATGTTAGCAAAGCTCTCCATTCGCACCAAGATCACCACGCTGGTCGCGGCTCTGTTGATCGCCATGTCGGGCCTGGGCGCGATCGGCCTGCTGAAAATGCAGGGGATCAACGCCGCCACGGTCGAGATCACCAGCAACTGGCTGCCGACCATCATGACCCTCGGCGATATTCGGGCTGAAGTCATCCGCTATCGGCTGAACCTGCGAAACCACCTGCTGGAGACCAACCCCAGCCGCATGGCCAACATCGAAAAGCAATTGGCCGACAACGAAGAGCGGATCAAGAAGGCCCAGAATACCTACGAGCCGCTGATCTCGTCGCCGGAGGAGCGGCAGATCTACGAAACATGGGTCGCCGAATGGGCGAAATACCGGGCCATTGTCCCGAAGCTGCTCGAGTTGTCGCGCAACAGCCATGACGGGCAGATCTCGGCCGAGGGCGTTGAGATGCTCTCCAGCACCTTCAATCCGATCGGTGCTCGTATGGACGAGGCGATGAGCAAGGACATCGCGCTCAACAACAACGGCGCCACCCATGCGAGCGGCGTCGCCACATCGACCTACACCTCGGCGTTCTTCATCGTGGTGTCGATCCTCGGCGTGGCGATCGTGGTCGGCGTCATCGCCAGCGTGATGGTGGTCCGCGACATCACGTCGGGCATCGCCGCGATCATCAAGCCGATGCAGACCCTCGGCCAGGGCGATCTTTCCGCCGACGTGCCCTATCGTGGCGCGAGCACTGAAATCGGCGCGATGGCCGATGCGCTGCAGGTCTTCAAGGAGGCGCTGATCGCCAAGAAGGCGGCCGACGAAGCCGCGGCGCATGAGGCCGATGCCAAGATCGCCCGCGCCCAGCGCGTCGATACGGCGACCCGGCAATTCGAGTCGGCGATCGGCCAGATCGTCGAGACGGTGTCGTCGGCGTCGACCGAGCTGGAAGCCTCGGCCAGCACGCTCACCGCCACCGCCGGCCACGCCCAGGAACTGACCACCGCGGTCGCGGCGGCGTCCGAAGAAGCCTCGACCAACGTGCAGTCGGTGGCCTCGGCGACCGAGGAGATGTCGTCCTCGATCACCGAGATCAGCCGTCAGGTTCAGGAATCGGCGCGGATCGCCAATGATGCGGTCGATCAGGCCCGCAAGACCAACGACAGCGTCGGCATGCTGTCGGCGGCCGCGGCGCGGATCGGCGACGTCGTCGAACTGATCAACACCATCGCCGGCCAGACCAACCTGCTGGCGCTGAACGCCACCATCGAGGCGGCGCGCGCCGGCGAGGCCGGCCGCGGCTTCGCGGTGGTCGCGTCGGAAGTGAAGGCGCTGGCCGAACAGACCGCGAAAGCGACCGGCGAAATCGGTCAGCAGATCACCGGCATCCAGGCCGCGACCGATCAGTCGGTGTCGGCCATCAAGGAGATCGGCCTGACCATCGGCCGGATGTCGGAAATCGCCTCGACCATCGCCTCGGCGGTGGAAGAGCAGGGCGCCGCGACCCAGGAGATCTCGCGCAACGTGCAGCAGGCCGCGCAGGGAACCCAGCAGGTGTCCTCCAACATCACCGACGTCCAGCGCGGCGCGACCGAAACCGGCTCGGCGTCGTCGCAGGTTCTGTCCGCGGCGAAATCGCTGTCGCAGGACAGCAACCGGCTGAAGGAAGAAGTCGCCACCTTCCTGGAGACGGTGCGGGCGGCCTGATCGGCCGCTTCGGCACCGCAAATCGTCCAGACAGCGCCGCGCGACACCCTCGCGCGGCGTTTTGCCGTGAGCGGGCCGACGCGGCTTGCTTTGATCCGGAGGATCGCCACTCTCTGCTCATGACGGCGGAGCCGCCGGTTCATGTGGAGAGACTTGCGATGAGCGATGCCGTGGTCGACGACATCGTGGCGCTGCTGCCGCCGCTGCTGCGGTCGATCGAGGCGCTGGGCTTCGTCGCGCGCTATCTACATCCGCCGGAATTCGGCGAGGTGATGCGGCTCGCCGGCGAGCCCGACGCCGATCTGCGCGCCGAACTGCCGCGGCTGGCGGCCTGGCCGGATGCGTTCGCGCATCTGCGCGAGCCGCTGAAGCTCGCGGGCGAGCATGTGCTCGCGGCGTTCGACGGGCTGCGCGCGGTCGACGGCGGGCAGGGCGATCTCGTCTCGGTGTTCCGCGCGCTGCGCCATCTGCCGCAGGCGCTCGAGGCGCTGTATCCGCTGGCGGCGACCCTGCCGCCGGTGTCCGGCCTCTATCTCGATCCGGCGCTGCGCGAGGACGACGCCGTGCTCGCCCGGCTGGCGCAGCCGAAGCATCCCGACAGCGGCGTGTTCCACCACGACAACGAACCGGGCAGCCGCGGCGGGTTCTCGTTCTACGTGCCCGAGGACTACACGCCGGAGCGCGCCTGGCCGCTGGTGGTGGCGCTGCATGGCGGCAGCGGCCACGGCCGGCTGTTTCTGTGGAGCTGGCTGCGCGACGCCCGCAGCCGCGGCGCGATCGTGGTCGCGCCGACCGCGACCGGGCCGACCTGGGCGCTGATGGGTGAGGACGCCGACACGCCGAATCTTTCGCGCATCGTCGCGTTCATCCGCTCGCGATGGTCGATCGATCCGCAACGGCTGCTGGTCACCGGGCTGAGCGACGGCGGCACGTTCTGCTACGTCACCGGACTGGAGCGCGCCTCACCCTTCACGCATCTCGCGCCGATCGCCGCGAGCTTCCATCCGCTACTGGCCGGCATGGCCGATCCGGCGCGGCTGCGCGGGCTGCCGATCCAGATCGTGCACGGCCGGCACGACTGGATGTTTCCGGTCGAAATGGCGCGGCAGGCGCAACAGGCGCTGGTCGCCGCCGGCGCCGATGTCAGCTATCGCGAGATCGCGGATCTCAGCCACACTTATCCGCGCGAGATCAATGCCGCCTTGCTGGACTGGCTGAACGGGACAGGCTGAGCCTACGCCCGGCGCAGCCGCAGCACGGCGGACTTCGCCAATTCGGCCGCGTCGCCGCGATCGGCATAGAGCGCCAGCAGCAGCAGCACGAAGCCGGCGTGAAACAACGCGGCGCCGAACCCGACATGCGCGATCTGCCAGATCACGACAGGCGCGGCGCACATCAGCGCCGGCGCGATCACATAGATCAGCGACAGAGCCGGCGACGCGGGGTAGCCGAGCCGCCACACCGCGGCGCCGAGCGCGAACACGGCGAGCAGCGCCTTCACGGCGGCCATGAAGCGCAGCAGCATCACCAGTTCGGCGTCGGATTGCCGAGCGGCGAGACTGGTCGCGTCGGGCAATGTCGCCAGCAGTGCTGCGACAATCGCGGCGGCAGCGACGATCAGCGCAATGGCACGGCGGGAGGCCGATCCATGCACGCGATGCGTAGCAGCGGCGGACGTCGGCAAGGCTGATGCGTCGGTCATGGTCCGGCTCCTTGCGGCGGTAGCACAGCATCACCAGCCTAGCGCGGTTCATCGATTGATTGAAGCGATATGACCCTTGCCAGATGCACTGACTCCTCATCCTGAGGAGCCCGGCGAAGCCGGGCGTCTCGAAGGATGCGGAGACTCAGGGCCGACCGCGCATGGTTCGAGACGGCGCTACGCGCCTCCTCACCATGAGGTTGTGCATGCGGCGAGGATCCCTGAACGCCAGCGCTGATTCCATCAGAAACAGAACGACTCTAGCGCGCAGCGGTCGCGGCGACAAATCACGTTCGTCGCCACCCCCGCCGTGATCGCCCGGCGCGACCGGGCGAATCCGCCCAGTATCCCAGAGCGTTCGCGATCATCATCCGCCCCCCGCGATCATCATCCGTGCTCTGCAATACTGGGCCCTCCGCTTTCGCGGACGGCTGAGGATGGAGCGGGCGCTTCGTCGGAACGCGGACTCTGAACCACCGAGTTGAAGCAACTCTCCTCTCACGCGCCGCGAACACGAGCGGGCCGAACTACCTCACCAGCAGCGTCACCAGCACCGGCACCAGCAGCGCGGTGATCAGTGCGTTGAGGCTCATGGCGATGCCGGCGAACACGCCGGCGATGGCGTCGACCTGGAACGCGCGGGCGGTGCCGATGCCGTGCGACGCCAGCCCGACCGCGAAGCCGCGGGCGCGGAAATCGCGGATGCCGAGCGCGTTCATCAGCGGCGTCACCACGATCGCCCCCATGATGCCGGTGAGGATCACCGCGACCGCGGTCAGCGACGGATCGGCGTGCAGCGATTCGCTGATGCCCATCGCGACGCCGGCGGTGACCGATTTCGGCGCCAGCGACAGCACCACCGGCTCGGGCAATCCTGCGAGCTGCGCCAGCACCACCACCGAGACGATCGCGGCGACGCAGCCGACCACCAGCGCGATCGCCATCGGCACGATCGCGGCGATCACCCGATGGCGGTTCTCGTACAGCGGTACCGCCAGCGCCACGGTCGCCGGGCCGAGCAGGAAGTGCACGAACTGCGCGCCGCTGAAGTAGCTGGTGTAGGAGGTGCCGGTCAGCCACAGGAAGGCGCCGATGATCCACATCGCGTGCAGCACCGGATTCATCAGCGGATTGCGTCCGGTCGCCTGCGACACCGCGTCGGTCCCGGCGTAGACCAGCAGCGTCACCGTCAGCCACAGCAGCGGCGTCTGTGACAGATAGACCCACAGCGAGAACGGATCGCTGCTCATCGCGCGCCCCACATCGACAGCAGCCGGGCGGTGACCAGGAAGGTCGCGACCGTCACCAGCAGCGTGATCAGCACCGAGCCGGCGAGCACCAGCGCGATCGCGACGCCGTGCGCGGCGATCATGTCGAGCTGCTGGACTACGCCGACGCCGGCCGGCACGAACAGCAGCGACAGATGCGCCAGCATTCCCTTCGAGGCGTTCTCGACGCCGTCCTGGCGCAGCGGCCCGACCGCCAGCCATTTGAAGCGGTCGCGCGCGAGCAGCAGCAACAACAGCAGCACCAGCCCGAGCACGGGGCCGGGCAGCGGCAGCGCCAGCGCGCGCACCACCACCTCGGCGACGAGCTGGCACAGCAGAATCAGGCCGAGACTTGCGATCATCCGTCACCCCGGGCGTGCGTGAAGCCGCCACGGATGCGGCGTATCAGCCGGGCCTGTCAATTGCCCGGCCGCGCGATGCCGCAATGCAGCGGAGGAGGCCCTCAGCCCTTCAGCCGCTTGTTGCATTCGCTCCAGTAGCCGCCGCCCTTCTGGATCCAGCGCAGCCCGCCGGTGGTGTTGGCGGCCTTGTTGGCCTTCCATTGCTCGGCGCAGGTGTGCAGCCGCGCGCGGGTCGGCTTCTCCTTGGCGAATTTGGCGTCGACCGCGGTCGGGAACACGGCCGGTCCCTGCGGCGTCGTCGGCTCTGCGGATTTCGGCTTCGCTTTCGGCTTGGCCTCGGTCTTGGCCTCGGTTTTGGCGTCCGTCCTGGCTTCGGCCCTGCTGTCGGCTTTCGGCTCCGCCTTGTCCTTGTCCTTGGACTCCGCGGCGGCGGCCACCTCGCCGCATTGCGCCTTGCGGAAATCGCTCCAGCCCTGGCCGTCGAGCGTGCCGGCGGTCTTGGCGGCCTGATATCGGGCGCTGCATTCCTGCGCGGTCAGCGCGGTGCCGGGCGTCGTCGACATCCATGTCAGCAGCGCCGTCCCCAGCATGGCCGCTGCGATCGTCCCGAATGGTGGAGCTCTCATCGTCCCGGTCTCCTGGTTCATGACCCGGGAACATCCTAGCGCTGCTCTGCGCCCTGACAATTGCAAACTGGTCGAACTGCAACCGTTGCTGTCGCCGCCGCCCGCCCTGCGGCCGCGCCACCGGTATGGCGGGACGCGCCGTTCGCATTTGTCGGCGGTATTTGTATTTGCGATAAGGTCGCGTGCCCCCGAATCCCGCGCTGACCCGCACCGAGCTGTGGTCGAAAACCCTCAACGTCCTGGAGACCATCGCGATCGGCGCCGCCGGCGGCGGGCTGTCCTATTGGGTGCAGCTTCCCGGCGGGCTGATCACCGGCGCCATGGTGGCGGTCGCCGCCGCGGGCCTCGCCGGCCGCAACATGGGCCTGCCGCCGCCGCTGTCGCATATCGTGCTGATGGCGCTCGGGGTCTCGCTCGGTTCGATGGTGTCGCCGGCGATGATCCACAATCTCGGCTCGTATCCGGTGACGATCGGGCTGCTCGCGGTCGCGACGTTCTTCGCGACGTTCGGCAGCGCGATCTATCTGCAGCGGGTCCACGGCTGGGATCGCACCTCGGCGCTGCTCGCCGGCAGTCCGGGCGCGCTGTCGCAGATCATCATGCTCGCCACCGAGCGCAAGGCCGACGTGCCGGGCATCGCGGTGGTTCAGATCATGCGGGTGATCATCCTGACCAGCGCGGTGCCGCTGCTGCTGGCCGCGACCGGCATGATGGCGGGCGGGCCGCTGCCGGTGCGCGGGCCGGAGGCGACGCCGCTGGTGCTCGCGGCGATTGCGGCGGTCGCGGTCGGCGCGTCGCTGCTGCTGCGGCTGATCAAATTCCCGGCGAGCTGGATGTTCGGCGCGATGCTCGGCTCCTCGGTGCTGCACGGCTCCGGGCTGGTCGAGGGCACGCTGCCGGAGTGGGCCTATCTGTCGGCGCTGGTCGGGATCGGCACGCTGATCGGATCGCGGTTCGGCGCCATCAAGCTGCGCACCATCCTCAGCTATCTCGCCGCTGCGCTCGGCTCGTTCGCGGTCGCCATCGCGATCTCGTCGGTGTTCGTGGTCGCGATCCTGCTGACCACGCCGGTGCGGACCGCCGATCTGGTGGTGGCGTTCGCGCCCGGCGCGATGGACGCGATGATGGCGCTGGCGCTGACGCTGCACATCGATCCGGTGTTCGTCGGCGCGCATCACCTGTCGCGCTTCGTCTACGTCTCGATCGTGACGCCCGGCATCGTCCACTGGTTCGGACGAAGCCCCGACGATCTCGACGACTAGCGCTTTTCCGGTTCTGATAGAATCAGAACCGGAGCTCTCGATTCTTGATTTGACGCGTTTTCTTCACGCGAACCGGTATCCACTTCGCTCGAAAACGCTATAGCGCTCACGGCTTCTCGAAGAACGCGTCGTTGCGGGCGCGCCATTTCGGGTCCGAGAGCCAGTTGTAGTCCTGATCGGGCATCACCGGCACGGTCTCCATCACGTCCTTCACGATCGGGAGAAAGAAGCTCGATCGATCCTGCGTGACTTTGAGCGACCGGATCGGCACCACGATGCTGTCCTTGCCGGTGGTGAAGAATCCGCCCGACGCGATGATCGCGTAGTCGCGCCCGTCCTTGGTACCGAACACGATGTTGCGGACCTCGCCGACGATCTTGTCGTCGGAACTGCGGACTTCCGCCCCGATCATCTCGTCGGTCCGCAAACCGGGAGTGAGCTGGTCGATCCTGATCAGCGGTTTGGCGTCCTTGTCGTCGCGGCTGCCCGCCGGCGTCCCGCGCCGCGCTTTCGGCTCGCGCGCGGAATTCTGGATGTCGGCCTGCTCCTCGTCATTGTCTCCCAACGACCCCATCGGCGGCCCGGCGATCAGTTCGCGAATGTTGGCGAGCAGACGCTCGCAGTCGTCGTGGCGCCCATAGGATCGCAGCGTGAAGGCGGCGTCGCGCAGGCTCCGAAGGTCGCGCACGGCCTGACTGTTCGCCGGCCCGCGAAACCGGGGATTCTCCTGAATCGCCTCTTCGAGCTTGGCGTCGGCGATCTCGCACGCGGCCAGCGCCTGGGGCGTGCCGACGGTGCCGATCACTGCTGCCACGACCAGGAGTTTTGCGGTTGTCATTGCGAAGTGTCCTGTATCTGGCCCGAGCGTTCGAGCCCGAGACGTGAAGAGCGGTGCGAGCGACGACATTCAGCGAGTTCGGCTGGGCCGTCACGCCGCATAGGTCAGCCGGCGAACAGCATCGATGATTTCCGCCGGTTGGTAGGGCTTGAGGAAGAACAGGGCGTCCGGCGGAAGATCGCCGGCCTGCAATTTGAAATGTCCCGAAGTCGCGATGATCTTGATCGGGGGCCACCGTTCCCTGACGGCCGCCGCCAGTTTCAGACCGTTCATGGCACCCGGCATATCGATATCGGTGAACATCAGCCGGATATCCGGATCGCGCTCGAGCAGCCGAATGCCTTCGGCCGCACTGATCGCCTCCACGACGTCGACGCCCGCCGCGCGCAGAAACTCGACCACGTCCATGCGGATGAACATTTCGTCCTCGACGACGAGAACGCGGATGGGTGGGTTGATTGAAGCCATCTAACAGGGACTCACAGGGTTCGCATGACCCGGCGTCCGGGATGTCGACTGCAACTCGCGCATCGAACGGTCGGTCATGGCGGGTCGAGCGGAAACTTGATGGTGAACAGGGCTCCCCGGGGGATGTTCCTCGAGATCTTGAGTTCGCCCATCAACTGTCGGACCAGGCCGAGAATGACGCGAAAGCCGAGGCTCTTTCGCGGCTGGTTGATGTCGAATCCATCGGGCAGGCCGGCGCCTTCGTCGGAAATCTCGACGAGCAGATGTCCGTTGATCTCCCTGGCGTCCATCCTGATCACGCCGGGTCCATCGACATAGGCGTATTTGATGGCGTTGGTGACGAGCTCGTTGACCAGCAGGCCCAGAGGGATCGCCTTGTCGGCGGACAGGATGACGGGATCGGAGCGCGATTGAAGCGTGTGTTCCGGCGCCGAGCTCTGGAGATTCTTGCACAGATGGCCGACGAAGTCGGACAGATCGACGAAGCCGACCTTGCTGCCCCGCCACAGATGATCGTGCACCTCCGCGATCGAGGCGACGCGCATCGCCGCGTTTTCCAATGCGTTCTTGACGTCCGCGGACTCCGAACCGCGCGCCTGGACACGCAGCAGGCCGACCACCGAGGTGAGGCTGTTCTTGACGCGATGGCTCATCTCGCGCGTCAGCAGGGCTTCGTGATCGAGCGCTTCCTGAAGCTTGGCGTCGGCGTGCTGCCGTTCGATCGCGATGCCGAGCAGGCCTGCGAAGCCGGCCAGAAAATCCGCATCGGCGTCGTCGAACTGCCCCGGATCCGGACTATCCGCCTCGAGAATGCCGAACGCCGCATCGCCCTCGCCGCCCCGCCTGATCAGCACGTTGATCGCACGCTTGATGCCGTGATCGGCCAGGAGTTTCGGCGTCCGGAAGCGCGTCTCTTCCTGCAGGTGATTGGAGATGACCGATTGCCCGGTCTGAAAAGCGAAGCCCGCCGGCGATTCGATGTCGGCGCCGAGCGACACATGGTCCACGGTGCCGGCGGGCCAGCCGATGCCGGCACGCACGATCAGGCGCTTTTCGCCGGCCTCGTATTCGAGAACCTTGGCGTAGGAGCATCCCAGGCCGCGGGCGCTGAGATCGGCTGCCTGTTGAAGGATGTGCCGGAAGTCGCGCGACTGCAGCGCGGCCGTCCCGAACTCCCGTAGCAGCGCCTGTTGGCGGCGGCGGTAAGGCAGTTCATCCTGGCGGTTGAGAGAGGCATCAGAGGCCGCCGATGAGACCAGCCTCGTTTCGGAAGGCATTAAGCGGCCGATTCTGAGTAGCGTCACTTCGCAGGGATGCTGGCCACACGAGCGCCTCGACGAGAACCCGCACCAACCGCCCGAATGACGATACCCGACAACGCCGTCGAGGTGTTTCGGTTCCTGATCCCGATCGGTCGGCGCGCCGAAACGGCCGGTGGCCAGCGGGCGTTCAGCGCCTGATCCGGCCGATCCCCCAGCCGGCAATGGCGGCGAGGCCGAGCGACAGCAGCACGTTGTAGCCGGCGAAGGACAGGCCGAGCATGCGCCATTGCGCCTCGTCACAACGCACCACGGTCACCTTGTCGAGCTGGTCGAGCAGGCTGCCGGCACGGCCGAGATCGAGCACCGGGCCGCTGCAATCGCTCGGCCCGGCCCAGAACTTCCATTCGACGCCGGCGTGATAGGCGGCGAGCCCGGCATTGCCGAGCGCCAGCACCGCCAGCACCGCGAGGCCGGCCAGCAGCAGCGACACCGGAGCCTCGCGCCGGGCGGCGATCACGATCAGCGCGGCGAGCGGGACGGACGCATAATAGGCGTAGCGCTGCTCGAGGCAGAGCGGGCACGGGTAAAAGTCGAGGAAGAGCTGGAAATACCATGCGGTCGCCAGCGCCGCCACCGAGACGGCGCCGATCGTCAGCGCCACATTCTGCGCGATGCGCGCCGCGCGCGCCGGTCGCGAAGCGAGGCCGGGCTGGTCGAGGAGGTTGGCCGTCACGGGTTTCTCCGGGTGCGGCAGGCGTCGTATCGCGCGACCGGGGCGGTGTCGAGACGGCGGCCGATCAAACCGGAGTGTGAGCGGCGGCCCCCAGGCCCCCCGGGTTGACCCCGAATTCCCGCCCGCTATAGTCCGCGCGCTTCGCGGTCGGGCCTCTTCCGGCGGCGTTGGCCCCTGTGGCGGAACTGGTAGACGCGCTCGACTCAAAATCGAGTTCCGCAAGGAGTGCTGGTTCGATTCCGGCCAGGGGCACCATTCCCACGCCTCCCACAACGCTGCTTCTCCTCAGACCTGCGGCGCGGCGGGATCGCCTCGCGTTGATCGGGGGCAATGGACGGGGCGGCGATTGCGCCTAGAAATGCATTGACACATTTGCACGCTGAGTGACTAAATTACCTGAGTTTGTAAGTATTCATTTTGATGATCCTGGCAGGAGCGAGAATTGCTGGGGGGTTTTCTCGATACGTTCGAGTTGCGAGGCTCGCCCGGCGCGCAGAGTACCAGGCGATATCTGCGCAGCTTCGATCCGCCCGGCCGAGCCGTCACCATTCCGTGGCGAGACGAGGCCGACCTCCGCGGCTACTACCTGCCGGCGGGCGGATCCGATACGAAGGCCGCACCCGCAGTCGTTTGCATCGGCGAGACGCACAGCAAGGACACCCTGCTGGCAGTGATGGCCGCCCCGGCTCGCGCCAGGGGGCTGGCGCTGCTCTGCGTCGACCTCAGCCTGGCCGGCGCCGCCCCGGCGCCGCGCGGCTCCGTCCGCCTCGAAAGCTGCGTCTCCGCGATCATCGACGACCTTGCCGAGCGGCCCGGGATCGACCCGACCCGCATCGCCGTGGTGGCCGACGGCAGCCCGTCATCGCTCGTCGCCAGGGGCGTCGCGATGGACGGGCGCGTCGCCGCGGCGGTCTGCGACGGCGGGCTGTGGGAGCTCTGGGCCGATGCGCACGGCGCGTCGTCGGGTTGCTGCGCCGCCCTGCCACCGATGCCGATCGCCGCGATGATCCGTTGCCCGACGCTGGTCGCGCTGCGGCGGGACGGCGGAATCGATCCGGCCCACGCCAGGCGGCTCCTCGCCGGCCGGCCGGGCAGTCACCGCAGCGACTTCGTCGTCGCGGACTGTGCCGGGGCAGACGCCGAGATGGCACCCGAGACGATTCTCGGCTGGGTTGGACGGCGGCTGTCGCGGCAGCGCGGCCGACCGGCCGCAATCTCAATCGACTGAACGCCTCAGAAGCCTCCGGCGATCTTGAGGCAGGCCTTCTCCAGGCGAATCTTCAGCTCGGCGAGCTGTGCCGTGACGTCCTCCAGCGCCTCGCCGGAAAGATCCACGAAGATGAAGTCGTTGAGCGACTGCTCCTCGGCTGCGAGGCCGGCGATCTGCCTGGCGGCCTTGTCGGTCAGCGACAGGTTCACCACCCGGGCATCGGCCTCGTCGGCCAGCCGGCGAAGCAGGCCCTTCGCTTCGAGCAGCTTCGACTGTGTCGTGATGAACGAGGAGTCGACATGAATGGCCTTGGCGACGTGGCGCACCGAGACGCCGTCGCCGTCGTCGAGACGCTGAACAGTGGTCAGAATCGCGAATTGCGGGCCGCTGATGCCGAGGCTCTTGGCGCGAAAGTGCCGGATCTCATCGAGATAGACGGCGAGACTGCCGACCGTCGACGTGAACTCCCGGACTGCAGCCGGGTCGACCCCGTTTGTCCGCGTTGCGAGACTTGTCTTTGCCTTCTTGGGCATTCGCCCTCCGTCATGGACTGATGCCGGACTTTATCATGTGTTGCACATCGTTTTCTATATCAACGAGGTAATGCGGTGCTGTCAAACCCGACGTGCCGGCGCCGGCCGACATGCGCGCCATGCATCCCTTCCTCGGCTCCGTTCGGAGGCGATGGACCGCCGGCGGCGCTTTTCGGCCACAGCCCGCGGTTCTGCGAGACATTGTTTTGCAAAGGCTGCAACAAGTCGCGCTGAGTACGGCTGATCTGTCGCGGGAAGTGCCCATCCCCCGGCCCGTCTGTGGCGCAAATACAACGACAGTTCCAAAACAATTAGATGACTAGATAAACAATTTCCATCACGTGATGAAATCAATCATGATCGCCGCAGACGGGTGGGGCATAGCGAATCGTCCCGTTTGAGAAGCGTGTTCGGCCGAGCGCCGGGCATCCATCGAAGCACAGGGTCGTCTAGGCCGAGGCCTGCAGGGTGACCCTCAAGCACAGTTACTCTGGAGGACTGTACATGAATTCCGTCAAGCGACTGGCACTCGGCTCGGCCGCGGCACTGTTTGCCGTCGGCAGCGCGCAGGCGGCGGATCTTCCGCTCAAGGCCAAGGCCGTGGAATACGTCAAGATCTGCTCGATCTACGGCGCCGGCTTCTATTACATCCCGGGCACCGACACCTGCATCAAGCTCGGCGGCTATCTGCGCGCCGACGCCACGATGAACGGCGCGAGCGCGTACAACGCGCCGGCCTGGAACGGCGCCTCGGGTGCCAAGAACCGCAACGCCAACGGCTACATCTTCCGTTCGCGCCAGGATCTCAACATCGACACCCGCACCGCGACCGAATACGGCGTGGTCCGCACCTATTTCGATGCGACCTTCAACTGGACCACCGGTGACGGCGTCGCCGCCGGCACGCTCGGCGTGTACTACGCCTTCATCCAGTTCGCCGGCTTCACCTTCGGTAAGGCCGTGTCGCAGTTCGACACCCCCTGGACCGGCTACCCGGGCAACAACACCTCCTTCCTGATCGGCGGCTACGACGACGTCACCGGCATCAACCAGATCGCCTACACGGCGGAATTCGGCAACGGCGTGTCGGCCTCGATCTCGCTCGAAGATCAATCGTCCTACCTGCAGTCGGCTCTGTACAACACCCGCATTGCTTCGACCGTCACTGGTGGCTTCGGTGCCAACTCCTACGCCGGCACGCAGATCCCCGACATCGTCGGCAAGATCCGCGTCGACCAGGCCTGGGGTCTGTTCCAGGTGTCGGCCGCGGCTCACCAGGTTCGCGCCAGCTACTACGACACGGCCCTCGAGACCTCCGGTCACCCGAGCGATACCTGGGGCTATGCGGTGCAGGGCGCGATCTCGCTCAAGAACCTGCCGACCGGTCCCGGCGACAGCATCAACCTCACGGCGACCTACTCGAACGGTGCGACCCGTTACGTGATCGGCGGCGTGAGCCCGAATTCGTTCGCGATCTACGGCAACAACAGCGCCCCCGGCTCGTATCAGAGCATCGCGTTCGCGCATGCGGCTGACGGCGTGTTCTGGGGCCCGAACAACGTCGTCGGCACCGGCATCGAGAAGACCACCGCCTGGGGCGTCCGTGGTGCCTTCAACCACAACTGGAGCCCGTTCTGGTCGACCTCGCTGTTCGGGTCGTACACCTCGATCGACTACAACGGCACGGCGACGGCTCTGATCGCGGCCTCGTGGGGCGCGCCGTTCAATCCGGATTTCCGGATTGCCCAGATCGGCACCGTCACGCGCTGGACCCCGGTCAAGAACCTGACCTTCTCGGGCGAAGTGATGTACACCTACCTCGACCAGGCGAACGCCGGCTTCCAGGCGATCACGGCGATTCCGGCTCTCGCCAAGCCGGCCGCCACCTACGAGTTCAAGGACCAGGGCGTCTGGAGCGGCAACCTCCGCGTTCAGCGCACGTTCTGATCCCATCTCCGAGCGATGGACCTTCGAACCCCGGCGGGCGACCGCCGGGGTTTTTCATGTCGGACACCTATGTCGGCCACCGCGATGAGGTCGCTCCAGCCCGTGCAAACGGCGCATCCATCGCGGCCATCGCAGAGGTCGCTACGGATCGGCGGCGGCGCATAGCCGTACGCCGCGACGCGCGGACCGCCGGCCCGAAATCATAATGACTGACTAACTCAGCTATTGAACTCAGTGAAAATGCTCATATACTTCCCACGTTGGCCGACATGATTGGTCGGCGCCAGCGAAGGAGATCGCAGAGCTCTTCTTTATGTAATACCTCCAAGAAACCTCCGGCAATGCCCTGCCGGAGGTTTTCGAGTCTTTGGACGACCCGTCGCCTCGCCCCCGTCTGGCTTCCTCTGCACACCCGACCCGCTTCCTTGCGTTCCTTACGGCGACGCGCTCGGGGTTGCTCCGGGCCGATCCCGGAGTCGGGCGCGTGCACATGGCATGTCCGCGCATAGGCGTCCCCGATCAATGCGACCCAGCATTGCACGCGCGGCATGTCGGCATCCGCGCCGGATCGCCTGCCTCCGCCGCATCGCGCGAAGAGAGCACGTAGAATCAAGTCGCTAGCCGATCGATCCGATCGCAGCGCAAAGCTCCAGTCCCTTCAGCGGCCGAACTGCTGCGCCGCAGCAAATAGCGGCGTCCGCCGTTGGTTGCATGGCCCTTTTCCGCCAGGCGATTAGAGCAAATGGATCAATCACTTCCGTGGGCGGACCGGCCCGCGCAGCAGAAAGAGTCGTGATGGACGTCCCCGCCTCCCGCGTTCTCGCTCCCCACCTCCGTGCGAAGATCATGACGGCGGCCGACGCTGCCGCGCAGATTCCCTCCGGCGCCAATGTCGGGATGAGCGGCTTCACCGGGTCGGGCTATCCGAAGCTGCTGCCGCTGGCGCTGGCCGAGCGTATCAACGCGCATCACGCCCGCGGTCAGAAATTCAAGGTCTCGGTCTGGACCGGCGCCTCGACCGCGCCCGAGCTCGACGGCGCGCTCGCCAAGGTCGACGGCATCGAGATGCGGCTGCCGTATCAGTCCGATCCGACCTGCCGCAAGCGCATCAATGCCGGGCGGATGGAGTATATCGATATCCATCTGTCGCACGTCGCCCAGCACGTCTGGTTCGGCTTTCTCGGCAAGCTCGACGTCGCGATCGTCGAGGTCGCCGGCATCCGCGAGGACGGCAGCCTGATCCCGTCGTCATCGATCGGCAACAACAAGACCTGGCTCGACCTCGCCGACAAGGTGATCCTCGAAGTCAACGCCTGGCAGGACGCCCGCCTCGAAGGCATGCACGACGTGTACTACGGCACGCAATTGCCGCCGCACCGCAAGCCGATCCCGATCCTGGCCACGGGAGACCGGATCGGCGAACCCTATTTGCGTTGCGATCCGTCGAAGATCGTCGCCATCGTCGAGACCAATCTGCCGGATCGCAATTCGGGATTCTCCGCGCCCGACGAGAGTTCGCAGGCGATCGCCGAGCACATTCTCGAATTCCTCGGCCACGAAGTGAAGAAAGGCCGGCTGCCGCCGAATCTGCTGCCGCTGCAATCCGGCGTCGGAAATGTCGCCAATGCGGTGATGGCCGGGCTGGAGAGCGGCCCGTTCGAGAACATGACGGCCTACACCGAAGTGCTGCAGGACGGCATGCTGAGCCTGCTGCGCAAGGGCAAGCTGACGCTGGCCTCGGCCACCGCGCTGTCGCTGTCGCCGGACGGCTACGACGAATTCCTGCGCAATCTCGATTTCTATCGCGAGCGCATCGTGCTGCGGCCGCAGGAAATCTCCAACCATCCGGAAGTGATCCGCCGCCTCGGCGTGATCGCGATGAACGGGCTGATCGAGGCCGACATCTATGGCAACGTCAACTCGACCCACATCATGGGCACCAGCATCATGAACGGCATCGGCGGCTCGGGCGATTTCGCCCGCAACTCGTATTTGTCGTTCTTCATGACGCCGTCGGCCGCGAAGGGCGGCAAGATCTCCTGCATCGTCCCGATGGCCTCGCATGTCGACCACACCGAGCACGACGTCCAGATCATCGTCACCGAGCAGGGCCTCGCCGATCTGCGCGGCCTGTCGCCGAAGCAGCGCGCCAAGGTGATCATCGAGAACTGCGCGCACCCGACCTTCAAGCCGGCGCTGAAGGAATACTACAAGCGCGCGCTGGAATATTCGCCCGGCCTGCACACCCCGCACATCCTCGACGAGGCGCTGACCTTCCTGCCGAACTGGATGGCCAACAAGGCGGCCCGCGAAGCCTGGCGCGAGGACGCGGTGGTGCAGGCGGATGTGTGGCGGTGAGGCACGCGTCATTGCGAGCGAAGCGAAGCAATCCAGAGCGCCGCGCACGAGCTGGATTGCTTCGTCGCTTCGCTCCTCGCAATGACGAACTCAAGCGCCTGATCTTGTTGCTATCAATCTGAGTCAGACGCTGAGGAGCGGCCTGTAGGCCGAGTCTCGAACGTTGAGCGACGAGCACTGTGCCTTGCGGCCATCCTTCGAGACGCCCGCCGAAGCCCTGCGGGCTTCGCCGTGCTCCTCAGGATGAGGAGATGCCCGTTGTGATGTTGAAGGGTTGCTACTCAGCCGGCTGCAGCCGAACCGCTTTCTTGCGCGGGGCGATCCAGAAGGCGTCGGGGCGTTCGAACAGGAAGGTGGCGCCGCTCATCATCGCCAGCCGCCAGATGATCAATGCGCCGACCACGCCGGCGATGTTGACCAGGATCGCAATCACGCCGAGGTCGAGAAAGCCCGCGAACTTCAGCAGCAGCGACCGGCTGATCGCCATCGGCAGGAAGAAGGCGAGATAGATCACGATCGAATGCTCGCCGCAGAACCGCAGGCCATCGAGCCAGCGCTTCTCCGCCAGCAGCGTGCCGGTGGCGATGATCGCGCCGGCGCCGGCGAGGCCCAGCACGAGCGACAGCAGCGGTGCTTCGCTCAATCCGGCATGGACCAGCGCGGCGTTGATCACGGCCCATAGCGCCAGCCCGATCAGCGCCAAGGCCGGCCGCGCCCGGGCGGCGTCGGAGAACGCGAAGACGTAGCGGGCGAACAGATAGCCGGCATAGAAATAGAAGAATCGCGCGCAGAATTCGTCGGGCACCATCCAGCCGGTCTGGAGGTGCAGCGATTCCAGCAGTGCGGCGACGCCCAGGATCAGCAGCGGCGGCACGCGCCGCGTCAGCTTGGTGACGACGAAGAAGATCGGCAGCAGATAGATGAACCACAGCGTGCCGAAGGGATCGATGAACGACAGCGCATACAGCTTGGCGACGCCGGCCCAGCCCATCTCGGCTGCGAAGCTCGGCGCCTTGAAGGCGAACTGGATCGTCACCCACAGGATGTAGAAGTAAGCGAAATGCACCACCTTGCGGTCCAGATAGGTGCGCCAGTCGCGATCGATCACCACCGCCAGGAACAGGCCGGAGAGCAGGAAGAAATCCGGCATCCGGAACGGCTTGGCGAATTCGACGACGTAGTGCATGAAGCTGGTCTGACCGGCCGCGGCCTCGACGCCGAGCACGGAATGCATCATCACCACCATGATGATGCAGATGCCCTTGGCGTAGTCCACCCAGTCGACGCGGTCGCCGTGCATGCGGGCCGGGACATCTGTGCCGTTTGCGGTCATCATTGTTCCTGTCTGGTGCGGCTCGCGCGTATCATCGCCGATATCGGTTGCGTTAGTGTTTCCGCGATCAATGAATGTGCCGGACTTGTCCCGATCCGGCGGGTGCGTCGCTTTGCTGCGGCAGTACGAGTCTGTTAACCATCGTCGCCCGCATCACCCCTCGAGCTGCCCTTGCCCCGTTCCTTCGATACGCCTCTTCCCATCGACGACGCGCTGGACGATCTCGCCGCCGCGCTGGGCGGCAACAGCACCGCCGTGCTGGTGGCGCCGCCCGGCGCCGGCAAGACCACGCGGGTGCCGCTGGCGCTGCTCGATGCGCCGTGGCTGAAGGGCCAGAAGATCATCGTGCTGGAGCCGCGCCGGATCGCGGCCCGCGCCAGCGCCGAGCGGATGGCCAAGACGCTGGGCGAGCGCGCCGGCGAGACCGTCGGCTATCGGGTCCGGTTCGGCACCAAAATCTCGCGCGCCACCCGGATCGAAGTCGTCACCGAGGGCATCTTCACCCGGCAGATCCTGGATGATCCGGAACTTGCCGGCGTCGGCGCGGTGCTGTTCGACGAATTTCACGAGCGCTCACTCGACGCCGATCTCGGTCTGGCGCTGGCGCGCGACGCCCAGCAGGGGCTGCGCGAGGATCTGCGCATCCTGGTGATGTCGGCGACGATCGACGGCGCGCGGGTGGGCAAGCTGCTCGGCGACGCGCCGGTGGTCGAAAGCCTCGGCCGAGCGTTTCCGGTCGAGACCCGCTATCTCGGCCGGCGTTCCGACGCGCCGATGGAGCGGCAGATGGCCGAGGCGATCGCGTCGGCGCTGCGCAGCGACGCCGGCTCGGTGCTGGCGTTCCTGCCGGGCGCGGCCGAGATCCGCCGTACCGAGACGATGCTGCGCGAGCGCGTGCAGGACGCGTCGATCGAGATCGTGCCGCTGTTCGGCGCGCTCGATGCGGCGGTGCAGGACCGTGCCATCCAGCCGGCCCCCAAAGGCCAGCGCAAGGTGGTGCTGGCGACGTCGATCGCCGAGACCTCGCTGACCATCGAGGGCGTCCGCATCGTGGTCGATTGCGGGCTGTCGCGGGTGCCGCGCTACGAGCCGGATATCGGGCTGACGCGGCTCGAGACCGTGCGGGCCTCGCGCGCCGCGGTCGATCAGCGCCGCGGCCGCGCCGGCCGCATCGAGCCGGGCGTGTGCTACCGGCTGTGGGACGAGCCGCAGACCGCCTCATTGCCGGCCTATACCCAGCCGGAGATCCTCAGCGCCGATCTCACCTCGCTGCTGCTCGATCTGGCGCAATGGGGCGTGGCTGATCCGGCGACGCTGGCGTTCCTCGATCCGCCGCCGGGGCCGGCGCTGAAGGAAGCGCGCGAACTGCTGCGCGAACTCGGCGCGCTCGACGCCGACGGCCGGATCACAGATGAAGGCCGGTCGTTGCGCGCGATGGCGCTGCCGCCGCGGCTGGCGCGGATGATCGTCGATGCGGCGCGGCTCGATCACGGCGAGGAGGCCGCCGAGATCGCCGCCATCCTCACCGAGCGCGGCCTCGGCGGCGACAGCGTCGATCTCGACCATCGCCGCGACCAGTTCCGCCGCGACCGCTCGCAGCGCGCGAGCAGTGCTCGGCAGATGGCGCAAAGGTGGGCGGGGCAGGCGGGCACGGCGTCCTCTTCTCCCTCCCCCCTTGCGGGGGAGGGTCGGGGTGGGGGGTCAACGGGCACGGCTGCGGTTCGGGGCACCCCCACCCCCGACCCCTCCCCGCAAGGGGGAGGGGAGTCGCGCCGAGGGTCGGGGCGGCGAAGTGCCCAACAGGCAGATGGCGATCAGTCTTTGTCGACAGGCGTCCTGCTCGCCTTCGCCTTCCCGGATCGCGTCGCCAAGAATCGCGGCAATGGCTCGTTCGTGCTCGCCAATGGCCGCGGCGCGACGATCGAGCAGACTTCGGCGCTGGCGCGGGCGCCGTATCTGGCGGTGGCGGAATTGACCGGGACGGCGGCGCAGGGGCGGATTCTGCTGGCGGCGCCGCTCACGCTGGCCGAGATCGAGCAGCATTTCGCCGACCAGATCACCGACGCCGACGAGGTCTCGTTCGATCGCGCCGCGATGGCGCTGCGGGCGCGGCGGCGACGCGCGCTGCATGCGATCACGCTGTCGGAGGCGCCGCGGGCGCTGACGCCCTCGGCCGAGACCGCGCGGGTGCTGGCCGACGGGCTGGTCGCGGCCGGGCTGGAGCGGCTGCCATGGTCGAAGCCGCTCGCACAATGGCGCGGCCGGGTGATGTTTCTGCGCAAGGCCGAAGGCGATGTCTGGCCGGACCTCTCGGAAGCCGCGCTCGCCGAGCAGCGCGAGCAGTGGCTGATGCCGGCGCTGTTCGACAAGACCGGATTGAAGGATTTTTCCGCCGGCGATCTGTCCGATGCGTTGATGAATCTGCTGCCGTGGGAGCTGCGCGCGCGGCTCGAGCGCGAGGCGCCGACCCATTTCGAGGCGCCGACCGGCACCCGCCTGCCGATCGACTACGACGCCGAACAGGGCCCGACCATCGCGGTGCGGCTGCAGGAATTGTTCGGACTCACCACGCATCCCTCGGTGGCGGGCGGCAAGGTGCCGCTGGTGCTGGAACTGCTGTCGCCGGCGCAACGCCCGGTGCAGGTGACGCGCGACCTGCCCGGATTTTGGCGCGGCTCCTATGCCGCCGTGCGCGCCGATCTGCGCGGCCGCTATCCGCGCCACCCCTGGCCGGAAGATCCGGCGAGCGCGCCGCCGACCCGCCGTGTCAAGCCGAAGGGCACCTGAATACGCGGAGCCCGAAGTTCCGCACCCGGCTTTAAGTCTTCACTCACCCTTTTGGGCAAAATAGCGGGGCGCGCGGGCCGCATCGGTCGCAGCGCCTGCGCGCGCGTGATCCAATCGCGCGGCTGTTGTTCTTGTGGGTAGGCGTCATGCGTAACATCATGATTTTCGCAGCGGTCCTGGTGGTTCTCGGCACGGTGATGGCCCAGATCGCCGACCGGATGATGCCGGCGCCGGCGCAGGCCAGCGTCGCCAGCAAGGCCACGATCGGGATGTCGTCGCATGCGGGCGGGCGCAGCGTGGCGATTCCGCGCGATGCGCGCGGGCATTTCCAGACCGACGGCCGGATCGACGGCCAGCGCCTCGCCTTCATGGTCGACACCGGCGCCTCGGTGGTCGCACTCAACGAGACCTCGGCGGCGCGCTTCGGCCTGCGGCCGCGGCCGGCGGAGTACACCGCCAAGGTTTCCACCGCCAACGGCACCGTGAAGGCGGCGCGGACGCGGATCGCGATGCTCGACATCGGCGGGCTCATTGTGCGCGACGTCGACGCCATGGTGCTGCCGGACGAGGCGCTTTCGGAAAATCTGCTCGGCCTGTCGTTCCTGTCGAAGCTGAAGCGCTTCGAATACGCCAACGGGCAGATGGTGCTGGAGCAGTAATTACTTGCGCCCGAGCAGCATGTCCTTCGCGGCCAGCAATCCGCCGCCGGCGATCAACAGCGCCGCGAACGCCAGCGTGGCCGTCGGCCGCGCGTAGCCGGCGAGGATCAGGAAGCCGGTCGACAGCAGCGGCGTCGCGTAGGACGCCGCCCCCAGCACGCGGATGTCGCCGCGCTTCATGCCGATGTCCCAGGCGTAGAACGCCGCCCCGACCGGGCCGATGCCGAGCGCGACGATCGCGAGCCATTGCGTTGCGCCCTGCGGCCACATCGTGGATTCGATCAGGCCGTGGACCAGAGCCGCGAGCAGCGCGGTGACGAAGCAGAAGCCGGCGACCGCATCGGTCGGCACGGCCTTCAGCCGCCGTGACAGCACCGAATAGGCCGCCCACACGAAGGCGGCGACGAACGCCGCCGCCAGCCCGGCCCAGTTGGCCGGATCGAGCGCCGCGCCATTGCCGGTGAACAACAGCGCCGTGCCGGCCAGGCCGAGCAGCGCGCCGGCGATGTGGTGCGCCTTCAGGCCTTCGCCCGGCAGCAGTCCCGAGAACAGCACGATCAGCAGCGGCCACAGATAATTCAAGAGCCCGGCCTCGGCCGGCGGCGCCAGCCGCAGCGCCAGGAAATACAGCGCGTGATAGCCGAACAGCCCGCCGACGCCGACCGCCCAGACCAGCGGCGGCTGCCGCAAGGCGCCGATTGCGCCCGGCCGCACGATCCATCCGGACGCCGCGGCGATCGCGCCGATCACGAAGGTCATGGCGGCGAGTTGAAACGGCGGGATCGATCCGGTCGAAACCGTCAGCACCGCGAGCAGCGACCACATCAGGATCGCGGACAGTCCGATCAGCGTGGCGGCTCTTGGTGTCATCGCGCGATAAACGCAGGCGTCTGCTCGATCCAGCCGATGACGTCTCCCCGCGTCATGGCCGGGCTTGACCCGGCCATCCACGTCTCTTGGCGCCGGCCGTCGTAAGACGTGGATACCCGGGACGAGCCCGGGCATGACGATTCTGTTTTTTCCAGGATTCGCAGTTCGAGGCTCACGTCATCAACTGGCCGCCATTGATCGACAGCGTCGAGCCGGTGATGTAGCCGGACTCGTCGCCGGCGAGAAACACCACGGCGCGCGCGATCTCCTCGGCCTCGCCGAGCCGGTTGCACGGGATCAGCGGCAGGATCGCCTTGTCGAGCACGTCTTTCGGCACCGCCTGCACCATCTCGGTGTTGATGTAGCCCGGGCAGATCACGTTGACGGTGATGCCACCGCGCGCGTTCTCCAGCGCCAGCGCCTTGGTGAAGCCGATGTCGCCGGCCTTCGCGGCGGAGTAATTGACCTGGCCGAACTGGCCCTTCTGGCCGTTGATCGACGAGATGTTGACGATGCGGCCGAACTTGCGCGCGCGCATCCCCTCGATCACCTGCCGCGTCATGTTGAACAGCGAACCGAGATTGGTGTTGATCACCGCATTCCATTGCTCGAGCGTCATCTTGTGAAACGCGCCGTCGCGGGTGATGCCGGCATTGTTGACGAGAACGTCGACCGGCCCGAGATCGGCCTCGACCTGTTTGACGCCCGCCGCGCACGCATCGAACGAACTCACGTCCCACTTGTATACCGGGATACCCGTCTCGTTCTTGAACTTCTCCGCCGCCGAATCATTGCCCGCATAGGACGCCGCGACCGCATAGCCAGCCGCCTTCAACGCCTTGCTGATCGCCGCACCGATTCCGCGCGTCCCCCCAGTCACCAACGCCACACGCGCCATTTTTGAAATTCCTCCCGCAGACATACTTTTCTAGAATTCGATTGTGTCGTCCCAAATAAAATCCGCCGGCGATCCGAACATCAAGCAAAAACGCCCGGCAATCTGCCGGGCGTTTGAACATTCGGTGGTGCAGCGCAACTCCGCAAAGATCGTGCCGAGTCGTGCTGCTGTTTGTTGCGTCAATCGCGCGCAAGGCACATCGCGATGCCCATGCCGCCGCCGATGCACAGCGTCGCGAGTCCTTTCTTCGCATCGCGCTTCTGCATCTCGTGCAGCAGCGTCACCAGCACGCGCGCGCCGGATGCGCCGACCGGATGGCCGATCGCGATCGCGCCGCCATTGACGTTCACTTTGGAAACGTCCCAGCCGAGATCCTTGTTCACCGCGCAGGCCTGCGCCGCGAATGCTTCGTTGGCTTCGATCAGATCGAGATCGCCGATATTCCAGCCGGCCTTTTTCAGCGCCGCGCGCGACGCCGGGATCGGGCCGGTGCCCATGATCTTCGGATCGACGCCGGCATGCGCCCACGACACGATGCGGGCCAGCGGCGTCTTGCCTTCCTTGGCGGCCTGCTTGGCCGTCATCAGCACCACGGCGGCGGCGCCGTCATTGATGCCCGAGGCGTTCGCCGCGGTGACGGTGCCGTCCTTCTCGAATGCCGGCTTCAGCTTCGCCATCGCGTCCATGGTGGCGCCGTGGCGCGGATACTCGTCGCTGTCGACGACGATGTCGCCCTTGCGGGTCTTGATCGTGAACGGCACGATCTCGTCCTTGAACCTGCCGGCCTTCTGTGCGGCTTCGGCCTTCTGCTGCGAAGCGACCGCGAACTCGTCCTGCTGCTGACGGGTGATCTGGTACTGCTTGGCGACGTTCTCGGCGGTGTTGCCCATGTGGTAACCGTTGAAGGCGTCCCACAACCCGTCCTTGATCATGGTGTCGACGAATTCGACCGCGCCCATCTTCACGCCACCGCGCAGATACTGGGCATGCGGCGCCATGCTCATCGATTCCTGGCCGCCGGCCACGACGATGTCGGAATCGCCGTTGAGCAGCGCCTGATAGCCGAGCGCGACGGTACGCAGGCCGGAGCCGCACAATTGATTGACGCCCCAGGCCGGGCTCTCGACCGGAATGCCGGCGGCGATCGATGCCTGACGGGCGGGGTTCTGGCCCTGCGCGGCGGTAAGGATCTGCCCCATGATCACTTCGGAGACGCGCGCCGGCTCGATACCGGCGCGTTCGAGTGCCGCCTTGATGGCGACGGCGCCCAATTCGTGCGCGGGCGTGGTGGCGAAGGCGCCGTTGAAGCTTCCGACAGCGGTGCGTGCAGCGCTGACGATGACGACATCGTCCGACATGGACATCTCCTGGGGCTTGGGTTGTTTGAAACGAATTTATTTGGACGGCGGGTGCCGGTTGGGTCGGCCAGCGTCGGCCCCATCCTGAGAATGCCGCCCCGGCGTGTCAATCCGGGGACGGGTCGATCTTGCCCATAAAGTCACGCCGACGGCATCATTCAAGGCACCGAATGCCCGCCGATTAACCCTGGCGCACAAAACGGTAGCCGAACCGGATTGGAAGTGCTTACTTTATTGCATTGCGTTCTGCCCCGCTGTCGGGAGCGGCGGGTTCCTTTCCTCCATGCGTGTGGGTGCCATGGCGAAATCAGACCAACCAACGACAATCAAAAAATATGCGAACCGGCGGCTCTACAACACCGGCACCAGTACTTACGTCACACTCGAAGACCTCGCGACGATGGTGAAGGACGGCGAGGACTTCCTCGTTTACGACGCCAAGACCGGCGACGACATTACGCGATCGGTGCTTGCGCAGATCATCTTCGAACAGGAGAACAAGGCCGGGCAGAACCTGCTGCCGACCACCTTCCTGCGCCAGCTGATCCGCTTCTACGGCGACAGCATGCAGATGGTGGTGCCGAAATATCTCGAGCAGTCGATCGACTCGCTCACCCGCGAGCAGGAAAAATTCCGCAAGCAGATGTCCTCGACCTTGAGCATGACGCCGTTCGCGCCGCTCGAGGAAACCGTCCGCCGCAACATGGAGCTGTTTCAGCAGACCTTCTCGATGTTCGTGCCGCGCAAGCCGAGCCACGAGGCGGACGCCGAGGCGGTCTACGCCGAGCCGGTGCGCGAAGCCGACAATATCGACGACCTGCGTCGGCAGATGAAGGACATGCAGGAGCGGCTCGACCGGATGTCGCTCGAGCAGCCGAAAAAAGAAGAGTAATCAGTTCACGATGCGGTCCCGGCCGCGGCGGGCTCCGCTGCGGCCGGCCTGTCCCAGGGACGATGCTGTGAGGCCAGCCCGATCAGCCGGCCCTGGATGTAGTCGCAACCCCAGTCGCGCAGCATCAGCGCGGACTCCTCGTCCTGCACCCATTCCGCCACCGTCTTGATGCCGAGCCGTCGCGCCAGATCGATCAGCGTCTGGACGAAGGCGCGGTCGTCGGCCGAGCGCGCGATGTTCTGCACGAAAGCGCCGTCGATCTTCACGATATCGACGCCGAGACTGCGCAGATTGCGGAACGAGGTGTAGCCGGCGCCGAAATCGTCGATCGCGATCTTCGAGCCGAATTTCTTCAGCCGGGTGACGAAGCCGCGGACTTCCTCGATGTCCTGGATCGCCACCGTCTCGGTGATCTCCACGATCAGCCGTTCGGCGACGCCGGGATGCGCCAGCATCAGCGATTCGATTCCCGCCCACCAGTCGCCGTCCATCGTGGTGTCGGGCGAGATGTTGAGGCTGAGCGTCATCTGCGGCGCGGCGGCGAGTTCGGCGACGACGAGTTCGAGCACGCGGTGATCGACCAGCCGGATCAGCCCGAGCCGTTCTGCGACAGGCACGATGTCGGGCGCGAGCAGCACCTGACCGTCGTTCTGCCGCATCCGGACCAGGCATTCGTGAAACGCCGGCGCGCGGGTCGCGGCGTCGACCACCGGCTCGTAGGCCAGCACGATCCGGCGTTCGTTCAGTGCGGTGACGATCTCGTCGGTGACCCGGATGTTGACGCGGCGCTGCGCGTCGCGCTCGACATTCGGCCGCCACATCGAAAACGCGCCGCAACGGCGATGCTTGGCGGCGGCCAGCGCCTCCTGGGCGCGGTTGATCGCCTCGTCGGCGGTGCGGGCGTGGCGCGGCGAACTGATCGCGCCGATCGACGCCGTGATCGACACTGGGCCCGATCGGGTCGGGACGATCTCGTCACGGATCGCGGCGAGGAAACGCTCCGCCGCGACATGCGCATCGTCGATGGTACAGGCCTTCAGCACCACGCCGAATTTGTTGCCGGAGAACCGGCCGAGCTCGTCGCCGGCGCGCAGCCGCGCGCGGACCCGCTGCGCGATCGTGCAGATCACTTCGTCGGCGACGTCGAAGCCGAACGAATCATTGATCCGTGACAGATGATCGATGCCGATCAGCATGAAGCAGAGGCTGTTGCGGAAGCGCGAGGCCTCCTCGATCGCCTCGGCCAGCGCCGCGACCAGATTGATGCGGTTGAGTTCGCCGGTCAGCGGATCGTGCTGCGACAGCTTCAGCAACTGCTGGTCGCGGGCGTGGCGCTCGTTGTTGATGCGGACGACGCCTTCGACGCGGACCGGTCGTCCGTCGGCGCCGGCATGCCAGCAGCCGCTTTCCTCGATCCAGACGATCGGCGCGGAGGTCGCGGCGCGGACGCCGTATTCGATCCGGTACGGCACGCAGTTCGGGCCGGCGGCGGCAGCCGCGTTGAGCAGCGCGTCGGCGCGGACCGCGCGGGACGGCTCGAGCAGCGAGGCGAAAGCGGTGCCGGTCGACAGCGTTTCGGCGGGAATGTCTTGAAACAGGTCGGCGGCGGCGCCGGTCCAGACCATGGCGTCGGTCGCAAGCTCCCAGACGAAGGCCGCCTGTCCGAGCGCGGACAGGATTTCCGCCGGATCGGGCCCGCGAGACTCGGTCGACGCGATCGGCTGGTCGGGCGCAGAATCGGCTGGCGACACAACTGCCTCGTTTCGGGACGGGATCAGATGATTCTCCACCACAGAATAGAGCGTTGCAGCTTGTTCAAGCTAGGGCGAGATCGTTAACAATCGGGAAACCTACTTGAACGGCACCTCGGAACGATACGAGGCGAAGCGGCATACTCCTTGCGATGTGACCTTTGAGGCGCGGCAAGTGTCCCGAAATGGTTCAGGCTTGAAACGATGGCGAAGATTTGGGTCGATCGAAGCGATGACGATATTGTCTTCGGAGCGGACCACGCCGCCGAGCCGGAGCTGATCGAGCCGATGCCGGTTCCGGTGCTGCCGCAGCCGCGGCGGAGCCGCTACACCGATCAGGCCGTCCGCCCCTCGTCGAATTTCGTCGCGCAATTGATGGCAGTCGATCGGGGCTATCCGCAGACCCGCGCGGTGGATCGCGCCGAGCCGGGCCAGGCCACGGCGGCATACCGCACGGCCAACGCCTATGCCGCGTCCGGGCGCACCCGACGATTCTCCTGAGCCGATGTGATCGCCGTCATCGCTGCGGCTGACCGGCCGCGACGTCTTCGGCCGGCTGCAGACGGGGCGACTGCACCCGCGGCGATGCCGCGGCGGCTGCGACCGGCTGGGGCCGATCCAGCAGCACGGCCTCTGCGATCGAGGCCGCCGATGTCGAGGCGTCGGTCGGGGCCGATGACGCCACCACCGGCGCCATGGATTCGGGAGTCGTGGGTTCGGGCGTCTTGGGTTCGGGAGTCGTGGACGACGGAGTGGTCGCAGCTTGCTGCGGCGGGTCCTGTGCGACCGCCGGAGCGGTGCGGGCCTTGCGGGTCGACCGATGGCGCAGCGCGATGCCGGCGAGGAAATCGACCAGCATCAGCGTCGCCAGCAAGAACACCGTGGCGTTGGCGAACGGCGGCAGCATGACGAATTCGGCGACCGTGCCGCCCAACACCAGCAGCGACAGCAGATGGTCGGTGAAATAGCGGGCGCCCGGGCGACCCGCCTTGATCACCTCGAACAACAGCATCAGGACGCCGAATGCCACCAGGATGTCACCGGCGGTGAGGGTCCAGACTGCGCCCGAAGGCAGGGGGATCCGGCTGAAGACCGCGTCGAAACCGACACCCGGCATCAGGAAGACGACGATGTTGCAGATCGCGATCGGGATCAGCAGCAGCGGGAAACCGATAATCGACATCGGCAAAAGCCTGTTGTTCAGAAAGACCACAAGTCAACGGGCGACCGTCCGGGCGCCCGGCGGATACTCTCTAACGCAACAGTTGGAACGAATTCGGGCGTCGGGCGCCGCCGCCGGATCATATCCCAGCCCCGACGTCGCGGATCAGCGACGTCACTGGTATCGCCCGCCAGGCTTGCAAGCCCGCAAAGCGGCGCGGCCAGGCCGCGCCGGGAGCGCCTGAGCCGGGCTCAGGCGTCCTTCTTCTTGATCACCTGGCGACCCTTGTACATCCCGGTCTTGAGGTCGAGATGATGCGGGCGGCGCAGTTCGCCGGAATCCTTGTCTTCCGCGTAGGTCGGGCGCTTCAGCGCGTCCGCCGACCGGCGCATGCCACGCCGCGAGGGCGAAGTTTTTCTTCTCGGAACGGCCATTTCAGTGATCCTTGACGGGATTGATCTCGTCGTCCACGGCGGGACGGCCCGGCACTCGCGCGCAGGCGTAAAGCTAGGCCGGGCTTATAACGGAAGGCCGGCCGCAATGCTAGAGCGCGGAGCGGTCTAAATCGCCTCAGGATCCGCTATTTTCGCGCCAGCATTGCTGCAATTCGGCGGATCTCGCCCGCGCCACATAGGTCACGGCCAGCCGGCGCACGCCCGGTCCCGGCTTCTTCGCGCTGCGGATGCGCGGATTGGGCAGGATCGAGGCCATCAGCGCGGCCTCCTTCTGCGTGAGCTGGCTGGCCGGGCGGCCGAACGCATAGGCCGCCCCGGCTTCGGCGCCGAACTGCCCGTCCGGGCCCCATTCGGCGATGTTGAGGTAGAGTTCGAGAATCCGCTGCTTCGACAGCACCAGGTCGATCCACATCGCCAGCGGGAATTCCAGCGCCTTGCGCACGACGCTGCGGCCCGGCCACAGGAACAGGTTCTTGGCGACCTGCTGGGTGATGGTGGAGCCGCCGCGGGTGGCCTCGCCGCCGTCCTGCAGATCGTCGAGCACGTCACGCACCGAGTCCCAATCGATGCCGCGATGGCTGCAGAATTTGGCGTCCTCGGAGGCGACCACGGTGCGCGGCAAGGCCGGCGAAATCCGTTCGATGTCCACCCACTCCCGGGTCACCGTCGATCCGGTCAGCCAGCGCCATATCATCAGCGTCGAAACCGGATGGCCAGCGCCGTAAAACGGGGTGAGAACGTAGGGCGCCGCGAGCAGCACCAGCAGCGTCAGGAGGGCGGCGCGGATCGGCCGTCTCATGCCGCCCCGGTGCGGGTCGGACGGCCCTCGACGTCGAGGATCGGATTGGCCGGCATCATTTGCGCCCCCTGATGTACCGCCACGTCGAGCGCCGAATTGACGAAGCCGGTGCCATGATGAATGGTCCGGCCGAATTTTATCTGGAGCACTTCCGAATGGCCACCGGCACTTCCACAATCGACTTTGCCAAACGGCTCGACTCGACCGCCGAGGATACCGAATCCCTGCTCGGACGGCTGTTGTCCGACGAATTGCTGGCGGACGAGATCGCCCGTCCCCGCCGGCTGATGGAGGCGATCCGCTACTCGACGCTCGGCGGCGGCAAGCGGCTGCGGCCGTTTCTGGCGGTGGAAAGCGCGGCGGTGTTCGGCGTCGATCGCGCCTCGGCGCTGCTGGTCGGCGCGGCCCTGGAGTGCATCCATTGCTATTCGCTGATCCACGACGATCTGCCGGCGATGGACAACAGCGATCTGCGCCGCGGCCGCCCGACGCTGCACAAGGCCTATGACGACGCCACCGCGATTCTGGCCGGCGACGCGTTGCTGACGCTGGCCTTCGACATCATCACCCGCGACGAGGTGCATCGCGATCCTCAGGTGCGGCTCGATCTCAACCGGGTGCTGGCGCGTTGCGCCGGGCTCGGCGGCATGGTCGGCGGCCAGATGCTCGACCTCGCCGGCGAGGGCCGGTTCGGCGACCGCGAGCCGGTCGACGTGGCGAGGCTGCAGCAGATGAAGACCGGGGCGCTGCTGCGCTACGGCTGCGTCGCCGGCGCGATTCTCGGCGAGGCGCCGCCGGAGCATTATCGCGCGCTCGACGATTATGGCCGCGCGCTCGGCGAGGCGTTCCAGATCGCCGACGATCTGCTCGACGTCGAGGGCGACGCCGCAGCTCTCGGCAAGCCGGCCGGCGCCGACGCGGCGCTGGGCAAGACCACCTTCGTCACCCAGCTCGGCGTCGACGGCGCCAAGCAGCGGGTGCGCGATCTGATCGCGCGGGCCGACGAGGCGCTGGCGCCGTTCGGCCCCAGGGGCGATGTGCTGCGCGCCGCCGCCCGGTTCGTCGCCGAACGGAAGAACTGATCCGCGGATGAGCGGCGAAGCGCCCGAGGATCCGCACCTCCTGCGCTTCAGAAGACTACCGCGCGCGGTCCGGGTGGTGGTTTCCCGGCCGCGGCTGTTCATCTCGATCGCGGTCGGTGGCGTCGCGTTTCTGCTGCTGCCCGCGACGCTGCGGCCGGTGACGCGGGCGCTGATCGGCTGGGACGTCTCGATCGTCGTCTATCTGGCGCTCGCCTTCGCCATGATGGTCCGCTGCGGCGTCGACTATATCCGCCGCAACGCCGTGCTGCAGGACGACGGCCGTTTCCTGATCCTGATGATGACCGCGCTCGGCGCCTTCGCCAGCATCGCGGCGATCGTCAGCGAGCTCGGCGCCGGGCATCGCGGCGCGGCGGAGCTTGCGCTCGCCATCGTGACGATCGCGCTGTCCTGGGCGATGGTGCACACCACTTTCGCGCTGCACTACGCGCATGAATATTATCGCGGCGGCAAGGCCGGAGGGCTGGCGTTTCCGGGAAGCGGCGCGCCCTTCGAGCCCGATTATTGGGACTTCGTGTACTTCTCGTTCGTGATCGGCATGACCGCGCAGGTGTCCGATGTCGGCATCACCGACAGGGACATCCGCCGCACCGCGACCGCGCATGGCGTGGCGTCGTTCGTGTTCAACACCGCGCTGGTGGCGCTGATGGTCAACATCGCCGCCAGCGCGATCTGAGGCCGGTTAGCGGTCGCGGCGAAACGACTACTCGGTCGCCAGCGAGCGGACGATGTCGAGCAGGCGGCGGGCTTCGGGATGCGACGTGCGCGCGTCGTCGTCGTCGAAAGCGACGAGCCGGACACTGTCTTCGTTGGAGCAATCGAGCCGGGCCATCGGCCAGTGCGGGAAGGCTCGCTCGGCCACCGGGCCGAACGCCAGCACCTGGACGTCGCCGTGCCGCTCGTCGCGCTGAATCTTCTCGAACACCATTTCGACGGCGTGGCGCGGACCCTCCAGCAATTGGGCGAAGACGCCGCGACCGATCGCCAGCGCGCCGGTGATGCCGAGCCGCGGGTTGTTGTGGCGCGCCGCGGCCAGGATGGATTCGACCTCGGCCGCGGCCTGGCCCGGCCCGCCCTCCGTCCGTTGTCTGCTCCAGTAGACGCAGCGATAGTGCCGATCCGGCATTCAGGCGGCTCGGAACGGATCGTCACGGCAGACTTCTTCTTCGTCGCCCTTGGCGGCGAGGAAGTCGTCGACCTGTTCGGGCGGAATCGGCCGGCTGATCAGATAGCCTTGCACATGCGTACAGCCGTCGGCGGCGACGCGCTCCATGTGCTCGGCGGTCTCGACGCCCTCCGCGACGGTCGCCATGCCGAGGTTCTGGCCGAGCGAGGCGATCGCGCGCACGATCGCGCGGTTGCTGGGGTCTTCGGCGGTGCCGCGGACGAAGCACTGGTCGATCTTGATCTTGTCGAACGGGAAGCTGCGCAGATAGCCCAGCGACGAGTAGCCGGTGCCGAAATCGTCGAGCGAGACGCGAATGCCGGTCCCGCGCAACTGCTGCAGCACGCCGAGCGCGGTGCCGCGCGCGTCCAGCATGACGCTTTCGGTGATTTCGAGCTCCAGCCGCCTCGGATCGAGATCGCTGTCCGCCAGCGCCGACAATACGGTCGTGGCGAGCGTGCGGTGGGTGAATTGCACGGCCGAGATGTTGACCGCGACGGTGATGTCGTCCGGCCAATTGGCGGCATCGCGGCAGGCGGTCCGCAGCACCCATTCGCCGATCGGATTGATGATGCCGGTCTCTTCCGCGAGCGGAATGAAGTCGAGCGGCGACACCGTCCCGCGGGTCGGGGAATTCCAGCGCAGCAGCGCTTCGAAGCCGGTCACGCGCCTGGTCTGCAGATCGAATTGCGGCTGATAGACCAGCGAGAATTCGCGCAACGCCAGCGCCCGGCGCAGATCGGTCTCGAGCGCGCGCCGCGCCTTCACGGTCTCGTCCATCCCGGATTCGAACACGCAATAGTCCGTCAAGCGGTCCTGCCGGGTGCGGTTCAGGGCGAGGTCGGCGTTCTTCATGACCTGGTCGACATCGGCGGCATCCAGCGCCAGCGGCGCGATGCCGACCCGGGCCGTGATGTCGATCAACTGCCCTTCCAGCATATACGGGCGGCTCAGCAGGTCGCACAGGCGCTTGGCCAGGATGATCGCGGAATCGGGTTGCGCACGTCCGAACTGAATGATGCCGAACTGATCGCCGTACAGCCGCGTCACGATGTCGACGTCGGACACGGCGGAGCGGATCCGCTTCGACACCAGACAGAGCAGGGCGTCGCCGATGTTGCGGCCGAGCGCATCGTTGACCGCCCTGAAACGGTCGAGGTCGACGGTCAGCAGGGCGCAGTCGCCACGCACCGCGGGCGAGCTGTCGAGCAGATCCTGCAGCCGCTCGCGCAGCAATCGCCGGTTGCCGAGCTCGGTCAGCCGGTCGGTTCGCGCCAGCCGCGCGTCGCGCGCATCCTGAGCGAGCTGATCGGTGATGTCCCCGGCGCAGACGAAATAGCCTTCGGGCAGCACCATGGTGCGGATCCGGAAGCTGCGGCCGCTGGGGAACAGCACGGTGCGTTCGCCGCCTTCCAGTTTCTGCCAGGACTCGATCTGCAGGCGCGCCAGCAGATCCCCGGGCGAGATATCGCCGAGCAGCCGACCAAAGGCCGGATTGGCCATCAGGATCCGGCCATCGGGCGCGATCATCGCCAGCGCCGAATCGATCGCCGCGAAGGCGGACAGCGCCAGTCCGGCGGCCTGCTTCGGCGACACCGTGCGCAACGACCTGCGCGTGTGCGATTCGGCGAGCGCGGTCCCAGCTTGTGTGATGGAGTGCACGGATCCCATACCGCCACAAAACGTCGGGAATGTTGCCAAAGGTATAACCGATAGTAGCGCTGTCCCCCGACGGTGAACGGGGGGTTAGCGAACGCGCGCCAACTGAACCGGACTTGTTGATTTGGTGGTTACGCTGCCGATCCGGGCGCACCGCAGGCGCCGCCGATCGGCGGCGTGCGGGGCTCTCTTGACCTGCCCGGGCGACCGGGCGATGCAGACCGCGTCGGCCATTCGACCGACCAGCTCGTGGGTCTCGTGGAAGCGAAATTCCAGATCTTCCTGATCCTGCTCGCCGTGCTGGCGGCGACCGCGCTGCTGGCGCGCCGGCTCCACGTGGCCCCGGCGATCCTGTGGCTGCTGGCCGGCATCGTGCTGGCGTTCATTCCCGGCATGCCGGCGATCGAGCTGCCGCCGGACCTGATCCTGCTGCTGGTGCTGCCGCCGCTGATCTATTCGGCCAGTGTGGCGATGAGCTGGCGCGAGTTCCGCTTCAATCTGCGCGCGATCGGCCTGCTGGCGATCGGCTGCGTGATCTTCACCGCCTGCGCGGTCGCGGTGGCGACGCACTATCTGCTGGGCCTGCCATGGGCGGTCGGCTTTCTGCTCGGCGCCATCGTCGCGCCGCCCGACGTGGTGGCGCCGCTCGCGATCGCCCGCAAGCTCGGCCTGCCGCGGCGGATCTTGGTGGTGCTGGAGGGCGAGGGGCTGGCCAACGACGCCACCGCGCTGATCCTGTATCGCTTCGCGCTGGCCGCGATCATGACCGGGATGTTCTCGCTACCGAAGGCGTCGGGCAGTTTCGTGGCGATCCTGGCGGGGGAGATCGCCTTCGGCATCGCGATCGGCTGGCTCAGCCTGCGGGCCCGGCGCTACGCCCGCGATCCGCAGATCGAGATCACGCTGTCGCTGCTGACGCCCTACATCGCCTACTGGATTCCGGAGCATCTCGGCGGCTCCGGCGTGATCGCGACGGTGGCCTGCGGCCTCTACATCTCGTGGAACGGCCCGCTGCTGATCCCCGCCGCGACCCGGCTGCAGGGCATCTTCTTCTGGGATTTGATCATCTATCTGATCGAGGGGCTGCTGTTCCTGCTGATCGGCTTTCAGATGCGGGCGATCCTGGAGCGGTCGGAAGAGTTCGCCTTCGACGACATCGCGGTCGCGACGCTGCTGGTGGCGGCGATCGTCGTCCTGGCGCGCTTTCTCTGGGTCTATCCGGCGACCTATCTGCCGCGTCTGATGAGCAAGCGGATCCGCGCCCGCGAGCGGCGTCCGAGCTGGCGCGCGGTGTTCGTGGTCGGCTTCACCGGCGTGCGCGGCGCGGTGTCGCTCGCCACCGCGCTGGCGCTGCCGTTCACGCTGCCGGACGGATCCGGCTTTCCCGAACGGGACCTGATCCTGTTCGTCGCCTTCGGCGTCATTCTGATCACGCTGGTCGGGCTCGGCCTGACGCTGCCGGCGGTGGTGACCGCGCTCGGCATCGGCCGCGACGGCCGCAGCGAGCACATCGCCGAGCACGAAGCCGAGATCACCGCGCGGCGCGCGGCTTTGGCTGCGGCGCTGCAATCGCTCGACGCGCTGACCGACGGTCGTGAATTGTCCGCGGAGGTGGTGAAGCTGCTGCGCGCACGGCACGACATCCGCGCCCATCAATTGCCGGCATCGCTCGACGACAAGGCCTATGCGGCGACCGCCAACGCGCGCGCGCTGGTGCGCGAACTGATCGCGGCCGAGCGACAATTCATCCACGCCCAGCTCCGCGCCGGCAAGATCACCGACGAAGCGCGGCGGCGGATCGAGCGCGACCTCGATCTGGAGGAGGCGAGCCTGGCGAATCGGGAGTTTCGGAGCGGATAGGGCGTATGTGGCCCCACTAGCCTCGGAAGCCTTGGGGGCCGGCCGTCCGGGCATTCGCCCCGCTGACAATCGGACCGACATCAGTTAGCGTTTCGCTATGACCAAGCACGGCCTTGAACTTCTCTTCGAGCGCGTCGCGGCTTGGCCCGAAGCGGCTCAGCAGGAACTCGTCGACTCGATCGCAGACATCGAGACGCGACACGACGTCGTCTACAGGCTGAGCGAGGAAGAGCGCGCGGCTGTCGGCCGTGGTCTTGCGGACATTCGCGCCGGCCGGTTCGCGGGCGATGAAGCGGTCGAGGCGCTGTTCGATCCGGCGAAAAGTCCTTTTATGGAATCGACCGAAGCTAATTATTAGCAACGCGCAAGGGTGCGAGCTATGAGATTGCTCCTTTCCAAATTTCTATTTTTGCTTAGTTTTCTTATTTTGTTTTCCCATCCCGCCTCTGCGGAGGTTGTTAGTCATCCGACTGTTTGCCGAAATTGGGGGCAAATTGCGATGGGCGTCTACGCCCGATATCACGCCAGGTATAAGACTGTCTTTGCGTTTATGGCGTCTCAAGCCCGAGATGAAGAGGCCGACGCGCGCGGAAAGGGTTGGTCAGAAGAGGATATTAGGCACCTGCAAATGATCGTCGCTAAAGCGCAAAGCAGTCAATCGAATGGTGTCGAGCAATTTGGCCAAGAAGAGTTCAACGATTGCATCGCTCAATGGAAGTCGACTTCAACGGACGAAGAACGTGCCGCAGAGGACAAGGCTATCGAGCGACATAACGCATCCATCTTAGTATCAAAGAAGAAGCAAATGACGCAATTGGCGCGCACGTTGTGGTGCCAGAAATATCAGAGCGTAGCCATTGATCTCATAACTTCGCATCGAACCGGCGTAGACTATAAGGATGCGGCAATACTGGCTGCATCAAAAGCCTATGGCCAAGGCGGCGAAGTGTTGCGCAATTCCGACCAAGACTCAAATTACTATATGATGCTTGCCGCCGCAGTCTACTTTTCGCGCGAGAAATACGGCGCTGACAATAGGGCTTTCATCGCCCGCGTATTCGACGATTGTATGCGCGGCGAATTACTCGACGCTAGTGTGGGCCGGTAGTGGGACGTTAGACTCTAAATAGGTGAATTCCCAGTATAGTCGGTTGTGCCCATAAGATCAGTTGGTCTCTGTTGTGGGTCAGAGGTGAATGGGTCGGCAAACATGAGATGTTGATATGATCTTCATTTGGTTCGAAGCAGAACTTAAGGGTGAAATAGACAGCCTCTATTTGGAATGGCGCCGAAATGCCGCAGCAGGGGAGGGAGTGATGATGGCTTTGGATTCAGAGGTGTGGGGGCCTCCTGAAGGAACGATGCTAAGCCGCAGTTACCCGTCCGAGTTCTTGGTCTTTCTGAAACAGAGAAAGTTCCCCTTTCGACAGCGACGCTGATCGAGGAGAAGTCGGTGGATTAACGTCGCGAAGAGGTTTCGTCAGTAGAAGCCTGCTTCGTCTCTTGGCGCGGATTACTCCGCCGCCGGCACCATCTGGGCCGCGCCCGGCTTCGGCGAGGCGCCGTAGCGCTGTTCGATGTAGTCGATCACCAGCGCCTTGAAGTCGTTGGCGATGGTCGGGCCGCGCAGGGTGCGGAATTTTTCGCCGTCGACGAACACCGGCGCGGCCGGGCTTTCGCCGGTGCCGGGCAGCGAGATGCCGATATTGGCGTGCTTGCTCTCGCCGGGGCCGTTGACGATGCAGCCCATCACCGCGACGTTGAGGTTTTCGACGCCCGGATAGCGGGTCTTCCAGCTCGGCATCTCGACGCGGATGAAGTCCTGGATCGAGCGCGCCAGTTCCTGGAACGTGGTCGAGGTGGTGCGGCCGCAGCCTGGGCAGGCCGCGACCAGCGGCACGAAGGTGCGGAAGCCCATGGTCTGCAGCAATTCCTGCGCGACCTGCACTTCCAGCGTGCGGTCGCCGCCGGGCTCCGGCGTCAGCGAGATCCGGATGGTGTCGCCGATGCCCTGCTGCAGCAAAATGCCGAGCGCGGCCGAGGAGGCGACGATGCCCTTCGAGCCCATGCCGGCCTCGGTGAGACCAAGATGAATGGCGTAGTCCGAGCGCGACGCGAGGTCCTGATACACCGCGATCAGATCCTGCACGGCCGACACCTTGGCGGACAGCACCATCTTGGTCTTGGGCAGGCCGATCTCTTCGGCGCGGGCGGCCGACAGCAGCGCCGACTGCACCATCGCCTCTCGGGTGACGGCGCGGACGTCGCGCGGCTGCGCCGAGGCGGCGTTCTCGTCCATCAGCTTGGTCAGGAGCTCCTGATCGAGCGAGCCCCAATTGGCGCCGATCCGGACCGCCTTGTTGTTCTTGATGGCGATCTCGACGATGTCGGCGAACTGGGTGTCGCGCTTGGCCTTGAAACCGACATTGCCCGGATTGATCCGGTATTTGTCGAGCGCCTCGGCGCAGGCCGGATAGTCGGCGAGCAGCTTGTGGCCGATGTAATGGAAGTCGCCGATCAGCGGCGTGGTCAGGCCGAGCTTGCGCAGGCCGTCGCGGATATGCGGCACGGCGGCGGCGGCCTCCTCGCGGTCGACCGTGATCCGGACCATCTCGGAGCCGGCGCGCGCCAGCGCTGCGACCTGCCGGATGGTGCCTTCGACGTCCGCGGTGTCGGTGTTGGTCATCGACTGCACGACGATCGGCGCACCGCCGCCGACGGCGATGTCGCCGACCATGACCTGGGTGGTTTGGTGCCGCGGCGCGGGGCCGGCGACGTCGTTCTGCAGCGGATTTTCGAGCTTGTTCATGGCGTCCGGAATATCAGGTTTTTGTGACAGTCAGCAATGGATCAATCGGCGCAGGAACCCTCGAGCAGCAGTCCATTGGCGTGGAACCCTGGGCGCAGAGCCGCGAGTTCCGACCTCAAACAGCCGCAACCCGGCCCGGCCGGTTGACCAGATACAGCCCGGCCATCACCAGCAGCGCCGCAAAGCCGAAGGCCGGGGTCAGCGGTTCGTGCAGGATCAGATAGCCCGCCGCCACCCCGAATAAAGGGGTGAAAAAGGTAAATGCCGACAATTTGCTGGCCGAATAGGTCATCACCAGGCTGAACCAGAGTAAAAAGGTCAGCCCGACCACCCAGATCGACTGATAGGCCATCAGCGCCAGCGACAGCGGGCTCGGCACCTTGTCGATGGTTTCGCCGGACACCAGCGCCGCGAAAGCGAGAATCGGGATCGAAATCGCCACCTGGTAGGCCAGCCCCTTTTCGGCGGGGGCCCGTTGCAGCGGGCTCGCCTTGACGATCAGCGTGGTGGCTCCCCACAGCGCCCCGCCGCCGACCAACATCAGGTCGCCGAGCAGCACCTTCGCGTCGACATTGGGCTGCGGCACCCCGATCGCCGCCGCCACGCCGGCGAAGCTCAGGGCCAGCCCCGCCCACTGGATGGCGCGCAGCCGTTCGCCGAGGAAATGGTAGGCGCCCAGCGCCACCACAAACGGCGCCACATAGAGAAACACCACCCCGCGCGACGCCGTGGTCAACGTCAAACCGTAATAGATCAGCACGAATTCCAGCCCGAACAGCAGGCCGGCGAACAGCCCTGCCTTCAGCGTACCGTCGCGCTGGAACAGCCTGACACCGCGCGCCCAGGCGATGATCAGGAGCACCAGCAATCCCGCAGCCGAGCGGATCGCCGCCTGTGTGAACGGCGGAATTTCCGGCAGCACCAGCTTCACGGCAATCTGGTTGAAGCCCCAGCTGAAACAGCACAGCAGCATCAGGGCGATCGCGCCCGCAGTCAGCGGCCGGCCGACCGAGCCGCCTACCGTTGACGCCATCGGCCGGATGTCTGTTGTGCGTTGAAAGAAAAAATGGACATTGCGCCTCCGGCTTGCCGCCGTGTTGTCGCGGGCGTGCTCGCATGCGAGCGACGCTCCTCCCAATGGTTCAAGGCGTAGACCGCGTCAGGTGGATTGGCAATGCCCGCAGACGCCGGTGATCTCCACCACCGAGAGCTTCGGCGTGAAGCCGGTCTGGCGCGCCGCCTCGCTCAGGCTCTGCGCGACAGCGGTCGCCGGAATCTCGCCGACCGAGCCGCAGGATTCGCAGATCAGGAATGCGACCGCGGAGGCGTCGTCGTGTTCGCGTCCGCAGGCCAGAAAGGCGTTGCGGCTTTCGATCCGGTGCACCAGCCCGTTCTGCATCAGGAAGTCGAGCGCGCGATACACCGTGATCGGCGCCGGCCGCGGCATCACCCGCGCCAACTCGTCGATCACCTCGTAGGCGCCGAGCGGGCGATGGCTGGACAGCAGCGCGCTCAGCACCTGGCGCCGGATCGGCGTCAGGTTCTGTGATCGGTCCGCACAGATCCGTTCGGCGTGCTCGATGCCTTCCGCGGCGCAACGGTCGTGATCGTGACCGGGCGCGGGAAAAGCCGGCTTCAAAGCTGTCATCGCATGGCCTCAACGCAGCAGCAGATCC